>CP016490.1:1216830-1825246 GCA_002966495.1 Halomonas sp. GFAJ-1
GGTCACTCGGTTAGTACCAGTATTGGTTTGCTTGCCGCTAATGCTAGCCCCGAGCGTTTTGCCAGTCACGTCATGATTTGCCCATCGCCCTGTTTTTTAAATATGCCGCCGGACTATTACGGTGGTTTTGAAAAACACGACCTTGAAGAGCTGATTGATCTTATGGGGCGCAATTATATAGGGTGGGCTAATTACCTAGCACCCCTTGTAGTGGGCAGCGAAAACGCATCGGTATTCATTGATGAGCTTTCAAGCAGTTTTTGCTCTACCGATCCGGTGCTGGCGCAGACATTCGCGAAGGCTACGTTCTTTTCAGACTATCGCCATTTACTGCCACAAGCACAGCACGCTGCGCTTGTGCTTCAAAGCCAAGATGATGCGCTTGCCAACCCGGAAGTCGGTCGTTACATTCATGCGCAGATGCCTCAGAGCACGCTGCGCATAATGGAAAGCGAAGGGCACTGTATCCACATGACACACCCAGCGCTTGTTTTGCGAGAAATTCAGGCCTGGTTAGATGACTAATCGCTTCATGTGAATTAGTAACAAGAATGGCAGGTTGTTTTTGTAGAAGGCGCTGTTAATCAGCTTAGCTGATAGGTGGGTTCTGGCAGCGGACAAGTTGAGCTGTAGGATAATTGGTGGCTGTTTTAGCGGGGCGCGCACGGTCTACCTGAAACGACTGCATTAATGAGGAGATAGTTATGCAACCCAGTTGGCGCGAATGGATTCAAGGTCATCTAGAAGAAATTTTAACAGCAGTGCTGGCCGCCTTTTTCACGGCACTGATGTTTCGTGTAGGGATGGGCATGCTATTTTCGATTATCGCTGGCTTGGTAGTCGCCTATCTGATCCGTTTAGTGGCGGTGCCTAAGGCGGCCCAAGCCATAAAGCGGCGCATACCCATGTTTAACGACACCACCCTGTAACAAGCTTCCTTGGAAAGGCGCATTGATAATTATAAGTTAAAGCATCAAGTATTATAATTTACTGCTGTGTTGGCTTATTCCCTAGGGGTATATCAGTTCATAATACAAGCAGGTGCTAGCAATGAGTAGATTAAATGACATTAGCCTTGACGTCTGGGCTTGTTTAGGATGCATTGATGACTTCTCATCAACCAGCGAGCCGATCTTATGAAGCCTGAAACCATTGCTCTCCACCATGGCTATGCGCCTGATTCACAAAACGCCGTTGCTGTGCCGATCCACCAGACCACGTCGTTTTCATTTGATAGCGCCCAGCACGCGGCGGATCTGTTTGATCTGAAAGTGGAAGGGAATATTTACTCGCGGATTATGAACCCAACCTGCGCCGTGCTGGAGCAGCGGGTGGCTGCGCTGGAAGGAGGCATTGCGGGTTTGGCGGTGGCCTCTGGCATGGCAGCCATTACCTACGCGATCCAAACCATCGCTGAAGCGGGCGATAATATCGTCTCGATTAGCGAGCTGTATGGCGGCACTTACAACTTGTTTGCCCACACTTTGCCACGCCAAGGCATCCAAGTGCGGTTTGCCGATAAAGACGATATCGACGGCATTGAAGCGCTGATTGATGAGCGTACCAAAGCGGTTTTTTGCGAGAGCATCGGCAATCCATCCGGTGGCGTGGTAGACCTGCAAAAGCTGGCTGACGCAGCGCATCGCCATGGTGTGCCGGTGATTGTGGATAACACCACTGCCACGCCGTTTTTATGTCGGCCGATCGAGCACGGGGCGGATATCGTCGTTCACTCGGCTACTAAGTATATTGGCGGCCATGGCACTACTGTCGGCGGTGTGATTGTTGATTCAGGCAAGTTCCCCTGGGCGGAAAATGCGAAACGTTTTGCGCTGCTGAACGAGCCGGATATCTCCTACCATGGGGTGAGCTATACCCGTGATGTCGGCGAGGCAGCGTTTATCGCCCGTGCCCGAGTAGTACCGCTGCGTAATATGGGCGCAGCGCTCTCTGCCCAGGCGGCCTGGAACCTGCTGCAGGGGTTGGAAACGCTGTCACTGCGCATTGAACGCATTTGTGCTAACGCGTTAGCCGTTGCCAAGCACTTGGAAAGCCATCCGCTGGTGAAGTGGGTGCACTACGCGGGCTTGGAAAACCACCCTGACCATGCGCTGGCCCAGCGTTATATGCATGGCCATGCGTCGGGAATTCTTAGTTTTGGCATTGCGGGCGGCCAAGCGGCGGGTGAGCGCTTCTACGATGCGCTATCACTGATTTTGCGTTTGGTGAATATCGGCGATGCCAAGAGCTGCTCTTCCATTCCGGCATCTACCACCCACCGCCAGTTAAACGAGCAGGAGTTAAAGGCCGCGGGCGTTTCTCCTGATATGGTTCGTCTGTCGATTGGCATTGAGCATATTGATGACCTATTAGCAGATATCGACCAGGCACTAGCCGCCTCCCAAGGGTAGTGCGAAGGCTTTCTTAAGCCGTTAATTGGCCGCCGCGCTTTAGCTCAAAACGCTAAGGCACGGCGGCCTTTGTGAAACAAACTTCGTTAAGCGCTTTTAGACGCGGCCAGCGTGTATAAAAACTCAAGCCCCAGCGTGGCCGCGGCAAGCGATGTGATATCACCGTGGTCGTAAGCAGGGTTTACTTCCACTACGTCCATTCCTACCAAGTCCATCCCTACCATGCCGCGTATCACTTTCAGCATTAAATCAGTGGTCATACCACCGCAGACGGGTGTGCCAGTGCCGGGGGCATAGGCGGGGTCTAAGCCGTCGATGTCCAAGCTCACATAGGCCGGATGATGACCCACGCGGGCTCGGATGCGCTCCAACACCGCAGCGGCGCCGTGGTCGTTCACCCAGTCGGCATCCAGCACTTCGTAAGGGTGATTGTGACGGTCGTAGCTGGTGCGAATGCCAATTTGTAGTGAGTGCTCAGGCACCACCAGCCCCTCTTTTAAGGCGTGGTGGAAAATGGTGCCGTGGTCAAAGCGTGTGCCTTGCTCATAGGTGTCGGTATGGGCATCAAAATGGATCAGTGCCAGCGGGCCATGTTCCCGAGCATGGGCACGCAGCAGCGGGAGGCTGATGTAGTGGTCGCCGCCCAGGGTGAGCATTTTTTTACCCGCTTTTAGCCAACGCATCGCATGGGTTTCAAGGTTATCTACCAAGCTTTCCGGCTCGCCGTAGGCATAGTCCAGATTGCCCGCATCGCACACCCGCAGACGATCTTCCAGGGCAAAATCCCAAGGCCAGCGTTTGCCTTCCCAAATTAAATTGGCGGTACTTTGACGAATGGCGTTGGGCCCCATGCGGGTGCCCGACCGGCCAGAGCACGCCAAGTCAAAGGGTACACCGCTTACCACTACCTCAGCATCGGTCGCTTTGGGATCAATAGCTTTGGGTACGCCCATAAAGGTTGAGATAACATCGCCATATAAGCTGGGCATGGTGGGTGCAGAGAGAGTGTGCGAAAGGGTCACTGCAGGGCGTCTCCTGACGTACTTAAAAAGGAGGTGACATCGCCTATAGAGGTGGAAGAGGCGAAAGAGGCGTGACGATAAGGCGTTTTTGGTAATGAATGAAATGAATGTTTAGAATGAAACCATTCGCACTGCAAATAGTGAGTCACCATGCGTTCGCTTCGCCACTTTGATTTAAATTTACTCTTGGTATTTGAGGCGTTGATGCGCGAGCGCCATGTGACGCGGGCGGCAGAAAAGCTGCATCTAAGTCAGCCAGCGCTTAGTCACGCCTTAAAGCGGCTGCGGGAAGCGCTAGACGACCCGCTGTTAGTGCGAACGGGCAATGGCTTGCAGCCAACCCCAAGGGCGCTGGCGCTGCTGCCGGTGGTGCAGCAAGCATTGGCACTGCTGCAAGCAGGCTTGGCCCCGCCAGAATCGTTCACCCCGGCGAGCAGCACGCGTCGCTTTACCCTGGCCACCACCGATTACTTTGAAGAGGTGATGTATCCGGCTTTTCTTAGTCAACTGCTGACTTACGCGCCGGAGATCAGCTTTTCGATAGAGCTAATTACGCCTGACGTGCTTAGCGATGCGTTAGAGCAGCGCCAGGTAGATATGGTGGTGGGGTTAGATAGCCAGAGCGCATTGCCCACAGGTGTCATCCAAACACCGTGGATGGATGAAGCGTTGGTCTGCTTAGCTGCAGCGGATAATGACGGCGTGGGAGAGGCGCTGACCATCGAGCAGTTTGCCCGTCAGCCCCATGTTGAGTTGGCCGATATCAGCGGTTTATTGCCCAGTAGTATCGAAAACTGCTTAGCGCAGCATAAGCTAAGCCGCCGCGTTATTTCTAAAAATCTAAATTACATCGCGGCGGCTAGAGTTGTGTCATTAACCGATGCCATTATGACCCTGCCGAGGCAAATGGCTGAGCGGTTCATCACGATGCTGCCAGTGCGCATCGTTGTGCCACCCCAAGAGCTCCCTGCACTTAACATGACGCTGATCCAGCACGGGCTGTATGCCAATGATCCTGCGATAGCTTGGCTAACGAATGAGCTTACCGCGTTTGCTAAGCGCTTTGGCCGATAAGGTGTGAGCAATTATATATCGGCCTCTTCTTCATCAAACAGCTGACGCCATGAGCGACGGCCTATGTGTTCATCGCTAAAGCCAATAGCTATTGACCCATCCCCATTAGGTGAAGCGTTGGGGTCATCGGGGTTGCCGATAAACAAGCGCTCTACTTGCCCATCGTTAACGCCTACTAAGCGCTCACCTGTGCCAGCTTGAAGACCCGTGATAGCATCGCCGTTGATAGTGGCATCAATGTCCGGCTTTCCGTCGCCACTGAGGTCAAAGGTAGTGGAACCGCCGCTGCCACCTGTGTCAGCCAGCAGCGACATGAAGAAACCGCTACGCCCGCCGCCGCAGGGGTCGGACTCATCGGGGAGTAGTGTAGAGAAGCGGACGCGGCGTGGCAGGCTGCTGGATATCGATGGCGCGGCAATCACGCGTTCGCCCGGGGGCAGCTCTATGCGCCACCCACGCTGGTTGCTGGAAGGTGCAAGATTGGTGCTCGCTCTCAGGTTGAAGCCATCCCGAGACGCATTGCCGGTAATGTGCTGGGTCACCAGATCTGACGTGCCGTAGGTCGCGGTGCGCCCTACACGATCCTGAATACCCAAGAATTGCTGAGGTGCGCTATCACCGACATCACTGTTACGGAAATAGCTGCCGGTGCCAAATAGCACCATCAGCGTGTCAGTAGAGCCACTGCTCATTGTCACCGCCGGGGCGGAAGTGATTGGCTGGTCGGCGCTACCCTGGTAGAGACGATTGACGCTGCCGCCTTCCGTGAGCGGAAAGCGCCACATATTGCCTGCCAGGTCGCCTGCGTAAGCAAAGCGGGCACCGTTTGCGCTGTTATCGTTGCGCCATGGCCAGGCCGTGACGGTGGGCGTTGCCAAACCGTTGGGGGCCGCTTCGCTACCGGTGTTGGTTTTGAGGTGTAAAAAGGTCGGGCCTCGCGCGTTGGCGGCTTTTTTTATGTCGACAACAAATAGCGATGCCTGATAGCTGGTGCTGTTGTAACCATTCCCAAAAATGGCAACCCACCTGCCATCGGTAAGTTGGGTAATCGTGGGTTGACTAACCCCTGTCCCTAATTCCGGATGGCGAAACTCCCAGAGCAACTCAGCATTGCCGGGGTTACTGACATCTAGCGCGAATACCGTTCGCCCGCCAGCGCCCATGGTGCCGACCACCACGGCAGAGGGGCCATTCTCAATATTAACCTCCCGTACTGCTGGGGTGCCGTCCATAAAGTAGCGGTGGGTGTAATCTGGCCGAGTCAGCTCGCGCAGCGGAGGATTCTCGCCCTGTGTTAGCTCGGCGGGTAAATAGGCAAATAGCTCACGTCCGGTGTTTGCATTGAAACCATGCAGCATGCCGTCGTTGGCGGCCACCATTAGCAGCGGCGGGCGGTTACCAGACCCTTGCAGAAGCACCGGATTGGCGTTGATGATATCACCCAGCAGCGACTGACGCTGTCTTAGACCCGGCACAGGGTTGCCCTTTAGCCAACTCACCTCATCATTACTTAATCCGCTGGTGTTGGCGGCTAGCTCTACACCCACTCTACTACCACCTTCAGGACGTTGGGATGTTAGTAATCGACGACTACCAATTTGCTGGGACAGCACTGTCTCGGCATTCCAGCGCTGACTACGGCTGCCATCCGTTTGAATTTCTGAGGCGGCTAAGCGCCCTGACCAATCCTCACTTCTAAATCCGGCGGTATAGAGCAGATTGCCATCTTCCACACCGAACTCATCGCTGTTCACCGCTGCCGAGGTGTTGGATTGGGAGGCAGCGATGATATTGCCCAGCACCTGCTGCATCACCTGGTTCAACGAAGCTTCGTCGTTGGCAAAGTAGGCGCGCTCGGTGCCACCAGCGCGGGCCAGGTCGCCCAACGGGTCGTCCGAGACATTGGGGAGGTTGGCGATGTCCGGCGGCATGTTGAAGCCGACCACATAGGTGCGCACAGGGTTCGCGAGCCGAGCCCCGGTATCGTCATAAAGCCGTTTGAGGGCCGCTTCGGCGCTGGCCAGAGCGCCACTGACGTTATTGCCTAGCGAGTTGCCGGAGCGATCTACCGAGGGTAAGCCATCGGTCAGCCAAATATTGGCATTCACTAAACACTGCTGCGCCTCGGGGTTATTGAGGTTGGGAATCGAGATGTCCGTACGGTACCCCTGTTCGCGTCGGAAGGAGTTGCCGCTGCCACCGTTGTTCAAGAAGTAATCACGCGCGGTGTACATGGTGCCTTCGATAGGGGTCAAGCCCGCAGAGATAAGGGGCCATTCTGGATCTGTCAGGGGATTTCCGTGGCCGCTCCAATCGTGACGTTGGGTGCCCAGCTTGGTCTCGATCGCCTCCCAATGGGCACTGTTCACCGTGCCATCGTCATTGAGTCCACCAATGGGTACATGTAAATAACCGAGTCCAGGTGACGATGTGGTACGCCACTCCCGCTGATTCAGTTGGAGGGATAATACGTGAGCCCCCCAATTGGGGATGCCGCGCTGGCGCAGGCTGTCTACGAGTGGAAGACCAGCTGAAGCAACGTAGTCTGCGTAATAAACACCATGGGGCGCGTCAGGACGAGTGCAAGACCGGCCGCAACTACTGGATTGTGTGAGTTCGCGGTATCGATCTACGGTTTGATCCTGCCTGGAAGTGGGGTAAGTATCAGTACGCCAATACTCTGTTCTGTCGTCTGAAGGCCCTGGAAGGCTTGTTGATGTACGATTAACAGTAAAATAACCAGGAACACCAACATTAAAAAAGGCGTAGAAATCGCTGTTGGGTAAACGAGTGCGATAGCGTTTAATGGTGGAGTTCCATGCGCCCTCAAAAGCAGGGTTGTACCAGTCTGGGTTGCTCCGCGTTGAGTAGCGAACGTCAACAGCACGTTCTGTCAGGCGCCACACTACGGTGTTGCCAGAATTGAAACTATTTCTGTCGGTAGAGGCGGGGTTCTGTTGATAGGCCATTAATCCCAGATTGATGCTATTACGATAGTCTTCGATTATTTGTAACCCAACACGCTTCATGGTGCTCGATTTGCTCAGCGGCGAGCGTGCGCCCGCCGGGCATGCGGAGGCATTGAACGTATTGGGCTGGCAGGCCGTCAGATTTTCTCGGTCACCGTCTTCCTCACCAATGGCCACTCGGCCATCCAGCCCCTCTTGGCCACTTTCCGAGTTGTCCAGGATCAGCAGTACATTGGGGGGCACTCGGCTGACGACGTTCAAAGGCGCTGGGGAAATACCGACACGGTCACTGGGAATATCGAACTCTTCGTCGATAGGGGCATCGTCACCTCCGCCAATGGGGGGCTCTGGCTCTGGTGGCGGATCAGGCGTTGGTTCTGGTTCGGGGTCATCCAGATCCAGGTCTTCGTCTGGATCATAATCTGGGGGTGGGGGAGGAGCAAATCCATAAGCTGGTTCATTAACCATACTTAGCATAAAGGTGGCGGCCAGAATTAATGGTAAAAAACGGATGTGCTTCACGGGGTCACTACCTCTGCTGGCGAACGAACAAGGATTCAAGTCTCACGCGGGTATCTTCACCATGGCCAAATCCTTGGGCTTCAATGCGATACAGGATATCGCGGACTTCACCGCCTTCATTATCGGAGCGCGAACCGATAGTCTCAATTTCATGTGATCGGTAGCGCGGGTTGCGATTGAGTTGAGCCATGTTCATGGTATGTGTTGACCAGCCTCCCGAAGGGGCCGCGCCGTTCTGCAAGCGTGTCTCGGCTTCCCGCAAGGCGGCTTCGGCTGCCTGAAAAGCAATGCTATGGTCGCGTTGGCTGGAGGCCATGCGGTCCTGTGTTATGGCCCCTTGCATGGAAGAGAGGCTCAGAATCGTCACGATAGCCAGAAAAATCAGGCTCAGTACCAGTGCCATGCCTTGCTGTGGGTGGCCTCGCATCGACATGTCAGCGGTTCCTCAAGGCGATGGTGGTGGTGAACGCCTGATACAGCCGCCCTTCACTGCCGGTAAAGGCGTTGTCACCCTGAAAGTTGCCCACGGCAAGCGTGGTGTCGGCGTTACGCAGGTTGGGTCGGTCGCTTTGCACGATTAGCGTAATGCGCACCGCACGCACGCTAGGCCACTGGGCATCGTCGATGTCGTCCGCCGCAAGATAGTCATCGTCCACCAGAAACGCTGTCCGCATGGCCACCACATGGCTAGCTACGATTTCATTGCGTGGTGTGGTTGTGCTGAGGTCCAGCCGCATCAGTGCCGGATTGCCATTATTATTCGGGTCGATGCCCAGGTAGTAGATAGCGCTACCCAATGCACTCAGCGAGACATTTTGCTCAGGTTGATAGCCCAGCCCGCTGGCGGCGCCCCAAAGGCTGGTGTTGGGTGCCACATTACTCTGCCAGCCGGTCGTGCTGGCTTTTTGCAGTACGCGGGCGCCGTTGGAGGTGTTATAGAAAATATCGCAGTTCAACAGGCCCTGCAGCAGTAACAGCTGTTGATTGAACACGGCGCCTACATCACGATTTAGCGTGAGCTGTTGGTTGCTGTCGAGGCTGGCTATTTCCAGTGACTCATCGGCAAAGCCAGTGCGTGCAATGAGGCCTCCCCGAAACGCCAGCACGTCCTGGTTGTCCAGCGGGCTATTCAAACTGGCGGCAAAATCGGCGCTGGAGGCATCCACCCATGCCTGTAAAGGCAGGGGCGCGCTGCTGGCATCGGCAATATTGCGCACGTGCACGGTGGTCTGTGGCGAGGCACAGCCGCCGCTGTAGTCGGCCTGGCGTAACTCTCGTGACAGCGTATCCAGAGCAAATCGGCCTGTGTCCTGCATATCCGCCAATGCTGTCTGAAAGCGAAAGCTCTGCTGCGACGAAATGAATAGCTGAGTCGCTCCCGCCATGACCAGAAGGCCGATGACCATGGCCACCAGCAACTCGACCAGCGTGAAACCCGCTTGTGCTTGAGAAGGAGAAATATGGCTCACGCTAGAGCTCCGATACCAGTTGGATTTGCCGAACGTCGTCGGGGGCGGACGTGTCGTCCCAGCGTACCGTGACGCTGACGCGCCGATTGGCAACTTCGATGCCGCCTTCGCCGCCGGGCAGAGCAGTCGCCAAGTCTTCGACCCACTGTGTTTGATCACGGCCGGGAAGGCCACTACCTTCGGGAGTGTTGCCTAGTACCAGCGTGTAAGAGGAGGCTTGTTCGCGATTGGCACGCACCCTGTCCAGCATGTCCTGTGCCATGTTGGTGGCCTGCGTTTCGAAATAAGCGGCACGGTTATGTACCAGGGATTGGGTTTGTAGTCCCAGCACGCCCAGCAGGCCGATCGACAGCACCAGCAGGGCAATCAACGACTCCAGCAAAGAAATACCGCCTTGGGCCTTGGGCATCAGTTCGTACTCACTTTTATTAGTCACAGGCTCGCCGCTGGGCCAGTACCCGGGAAATACCGCTGGGCTCCACGCGCACACAGCGGCCAATATCACCCAGCGTGAGCGAGACACTCTGTGAGGTAAAGTTCGCGCTCTCCAACCGTCCTAGGCTGTTGAAGGTAAAATCTTCGGGAGCGTTCTCGATCGCGAGGTCAGCAGACGACTGCTCCCAGCGCCGCACGATGTCGCCGTTGGCCTCCACTTCCCAGCCTGTGCTCCACCCTCCGGCGGCAGGCTTCAGGAGAGCTCTCTGATTACGTCGTACGGCCTCGCTGCGCGCAAAGCTCAGCGCTATCTTGTAATCATTGGTCGTCGTGATCACCCTGTTCTCTTGAATGATTCTGGCAAAGTTGGGTACGGCGATGGTCGCCAGCGTGGCAAACAGGGCAAGCGTGACCAGCAATTCCAGCAGGGTAAAACCGGCGGAGAGACGTTTTGTCGTCAGCATGAAGTGCTACTCTGATAGTCGAAAGGCCGAGTACCGTCTGACCGGGGTCATCATATCGTTATTTGAATTTACGTTATGGAAGTATAGCGTTAATGAAGGTGTGGGATGAACCCCGCGCCCAGGTGTCGATTGGATTGCACCATCGTCATACATCAGGTATCGGCGTAAAGGCCAAAATATTCAATAGTCTAAAGCTATTGGTTTGGTTGTAAAATGCAAATTGTGACTATCGTTAAGGTGCTTTAAAACTGTGACACATCGATAATGCATCCGAGGCGCCAGCAATCATCGTCTTTAGCGTGGATGCACTGCACTTGTTCCCTTGGTCATTCCAAGGCATAGAGCAATAAGGGAGAAAGCTATGAGCGGTAAATGTCCTGTCATGCATGGTGGCAACACATCGACTGGT
Organism: Halomonas sp. GFAJ-1; assembly: GCA_002966495.1. NCBI lineage: Bacteria > Pseudomonadati > Pseudomonadota > Gammaproteobacteria > Oceanospirillales > Halomonadaceae > Halomonas > Halomonas sp. GFAJ-1. The sequence goes on from CP016490.1 coordinate 1,227,606, forward strand.
ACGTCCAACAAGGACTGGTGGCCGGAAGGACTGAATCTGGATATCTTGCATCAGCAAGACCGTAAATCGAACCCGATGGACGCAGACTTCAACTACCGTGAAGAAGTGCGCAAGCTCGATTTCGACGCACTCAAAAAAGACGTTCATGCGCTGATGACTGATAGCCAGGAGTGGTGGCCCGCTGATTGGGGGCACTACGGTGGCTTGATGATTCGTATGGCGTGGCACTCCGCAGGAACCTACCGCATCGCGGATGGCCGTGGGGGCGGTGGCACTGGCAGCCAGCGCTTTGCGCCGCTCAACTCCTGGCCAGACAACGTGAGCCTGGACAAGGCACGCCGCCTGCTGTGGCCAATCAAGAGGAAGTACGGCAACAAGATCAGCTGGGCCGACCTGATGATCCTGGCGGGCACTGTGGCCTATGAATCCATGGGGTTGCCCTCCTACGGCTTCTCGTTTGGCCGTGCGGATATCTGGGAGCCGGAAAAAGACATCTATTGGGGCGATGAAAAAGAGTGGCTGGCGCCCTCTGACGAGCGCTACGGCGATGTCGAAAAGCCCGATACCATGGAAAACCCGCTGGCTGCGGTTCAGATGGGGCTTATCTATGTAAACCCGGAAGGCGTGAACGGCCAGCCTGACCCGTTGAAAACTGCCCAGCAAGTGCGCGAAACCTTCGCCCGCATGGCGATGAACGACGAAGAGACGGCCGCTCTGACGGCGGGCGGTCACACCGTCGGCAAATGTCATGGTAATGGCGATGCCGGTGCCTTGGGCGCCGAGCCGGAAGCCTCTGACGTTGAGAACCAGGGCTTTGGTTGGAACAATCCGCACATGGATGGTCAAGCGAACAAAGCGGTGACCTCCGGTATTGAAGGTGCTTGGACCACCAACCCTACCCAATTTGATATGGGCTACTTTGACTTGCTGTTCGGCTACGAGTGGGAGTTAAGGAAGAGTCCTGCCGGTGCGCACCAGTGGGAACCGATTGATATCAAAGAAGAAGATAAGCCAGTCGATGCTACTGATCCTTCGGTTCGCCACAATCCGATTATGACGGATGCGGACATGGCGATGAAGATGGACCCGACTTATCGCGCCATCTGCGAAAAATTCATGGCAGATCCAGAGTACTTCAAGCTGACCTTTGCCAAGGCATGGTTCAAATTGACGCACCGCGATCTTGGCCCGAAATCCCGTTATATCGGTCCGGAAGTCCCCGCTGAAGATTTGATCTGGCAGGACCCGATCCCGGCAGGCAGCACCGACTATTGCGAAGAAGTGGTTAAGCAGAAAATCGTAGAAAGCGGCCTAAGTATCAGCGAGATGGTATCAACCGCTTGGGATAGTGCCCGTACCTACCGTGGCTCCGACATGCGTGGTGGTGCTAACGGTGCCCGTATTCGTTTGGCACCGCAGAAAGATTGGCAAGGTAACGAGCCAGAGCGTCTGGCAAAGGTACTGAGCGTGTATGAGCAGATCTCTGCCGACACCGGCGCCAGCGTTGCTGATGTCATCGTATTGGCAGGTAGCGTGGGTGTTGAGAAAGCCGCCAAAGCGGCGGGCTACGACGTCCGCGTACCGTTCCTGAAAGGGCGCGGTGATGCCACTGCCGAAATGACCGATGTTGACTCTTTCGAGCCGCTTGAGCCACTGGCAGATGGCTTCCGTAACTGGCAGAAGAAAGAGTACATCGTGAAGCCGGAAGAGATGTTGCTGGACCGCGCCCAGCTAATGGGGCTGACAGGACCGGAATTGACCGTGCTGCTGGGTGGTATGCGAGTGCTAGACACTAACTATGCGGGTACTAAGCATGGTGTCTTCACTGACCGTGCAGGCCAGTTGACCAACGACTTCTTCGTCAACCTGACCGATATGGGCAATACGTGGCACCCGGTAAGCAATAGCGCTTATGAAATCCGCGATCGCGCCACTGGCGCTGTTAAGTGGACCGCGTCTCGCGTTGATCTCGTGTTCGGCTCCAACTCACTGCTGCGTTCTTACGCAGAAGTGTACGCCCAGGATGATAATGGCGAGAAGTTCGTAAAAGACTTTGTGGCCGCCTGGACGAAAGTGATGAACGCGGATCGCTTCGATATCGCCTAATCATCACACGTTTATGTGTCTTAAATAGAGTGATCAGCCCGCATCGAAAGATGCGGGCTTTTTCGTGCGAACAACATACCAAAAGATGTGGTCATGCCCACACGCTCAGCTGTTGCCGATAAGCCTCCTGCGCTTGGCTGGCGCTGACCGGCGTTAGCCATACCTCGGTACCGGGCAAACACTGGGCAAGGGTGGCGCAGGCCATCGGGGTGAGGGCACCTAGACGAGGGTAGCCGCCGATGGTCTGACGGTCATTCATCAGCACAATAGGTTGCCCATCGGGGGGGATTTGTACCGCGCCAAGGGGAATGCCTTCAGAGATGATACCGCCCTGTGTACTCAATAGCGGTTGGCCGGTTAGGCGGATGCCCATGCGGTCAGCGCGGTTATCCACTTTCCAAGGCTGATTAAACGCTCGAAAAAGCCCCCGGCCACTGAAAGAGGCGATTTGTGAGCCGAGTACGATGGGTAAGCGGCAGCCTGAGTTGGGCATCGACAGGTCATGATGTTCAGGGATACGGCGTACCGCCGGTGCAGTGCCTTTCCAGGTTAAGCAGTCGCCTACTTGCAGTGGTTTACCATCTTCGTGCAGGCCGCCAACCTGCTCCCGTGCGGTGCAGGCACGGCTGCCGAGCACTTCAGATGCATGTAAGCCGCCGGGAAAGGCTAAATAGGCGCGTAAGCCTTTGCGTGGCTGGCGAAACACTAAAGACTGCCCTGGCTGGAGCTTAAAGCTTAGGTTAGGCGCCAGCGGCTTGCCGTCGAGGGTAGCGGCCAAATCAGCACCGGTCAGCGCCAAGCGAACCTCGCTGTTGGTTTCTAGCGTTAGGTTACCGCCCATGACGATTTCCAGCGCGGCGCTATCTGGTGCATTGCCAAGCAGCCAGTTGGCCCAGCGAAACGCTATCCAATCGGCGGCACCACCTTGAGTAAATCCCAGGTGGCCCACGCCAAAGCGCCCAAGGTCTTGAACGAGTGCGAGCGGTCCTGCTTGTTTGACGGTTAGCATTGCTTGGCTCATGGACGCTCCTCCATCGGCGAGGTATCACCACCCGATGCTTCGAACTCAGCCTTGGTAATTGCTTTAAAGCGCACTTTATCGCCTGGCCGCAATAAAGGTTCGCCCCGTTTGGCGTAGTCAAACAGCGGCACGGGGGTACGCCCTAAAATATTCCACCCTCCTGGGGAGGGCAGTGGGTAAATAGCCGTTTGGCGCTCGGCAATCCCAACACTACCTGCCGTCACCCGGCGGCGTGGTGTTTTCAGCCTGGGTGTGGCTAAGCGTTCATCCACTAAGCCCATAAAGCCGTAGCCGGGCGCGAAGCCAAGCGCGAAGACACAGTAATCGTGGTTACAGTGACGCTCAATGAGAGCACCAACACTCAGCCCTGCGCGTTCAGCGACCAGCGGTAGCTCTGGGCCGACGCTTTCGTCATACCAAACGGGGATTTCGTGTAGTTGGCCGTGCTGGTTCTCAGCAGGCGTTAAATGGCGTAAGGCGTCGCGGATCAGCGTGGTGGCCTGGGCAAAAGGGAGCTGTTGACAGTCGTAGTGCACCAGCAACGAGGTGTAGGAGGGAATCAGGTCTATAAGGGCATTGCCAAAGGCCTCGCGTAAAGCGTGATCGGCGGCAATAATCCATGCCATATTGGTTTCGTCGATCTCATCGAAGAGGCGCACGGTAAGTGCGTCCATTGCCGCTGTTTCTAAGCGCAGTTTCACGCGGACTCCAGTGCTGTAAAGGCCTCTCGGATAGCGCGAACGGCGGCAACGGATTCCGGGTTATCGCCGTGAACACATAACGTGTCACAGGGAAGATTGAGCGCTGTGCCATCGCGGGCCGTCAACGCTTCCCCTTTTGCGAGCGCCACGGCCTGAGCGACGATGGTCGCTTGATCGTGGTGAACGGCGCCTGGTAGGCGGCGTGAGGCAAGGTGACCGCTGGCTTCATAGGCGCGATCGGCAAAGGTTTCAAACCAAAGGGTTATACCCATCTTGGCGGCTAGTTCACGGTGAGGTTCAGGATCAGCCGTGGCCATGACCATCAGTGGAAGGTGGGCATCGTAAGCCCGAACAGCGCGCATGACGCCTTCCAAAAGTTCAAGGTTTGCCGCCATATCGTTATACATTGCCCCGTGGGGTTTTATATAGCGAAGCGAAGCACCTTCTGCTTGGCAAATACCCGCCAGCGCGCCCACTTGGTAAAGCACCATATCTTCCACTTCAGCGGGTGAGCAGGCCATAGAGCGGCGGCCAAAGCCCATCAAGTCAGGATAACCAGGGTGTGCGCCGATGCGCACGTTATGTTTGGCAGCGAGAGCAACGGTACGACGCATAACGTGGGGATCAGAGGCGTGGTAGCCGCAGGCAATGTTGGCACAGTCAACGTGGGGCATTACCTCAGCATCCAGACCAATCGACCAATTGCCGAAGCTTTCGCCCATATCGCAGTTAAGCAGCGGGATTGCCATAACGTCTCCTGGGTGGGGGTTATTAGCTCTTAAGAGCTTTTATTAATTAAAAGTAGTTAAAAAACAGCGTTATTAGTTGTTGTTTGTAAATGGCTAATATAGTGATCGCAGTTATTTAATTATCAGTGTAAAGCCAATATATGGAGCTGACTCGCTAAGTTCCAATCGTTTTTAGCGATATTAAGTATCGGCACTTTCTATCATGCTGTTATTTAGTGGAAAAATAGTTGACGCTGAGGTTCTATACGATTATCAACTAAATAAAGCGTTTCAATAAAAAGACAAAAAAGAAGCGCATACGCCAGCCAGACACCGCAGAGCCAACGCCTGAATAGGCGAGGTGATGCATCATGGAACGGTAAGGTAAGCCAGTGCATCGGCGCCTGTGCAGGATCCTAGAAAATGTATGTAAAAATGCTGGTTAGGCAAGATTATGCTCGATTTTAAAGAACTCGAAGCGTTTGTGTGGGCAGTCCGGTTCGGCTCCTTTCGTAAGGCGGCAGTGCGCTTACATATTACTCAGCCCTCTGTATCTGAGCGTATATCACGCTTGGAAACGACGGTGGGAGAGCTGCTGCTTGAGCGCTCGGCCCGGCCAATTCAGCCTACTATGCGCGGTCGGGAGTTCTTCTTGCACGCAGAGCGCATGTTGGAACAGCGCGATGAAGCGCTGAAGCTATTTGATAGTGAAGAAGCGTTTTCAGCACCGCTAAGGCTCGGCACAATTGAAACTATTGTTCACAGCTGGTTTCCGGTATTTATGCAGCGCCTTACCGAGCGCTACCCCAAGCTGATGATTGAACTCACCGTTGACTACTCGCCTGCGCTGAATGATCGGCTGATGAGTAACGAGCTGGATATTTTATTAGCGATGAATGGCTACTTATCGCCAGAGCATATTGAGTACGACACGCTAAGCCCTTATGAGATGGGTATGTTTGTAGCTCCTCGTCACGCCGAGATGCTCAGTGAACGTCCTCATGCGTGGTGCCGCACGCTACCCTTTATCTCCTTTGGTAAATTAGCCAGGCCTTATGAAGAGCTTGTCCGCTATTTGGCCGACCAAGGCCTGAAGCAGCCGCGTATTCATAGCGTTAGTACGTTAATGACGATAGTACGGTTAACCATCGAAGGGTTGGGTATAGGTGCACTACCCGTGGCCACGGTGCTGGATGAGTGGCGACGAGGGGAGTTATACCGCATCGCGCTGCCCAAGCCTTTGCCGCCAATGAACTATGATGTGATATGGCGCAGCGCCAGCCATCCACGCTTTTGCCGCAGCGTAGGACGCCTAGCCCAGGAGTGTGCCACCCAGTATGCAAGCGCTAGGCACGCGGAAATGGCAACGTCGCATTTTACTGGGCTCTGGGTGCCGCCCAACGCCTCCGTTTTTACCCCCGAAGCAACACCTCCATTAATATGAATAAGAGGACTTATCCCATGCGTACACGCATTTTTACTCCGCTACTTCTCGCCACTGCCTGTAGTCTCGCTGCCACGGCACATGCCGCCCAGTGGACAATGGCGACTCCCTACGGCGATGCCAGCTTCCATACCCAAAACACCAAGCAGTTTGCAGAGGATGTGGCGGAAGCGACCAATGGTGAGCTGACCATTACGGTTCACAGCGGTGGTTCGCTAGTCTCCCATGGTGAAATTAAGCCATCGGTACGCCGGGGCACGATTGATGCGGGAGAGGTGTTCCTTTCGGTGCTCTCTAACGATGATCCGATTTTTGAAGTTGACACGTTGCCGGGCGTGGCGGGTAGTTACGAAGAGGCCTACGCCTTATGGGAAGCCACTAAGCCAATGATTACCGAGCTATTCGCTTATGAAGGATTGGTTCCTTTATACGCCGTTGCTTGGCCTGCCCAGGGCATTTACACCGCTAAGCCGCTAACAGACCCCGCGCAGTTTGAAGGCTTACGCGTTCGAGCGCCGAACATCAATACCCAGCGCTTCGTGAATAACCTGGGCGGCAGCCCAACTGAAACCGAAGAGTCTGACATCCCCACGGCATTTAGCACTGGCCGCGTAGACGCCATGATTACGTCAAGCGCGACCGGCAACGCCATGGCTGCCTGGGATTATGTATCCGACTACACCGACGCCAACCTGTGGCTGCCCAAAAATATTGTGTTCATGAGTCAGCGTAGCTTTGACCGTTTAGATGAAGCTGCACAAGACGCTTTGCTGGAAGCAGCCGCACGGGCAGAAGAGCGTGGCTGGCAGATGAGCCGGGACAACAATGACACCAGTATAGCGGCGCTCATTGACAATGGCGTCACGGTTTCTGAACCGAATGAAACCGTTGCCGATGCGTTACGAGCCGCTGGCGAAGAGCTGTTCGCCGACTGGGAAGCGCGTGCTGATGACGAGGCCAAGCAAGCGTTAGAAGCCTACCGCGAGCAGCTTTCGAACTAAGCCGTTAGTGACGTTAAAGAGGCGGCGTTTTGCCGTCTCTTCCATCTACGCGCTCTAAGAGGCTACGAACATGACGTTTAAATTCGACAAACTCTACCGCCTTGGTGCTTGGGGTGCTGCGGCATGTATGGTCGCTATCTGTGCGCTAATTGCACTTCAAGTCACCTTTCGCCTGATTGACGCGCTGCTGATTTTGGTAGGGCTAGGCCGCTTGGGCCTTAGCATCACGGGTGTGTCAGAAATGGCTGCCTACTTACTGGTCGGTGCTACCTTTCTTGGGCTTGCCTACACTTTCGTACATCACGCGCACATTCGCGTGACGCTGTTGATTTCGCGGTTGCCATCGGCCATTCGTGTGTGGTTTGAAGTATTTGGCTTGATTGTGGCCCTAACCATCGGCCTGCTGCTCGGTTACGGCTTGATTGAGCTGGCGCGAGAGAGCATTCAGTACAACGATGTCTCATCGGGCTTTTTATCGATTCCACTATGGATTCCCCAAACTGTTCTGGCGACCAGCGTAGGGCTACTGTGCTTGGCGCTTGCTGAAGCCCTGTTTATGGCGCTGCGTATCGCCGCTCGTGACCCCTCTAGCTTTCGTGAGGCTACAGCAATTGATGACAGCGAGACGCACTAAGCCTGAGGCTTCTACCCTGGAGAATCTGCCGTGTTACTACTAAGTTTAGCGACTGTTTTTACCCTGGTACTGCTTCTGGGCAGTGGGGTGTGGATCGCCATCGCACTGATGGGGACTGCCTGGATTGCGCTGGAGTTTTTTAGCCCCTTTTCACCGGGTCCAATTTTAGCCTCCGATTTTTGGGGCGCAAGCTACGGCTGGGATCTAACCGCGCTGCCGATGTTCATCTGGATGGGTGAGATACTGTTTCGTTCTGGGCTTGCTGACAATATGTTCCGGGGGCTCTCCCCTTGGCTGAACCGGTTGCCGGGGCGCTTGCTACATACCAATATTATCGGCAGCGGTATGTTTGCAGCCGTGTGTGGTTCGTCAGCGGCAACCTGCGCTACGGTGGGCAAAATGACCTTGCCAGAGCTTGAGCGCAGAGGTTACGACAGCAATATGGCGATTGGTACGTTAGCCAGTGCCTCTACCCTGGGGCTGTTGATTCCCCCCTCTATCGTGTTGATTGTTTACGGCGTGGTCACTGAGCAGTCTATTTCGCGCTTGTTCATGGCAGGTATCGGGCCGGGTCTGATGATCCTTGCCATGTTTATGACGTACCTGGTTCTCTGGGCATTATTGAAGGGTAACCGAAACGGCTTAACCGGCGCTGATGAATCAAGCATGAGCTTTGCTGAAAAGCTGCGCAATACTTGGGCGTTGTTACCTATTTTGCTGCTAATTGGCGGGATCATCGTATCGATTTATGGGGGGCTTGCGTCACCTACGGAAGCGGCGGCGGTGGGCGTTGTGCTATCCATGGTGATTGCCCGGTTTAACGGTCACTTTAACCGCGAGATCTTTACCAGCTCGCTATTTGCCGCCGTGCGCACCGCCTGCATGATTGGATTTATTATTGCCGGGGCCTCGTTTCTCACCTCCGCCATGGGCTTTACCCAGGTGCCCATGCAGCTGGCGCGCACCATCGGTGAGATGGGGCTTTCGCCGACCATGCTGCTGATAGCGTTAACGCTGTTACTGCTAATCATGGGCTGCTTTCTTGACGGTATTTCTCTGATCTTGCTGGTTACCGCGATTATTATGCCAGTGGTGAGTGCGGCTGGGTTTGATCTGATCTGGTTCGGTATTTACCTGGTGATCGTCGTGGAAATGTCGCAGATAACGCCCCCCGTAGGGTTTAATCTGTTTGTTATCCAGGGGTTAACGGGTAAAGATATTTTTACGATTACCAAAGCGACGCTGCCTTTCTTCCTGCTCATGGCGCTGGCGATTGCGCTAATGCACGTCTTTCCGGAGATTGCGCTCTATCTACCCCAGGCAATGAACCGTTAGCCGTTAGGGATGCTCACTCCCCACCATAGGTAGCAATGCCGCCCCGGCCAGAGCGTTTGATGAAGTACATGCTCTGGTCGGCGGCATCTATTAGTTCGCGTTCATTACCAAAGTCGCCATCACATAAGCAGGCCACGCCGATGGAGGCCGACACATAAATCGGTTGTTGGTCAACGTTGGTCATTGGATGCTCTTGGAGGTGCTGGGTAATGCGTTGTGAAAAAAGCTTGGCCGAGTGGGCCGTCTCGTCGGGCAGGATAATTAAAAACTCCTCACCGCCGTATCGCCCGGCTAAATCACCCGTGCGAATCAGTGATGCCAGTGTGTGGCCGAAGTGCTCAAGTACTTGGTCGCCGATGCGGTGGCCATATCGGTCGTTGAGCGTTTTAAAGTGATCAAGGTCGATAAATACCACTGACATGGTTCGATTATTTTCTTGGCAAAATACAAAGCGCTCCCGTAATTGCTCCTCTAGCCAAGCGCGATTGGCTAGCTGGGTTAATGGGTCGAGACGGCTCTGTTTTTCAAGCGTTGCGTAGTGATGGTGCAAGCTTTCTAAGCGCTGGGTCTGTTCATCAAGCCGGGCGCTAAGGGTAAGCGTGTGCTGAAAAAGCAGTTGCTGAGCTTCAATGAGCAGTGCATGACTATCCATGTCAATGGGCTGAGCAAGCTGTAGCGTCTCAGCGGCTATCGCTAAGTCTTCCTGCAAGCGGTGCAACAAGTTGTCGAGCGTCAGCAGGGGGGCGCTTTCCATCACTGAGAGCTTGCGTAGCAGGGTGGCAAATGCACTGACCGGCTCTTCTGACAGCCAGGCATCGGCAATTGGCCCAGACAAACGTACACATAGCGTTTCCAACTGATCCGTTAAAAAGCCATCGTGGCTTTGGTAAATCGCATCCACGAGGGAGGTGGGCATGCCCCATTTAGCCGCTAGCCAAGCGCCTACCAAAGTGTGGTCGCAACCAAACTGTTGCCGTTCAGCGCGAGCTATTTGCTGGTGGGGCAACTCACTATTAGCGTAGAGCTTTTCCACTTTCTGAGGATAAGCTGCCTGCAGCGCTAAGATGCCAATATCCTGCAACAAGGCTGCAGTAAATGCACTGCCCCTATGTTCAGGGCAAAGCTGGTGGGCTAAGCGACTTGCCACAATGGCTGAAGTGATGGTGCGCTGCCAAATGCGAACTTGGGTTTTGTTCCCTTGGACGTGGCGCAGCAGGCTAAAGCTCAAAACAGTGGCTAGGGTGGCATCAAGCCCCAGGCGTTGGGTGGCTTCAAAGCTGGTATCGACAGGTTGTTGGCTGGAGCGAATAAACTGCGCGCTATTCGCCACCGCTATGAGTCGTGCGGTTAACGCCGGATCGTACTCAATTGCCTGCGCATAATCATGCAGAGTGGCATCCTGTGTGCGGGCAATCTCTAATATTTTTAACGCCACTGCTGGTAACGTTGGCAGGCTTGAGCACTTTAAAAGTGCCTGACTGACTAAACAGGGAAGCTCGTCAGTAAGCGCTGTGTAGCGTGTTTTATCCACTGCTGAAAGGCTTGTCATGTTTTCTCCCGTTGCACTCATCAGCGTGGCGGCGAGCACCAAGGTATGTTCTTTGCCTTTAATCATATACCCATGATGAGTCATCGTCCTCATTTGTGAGCATTGCAAAGTCGTAAAGTTGCTGTTTATCCTTAGTAATTCGTTGTGCTCTATCGATACAGCGTATATTGCTTAGCGGCTTCAAAATAATAAGGCGAGTGCGATATGCACAAACGTAATGATGCGGCGGACACCTTCCGCCAGCTAGCGGAAGGGTTATCGCTAAGCGGTACGCCTGAATTTTTTAAGGCGCTGGTGGGGCTGCTGGCCCATCTGTTGCGCGTCGATCACGTCCTGATTGCGGCTGTCACTGAAGAGCGTATAGCAGACACCTTGGCTGTTTGGTCGGCGGGGGAGCTGCAAGCCAACTTTACCTACCCGCTGCTGGGTACGCCCTGCGAAACGGTGGTGGGGCGCGAGACCTGCCTATATCCTTGCGACGTCCAGTCGCGCTTTCCTAAAGATGAACTGCTGGGTCAGCTAGGGGCCGAGAGCTATTTGGGAGTGCCGCTATTTGCATCAGACGGCTCTGCCATCGGCTTGCTCGCCATCTTGCATAATCGACCAATGCAAGTTGAAGCCGTTGAAAACGACATTATTCGTATTGCGGCAGCCCAAGCGGGGACAGAGCTGGGGCGCCGCCAAGCAGAGGATGCTTTGCGGGGCAGTGAGTTAATGTCTCGGGAGAGCGAAAGGCGCTTAAATACGCTGCTTAATCATCTGCCAGGTATGGCTTACCGCTGTTTAAATGATAGTGATTGGACCATTCAGCTGGCAAGCCAGGGAGCCGAGGCGTTGATTGGCTACCGGCCAGATGAACTGGAGGACAGCCGTTTAGTGAGTTTCGCCTCCCTTGTTCACCCAGAGGATAAGCCGCGCCTTAAGCAAGAAGTAGAAGCGTCAATTCGTCAGCGGCGCCCTTATCAAATTGTGTATCGCAATCGCCACCGTAACGGCGATTACCGCTGGGTGTGGGAGCAGGGGCAAGCGGTATTTGATGATCTGGGTGAGGTTGCCTGCTTAGAAGGCTTTATTACGGATGTTACCGACCAGCAAGAGGCCCAGCGCGTGCAGAGCGCCGTGGTTCAGGTGGCCTCTACGGTCACGTCTCGGGCGGGCGATGGTTACTTTCAGCAGTTGATTGCCACGCTGGTGGAGCTGTTAGAAGCAGATGCAGGGTTTATCGGGCAGCTCAACCATCCTATTGATGTGGGGGGTAACGATACAGCGGCCATAGAAGCGCAGCTCAGGCAGGCAACCATGAGTACCGTTAGTCTGACAGCGTCGCATACAGCGCTAGATAATTTGACGTTTATGCTGTCAGGAACGCCAGCCGCACGAGTTGTCGCAGAGCAAGAAAGCGTGGTGCATCACGTTGATACCTTCAACTTCCCCGGCGTACCGTTACACGCTAAAGCCTGGATAGGGCGTCGACTTGATAACGCCCGTGGAGAGGCGATTGGGGTCATGATGGTGTTCTACCGGAAGCCCTTAACGACGAATGCATTTGCGCGGTCGGTGCTGCAGATTCTCTCCACAGGTGCCGCCGCTGAATTAGAGCGTCGTCGCGACCACCGACACATGCATCGCCTTGCTTATACCGATGGCATCACGGGGTTGCCCAACCGCATCCGCTTTATGGAGCTGCTCGCGAGCATGAGCGAAGAGGCGCTGGCGTTAGGGCACTCCCTTTCACTGCTGTTGGTGGATATTCGCCGCTTCAAAGAGATCAACGACCTGCATGGGCATTACGTAGGGGACCAGCTGTTAGCCACGGTGGCTGGGCGTATACAGAACTACGAACTCCCCCAGCGAGCGGTTGCACGGCTATCGGGAGACGAGTTTGCCTTACTGCTACCGCTGGCCGATGAGGCGCGGGTATTGGAAACCGTCAAGGAGTTAGGCGTTGTCATTAAGCAGCCTATTCAGCTAGATCATCGCGTGTTTAATCTCGATGTGAGTATCGGGTTTGCCCGCTACCCGAATAATGTGCCGGACGTGGGAGAATTGTTTAACGCCGCCAGCATCGCCCTGCATCATGCCAAAAGGGGCGAATCCACTCACTGCCCCTATACCCACGCCATGCGCCATGCCTTAGAACGCCGGCAATGGATGACTGAGCGGCTCCATCTCGCCATCCTAGAGGGGCGGTTAGAACTCTATTTTCAGCCTCAGGTTGACCTCGCCAGCCACACGTTAACAGGTGCCGAGGCACTCTGCCGTTGGCACGATGCTGAGTGGGGGTGGGTAAGCCCAGGAGAGTTTATTCCGTTGGCAGAAGAGCGAGGGTTAATTTGCATGCTGGGCGACTGGGTGCTGGAAGAGGCCGCCCGCCAGCTCTCTCATTGGCAAGCTTGCGATACGCCACTACCGGGCAGGTTGTCGATCAATATGTCGGCTCAGCAGTTTGCTGACCCCCAATTGACGACGCATGTGGGCGAGCTAACCGCCAGCGTAGCGCCAAGTGCCATTGCTCTCGAACTCACTGAAAGCGATTTTATGCGTGACCCCGATCAAGCGGTCATCATTACCCAAGCCATGCGTCAGGCGGGCTACGCGCTGTTTATTGATGATTTTGGCACCGGCTACTCATCGCTTGCCTATTTACGCCGGTTTGCCGCTGATGCGCTAAAAATCGACATCTCCTTCGTTCGTGACATGCTTGATAACCATCACGACCGAGCCATCGTACAAACCATCATTGCTATGGCCGATAACCTGGAAATGAAAACCTTGGCCGAAGGAGTAGAAAGCGCCGCCCAAGCCGAGCTGTTAGCGAAGATGGGCTGCAACCAAGCCCAGGGTTACTGGTTTGGCCACCCGCTTTCTGCCGATGAGTTTGCCGCGAAGTGGTTAGCTTCTTAAGCCGTTTGAACAGCAACAAGGGCAGCAACACTCCTTTCCAGTACTGGCGTCATCGTCCTGTCATCATCCTTGGCATACCCTACGCGCCGCCGAACTCGCGAAAAAGGAGTGCCTTATGCGCCTTGCTCTGTTTGATCTTGATGACACCCTCCTGGATGGAGACTGCAGCGACCGCTGGAATTTATGGATGATAGAGCAAGGTTGGATTAGCGATGCAGAGACCTTTATGGCGGCGCTTAGACTGGCGAGCGGCCGAGTTCGCCTTGACTGACGGCGCATGCTGAATGGCCTGCCAAATTAAGTTTTATGCCCACCAATATGGCGGCTCGGATACTAAGCGGTAAAGCAGCGCTTCAGTGCCGCGTCTCGAACGCCACGCGAACGCCGTAAGCCATGCGTTGTTGAGCGGTAACGGGCGGGGTTTCGTTGCCAACCATCTCATCAGTGGCATCTGCCCAGGTGAGTACACCGTGGGTAAAGCCGAGCGGCGCCAGTGCGCGGCTGACCCATTGTGTGCCGCTAAAACGCTTGGTTTCACCCTGCGCATCGACCAGTAAACCAACCGAGTCACTGTAATGCAGCCGTACGATATACCAGCCCATATCAAGACCATGCAGCTCTACGTCGGGAAGCGGCGCAGAAGATTGTAGGCTTTTTGAAAGCTGAGAGAGTTCTTCAAGGGTCAGATGTGGGGGCAGCGTTGACGACATGACTTAGCCTCAATAACGGGAAGTATTGTACGTTTAAGTATAAGTTCTGGTTTGTTTTTGTACAGCTATTTTTGGAACCTTTGACTCGTGCCTTTTCTTCGTTGGCATCAGTAATTCGGTGGATACGAGAGCCTCTCAAGTGCGATGCCGCCTTTGTGCTAATCTTTGAAGAGCGAAACCAACTGTCTAATTAGCGACTGCGTAACGTGAGCTATTTGTAAGTAACGTAAAAGCGAGTACTTTTCGTAAGTGGTATAGCGTTGCAACGCTAAACGCTGTACTAGTCAGCCGGTAGGCAAAGGCGTGCCTCCGTTTATCCATTATTGTTGCGGAACAACGAAGCGCAGCATGAAGGTGATTCATTGGACGAAAACACTATGCTGAAACCATTACACCACTCAACCGCCTCAAATGAGTCAAGCAACCAAGCGATTGCTGTGTTGAGCGGTAAGCCCACTAAACGCGGCATTCGTATATTGGATGTTAGCGCGGAGTACGCCCACTTCTGGGGCGGTGAACGCGACGAATGGCTTGGCGCGTTACCTAAAATTGTTCGCCGTGAAGTGAAGAATCAGCAGTTACTGGACCAGCTTGGCGGTGCCTTAATGAAAGGCGAGCTGCGTACGGGAGACTCTCTTTCAGGCGTCGATCAGAGTGAGGGTAATTTCTCTTCTGGTGTGGCGTCTGCTTTTATTGAATGGCGTATCACAGCGATGGAAATGCCCGGTTATGCTGAAAAAGTCTTGGTTTTGACACAGCGCGATATCTCTAAGCGGGTTGAAAAAGAAGCCGAGCTAAAGCGTTTAGCGACCACGGATATGCTCACGGGGCTAATTAATCGAGCGCACTTTGATTATTTGATGAAGCACGAAATTGGCCGCTTGAACCGCTATATACGTCCTTTTTCACTGATTATGTTGGATGTTGACTATTTTAAGTCGGTTAACGACAGCCTAGGACACGATGTGGGTGACCAAGTGTTGGCAACGCTTTCCAAGCTGTTAGAAGAGAACCTACGTGAGTCGGACTACTGTGCCCGCTGGGGAGGCGAGGAGTTTATGATTCTCGCCCCTGAAACTGCGCTAGCCCAGGCCGTAAAATTGGCCGATAAAGTTCGTCAGCGTATCCGTTGTAGCCATTTTCCTGGCGCTGGCAGTGTGACGGTCAGTATGGGTGTTGTTGAAGTGACTCCCCATGAGACGCAACAAAGCGTGATGAAACGCGTTGATAACGCTCTGTATCGCGCCAAAGAGAAAGGGCGGGATCGTGTGGAGTTTTAATCTTAGTACTCAGCCAGCAAAGATAAAGGGGCCCGCAGGCCCCTTTCTAAATCGCTTAGCGCAACGCGACGGACGCCGCCTGAGACGTATCCACCGCATCCGCTAGCATTTCGGCGGTGATGGCAGAAAGCGTCCAGCCTAGATGGCCGTGGCCGGTGTTGTAGAACACTGTAGGTAGTTTGCCGGGGCCAACTTTAGGCAGCATGTTGGGCATCATCGGGCGCAAGCCCGCCCAAGGTACTACCCGCTGGGTGCTCACACCCGGGAAGCACTCTTCTACCCAGCGAATGAGCGGCTGAATACGGTCGTTGCGAATGTCGCGGTTTGCGCCGTTAAATTCAGCGGTACCGGCGATGCGGAAGCGGTCGTCACCCAGGCGGCTGGTGACCAGTTTGGTTTCGTCATCCAGCAGGCTGACGGTGGGAGCGGCCTGTTGTGAGGCTTCATCATCCAGCTGTACGGTGATGGAGTAGCCTTTAACCGGGTAAATGTTCACTCGGTCGCCCAGCTTCGCGGCAATGGCGCGGCTGCCTACGCCGGCGCATACCACAACGCTGTCAAAGCTTTGGCGGATGGTTTCGTCATCCACAGCCGCCGTTACCCAGGCACCGTTTTCATCCGCGCCGATATCCGTGATCTGGTGGCCGTAATTAAGCGTTACGCCGCGCTTTGCCGCCGCTTGGGCGAGACCGTTGGTGTACTTGTGGATGTCGCCCGTGGCGTCGCTCTCAGTAAAAAAGCCGCCGTAGTAGCTGCCCGCAAGCGTAGGTTCAATGGCCCGCATCTCATCGGGGGTGACTGCCCGGCGTTCTAGCCCGCCTTTGCTCAGCAGTTGCGATACCTTGGCGGCGTGGTCGTAGCCCGCTTTATCGCGGTAAATATGCAGAATGCCTTTCTGCTTTACATCAAAGTCGATCTGCTCGTCTTTCGCCCACTGAAATAGGTGCTCTCGGGCAGCAATGGCTAACCGGGTGGTTTCCGTGGTGTTGTCGGCATAGCGGGGAATGGCGGCGATAAATTCTGCAAACCAGCTTAGTTTATGCCAGCTAGGGCGAGGGTTGACCAGCAGTGGCGCGTCGTTTTTCAACATCCAACGCATACCTTTAATCACTGTTGGCCAGTGGTTCCACACTTCCGCGTTCGAGGCCGATAGCTGCCCGCCGTTAGCAAAAGAGGTTTCCATCGCCGCGTAGCGGTGTTTTTCAAAGACGGTGACATCAAAGCCACGTTTAGCGAGGGCATAGGCGCTGGTAATACCGGTAATGCCACCGCCGATAATTGCAATGCGTTGCATGAAGTTCTCCACAGATTGTATGAGCGTCGGGCGATACCCCCAGCAGCGTGTTTGCTAGGCGTACCCCTTCCGTCATGGAACCTGAGAGATTCACGCATCAAGTGAGGCGCTTGCTCCTTCGGTGGGCTGAGTGACGCAGTCATCAACCGCTCTTCGGAACGTACTGGTAATGATGTTTGCCGTCGCGGTCCGTTGGCCTGAGAGTTTCCGGGGTCGTTGCTCCTTCGGCGCTGGTGTCGGACACCAGTCTCTCCCGCGATAGCAGAGTAAGACGTTTTAACGCGTTAAAGGTTGCATGGGAATAAGGCTAACGTCGTAGAGGGCGGGCAGCATTGCTTTGCCAGGGGGGATATTTTGGTCGAAAATGCCCCACACCTTAGAGCAATGGACGAGACGCATGCAGGTAAACGGATTTTTTAGTGAAGCGGGACAAATCATTGGCGATATCATTCGCGCGGTCGTCGAGTTTTTACTGGCAATATTTACCAATTTCTTCGGCGCGCTTGAAGACTTTGTCGATGGGCTGAGCCGATCACTGGGTATCAACGCCTCATTTTTCAGTCTTCTTGTGCTAGTGATCGGCCTTTGGCTGTTGTGGCGCGGGGTTCGTGCGCTGCTGCGAGGCGCCTTGCTAGGCGCCATTGTGTGTATTGTGCTGGGCTTGGTTATCCTGTCGTGGTTGATGGTGTAGCTGCCCGACCGCCTAGCCATGCTTGGGCAATACCGCTGGCAAGCACCAGCGAGCACCCGGCCAATTGAAGCGGCGTGAGTGCTTCACCAAACAGGCTCCAGCCAAAGATCACCACGGCCACCGGCTCACAGTAGGCTAACGTACCGTAAAGGGCGGTAGGCAGCCGGTTAATGGCCATAACCGCGCACAACAGCGCTAAAAAGCCCGGTACGAAGCCCGCCGCCAATAGCCACGGCCACTGCCAGGTAGCGGCGGTTAGCCCGTCGGGCTGCCATAGGGCAAACGGAAGAATCGCCAGCGCTCCAACCAACAGTTGCCAAAAGGCGCAGGTGCGGTCATCTAAGTGACGGGGTAAACGGCGGTTGGTGAGGATAAAGCCGCTGTAGGCCAGCATAGCCGCAAGGCCAAACCCCATCCCAATCACGTCTTGGCGGTCTTCTAGGTTAAGGCGGAACTCCTGCATCATGGCAAACCCAAACAGTGCCAAACCGATGAAGCTCACCTGTTGAGGCGTCAGGCGTTCGGCAAACAGCGTATGCGCGACCACGGCGGCAAAAATCGGTGCGAGATACACCATCAAAATAGCGTTAGCCATTTGGGTGTAGTTCATGGCCTGCACGTAAAACAGAATAAATGCCGCTAAGAACAGCCCGCTAAGCACCACGTGACGCCCCGGCAGCGCTTTAAGCGATACGTGGCGCTTTGTCAGGACCAAGTAAATAAGTAAAAACGCAGCCCCTAGGCCCAGGCGATAAAAGGTAATGCTTTCGGCACTTAGTTCGGTAATACGTGAAATAACGCCAATGGTCGCCATGCCCACGGCAGCGACGACGGCAAGCACTAAACTCGAAGGAGCGATGCTGGGTGTGCTAGGGGAGAGTACGGCATGACGGGTCATCGCTTATGTATCCTGTCGGCAAGGCTAAAGACGTGCTCATCGTCGATGCACAAGTCGCGCAGCGCCTGCGCTAAGTTCAACAAGTAGGCTTTATTCGAGCCGCTCGGGCCGTGGGCGTGGGCAATTTGGTGGGCGATATCTTCCAGCGGCGCATCGCCTAAAAAAGCAGGGTTATCTTCAGTGGCTAAGTAAATTAACCCCTCGGTTTGCGTTTTACTCTTCTGCGCTTCTCCACGCTCCCCTAGAAACGTGAGCGGCACTTTTTCACGCAGGTAGCCGTTTTTCTCCCGCACATCCAGCGGTGCCAGTACGTCGGGGGTAATGCGGTATGCCATGCCATGACACAGGGCGCCTTGAGCGCGGATTAGCGTAGCAACCCGCCCTGGTGCTTCCGGCGTGCCACGGTGGTCGTGGGAGCCTTGCCAAAAGCGCCGCGCCCAGCCGGCGATATAGGCGGGTCTGCGCTCCAAGTACTCGAAATCAGCTTTCCAGATCAGCGAGCCGTAACCAAAAAGCCATATATCCTCATGGCCATCGAAGAAGTTTCTTTGCTGGTTTAAAACAGTGGTATCAAGCAACATAAGCTATTTACATTTATGACCAAAGTGGCTGCACGCGCATGGCGTTAACGGTTGTTCATCATCCGGGTTATACGATTGATTTACCAGCCAACCATCCTTTCCCCATGGAGAAATTCAGGTTGCTGCGCCAGCTGCTGGGCGAACAGTCGCTGGCGTGCCCCATTGAGTGGCTAACACCTGAGCCTGCACCCATTAATACCCTTGCCCGGGTGCATACCCGTGACTATCTGAATGCTTTTTTACAGGGCCGTTTGGCGCGTGCTGCCGAGCGGCGCAGTGGGTTTGCATGGTCGGAGGCGCTAGTGGAGCGTGTGCGTCTAGAAACCGGCGGTACCCTGCTAACGTTAGAAGCGGCACTTACCTCCGGGCTCGCCTGTAATTCAGCAGGGGGAACGCATCACGCCCATGCCGATGCCGCCAGCGGTTATTGCCTGATTAATGACCTGGCTGTGGCCGCCGCTCATGCCTTGGCGCTAGGCTGGGTCGAGCGGGTGCTTATCGTTGACTGCGATGTTCATCAAGGGGATGGCACCGCTCGGCTATTTGCTAATGTGCCCGGCGTGTTTACCTTTTCCATGCACGCCGCGCGTAATTTCCCAGCGCGCAAAGCCACCAGCGATTTGGACGTTGCGCTGCCTACTGGAATGGGCGATGACGCCTACCTCGCCGAGCTTGCGTCATGGTTGCCGGGAATCCTGGCAGCTTATCAGCCTGATGCAGTGCTGTATGACGCGGGGGTTGATGTCCATCAAGATGATCGCCTGGGCTATCTAGCATTAAGCAACCAGGGGCTGTATGCCCGCGACCACTATGTGCTTAGCTGCTGCCATGACGCGGATATTCCCGTGGCGGCGGTGATCGGCGGCGGCTATGACCGGGATATTCTCGCGCTGGCAGGGCGCCACGCCCAGTTGCACCGTGCGGCAGCGGATGTGCTGACGTTTAACGCCTAAATTCAGAATTTATAGGAAACCTAATGCGCGCTATTTTTCTGGTTGATAACGGCTCTTTACGGCCCCAGGCAACCCATAACCTACGCCGCGTGGCCCTGGAGCTCAGCCACCAGCTGGGCGAAACCGTGCAGGCGGCCTCACTGCTGCACTCCAATAAGATTCCTCCTGAAGAGGTCGACGGCATCCCTGCGATTACCCTTGGCCCAGCCGCCGAACGCAGCGCTGAGCAGGGGGCGACAGAGATTATTGTGCTGCCGTTCTTCTTTGGGCCAAGCAAAGCGCTGACCGGCTACCTGCCAGAGCGCATGGCCGCGCTACAGGCGCGTTTTCCCGAGGTGAGCGTTCGCGTAGCCCAGCCGCTGGTAGATGAGCGAGGTAATAACGACCTGCGTTTAGCCAAGCTATTGGCCGATAACGTGCGCGAAAAACTGCAGGCGGGCACAACGCCACAGGTGGCGCTGGTGGATCACGGCAGCCCGATTCCAGAAGTCACCGCCGTGCGCAATCGTTTGGCTGGGCAGTTAAGCGTGCTACTGGCAGATGAAGTGAGCTGTGTCGCGGCAGCATCCATGGAGCGCCGTGAAGGTGACGAATACCGCTTTAACGAGCCGTTGTTGGAGCATTTGCTGGATACGCCGGAATTCCAATCTGACCCGGTCATCTTAGCGATGCTGTTTCTATCGCCTGGGCGTCATGCGGGTGAAGGCGGCGACATCGCTGAGATTTGCGCCGCCGCTGAACAGCGCCATCCAGGGTTGACTGTAACCACGACCGCGCTGGTTGGCGAGCATCCTGACATTGTTGAGATACTGCACACACGGCTGTGCCAAGCGCTTGATGGTGAACGCTTTCTGCTTGAACTGCCGGCTACGCGAGACAATGCACGCTAGGGGGGAGGTGTAACACTGCTCAAAGGCGCGTAGAATCGCGAGCCTTTGAATGCGCAATTACACTGTTAACCAGGGCCCACATCTTGATCGCAACCGCCAATATCACTATGCAGTTTGGGGCCAAGCCCCTGTTTGAAAATGTCTCCGTCAAATTTAATAACGGCAATCGCTACGGTTTGATTGGCGCCAATGGTTGCGGTAAGTCCACCTTTATGAAGATTTTGGGTGGGGAGCTTGAGCCTTCTTCCGGGCAGGTCATGCTGGATAGCAGCACGCGCTTGGGTAAGCTGCGCCAGGATCAGTTCGCCTATGAGAACGAGCGGGTGATTGATACCGTGATTATGGGCAACACTGAGCTGTGGAAAGTGGCTGCTGAACGCGAGCGCATTTACTCCCTGGCAGAAATGAGCGAAGCCGACGGAATGGCAGTGGCTGACCTGGAAGTGCGCTTTGCCGAGCTTGACGGCTACACCGCCGAGTCCCGCGCGGGGGAACTGCTGCTGGGGCTTGGGATTCCCATCGAACAGCATACCGGCCCGATGAGCGAAGTCTCTCCCGGCTGGAAGCTGCGCGTGCTGCTGGCCCAGGCGCTATTTTCCGACCCAGATGTACTGCTGCTTGACGAGCCCACCAACCACCTGGATATCAACACGATTCGCTGGCTGGAAGACATTCTCAAAGCGCGTAGCAGCACCATGGTGATCATCTCCCACGACCGCCACTTCCTGAACAGCGTGTGCACGCACATGGCGGATCTGGATTACGGGGAAATTACCCTGTTCCCAGGCAACTACGACGACTACATGACCGCGGCCACCGCTGCCCGCGAGCGCCAACACTCGGATAATGCCAAGAAAAAAGCCCAAATTGCCGAGCTTCAACAGTTTGTTAGCCGCTTCTCGGCCAACGCCTCCAAAGCCAAACAGGCCACTTCACGGGCGCGCCAGATCGACAAAATCAAGCTGGAAGATATCAAGCCGTCCAGCCGAGTTAGTCCGTTTATCCGCTTTGAACAGAATAAAAAGATTCACCGCAATGCAGTGAATGTTGATGCGATTACCAAAGGCTACGACGATGAGAAGCCGCTTTTCGAGCGTTTCTCGATGACCGTCGAAGCGGGCGAGCGCATTGCGATTATCGGCCCCAACGGCATAGGTAAAACCACCCTGCTGAAAACCCTGGCGGGTGATTTACACCCTGATGCTGGTGAAGTGAAGTGGACCGACGCCGCTGAGGTTGGCATGTTTGGTCAAGACCACACCGACGACTTTCCTGTCGATGCCACGCTTTTTGAGTGGATGAGCCAGTGGACCAAAGGCGGCGAGCAGGTGGTGCGCGGTGCGTTGGGCCGGATGCTGTTCTCCAGCGATGACATTGGTAAATCTGTGAAGGTGATTTCCGGTGGCGAGCAGGGGCGGATGCTGTTTGGCAAGCTAACGCTCACTAACCCCAACGTGCTGTTAATGGATGAGCCAACCAACCACCTGGATATGGAATCTATCGAAGCGCTGAACCTAGCGCTGGAAAACTACCCAGGCACGCTGATATTTGTCAGCCACGACCGGGAGTTTGTCTCAAGCCTCGCAACCCGGATTATTGATATGCAGCCTGAGGGGCTTGTCGACTTCAGCGGTAGCTATGACGACTACCTGCGTAGCCAGGGTGTGGTTTAAAGCATTAGCCAATGATCTGTGTATAGGTAGACTCGGTGGCCGGCTCTCGGTCGGCATCGAGCATGTCGCCACTGAAGGTTTCGTTCATCTCTTTAGCCAGCGCTACATAAACGTGCATCTGCTGATTGCGGCGTTTATGCAGCGGCGGCTTCACCAGTAAGCTAACGCCGCGAATCGGCTCGTGGGTCTCGCCACCGAGTAAGTCGGGCATATCCCCGGGGGGAAAGGCGTTGGCTACGGTAACAGGGTTAGAGGGCTGCTGGCCGTCGATTAAAAACACCTTTTTGATGGCGTCAAAGCGAGCGTTCTTACTCCGCAGCCACTCGGTTAAGCGCGCATCGGTGGTGGAATCGGGCTGGGAAAAAATGACGAACAACGAGTGCTGCTTTACCTTTTTTGCCTGTTTTGGCGCTGGGGGCGCTTCGGGCTCCTGCGCTGGCTCTGCAGGGGGCGGCGTTGGCGCCACAGGTGTTGCCGCCGCTGCTTTCTCTTTGGCGCGGCGGCGTCTTGGTACCACGATATACACGAAAATAGCGGCTGCCAACATGCCTAATATCAGCGAGGCAAACGCGAGCAAAACAGGCAGGGAAGTATCGTCCATTCGCTTGAACCCTTATTGTTTGGCACTTAGGCCTTATTTAATCTCAAGATGGATGTGTTAAGTGCTAATGCAAGCGCCACCCATAACCAGTAAGGCACCATCAGCCAAGCGGCTAATGCACTTACATTAATGAATAACCCAATCGTTAGCGTAATTAAACCCAGCAGTAGAGCAATATCCACTAATGCTGCACCCATCTGCTTACGGCCAAAAAATAGCCACGACCACGCCGCATTAGCCACTAGCTGCAGGCCATATACCACAAGGCCTGCCGTGCGTAGTGGCGACGCATCGGCCATATAAACACGCCAAACGGCTATCGCCATTAATAAATACAGGATGCCCCACGCAATAGGGAAAACGATGTCAGGCGGTGTCCAGCTGGGTTTACGTAGCTCGCGGTACCAGCCATCAGGACGAAAGCGTGCGCCGGTGGTGGCCGTGGCGCCTACCAGCAGCAGCGATACCAATAATGCGAACAGCGAACCTAACATGCTTTACCCTACTGTAAAATTCAAGAATCAATAGCCTAGCAGCGTTTTAAAGCGTTTTGGCATAAAAGTGTTGAGATAAAAAAAGCACCACCGAAGTGATGCTTATTTTGCTAAATACTTAGCCTTTTAACGTTAACTTACCTTTTAACGTTAGCTTAGCTGATGCGGTCGTAGCCGTTATCCATAAAAGGGTAGTCGGTGTAACCTTTTTCGTTGCCACCATAGAAGGTTTCATGGTTTGGCTTGGTAAGCGGCGCGTTAACCCGAAAGCGTTCAGCTAAATCCGGGTTGGCAATATAGGGGCGGCCAAAGGCCACGGCATCCGTGGTGTTATGGGGCTTATCGGCAGTATTCAGGCCTCGGCGGTCGCCATCTCCAGCGCCTCAAGCCAAATCTCATCAGGCAACATTGACCTTTCCCAGCGTACTGAGCAGCAGGCTTCAAGCCTTCAAGAAACTGCCGCCAGTATGGAGCAGGTGGCCGCGACGGTAAAAAATAATACCCAGCACACCGGCGAAGCGAACCAGCTAGCGCATACGGCCAGCCGTTCGGCGAGCTACGGCGGCGAAAAAGTCAAAGAAGCCGTTAATAAAATGGATGAACTCAACCACAGTTCGGAAAAAATTAGCGGTATCGTCTCGCTAATCGACGGGATTGCGTTCCAAACCAACATTCTTGCTCTCAATGCGTCAGTCGAAGCTGCCCGTGCGGGGGAGCAAGGGCGTGGCTTTGCTGTCGTGGCCCAAGAAGTCAGGAGCCTGGCACAGCGCAGCGCCGATGCGGCCAAGCAAATTCAAGGCCTGATTGCCGAGAATAACAGTGTGGTTGAGCAGGGCAGTGACCTAGTGAAAGCCGTTGGTGATTCAATGGCACAGATAGTGACGAACATCGGCAAGGTGTCGGATCTTATGGAGGACGTTAGCCGGGCATCCGACGAGCAGACCTCCGCCATTGATCAAATGAGCATTGCGATTAACCAGATGGACGATGTTACTCAGCAGAACGCGTCGCTGGTAGAGCAGACCGCTACCGCATCGGCCTCCCTGGGAGACCAAGCCCGGGATCTTGCAAGCGCGGTTGCCTTCTTCAAAGTGGTTGACGGCCAGCAGCTTCTCTCTACACCGCAGAGCCTCTCATCTCCGCAAGAAGAGCGCGCGCTATTCGCCGCCGAGCATACGCATTCCCAGAAGAAGCCCGTAAAAAGGGCCGAGGCAGCAGTGGATGAGTGGGAGATGTTCTAGCGTTTTGCCATTAGCGCCGCAGCCAAGGCCAGCGGCGCTTGGCGGGCGTGTTGGTTTGCTCGATAGCGTTGGTCAGCGGAAGCATAATAGCGCCCAGTTGGCGATAACAAACGGTGCTGCTGAGTACACCTGGGCACTGTTTGAGAAGTAAATCGCACTGTTGCGAGGCGATATAAAGCTGCTCGGTAACGGAGGGCGTAAACAGCGGGTTGGCGTGCTCGCAGCAGCGGGTCAACTCCCGAGACAGCATCGAAAGCATACTGGTATCCAGCCAGCAGGGCAGCGGGTCATCTAGACGCCCCGCAATCGAATGCTGAATGGCTTCGAAAGAGGTTCGCAAAAAAAGCAGTGTTTGACGAAGCTGGCGCTGCTCACTGGTCATGTAATTTCCCTTTACCTCAACGACTCTTTATCTACCAAGGTGCGGGTTATAGAGAGTGTTTCTCATTTTCATTTATAGTAACGATAGCGCCACTCCATGGCACTGTCAATTGCGGGCCGTTATACCTGTGTGTGCCGGTGCTTTGATGCAGTTGTCAACGATGCTTGAGTCGCGTTACTCACACTCTCTTCAAGGTGGAAGCGTTCCAGTAGGGCTGTTAATTCAGCGGCTTGCGCATTTAACGATTGGCTGGCCGCTGAGGCCTGTTCTACGAGCGCAGCATTTTGCTGGGTCACTTCTTCGAGTTGATTAACGGCTTGATTAATCTGATCGATGCCACTGGACTGCTCGCTTGCGGCCGTGGAGATTTCACCAACAAACTCTGTGACGCGTTTAACACTTTGCGCAATGCTTAATAAGTGTTGCCCCGCGTCAGCAACCAAGCTTTCACCCTCGTCCACTTTCACGGCGCTATTGTTGACCACTTCGCGAATTTGGCTTGCCTCATCAGCGCAGCGCTTAGCCAGCTTTCTCACTTCATCGGCAACGACCGCAAATCCACGCCCATGTTCACCTGCACGGGCCGCTTCGACGGATGCATTTAAGGCCAGCAGGTTGGTTTGAAATGCAATGGCGTCAATAGACTCCACTATCGTCACAACCTGTAGATTGGCTTGTTTAATCGCCTGCATCGCATGGCTGGCTTGTTCGCCCACTTGGTTAGCCGTGAGTGTTTGTTCATCCAGGGCAAGCGTTAGTTCGTTTGCCTGGTGTGCATAGTCAGCCGTTTGGCGAACGGCTGCGCTCATTTGCTCGATACTGGATGCGGTTTCAACAAGTGAAGAGGACTGCTCTTCAGTACGGCTGGCAAGGTCATCATTGCCTTGGGCAATCTCGTTACTGGCCGTGTTGACTGAGTCCGCCGTGCCTTTTATATCCGCCATCATTTGGCGCAGATTACGCTGCATTTCAGCGATGTGGGCGAGCAGGCTAGTGGTGTCGCCCGTTTTGACGGGCACCGCTGTCGTTAGGTCTCCCGCTACAACGCGCTTAACAATATTGGTGGCGATTTGTGGGTCACCGCCCAGTGTGTTCACTACTGAGCGTACTACCCATAAACTAAACAGCAAGGCACACACGACAATAGCACTGGTGGTAGCGACGAGAAGCCAAAACACCCTATTTACGTTAGCCAATGCTTGTTGCTCAGAGATTTCCACAACCAGCCCCCAATCTAGCCTTGGCAGGTAGGTATAGCTGCCAATAACGGCACTGTCTGTGGCATCGTTATATTGGCCAACACCAGATTCCCCATTCGCAATAGCATTAGCAGCCTGTGTGTCGAGGGTAATATCTTGCCCATTCAAACCGGCAATGGGGGTCACTGGAGTGCCGTCGCTGGCGAGTAGGTAAGTATTGGCATTATTCCCTTGCGACATGCGGGTCATGCGCTCAAACAGTACATCTAGCCTTACGGCAGCCCTTACCACGCCAACAACATTATCATTGATATCAAATACGGGTGCGACAACGTTGCTAACCTGGTTGCCTGTAGCGCGTGATACCAATGGCTGAGAAAACACCATTTCACCTTGGATGGCCTGCCGAAACCATGCGCGGTCTGCTACGTCGAATTGAGCTGCTTGCTCAGGCGTAAGAACCTGAGCGCCATTGTCATAACTCACGCCAGAAACACCTATTCCGTCTACGCCCACAAAAAATATTGTGTCATAGAATCCATCTTGTGCCGCCATCTGCGCGATGAGGTGGTCAATCTGCGTTACGTCTACGGAGCGCACAGCATCAAGGCTAGCGATATAGCGCATATCATCTTGCCGAGCATTAAGCCACTGAGTGAAAGATTCACTCATCATTTGCCCAGTGCCTTGGAGCCGCTCTACGGTAGCTTGAGTGTACGCGTGGCGATACTGCAAATAGACGAGGCTTGCCACAACGGTGACAGATAGCAGTACCAGCCCAATGATCAAGCTGGTTAACCGGGTGCGAAAGCTGATGCGGCGGTTAGGTTGCTGCGTTGTCGTGTTAGAAAATCCGTTTTCTGAGTTCGCTGTATTGCCTTCGGCAAAGTCAGTTGAGCGTGTTGTCATTATAGGTGCTCCTACTCAGTCAGTAGACCGCTATTAGCGAAATAGCGCTTGGTATATTTCTAGCTCCCTGTGCGTATGTGGTAGATATCGGCGCATCGTGATGACAACTTTACCTGAGATCAGCCAGTCTGTTTCAACGCCTGCAAAACGGACCCACTTGATAAAAGCGTCGACACTGAAACTCTGCTTCACAGCTATTGAGCTGCGTTTGATAACGGTTTGCCCGTGCGGCCACTTGGCTGCCTGAGCGTAAAACGTGGGATTTATTGCGATAGGTGCCCCGCTGGTAGCCGCCTGCTCCCTCATGATAGGCGTAGTAAAGGTGCTCAGGATTACTCAGTGAAATGCCCGTTTGGGCGCGGGTGCGGGAGTTGTACCAGCCGATAAAGTCGGTGGCATGTTTCATATGGGTGCGCCGTGCAAAGGTGCTGCCTGCTTGGTCACGGTATTCGCCCCAAACAGGATCTTGCGCTTGGGCATAGCCTCTGGCGGAAGACGGCCGAGGGCCAGGAATGAAGCCTAGGTAGCGCTTTCGGTCTGGGCGCACGTGGCTTCGAAACGATGATTCTTGCTGAATAAACGAAATTTGCGTTGCAATGGGTGTGCCCCACTTCTCTTGGGAGTCTCGGGCGTAGTCGTACCAACTAGGCTGCTCGCGGAATATCTCGCAGATATTGCTTTGATCCTGCGGCGGGTTAGGTGCAAGCGTGGCGCAGCCTGAAAGAAACATCACAAGGCCTAGGATTACCCATAGTCGCCACGTTGTGGGCATAGACGGGGAGCGCGTATCAAAACGATCAACAGGGCAGTACATGGAAAATCCTTGTGGATAAGTATTTCAGAAAAATTTATATAAGCACATTCTTATTAGAAGGTTATTCTGGGCAAGTAATTATGCCAAGTTCTTATAAATAAGTTCTTATGAATAAGCTTTTATGAATAAATTTACATCAATACGCTTATCAATATGGTAATCGAGTCAATGACATCTCTCTTCTAACACCTCGACTAGCGAAGTAGCTTCTCTAAACAGCGGCGAATCCGCTGGGCTTCGCGTGCCAAGGTTTCCCCTGACAACATGCCTACGCCCATAACCAGCCCTACCCTCTGGTCTGTTTTAGCACATACGGGGCTAAGTGGACGCACAATCAAATGTTCTTTCATCAGTGCCTGGGCAAGCGCAACATCGTTCACGCCGGGTTCAAATTCGATGCACAAGCTTATTGCGCTACTGGGTGGTGATACGTGGCGCACCTTAGGCAGTAAACGTAGCTGATCATGTAGCACTTGCTGGCGACCCAAATATTCCGGTTGGATACGACGACACCAAGTGTCTAAATCGCCGTCAAAAATAAACTGCGCCAGTACCGCTTGTTCAAGCATACGGCCTTCACGGAATAGCTCGCTGCGCAGACGGTTCATAGGGGCGGCCAAATGCCGTGGCACCACTAAGTAGCCAAGCCGTAAGCCTGGAAACATCATTTTGGAGAATGAACCCACCAATAAATGGCGTTCCGAATGTGGGTCAAACAGCAGATTAGTATGATCGTCGCGGGTGAATTCGTAGTCATCTTCCACCACATAGGTGGGCGATAACGCATCACAGAACTGCTGCTTATGAGCCGCGCGGGTGGGCACGCTGAGTGGGTAATGATGAGAGCCGGTCAAATAAGCGAGGGAAATGTTGCCAGCCACCTTCGGAAAAGCATGCCCCTTGTCAGGAAACCAGGGCACCATCTCAACCGTTAAGCCCGCAGCGGTAAACACATTGCGTGCCCCCCAGTAGCAGGGCGACTCCATCGCCACGGTGCCACCCACATCGGCCAATGCCATGGCGCACAGCTCAATGCCGTTATGGGTGCCGTCGGTGATGATGATCTGTTCCGTATCACAATGAATGTTGCGCCAATGCGCCAGAAATTCACGAATAGCGCGCTTAAGCGGCCCATAACCACCGGTGGAATAAGACAGCAACAAAGCATTTTGCGGCACCGTAACGCTGGCATAAAGTTGGCGCCACTTGCGCATAGGAAACTGGGCGATATCCGGTATGCCAGGTACAAAGGCACCGCTTTGCACCGTGCTCGCCCCTGGCCAGCGCAACACTTGTTGAGCGCGTGTTGAAAGTTGAACGGTGGTTGATGTGGGCGCAACAGACGCCTCTTTCTTACAGCTCCAAGTGCCCTTGCCATGAAACGTCGTCAACAGGCCTTCTTCGATAAGCGACGCAATGGCACGGGACAGCGTGTGTCGAGCAACGCCTAGCGTTACTGCTAGCTGCCGGTGTGACGGCAGGCGAGTTTGGTTCGGCCACGCCTGGGTGACCGCCTGCCTCAAGGCTTGCTCTAACCGCACCTGTTTACTCAAGCGCTCAGGTTGCTGCGCATAGTGCTTTACGAGCTGCTGTAACACGTCCTGGCAAACCATCCGTATCCTCTTACCGTCACGATGCTCCCCGTTTAGTTAGTAAAACAGAAAAGTGGTCTGGTTGAACGAAAAAGTGGTGCATTCGCCTGCTGGCACATTACTGCTAGTGTGCAGGACATGTTGTAAACCAGGAGAAAGTCATGAGCTTTATCGAACAGTGGTTGCACAATGCCGTCCCCGCCCTGGTGGGCGACGAGTGGCGCAAAGGCCAGCAGACCTTTGCCGTCGATAACCCCGCCACCGGCGAGACCATTGCCCACGTGGCGGATTTAAGCGCCGACGACACCCGCGACGCCGTGGCCGCCGCTTATGAAGCCGGTGCCGCGTGGCGCGCCACTCCGGTGAAACAGCGCTCGGCCCTGCTGCGCCGCTGGTTTGAGCTGGTCAATGAGCACGCCGACGACCTAGCCCGCCTGATGACCCTGGAGCAGGGCAAGCCGCTGGCGGAAGCCAAAGGCGAAGTGACCTACGGCGCATCGTTCATCGAGTTCTTCGCCGAAGAAGCCAAGCGCATGGCGGGGGAAACCCTGCCCAGCCACGGCGCGGATAAACGCCTGCTGGTACTGCGCGAGCCGGTGGGCGTGGTGGCGGCGATTACTCCGTGGAACTTCCCGCTGGCGATGATTACCCGCAAGTGCGCCCCGGCCCTGGCCGCTGGCTGCACCGTGGTGATTAAACCCGCTGAAGCCACGCCGCTCACCGCGCTGGCCGCTGCCTATTTAGCGCTGGAAGCGGGCCTGCCCGCAGGCACCATTAACGTGGTGACCGCATCAAAACCGGCAGCGGTAGGTGAAGTGCTCACCACCGACCCCCGAGTGCGCAAAGTGTCGTTTACTGGCTCCACCCCTGTTGGCAAACACCTGCTCGCCCAGTGCGCCAGCACGGTGAAGAAAACCGCCATGGAATTGGGCGGCAATGCGCCCTTTATCGTGTTTGATGACGCCGATGTGGACGCCGCCGTGAACGGGGCCATCGCCTCCAAATTCCGCAACGCCGGGCAAACCTGCGTGTGCACCAACCGCTTCCTGGTGCAGGACGGCATTTACGATGCCTTCGTCGCCAAGCTCACCGAACGTGTGAATGCATTGAAGGTAGGCGACGGCCTGGCCGACGGCAGCATCATCGGTCCGCTGATCAACCAAGCCGCCGTGGATAAAGTGCAGCGCCACGTCGATGACGCGGTGAATAAAGGCGCGCGCCTGCTGTGCGGTGGCCAGCCCCACGCGGCGGGGGAGCGCTTCTTTACCCCCACGGTGCTGGCGGATGTGACCACCGAAATGACCGTGGCTGATGAAGAGACCTTCGGCCCGGTCGCGCCGGTGTTCCGCTTCCAGCGCGATGAAGAAGCCATCGCCATGGCCAACGACACCCCGTTTGGCCTAGCCGCTTACTTCTACGCCACGGATTATCGCCGCATCTGGCGCACCATGGAGCAGTTGGAGTACGGCATGGTGGGCGTGAACGAAGGCTTGATCTCTACCGAGCTTGCGCCGTTTGGCGGTGTGAAAGAGTCCGGGCTGGGCCGCGAAGGCTCCCACCACGGGTTGGATGAATTTACTGAACTGAAATACGTCTGCGTTGGCGGTTTATAAAGAGAACGATGATGACTAACCAAGAATTGAACGACCTGAAAAACCGCTTCGTGGCCAACGGTGCCGCCACGCCGACCACCCAGTTTGCCGAGCGCGCCGAAAACGCCGAACTGTGGGACGCCGACGGCAAACGCTGGATCGACTTCGCGGGCGGCATTGGCGTGCTCAACCTGGGCCACCGCCACCCGAAAATCGTTGCCGCCGTGGAAGCGCAGCTCAAGAAAGTCATGCACACCAGCGCGGCGGTGATCTCCTACGCGCCCTACGTGCAGCTATGCCAAAAGCTCTGCGAACTGACGCCGGTGCGCGGCCCCGAGCGCAAGGCGATGCTGGTGAACACCGGTGCCGAAGCGCTGGAAAACGCCGTGAAGATTGCCCGCGCCGCCACTGGCCGCACCGGCATCATCACCTTTGATGGTGCCTTCCACGGCCGCACCATGATGACCCTGGCGATGACCGGCAAGGTGCTGCCCTACAAGAACGACTTCGGCCCCATGCCGGGCGACGTGTTCCGCGCCCCGTTCCCCAACCCGCTGCACGGCATCAGTGAAGAAGCCTCGCTGAGCGCCATTCGCACGCTGTTCAAGACCGATATCGCCCCGCACCGCACGGCGGCCATCGTGATCGAGCCGGTACAGGGTGAAGGCGGCTTCTACATCGCCTCGCCGGATTACCTGAAAGCCCTGCGCGCCCTGTGCGACGAACACGGCATTCTGCTGATCGCCGACGAAGTGCAGTCCGGCTTTGCCCGTACCGGCAAGCTGTTTGCGCTGGAACACAGCGGCATTGAAGCGGACATTCTCACCACCGCCAAGAGCCTCGCCAACGGCATGCCGCTCTCTGCGGTAGTCGGCACCGCCAAGGTGATGGACGCCTCTGGCCCCAACTCCCTGGGCGGCACCTACAGCGGCAACCCGCTCTCCTGCGCGGCGGCCCTGGCGGTAATCGAGGCCATCGAAGAAGAGAACATCCTGGCCCGCAGCGAGCAGATGGGCAACATGCTCGCCGAGCGCTTCGCGGTATGGGGAGAACGCTTCCCCGCCGTCGCCCACGGCCGCCAACTCGGTGCCATGGCCGCGTTCGAACTGCTCAACGTTGAAGGCAAGCCCGACCCGCAGATGACCGGAGCGCTGTGCGCCAAAGCCCGCGAGAAAGGCCTGATCCTGCTTTCGTGTGGCTTCTACGGCAACAGCATCCGCATTCTGGTGCCGCTGACGGTGTCGTCTGCGGTGTTGGAAGAGGGGTTGAGTATTATTGAGGAGTCGTTGGAAGCGTTGAGCTAATAGCGTTGAGGTAGGACTGAGCCCGCCCATCGTCAGGTAGCGTAAGCTGTTTGGCGGTGGGTGGAGTTTAAGACGTACTGGAATGCCGGTGCAAATGGGCAAGCCAAAGAAAGCCTATGCTTGCAAGAGCCAATCCAGACAATAGACCAAAAACGCTGGGATAGTTGCCGAGCCAAGCGTGCAATGACGCGAAGATAGGTAAGCCGAATAGTACACCGCTATAGGTAAATACTAGGCAGCCCCCCGCTGCATCTGCTACGCGGTTTGTTGGCGAGAGTTGCGCGACTTCCGCCATAAATACGCCATTCCAGCCTAAGCTGGCAAAGCCGGTTAAGCACAGAATGACAACCACCAAGACATTCGGCCAAGACGCAGACATGGAGGCAATAAGCATACATCCTAGGGTCGTCGTAGCTGCAATGATAAGCAGGGTCAGAAAACGGTTTCCCAGACGGTCACCCAACCACCCCCAGGCGATACGTCCGAGCACGCCGCTCACTTGTAGCGTTGACATTACCAGCCCCGCATCCACTAAACTGAACGCGACATCCTCTACCAGCAAAGCGACGGTAAAGGCGGATATTGAAAGTTGGATCGTTGCGAAACAGAGGCTTAATAAAGCCACATAGCGTAATGAAGGCTGCTGCCACACTAGCGCGACCCCAGCAAATGGTCGTGAAAGCCAAGGCGATCCGGGCGTTCGCTGATCGTCCCAGTAGGAAATATTGGGCTGTAGTAACAAAATGCCGACAACAGCCAGCGCTCCGTAGAGCCACAAACCTGTCTGCCAACCTAGCGTGACAGCGATTAGCGGTGCCGTCGCGCCTGCTATCACCCCCCCTAAAGGCACGCCTGTTTGCTTGATAGAAAAAATAAGTCCACGATGCTGGCTAGGTGTGAAGCGCACAAGCAGCAATGAGGCAGCTGGGTTAGTTAGCCCATAGCCAAGGCCAGCCACCAACGAAGCGATAGCAAAGGAAGGTAGTGTGGGTACAGAAAGGAAGAGTGCGCCGCTGCCTAATAACGCGAGTGATAGTTGGCTTGTTCGGCAGGGCCCCAAACGTCTTGTGAGGGGTCCCCCGATCAGAGACGACAATATAGCGCCGCCGAAAATAAGGCTAAGCTGAAGTCCGACTGCCGAAGAGGATACTCCCAGAGATTGAGCCAGCTCGGGAGCGATGGCAGCCGGATAAAGCGCTATTAACGAGGCGTAAGCGAGCACCAAGGTAGTGGAAAACATCACCGCAAACGGGTGGTGTGCTATTTCTCCAGAGGTCTTCACATTGCTAACACCTCGTTCAGGTTGCGCTTGTTTCCGTTGGCTAAAATAGCAAGGGCGTTGGTAAGGTCATGCCGATTAACTTCATAAAGAGCAGCCACACAACAAGGCCAACCAGTAGAGGAACAATCAGCACTGTTTTTAATGATGCATTAGGTGCCAATACGGCTACCAATATTGCATTAAACACCACGGTTGAAACTACTAGTCCAATGTTAAGCACTGCCAGAAAGTAAAACACCGCGCCGATTATCATAACGAATACGGACACGCCCACCGCTACTAGGTCATGCTGCTCTGCGTTGGGTGGCGCGAGGTTAGCCAAGCGCTTGCGAACGGCGAACAAGCCGATGCCGCCTAATATCCACACGCCCGACGCAATCAAAAAGTAATAAGCGGTCTGCGGCATGATGTAAGAGGGCACCAGGGGCGCGGGTCTCCAAGCGCCTAGCTGTATATGGATCAGGCCAGCTATCCCCAGCGATAAAACAACGGCCGCGGCCAGTAGCTCTTTAATAAGAGTATGGTTCATTTTTTAGCCCTCAATGCCAGCGTGAAGAGCAGAATCAAAACGAAAGCAGCTATATAAAAGCCAATCGCAATGGGGCTTTTCACTAATACCCACCAATCGCCACCACCCATAATCATTGACTGGCGAAGCGCACGCTCAGCTCCTGGGCCAATAATAAAGCCAAGTACCAACGGTGCTAACGGGAAGCTCAGTAGCTTCAAGGTAATACCCAGCAGACCGGCAAAGAGTAATACCCAAACATCCATCGTTGAATTATTGGCGGCGTAGGTACCTACAATCGCTAAAATAAACACGGCGGGGATCATATAGCCCGGCTGAATCATGGCAATGCGCGAATAGTAGGGCAGTAGCAGTTTGCCGAGAACCAAGTTGACCAAGTTAGCAAAAATCAGCGTGAAGAATAACGCGTAAATAATCTCGGTATTATCACTTAGCAGGCTTGGCCCTGGGGTCATGCCCATCAGAATGAAAGCGGCACCAAAGAGAGCTGCAGTCGCACTACCGGGAATCCCGAAGGCAAAAAGAGGAATAAACGTAGAACCTGCGGTGGCACTGTTACCCGATTCCGCGCTGGCGATGCCTTCTAAGGACCCCTTACCAAACTCTTCCGGGCGCTTGGAAAAACGTTGTGCCAAGCCGTAACTCATAAAGGCCGCTAGTGATTGGCCAGCGCCTGGGAGTGCGCCAATAAAGGTACCTACCGCTGCGCCAATGTAGGTTGCTTTAAGAGTTGATTTAAACTCAGCCCAGGTCAATTTGTCTTTGCTAATGTCATAGCCTTGCAGCAAGCTAGCCTGTTCGGCGACATCGTCCATAAGCTTGTCGACTTTACGCCGCCATAGCTTAGCGCCTTGGAAAACCACTTCCGAAATCGCAAAGATACCAATCAGTACAGGTATAAGACTCAACCCGCCAGCCAGCCCAGGAATGCCAAAGGTCAAACGAACCGCACCTGTGATAGGGTCGCGTCCGATCATCGCTAATAAAATGCCGATAGCAGCAACAGCGAGCCCCTTAGCCACCATGCCTTGGCTAAGCGCAGCAATGAGAATTAACGAAAACGCATAAAGAGCAAAAAACTCAATCGGGCCAAATGTAAGAGCAATAGCAGCCAGCGGAACCGCAATAAAAATTAACACTAAGTCACTGGTGGTATCGCCAATAACCGAGGAGTAAAGCGCTGTATGTAATGCTTTACTGGGCTTCCCTTTAAGTTTTGCTTGATAACCATCGATGCTTGTTGCAGCTGCTCCTGGTGTACCCGGTACACCAAAGGAAATAGCGGAAATTGAGCCACCAAATAAACCGCCTTTATAAATACCTACCAGCAGACCCATTGCCATCGCAGGCTCTAAGAAAAACACAAAAGGCAGCAATAGAGCGATGGCCATATCGCCTGAAAGGCCAGGTATTGCGCCTAAGGTAATACCAAGCAAAACGCCTAGAAAAACATACATCAATACGTAGGGGTGAAAGGCCAAATGACTGGCCTGAATAATAAGATCAAGCATCAGCGCTCTCCGGCGAAGCTCTAATATAATGAAATAGCCCCGGTAAATTACCGGGGCGGGGCCTGGGGGGAGGCGTTATTCTTCGTTAATAGCTGCCAGTACTTCGCTAACGCGCACAGTCGTGTCGCGATAAATAGCTTGAGCGCTTTCGATTCCTTGCACGTTATTCAAGCCAGCCGATGCTTGAGTACTCATGGTTTGTGCGGTGTCCGATTCAAGACCTTTAATGATGCATTCGGACAGTTCTTGTTGAATTGACTCAGGGACAGAAGAGAAGGTGTAAACCAACAGGGGGGCCTCGAACGATACGTCGTAACCCGCTTCTTTAAATGTCGGAACGTCAGGTAGTACATCGGAACGCTCGTCTGCAAACACACCTATTGCGGTAACTTCTCCAGAATTTACATTCGAAACAATAGAAGGCGGAAGCGTCATGCCTAAATCAATGTGACCACCAAGGATCATTGTGCGTGTCTCACCACCACCAGTGGTTGGTAAGTGAACATTTTGAATGCCGGTTTCCATTTCAAGCAGTACGAGCGGCAAATGAACCAAGCTAAGCGGGTCGGCATGGCCAAACACTAACGAATTCGGCTCCGCTTCAGCCAGCGCTACCCAATCTTCTATGCTTTGAATCTCGTGGTCGGCTTTTACGTAAACCGTTGGTTTCCAGTCGGTGAGGTGTACGATCGGTGCCCAGTCTTCAACATCCCAGTCGGTTTCTTCTGTTAGCGTTTGGGTAATGGTTGCTGAGTAATCGGCCATCAAGATGGTGTGACCATTAGGCTCTGCGTCGGCGACAAACTGTAAGCCTTCCATGCCTCCGGCTCCAGGCATGCTCACCACGTCAATTCGTGTGCCGCAGTGCTCAGCCGCATTAGCCGCAATAATACGGGCAGTGATATCGGTGCTACCGCCGGCCCCATAGGGCATTACGATGCGAATAGGGTCATTTCCAAGGCTTGGGCTATCTGCGGTAGCAAAACCAGCGGCGCATGTTATGAAGGCAGCGCTGACAGCAGTAGCAATTTTAGCTCTTTTAATATGCATGTTAGTTTCCCTGCTTTGTTAGATTTATCATTGTGTTGCGGTTACTACATTCGTTGAGTTGTCGTTGAATAGGCAACACGTACCTAACAACCATATAAGCTCGGTAAGCCATTTTTTTGTCAATTCCTACTGTTTTTATGTCAATAGCAATGCTTTTAGGCACGATGCTTTTATGTTGTGTCAGGTTTAAATCAGATATAGACGAATTTTAAACTATATTAACTACATTTTTTTGATGATTTTACTGTGGTCTTGATTTTTTTTGGTGTTATTCAATGTTTTTTTAAAGACAATAACGACACCAATTAATCGGCTATATTTATCTGTTTTTTATTTAACCAGATAACTAGCTGGCTAATAGCCCCTTATGCTCAATTATTGATGCTGCCATCATCATCAAAGAGCGAAAGCTGCTGACGATTGGCGGGTTGCGCTTTTTTGCCACGCCGAACAGCTGGTCGCCGCTGACTCGCCAACTTATCCACAATGACCTTGCTGGCACCCCTCGCTTCCGGCGTGCGGCGCAGTTCATACAACATCTGCTTCCAGTGGCGCGCTTCGGCTTCGAAATCGTTGGGGATGGGATAGTCGATGCCGGGCTGAAAGCCGAAACGTTTCTGCAGGCTTTCCGGCAGCGTCCAAGGCTTGGCGCGCCACTCCTGGGGAAGGGGCGCAAGCTCTGGCACCCAGCGGGCGATGAATTCGCCGGTGGGGTCGTTATCTTCTGCTTGCTTGATGGGGTTGTAAACCCGCAGGGCGTTGGTGCCGGTGGCGCCTGCCTGCATCTGCACTTGGGGGTAGTGAATACCGGGTTCGAAGTCGGTAAACAGCTGCGCCAAGTGTAATGCTGGCTCGTACCAGTGCAGCCCCAGGCCAAAGGTGGCGTGGGAGAGCAGCATGGCGCGCATGCGAAAGTTGATCCAGCCGGTGGCGGTCAGGCTGCGCATGCAGGCATCCACCAGCGGCACGCCGGTTTGGCCGCGCTTCCAGGCGATCAGGTGGGGGTGTTCTGGGTCGCGCTCCCGCAGGCCGCGCAGCGCCGGGTGCAGCGTTTGATGCTCGATGCTGGGTTCGCTTTCCAGCTTCTGGATAAAGTGGCAGTGCCAGTAGAGCCGCGAGGTAAAGGCGCGCAGCGAGCGAGCCCAGTCGGTGTCGTCGGCGTGCTTTTGCCGCTGGCGGCGCAGGGATTGCACCACTTCCCGCATGGAGAGCGTGCCCCAGGCCAAGTGCGGGGAGAGCCGTGAACCAAACTCCCAAGCCAGTAACGGTTTAGAGAGCGAGCCGCGATAGCGCCGCCCGCGCTGGGTAATAAAGCTCAGCCACAGCGCGCGCCCTTCACTGCGCCCGCCCCGCTGGCGCTGGGGGCAGGGCGTGGTATCGAATCCCAAGGTGAGCGAGGGCAGTTGGGCTACATCCACGTGATGAAAAGCTTCCCAACCGGGAGCCGCCACCGCTGTTGGCGGGGCGGGGCAGGTAGGGGCGGCCATCAGCGTTTCCCAGTGGCTTTCCCAGCGGGATTGATGCTCCGTGCGGCTGCTCAGCCCGCGAATCACGCCCTGCTGGCGAGCTTCTTGCCAGGGCACGTGGTGGGCGTGGCACCACGCCTGAACGCACTGGTCGCGCTCAAAGCTCCAGGCGTTGCCGGTCTCTTGGTGGGAGTGCAGCACCAGTTCGCCGTAGTGGGCTTTGAGCGCGGCCAGGCATTCCACTATATCGCCCTGCCACAGGCAGAGCGGCAGGCCCAGCGTGTTGAGTGCTTGGGCAAGGTCTACCAGCGAATCGGCGGCAAACTGCCAGTGGCGCAGGGCGCTGTCGGGTGCTTGCCACTGCCCAGGCTCGATGGCAAATAGCGGCAGCACTGGGCCTGCCGCTGCGGCGTTGGCCAGCGGTGCGTGATCGTGAATGCGTAAATCGCGTTTGAACCAAACGACCTGAAGGGGTGCCTGAGCCATTAGCCGTAACGCCTGTTCGTCACTTATCTATTCGTTATGCAGTGATGACGTTACCATCAAGCGATTGTTTGCGTAACCAACTGAGTCACACCCACCCACAGGAGAACCACTATGTATATCGCCATGAACCGTTTTCGGATTGCCCCAGGCCGCGAAGAGGATTTTCTAGAGGTATGGCGCAACCGCGATTCCCACCTGGACGAAGTGCCGGGCTTCAAGCAGTTTCAAATGCTGCAGGGCGAAAGCCAGGAAGACCACACCGTATTTATCTCCCACAGCGTGTGGGAATCCGAAGAGGCCTTCCGCGCTTGGACGAAGTCAGACGCCTTCCGCAAGGCCCACGCCAATGCCAAAGCGCCGGAGGGTATCTACTTAGGGCCGCCTAAGTTTGAAGGGTATGAGGTAGCGCTTACATAGTCCGGACACAGGCGGATTGTTTTATCGCCCAGTCAGAAAAAGGCCAAGCCAACAGAAAGCAGCACGCTATAGAGCAGTGTTGAAACGGCTGTTTTCTTCAGCATGTTGGTCAGAATTTTGCCATCTCGGGTATGGCGTAACATTCTGGCCGCATCAGTGAGCGGCTTGGCCACGAGTAGGCAGCTCCACCCCAGCAGTGGCACTGGCTGCGCCACTAGGTAGATCAAGGTGAGCAGTAGCGCTAACCCGAGCAACGCCCAGTGATACAAAATCGCGCCTTCGCGGCCTAGCCTTACCGCTAGAGTGATCTTGTCGCAGCGTGCATCGCTTTCGATGTCGCGCACGTTGTTCACGTTGAGAACGGCAGTTGCCAGCAGCCCGCACGTCGCGGCTGGAAGAAAGGGCAGCCAGTTTAGCGTGTGGGTATGCAGGTAGTAGGTGCCTAATACCCCGAGCAGCCCGAAAAACATAAAGACTGAAATGTCCCCTAGCCCACGGTAGCCATAAGGGGCGCCCCCTAGCCCAACGGTGTAGGTCACCGCGGCCAATAGAGCAGCGGCGCCTAACAGGATGAAGACGAGAATTTGCCCCCACTGATTCCCAAAAGCGGCGACCAGTAACAGTAGCCCCAATAATGCGGCTACGATTGCCGCGACGACCATGCCGCCGCGCATTGCTTTTGGAGTCAGTAAGCCAGAAGAGACAGCCCTTACCGGGCCGCTACGTTTCTCGTCGTCAGCCCCTGAGGCGGCATCGCCATAGTCGTTGGCTAAATTAGACAGCACCTGAAGGGTGATTGCGGTTAGTAACGCAAGCACCAGCACAGTGGGGTTGAAAGCCTGTGAGTGCGCTGCAAGCCCACTGCCCAGCAGAATAGATGCACACGCCAGTGGTAGCGTTCGCGGGCGTGCGGCTAATACCCAGGCATGGTGCGTGCTGTGCTTAGCGATTTGATCCATTACGTCGATATTCCTATGGGCTTTCGTATGAACTGTTTTATGAACTGTTTTATGAACTACGTCTGTTTAAAAGGCGGTTAGTGGGGCAGTTAACGACCGGTTAGGTAAGTAGCAGCAGCCAGGGTAGGCCTATGACTAACCAAGCCACTAGGAAGATTAGCCCGAAAATTGCCCCAAGGCGCCAGAAGAGCGCACTAGGCAAGTAGCCGCTGCCGTAGTAAACCGGGCTTGGCCCTGTGCCGTAGGGCGTGAGAATGCCCATAAAGCCAAGGGTGGGCAGCAGCAGTAGCACAAACAGCTGCATATCCAGGCCAGCGATGCCTGACGCCGCTGCCAAAATAACCGGTAATAGGGCCGTTACGTGAGCCGTAATACTCGCAAAGAAGTAGTGCAACGCGTAAAACAGCACCACCAGCGCCACCATGGCGACCATCGGGTTAAAGTGACTTACCTGCCCGCCGACCACATTCCCAAACCAGCTCACAAAGCCCACTTGGCTTAGCCCGCCTGCTAGCGCCACCAAGGTGGCAAACCATACAAAGGTATTCCAGGCGGCATGGTTATTAAGAATATCATCCCAGGTGACGATGCCGGTTAGCAGCATGCCGCAGATCACTACCAACCCAACCAGCGAGGCGGAAATAATGCCGCCGCCAAAAATCCACAGCAGCAGGGCCGTTACGACCATTACGACCAAGAGAATCTCGTTGCGGGTGAGCGTGCCTAACTGCTTTAGCTCATCTCTGGCCCAGTCAGAAATTTCATGGCCCGCTTTTACCTCGGGGGCGCATAGCCAGTAGCAGAGCAGCGGCACTAATAACAGCAGCAAAATGCCGACCGGGGCAATCGCCATAAACCACTGCCCCCAATTAATTTGGATGCCGGTTGTGCTTTCGGTTAAGGCAACGGCTAATAAATTGGGGGCCATCGCGGTTAGAAATAGCGAACTGGTAACGCAGGTAGAGGCCAGCGCTGTCCACATCAAAAAGCTACCCATACGCTTCATGCTAGGGTCGTTAGGGTGCGAATCATAAAGCGGTGGCAGGTTGCGAATCACCGGATAAATGGTGCCTGCACTGCGCGCCGTGTTGGAGGGCGTAAAGGGGGCAAGAATGGTATCCGAGATCATTACCGCGTAGCCAAGCGTCAGCGTGCGCTTACCCATAGCGTTGACCAACCAGAGAGAAATACGCCTGCCAAGGCCGGTTTTTTCGTACCCCAAGGCAAACATAAAGGCACCGAAGATCAGCCAGACGGTGGAGTTAGTAAAGCCCGATACCGCCCAGGAAAACGCTTGGTTAGCGGGATTAAAGCCCTCAGCAGCCAGCTGCTCTGGGGAGAACAGTACCCAGCGCGAGAGCAGCGCAATAAGGGTAACGCCTATTAGCCCAATGACCGCACCGGGCAAGGGTTCAAGAATCAAGCCCACCACACAGCCAAGAAAGATAGCGAAGAAGTACCACGCATGGGGCGCGACTCCATCAGGCGTGGGTATTAACGCAACAATAATGGCGATAATAAGCGGAGCGAATAGCTTCCACCGAGGCGTGGAGTGAGTAACACTGTTCATGCTGCCTCTCTTGTCTATTTTCTAGATATTTTTTGCTAGATATTTTTTGATAGGAAAACCAAGCCAAAACATCTCTGTTACGTAGCTCATTAGGAATTGCTAAAAAAATTGCCTTATTAGTTAAGTTATCTAGCTCAAATACTTGGTGTTGTTAGTGATTAGTTTTTCAGTGCTTTCATAAAAAGCATTAAAAACAGTTTTTAAATCTTTATTTTAGGTTTTTTTAGCACTCGAGATTAACAGTTAACTATTTATAGAGTAGATGCTGTGTCACTAAGGTAAAGTGATATAAAACTTATTTCTGCCTTTGTTGATATATGTCAATAGCCCTTTAGAGTTATGCCAAGGGCAACGTGCGGGTATGGTAAATTCAAGTAAAGAAGACATTGCTCAAGTGCGTCACTCTTAATGTGGTGTTGCTTGGCTAACGAAAGGAAATGTTATGCAGCAGCGAGATTTCGATATCGTTATTGTGGGAGGGGGAGGAGCGGGTTTGCGCGCGGCCATTGGTGCGGCTGAGCAGGCCAAAGCCCAGGGTACTCCCCAGCGTATTGCGCTGCTGTCTAAAGTTTACCCAATGCGCTCACACACCGTGGCCGCAGAAGGCGGTGCTGCTGCGGTTACCAGTGCGGAGGATTCACACCAAGCTCACTTTGATGACACCGTATCTGGCGGTGACTGGCTGGTGGAGCAGAACGTCGCCGACTACTTTGTCCATCACGCTTACCAAGAGCTGGTGCAGATGGAGCGCTGGGGCTGCCCCTGGAGCCGTAAAGACGATGGCCAAGTACAGGTGCGCCGTTTTGGTGGTATGAAAACTGCCCGCACTTGGTTTGCTGCCGACAAAACCGGCTTCCATATGCTCCACACCCTGTTTCAGACCTCGCTGAAATACCCTGAAATCGAGCGTTTCGATGAGTTCTTTGTGCTTGATCTGGCGGTACACGACGGCGCGGTCATTGGCGTGATTGCCCTGCAGATTGCCACCGGCGAACTGACCCTGCTACGCGCTAAAGCCGTGGTGTTGGCTACCGGCGGTGCTGGGCGCTTGTTCCGCTTCAATACCAACGCGGGCATTGTCACTGGCGACGGCATGGCAATGGCTTACCGTCACGGCGTGGCGCTGCGGGATATGGAGTTTGTGCAATACCACCCCACTGGCCTGCCAGGCTCCGGTATTTTGATTACCGAAGCGTGCCGGGGCGAAGGCGGTATTCTGCTCAATAAAGAGGGCTATCGTTACCTGCAGGATTACGGCCTTGGCCCGGAAACCCCGCTGGGCAAGCCGGAAAACAAATACATGGAGCTGGGGCCACGGGACAAACTCTCCCAGGCATTTTGGCAGGAGCAGCAGGCAGGACGCACCGGCAAGTTTGGCGACAGCGATGTGGTTTATCTAGACCTGCGCCACCTAGGTGAAAAGACCATCCTAGAGCGCCTGCCGTTTATCTGCGAACTGGCGAAAGCCTATATCAACGTCGACCCAGTAAAAGAGCCAATCCCCATTCGCCCAGCGGTTCACTACACCATGGGAGGGATTGAGACCAATCCTCAGTGCGAAACCTCTATTGCTGGGCTCTATGCGGCTGGGGAGTGCGCTTCAGTCGGTTTACACGGTGCTAACCGCTTAGGCTCTAATTCACTCACCGAGCTATTGGTGTTTGGCCGTTTGGCCGGTGAGCAGGCCAGCCAGCGCGCAGCACACACCGAATGGGCCG
Organism: Halomonas sp. GFAJ-1; assembly: GCA_002966495.1. Classification (NCBI taxonomy): domain Bacteria; kingdom Pseudomonadati; phylum Pseudomonadota; class Gammaproteobacteria; order Oceanospirillales; family Halomonadaceae; genus Halomonas; species Halomonas sp. GFAJ-1. The sequence continues at coordinate 1,271,115 of CP016490.1, forward strand.
ATATGCCCCTGCTGGAAGCTCAGGGCGACCGCCAGCAAGCCAAGCTGCGGCAGCTCTGTGACGGAACCGGAAGTGGTGAGAACTGGGTAGAACTCAAGCACGCCATGGTGCAGGCCATGGAGAGCGGCTGTGGTATTTATCGCACCGAAGAGGGCATGCGTCATTCTCTGGAGACCATGCGCCAGCTACGGGCGCGCTTTACTAAGGTGCGCGTTAACGATACCAGCAAGATCTTCAATACCGAGCTGCTGGAATGCCTTGAGCTGGAGTGCGGCCTGGATATTGCCGAAGCCTCTTGTTTAGGCGCGCTTGAGCGCCGTGAATCCCGCGGCGCCCATCAGCGCCTGGATGAAGGCATGCAAAAACGCGACGACGTTAACTACCTCAAGCATAGCCAAGTGTTCTACCAAGGCGAAGCGAATGCCGAGCTGCGCTGGCAGGATGTGGATGTACGGTTTTCCGCCCCGGCTGAGCGGGCCTATGGCGATGCGGGCAAAGGGGCAAAAGCATGAACACCGAGCAGACCAGCACCAAGCGTGTTAGCACTAATAACATTCGCACCAAGCAGGTCAGCGTCAAACGTTACCTGCCCGACAGCTCGGCTGAACCCTATTGGCAGCAGTTTGAGCTGCCGGTAGACGACAGCACCTCGCTGCTGGATGCCCTTAACCATATTAAAGAGCAGCTTGATAGCACGCTGAGCTATCGCTGGTCCTGCCGAATGGCGATTTGCGGCTCTTGCGGGGTGATGGTTAACGGCATTCCCAAGCTCGGTTGTAAAACTTTCCTACGCGATTATGAGGGTGAAATACGCATCGAGCCGTTAGCCCACTTCCCCGTGCAGCGGGATCTAGTGGTGGACATGGAGATTTTCCTTGAGCACTTGGCAGCGGTTAAACCCTATTTAATTGATGACAACCCAGTAAAACCTTACGACCCAAAGGCGCCGGAAACTTATCGACAGTCCCCCGAGCAGCTCGCCCGCTACAAGCAGTTTGCCAACTGTATTAACTGCGGCCTTTGTTACTCGGCTTGCCCGCAGTTTGGGCTGAACCAAGAGTTTCTCGGCCCGGCAGCGCTAACCTTGGCCCACCGTTACAACCTGGACAGCCGCGACCACGGCAAGAAGCAGCGCATGGCACAGCTTAACCGTCACGAAGGGGTATGGAGCTGCACCTTTGTCGGCTTCTGCTCCCAGGTATGCCCAAAAAACGTTGACCCGGCCGCCGCGGTCAATCAGGGCAAGGTGGAAGCGGCTAAGCACACGCTCATTGCGCTGTTTAAAGGCTAGGGGAAGGAGAGAGTATGGATAAGTTATCACCGCAACGCTTGCCGCCGCTGAAACGTAACTGGTGGCTCAAGCACCGCTTTTTTAAGCTCTACATGCTGCGCGAAGCCACGGTACTGCCGCTGGTGTTTTTCACGCTCTGTTTACTGGCCGGTATAGTCGCCCTGCTACAGGGGGCGGAAAGCTGGCAGGGGTGGATCGCCTTTATGGGCTCCCCCATTGTTCTGCTGCTAAACCTTGTTGCGCTGGTGGCTAGCCTGTTTCACGCCGCCACCTTTTTTGTGCTGTTTCCGCGGGTAATGCCGTTACGCATCGCGGGGCGAAGCCTGCCTGATCAAGCCATTGTCGCGGCACAGTGGGCCGGGGTCGTGGCAGTGGTGGTGCTGTTTATCTGGCTATTAGGGAGTGCATAAGATGAGCAAGCCAAGCATGGATAGACCCAGCATGAACAAACAGGGTACACCGCATAAACAAGCCTTTGATGAGCCGCTCTGGTGGGGGCTGTTTAGCGCAGGCGGCGTCTGCTTTGCGGTTATTCTGCCTGCCGTGATTTTATTTATTGCCGTATTACTACCTCTCGGTTTGCTGCCCCCCGAGGCGCTGAGCTACGAACGGGCATCCGCACTGCTGTTCAGTGTGCCGGGCTTTCTGTTTGTTGGGGCGGTCGTCTGCTTGCCGCTGTTTCATGCTGCCCACCGCCTACGCCACGGGCTGTTTGATATCAGCGTGGGCAAGGACGCGCTTAACAAAAAGCTGATGTACGGGAGTGCCGCGCTGCTGAGTATTGTCGCGCTAGGGATGGTAATAGTAGGGATGTTGGGTTGAATATCTTCTCCTCCTCATCGAGGCCAAGTGCATGAATATATTTATTTTTGTGAAAATGATTGAATAATTTAGCAGTTAGGTGGTGCTGGTGGCGGCAAATAGCGTTCAAGTAACTGGGCCGCATGTAGCACCTTGAGGTCTTGATATTTCCCCGCCACTAAGTGCAAACCTACCGGCAGCCCCTGTTTATCTAGCCCGCAGGGAAGGGAAGCCGCGGGCTGCTGGGTTAGGTTGAAGGGATAGCTGAACGGCGTCCAGTCCATCCAATCTCGATAGTGCTTGCCCGGTGGTACGTTGTGGCCCGCTGTAAAGGGTGCAATGGGCATCGTAGGCGTTACCAACAAGTCATAGCGTTCGTGAAAGGCGGCCATGTGGGCGGTCAATTCGCTGCGCTTACGCCGGGCGGCTAGGTAGGCAGAAAGCGATACGCCTTGCCCGCGCCGTGCAATCTCCAGAAAGCCAGGATCGAGCGCTACCTGTTGCTGTTCGTCGAGTTTTTCGAGTGCCTGCGTGGCCCCAGCAAACCAGAGCGTATTAAACGTTTTAAGCGGATCGCTAAAGCCAGGGTCAGTGCGTTCTACGGTGGCACCCAATGCTTCTAAATAAGCGATGGCTTCCTCAACTCGCTGGGCAATATCCGGAGCGACGTCTACGTAACCCAGGTTAGAGCTAAAAGCGATTCGCCAGCCTTGAAGGCTCGCTGGGGGCGGCGTGAGCCAGTCTGGCCCTGTTGGGTTTCCAGCGTAACCATCCCGGGCATCGGGCTGGGCCATAACGCTGAGCATGAGGGCGCTATCACCTGCAGTGCGTGTCATGGGCCCTAAATGAGACAGCGTGCTCATGGTGCTGGCAGGCCACTGAGGCACCCAGCCGAAAGTGGGTTTAATACCAAACGTGCCGGTAAAGCTGCACGGAATACGTATGGAGCCACCCGCGTCGCTGCCCTGATGAAGCAGGCCCAGGTTAAGCGCCGCGGCAGCCCCCGCGCCGCCAGATGACCCTCCCGGCGTTAGCTCAGTATTCCATGGGTTGCGGGTGATGCCGTGCAGCGGGTTATCGGTGACGCCTTTCCAGCCAAATTCAGGCGAGGTGGTTTTGCCAACCACAATGGCCCCGGCATTGCGTAGGTGACGGCTAATGGGCGCATCTACCTCCCAGGGGCCATCCGGAACCGTGGTGGTGGAACCCAGCCGTGTAGGCAGGCCTTTGGTTAGGGTTAAGTCTTTAATCGTCACTGGAATGCCGTCTAGCGAGCCGCAGGGAGTGCCTGCTTGCCAGCGTCGCGCGGATTCAGCTGCTAAACGGCGGGCCTCTTTACCGTTAATACAGGTGAAGGCATTCACCTTGGGGTTATCTCGCTCAATACGCGTTAAGCAGTCCTCCACCAGCGTTTCCGGCGAGAGCGAGCCCTCGCTGAAACGTGCCAATGCATCAGTTGCCGTCAGGGTTTCATAGGTATCCGCCATGGTTACTCCTCACTTTTCACACCGGCCGCATTGAGCATGGCGTGCAGTAAGACGTTACAGCCTGCGTGTACGTGCTCGGGGGTGGCGCTTTCGATCTCGTTATGGCTAATGCCATCTTTGCAGGGAATAAAGATCATGGCGGCGGGGGCGACACGGCCAACAAACATCGCATCGTGCCCGGCTCCGCTGATGATATCCATGTGTGACAGCTGCAGCTTTTCAGCGGCTTGTCGCACGCTATCCACGCATGCTTCATTGAAATGCTCAGGCGCAAAATCTGCGGTGGGGGTGAGCTCGTATTCCAGCCCGTGACGTTGGCAAATGTCTTCAACGGCGGTAGTCACCGCTTGGCCCATAGCGATTAGGGCTTCGGGTTCCCAGTGGCGCATATCCAGGGTCATTTTGACTTGGCCGGGAATCACGTTGCGCGAACCTGGGTGTAGCGTCATACAGCCCACTGTGCCGCGCCCGTGGGGTTGGTGCTCATGGGCAATCCGGTTGAGTGCTTGGGTGACTTCTGCGGCCCCCATCATGGCATCCCGGCGAAGGTTCATCGGGGTGGGGCCCGCATGGGCTTCAAGCCCTGTGAGGGTTAAATCGAACCACTTCTGACCAAGCCCTCCGATAACGACGCCAATGGCGGTGTCGGTATCTTCGAGAATGGGGCCTTGCTCAATGTGAGGCTCGAAATAGGCTTTGATCTCGTTGGGGGAGACCTCATCACTGCCGCGATAATGAATCGCGTCTAAGGCATCGCTGACCGTGACACCATCGGCGTCGGTGCGCGCCATCATGGCGTCAAACGCCAGCTCACCGGTGAATACGCCAGAGCCCATCATACAGGGGGGGAATCGGCAGCCTTCTTCGTTCGTCCACGCGACCACTTCAATCGGCGATTGCGTGGTGATGTTGTGCTGGTTTAGGGTGCGAATTACTTCAAGGCCAGACATGACACCGAAGCAGCCGTCGTATTTGCCGCCGGTGGGTTGGGTATCTAAATGACTACCTGCCATGACTGTTTTGGCTCTGGGGTCGCTACCTTCACGCCGGGCAAAAATATTGCCAATATTATCGATGCGAATCGTGCAGCCCTCAGCACGGCACCACTGAATAAACAAGTCGCGGCCCTGGCGCTCTAAGTCGGTCAGCGCTTGGCGGTTCACACCGCCCTTCGGTGTGGCCCCTAGCTTGGCCATCTCCATGAGCGACGCCCAAAGGCGATCGCTGTCAGTATGTAGGTTGGACTCTTTGATGGGGGTAACGTAGGTATTCATCTCACTCTCCTCGCAAAGTTAAACGGATGTGTGTTCCGTTAGTAAGTCATGTAGCTTGGAACGGTGATTCTGATTATTGGATGAGTCATTGCTGACCAGCATCTGCTCAGCCATTTCTGCTTCCAGCGCACTCATGTGATGTTCAGCATCGGCCATGTGCTCGGCCATGATCTGTCGCACATGCGGGGCATCTTCAGCGCGGTAGGCATCCACTAGCTGGCGGTGGTAATCCTGATTGGCGTGGTCGAACTTCTTTCGCTCCGGGACGTACGCTTTTTTAATCACCACCAAATCGCGCAGCATGTCGTTTAAGAACTGGCACATAAACGTGAGCAATGGGTTCGGGCAGGCGCGAGCCAGCAGCTGGTGAAACTCCAGCTCTAGAAAGCGCTGGTGTCGGTGATCCTCTTCATGACTCGCGCAGCAGGCGCAGGCCGACATATTGGCTTCCAGCTGTTGGAAGTCCTGCTCAGTGAGCTTACCCACCACGGAGGCCGCCAGTTCTACTTCCAGCAGTTTGCGTAACTGATATACCTGCTTGCCATCCAATTGCTGGAAGTGCAGGAAGTTACGCAGCATGCGGCTGGCAGGCTCCATGCTAGGCTGATTAATGACTGCGCCTCCTTTAGGCCCGGTTTTTAATGTGATGAGCCCCTCAACCTCTAAGATCTTGAGCGCTTCGCGCACGGTGCCCTTAGCGCTACCGTAAAGCTCCATCAGCGCTTTTTCGTTGGGCAGCCGATCTCCTTCTCCCAGTGACTCTGCGGCGATCCAGCGCTTAATGTCATCGCTAATCAGCTCGGCAAGCTTGGGTCTGCGCGGTGAGGTTGAAACAGGGGCTTGAGTCATCAACCCACTCCTTATTGGTGGTTAGCGGTACTGGTGATTTCTTGCGTATAGGCGGGTAAGCGCTCGGGGTGGTATTCGGCATCATAGTCATGGCGTGCTTGGGTAAAGCGTTCCACAACCGCTGTATCGCGGCGATGCAGTGCGTGGCTTAGCCCAACAAATAGCGCAGTGTTCAGTAATAAACCCCAGATACCTGCATGGTATCCAAACGGTGCGCTTAGCGGGCCAAAGGTCATGAGTAGCACGCAGGCAACGCCCGCCCACAAACCCGCCAGTGCAGCAGTGGGGTGAGCTTTTTTCCAGGTGATGGCCCCTATGGTGGGAATGATCAACTGCGCGGTACCCGCCAATGCTGCAATACCAATCGTGACCAATACGCCTGGTACGGTAAGAGCCATGACATAAGCCACTAACGAGAAGCCTACCAGCGATAAACGTCCGATATATACAATGCGCGCTTGGCTAGCATCACGATCGATATAGCGTTTGTAGATATCCATCGTCACCACGGTGGATACGGCGTGGATCTGCGAGTTGGCGGTGGACATAGCAGCTGACGCACCCGCTGCCATGATCAGTGATGCGAGTAGGTAAGGCGCATACTCCATCAGCATAATGGGCAAGATCTGATCAGGGTTTGCTATGTTGGGCTCAAGCAGCACGCCTGAGTAGCCAGACAGCACCGAACCGATATAGGCAAAGGCCGCCAAACCCAATAAAAACGGCATCAAGTTAAATAGCTTGCCGTGTTTAACCGAGTACATGCGTAGCCAAATTTGAGGGCCCATAAAGGCACCAATAGCGGTAATAGCAAACAGCGAGAACCACATGGAGTAGCCCATTGTGCCGTTAGGCCCAGGCAGCGTGAGATGGTCAGGAGAGGTTTGCTGAAGCTGACTAAATAATGCTGTGGGGCCACCTACCTGGGTGGAAATGTAGTAACCGGCATAGAGCATGCCGAAAAATAGCAGTGCGCCATAAATAACGTCAGTCCAGGCGATAGCACGGATACCACCAATCCATACGTAGATAATAATAATGAAGTAAAACAGCAGCGCGGCGAGCCAGAAAGGAATCAACCCACCTGAGGCAACCTCGATTAAATAAGCGCCGCCGGTTAGCTGGATCTGGAGATAAGGTACGGTGAAAATCAGCGTAATAGCGGCAACGGTAATGCGCAGTGCCTCGCTATTATAAAAATCGCCAATTAAATCTGAAGGTGTTAAGTAATTGAAACGTTTGCCTAAAAACCACACCCGTTTGCCTATCCAGTAATACATAAAGCCAAACAGGAGGTTCCAGGCCAGCGCTGTGAGAAAAACTGGCCCGTTGGTATAAAACGTGGCATTAGAGCCGAGGAACGCAAACGCGCTCCACCAGGTTGCCGCGACGGTGAAGAAGACCGCGATACTTCCCATGGCACGACCTTGGACAAAAAAGTCCTCGCTGGTTTCTTGCGATTGACGTGCCGATAAAACCCCTACCATCAAGGGGATAATCATAAAAGCTGCAATAATTAATAAGCTGCCAGTCATGGTTAATCCCCTTGGTTACAGCTGTTTAGCTGCGTGGATAGTGGATGGTTCGGGGCTGCCCCAATTGGTGAAATAAGCCACCAAAAACAGCGCCGTTAATGCAAACCACCAGAACAAGTTCCACACCAGAAGGAAGGGGAGACCCATCACCATGGGCTCTATGCGGTTAGCCAGCATAATGATGGGGCTTTCCAGCATAAAAAAGCTGAAAAGCATGCCGCTATAAATAGATAGCTTTAAGGGTGTTAAGTATTTCATAGCAAGATAGCCCTTTGTTTATGTTGGATTTGTGAGCATGAATGACAGTGCACCCAGCCAATAACAGCGCTGTTGGTGCGCATGTGCTATGCGGGTACTGCTTAGGCGTGTTCCACTGATTTTTTGTATTTATTCGTATAAATATAAGAATTAGGCGTTTTAAATCGCTACGTCAAGGTGGGTAAGCGCAATTTGGTTCTCTGTTACGTATAAATTATCTAACGTGAACAAAAGAAAAGCATAATTTTATAAACGTGTTTGGTGGCGCATGCTGTGGCTATGTCTCATAGGGCCGGAGCTGGACACCATGTTTAGTTTAAAAAGCAATACAATCTCGCAATCCTCAGAGGGGGCTATTGAAGACCGCCCCTCCCATTCTGCGCTGAATCAGCACTACTGGATGCCGTTTAGCGCCAACCGCGACTTTCATGCGAACCCGCGTGTTATTACCGGGGCGGAAGGGCGCTATTACATTGATGACCAGGGCCGTAAGTTATTCGATTCGCTTTCCGGACTATGGACCTGCGGCGCGGGCCATAACCGTGAAGAAATTCAAAAAGCCGTGGCGGCGCAGTTAGGCAGCCTCGACTTTGCCCCTGGCTTCCAAATTGCCCACCCGTTGGCGTTCAAACTGGCGGAAAAGATCGCCAGCTTAACGCCTGCTGGGCTGGATCACGTGTTTTTTACCAACTCAGGTTCAGAAGCCGCCGACACCTCGGTCAAGATGGCCAAGGCGTACTGGCGGCTCAAAGGTAAGCCGGAAAAAACCCGCATGATTGGCCGCGCTAAGGGCTACCACGGGGTGAATATTGGCGGCACCAGCCTGGGTGGTATTGGCGGCAACCGTAAACACTATGGCCAGTTGATGGACGTCACCCATCTGCCCCATACCCTTCAGGCGGACCACGCCTTCACCCGTGGCCAAGCGGAAACCGGCGCTGAGCTTGCCGATGCACTGCTGGAGCAAATTGCGCTACACGATGCCTCCACCATAGCGGCGGTGATTGTAGAGCCGATGTCAGGTTCTGCAGGGGTGATCGTGCCACCCAAAGGCTATTTAGATCGGCTGCGCGAGATTTGCACCGCCCACGATATTTTGCTGATTTTTGACGAGGTTATTACCGCCTTTGGGCGCAGCGGCGCAACCACCGGCGCTGAAGCCTTTGGCGTGACGCCGGATATCATGAACGTGGCCAAGCAGATCACCAACGGCGCGATCCCCATGGGGGCGGTGATTGCCTCTAGTGAAATTTTCGACACCTTTATGCATGCAGGCGGCCCCCAGCACGCCGTTGAGTTCCCCCATGGCTATACCTATAGCGCCCACCCGGTGGCTTGCGCCGCGGGTCTGGCGGCGCTTGAAATGATGGAGCGTGAGAACTTCCCCTCTCAGGTCAGCGCCATTGCGCCTACCTTTGAGCAGAAGCTGCATGCCCTGAAAGGCCGCAACCATATTGTCGATATTCGTAACTACGGCTTAGCCGGTGCGATTCAGCTAACGCCCCGGGATGGCGACCCAACAATTCGCCCCCGCGATGCCCACATGGCGCTCTGGGAAGCGGGCTTCTACGTTCGTTACGGCGGCGACACGCTGCAGTTTGGCCCCCCCTTCGGCACCACCGAGGCTGAGTTAGAGCGGCTGTTCGATGCCGTAGCCACCACCTTGGATTCATTAGCATAAGATGCGTTAGCGTCACCTTCACTGCCATAACCTGTTTTGGAGTTACCGTATGAGCGTTGTTTCCCACCTGATTAACGGCGAGTTAGTTGAAAGTAAGCGCACGCTGGAGGTCACCAACCCCTCAACGGGCCAAGTGATTCGCCAAGTCGCTGATGCGGATGCCGCCGATGTAGAGCGTGCCATTTCCGCTGCCCAGGCGGCCTTTCCCGCCTGGCGCGATACACCGCCTGCCAAGCGTACCCAAGTGATGTACCGCTTTAAGCAGTTACTGGAAGAACACGCCGACCGCTTGGTGCAGTTGGTCAGTGAAGAGCATGGCAAGACGGTGGAAGACGCCATGGGCGAGCTTAAGCGCGGCATCGAGAACGTCGAGTACGCCTGCGGCGTGCCGGAGCTATTAAAAGGCGAGTACTCCCATAACGTGGGGCCGGGCATTGATGCCTGGTCTAACTTCCAGCCGCTGGGCGTGGTGGCGGGCATTACCCCGTTTAACTTTCCCGCCATGGTGCCGCTGTGGATGTACCCGATGGCGATTGCCTGCGGTAACACCTTTATTCTGAAACCTTCCGAAAAAGACCCATCGGCGGCCATGGCCGTGGCCGAACTGCTGCAAGAAGCGGGGCTGCCTAAAGGTGTGATGAATGTCATCCACGGCGGGCGCGAAGCGGTGGAAACATTGCTAGATGCCAAGGCGGTTAAAGCCATTTCGTTTGTGGGTTCCACGCCCGTGGCGGAAGCGATTTATTCCCGTGGCTCGGCGGCGGGCAAGCGCGTTCAGGCCTTGGGTGGGGCGAAGAACCATGCGGTGGTTCTCCCGGACGCCGACCTGGAGAACGCCGCCAATACGCTCATGGGCGCCGCCTACGGCAGCTGCGGCGAGCGCTGCATGGCGATTTCGGTGGCGGTATGCGTAGGTGATGAGACCGCCGATCGGCTAGTTGAAACCCTGCTGCCTAAAATTGCCGAGCTCAAGGTGGGTCCCGGCACCGATAAGGGCTTGGATATGGGGCCGCTGGTCACCGCAGAGCATCGCGATAAAGTGCTCGGCTTCATCGAAGATGGTGTTAACGCCGGGGCAACGCTGGTTGCCGACGGCCGCAGCCTGAAAGTGTCCGGTCATGAAGAGGGCTACTTTGTCGGTGGCTGCCTGTTCGATAACGTCACCGCTGAAATGCGCATTTATCAGGAAGAGATCTTCGGCCCGGTACTCTGCGTGGTGCGGGTTGGCAGCTTAGATGACGCCATGCAGCTGATCAACGACCACGAATACGGCAACGGCACCTGCCTGTTTACCCGCGATGGTGAAGCTGCCCGGCGCTTTACCGATGGCATTGAAGTGGGCATGGTGGGGGTAAACGTACCGCTACCGGTGCCTGTGGCCTATCACAGCTTTGGTGGTTGGAAACGCTCGCTGTTTGGGGACCTCCACGCCTACGGGCCAGACTCAGTGCGCTTCTATACCCGCCGTAAAGCGGTCTCCCAGCGCTGGCCTTCGGCGAGTGAAGCCACACGGGCGGAGTTCTCGTTTCCTACTAACCAGCGTTGACGCCGCAGGCTAACTGCGCCATCTTCTCTGCACCACCGCTGGGCGGTGGTGCATTTTTTTGTGCGTATTTTTCAGCGGTCAGGGTCGCAAGGGACGAGCAGCGTGGCGAGAACACAGGACGAAATCCGGCAAACGAACGTAAAAAAGATTCTACAAGCGGCGGAGCAGCTGTTTGCTGAGAAAGGTTACGCCGGTGCCTCGATGGGAGAAATCGCCCAACTGGCAAATATTCCCAAATCTAACGTGCACTACTACTTCTCTACAAAGAAAGCGCTTTACCAAGAAGTGCTGCTGGCGCTGTTAGAAGTGTGGAAGCAAGACGCGCTCTGTTTCGAGCTATACGATGATCCTCGCGTAGTGCTCACCAGCTACATTCGCGCCAAGATGAATCACTCCCGCTACCGTGCCCACGGCTCCAAAATCTGGGCAGCGGAGGTCATGCAGGGCGCTCCGATTCTGAAAGATCGCCTGCGCGATAATCTTTATGAATGGGCCAAGCTGAAAGAGTCGAAAATCCGCGAATGGATCGAGTCCGGCCAGATTACCCCCGTCGAGCCCTCTTACCTGCTCTATATGATCTGGGCCTCCACCCAGCACTACGCCGACTTCGACTATCAAATTGCGTTGCTGAACGACGATAAACCGCTGGACGATTTGCAGTTTGAAAAAGCCGTTCAGTCAGTGACCACGGTAATTTTAAGAGGCATTGGGCTGACGGCTTAGCCCTGTAACGATGGCTTTTCTTGAACAGTACGCCAAACGCACATCCCCGCGAAGTAAACAGAGGTCAAGCCTAAGCCCCACAGCGCCCAGACGGCGTGATCAGTGCTTGAGAGAATTAACGAGGTCGTGCACACACACCACAACAGCGTGACGGCGATATTGAGCGGCATAAATAGACGCACGCGAAACGGGTGCAGAAACTTCATTTTGGTCACGGTCAGCACCGCCAGGACGAGGATCGCTGCAAACGTGATGAAGGGGGGTAAATCAAGAATATAAAAATAGGCCGCGGCAATATTCCAAGCGGCGGGAAAGCCAACGAAGTAATTATCCTGGCTTTTCATATCGACGTTGCAGAAGCAGAACATCGACGATAGAAGAATAATAAAGACGGAGATCAGCCCTAAATAGGGTGGCAACTCAATGAAGTAGTAAATAAACAGAGCGGGAATAAACGCCCAGGTGAGGTAATCAATCACCATATCCAGCGTCGACCCATCGAAGTGGGGCAGTACGGACTTCACCTCATATTTGCGTGCCAGGGTGCCATCAATCCCGTCGATCATCATCGCCGCCCCTAGCCAGAGTAGGCATGCGACGGGATTATTGTCGATCAGTGAAAGCAGCGCCATTGTGCCAAGCAGCACCCCGCTGGCGGTAAATACGTGCACGCTCCACGCCTTATATATCGAAGCGCGGGATTCGGTATTTGAAGAAAGCGATTGGACCACGGTAACCCCAGTGGGAACGCGTCGTCCCCTTGCTGTTAGATGGATTAATAAGCGTTTAAAAGACGATACACTACTATAGTTAAATCGTCAGGAAATACACGGCGCAGCACTAAGCGCTGTGTCGAAACATTGCTACGGTAAGTTAGCGCAAAAAACAGGAGAGTTAGCGCATGACCCACGTCCGCTCTGCCACGATTCATGATCTTGATGCATTAACCGAGCTGTTAGATGGCTATCGGCAGTTTTATCAACAGCCAAGTGATATTCAAGCAGCGCGTGACTTTTTGCGCCAGCGCTTTGGGCAGGCGGACTCCCGCATTTTGGTGAGTGAAGGCGTTGATGGCGCGCTCACAGGGTTTGTTCAGCTCTATCCAGGTGTTTCCACCGTAGGCTTGAATGCGCGCTGGACGTTGAACGACCTCTTTGTGCTGCCTGAGTGTCGTGAAAAAGGAACGGGCCGAGCGCTCATGGAAGCCGCCACCCAGCTTGCCCGTGAGCATGGCGTGGCACGCTTGATATTAATGACCCAGGTAGAGAATGAGCGTGCACAACACCTTTATGAATCGCTGGGCTGGCAGCGCAACACGGCGTTCTACGGCTATTTACTGGACGTTAACGCATAACCGTCTAGAAACGCCTTGAGCGGGTGTTCATTGGCATTAGCCAAGCCACTGGGGCGTGGTGATTTTGGCTGGCTCGCGCTGCATGATGATCTCGCCCTGGCGTACCGAAAGCAGCACTTCGCCCTGGGTGCGTAGCACGCTGTAATCATCTTCGCCGTCCAGCAGGTTGAAGCTGGCGGGTTTGCCGACCTCAATACCGTAACGCTCCTCAATATTCATTGTGCGGGCGCTGTTGTCGGTAATCAGCGAAAGCGCCTGGCTGAAGTCCTGATAGCCCATCATTTGGCAGATATGCAGGCCAAAATCGAGCGTTCTCAAAAGCTTGCCATTACCCAGCGAGTACCAGGGGTCAAAGATGGAATCCTCGGCAAAGCAGACGTTAATGCCCGCTGCGTTGAGCTCTTTTACGCGCGTCACGCCGCGCCGTTTCGGGTAGGTGTCAAAGCGCCCCTGCAGGTGAATGCTTTCGGTAGGGCAGGATACGAAGTTGATGCCCGAGCGTTTGAGCAGCAGAAACAGCTTGGAGCAGTAGGCGTTGTCGTAGGAGTGCATGGCGGTGGTGTGACTGGCGGTCACGCGGCTGCCTAAGTCGTTAAATAGCGCTTCGCAGGCCAGCACTTCTAGAAAGCGTGAATTGGGGTCGTCAATTTCATCGCAGTGCACATCCACCAAGCGGTCGTACTTAATCGCCAATTCGATCACTCGCTTCATGGAGGCGACGCCCAGCTCCCGGGTATATTCGAAGTGAGGAATACCGCCGACAACGTCAGCGCCGAACTCCAATGCCTCTTCCATCAGCTTTTCGCCGCCAGGGTAAGAGAGCAGGCCATCTTGTGGGAAAGCGACGACTTGTATGTCGATTTTATCTTTCAATTCATCGCGCAAGCCGCATAGGGTTTTAAGCCCGATCAGGCTCGGGTCGCTGGTATCGGCGTGGGTGCGCACAAACTGCACGCCGTTGCTAATCAGCAGGTTGAGCGTTTTAAGTGCCCGCTCGCGAATATCCGCTTCGGTCAACATAGGCTTACGTTCGCCCCAGCGCTCAATACCTTCAAATAGCGTGCCGCTCTGGTTCCAGTGTGGCTCGCCTGCGGTGAGTGCAGCATCCAGGTGGATATGCGGCTCGATAAAGGGGGCGCAAACAAGCTTGCCACCCGCATCAATCTGCCTATCGTCTGCCTTCAGTGGCGAATCTTGTACGGTAATGGCGCTGAACGTACCGTTCTCAATCTCAAGCCGATAAAGTTCAGGGCGCTGGCGAATGCGGGCGTTAATGATCTGCATGTGAATGCTCACTTAGTGCATAGCTGTTAAAAAGACGTATTGCTTAGCGTAGCGTGCTTTAAGCGTAGCAGCACAGCGTTGACCGCCCTCGTGAGATGAGGGCGGGGGTTGATCGGCTAACAGGGCGATTAAGAGGCGACGCGGAAAGGGTTACGCGGGTCGTTGTCCCAGGCGAGGAAGGGCTTGCCGGTCTCTTGAGGTACCATGGTGATGCAGTTTTCTACTGGGCAGGTGATTTGGCACAGGTTACAGCCTACACACTCATCCTCGATTACCTCGTAACGGCGTGCGCCGTCCTGCTCGGTGAGTTTGGCAATCGACTGGTGGGAGGTATCCTCGCAGGCGATATAGCAGCGGCCGCACTCGATACACAGATCCTGGTCGATGTGGGCAATGGTCTTGAAGTTGATATCCAGGTGTTTCCAGTCGGTGGTTTGGGGCACTGCCTTGCGGGAGAACGCTTCAATTGAGTCGTAGCCTTTCTCCGCCATCCAGCGGGAGAGGCCGTCTTTCATCTCTTCCACAATCCTGAAACCGTTCAGCATCGCCGCGGTGCACACCTGCACGCTGCCAGAGCCGAGGGAGATAAACTCCGCCGCATCGCGCCAGGTGGAAATGCCGCCGATGCCGGAAATTGGCAGCGTTGCGGTGGCGGGGTCGCGGGCGATTTCCGCCACCATATTCATCGCAATGGGCTTAACCGCGCTGCCGCAGTAGCCGCCGTGGGTGCTCTGGTGGCCCACGGTGGGCATGGCGACCATGTTGTCCAAGTCAATGCTGGTGATGGAGTTGATGGTGTTGATCAGCGACACCGCATCCGCGCCGCCACGCAGCGCCGCCTGAGCACCTACGCGGATATCGGTGATGTTGGGTGTAAGTTTCACAATCACCGGCTTGGAGTAGTGCTTTTTACACCAGTAGGTGACTTTTTCGATCAGATCCGGGTTTTGGCCCACCGCGGCGCCCATACCGCGCTCCGGCATGCCGTGGGGGCAGCCCAGGTTAAGCTCGATACCGTCGGCACCGGTAGCTTCCACTAGCGGTAAAATGTACGCCCAGGCCTCCTCATTGCAGGGCACCATGATGGAGACGATCAGTGCGCGGTCTGGCCAATCCTTTTTCACTTGGGTGATCTCTTGAAGATTGATCTCCAGTGAACGGTCGGTAATCAGCTCGATATTGTTAAAGCCGATGACCTCGCGGTTTTTGCCGTAGTGGGCCGAATAACGTGAGGAAACGTTCACCGCCGGCGGCTCTTCGCCGAGGGTTTTCCATACCACGCCGCCCCAGCCCGCTTCATAGGCGCGCACCACGTTATAGGCTTTATCCGTTGGTGGGGCCGAGGCCAGCCAGAACGGGTTGGGGGCTTTGATGCCGGCAAAATTTACCGAAAGATCAACGCCATTAACCACGCTGTCGCCGCTGTTTTTCTTGCCGGGTGGGGTAAACGGTAAGGTGCTCATGCGGCCTCCTGCTTGGCGGTAAGCGCTTGATGAATGGCGTGGGCCGCCAGTTTGCCGTGCTGCACGGCCTGTACGGTCAGGTCTTGGCCGGGTTGAACGCAGTCGCCCCCGGCATATACGTTGGGCATCGAGGTTTGGAACATCTCGTTAACGTGAACGCGCTCGCCGTCGCGGGCGAGTTCTGCCGCCGTGGCATCATGCAGGCTCTTCGCGTCAAAGCCCTGGCCAATGGCCTTGAAGATCGCATCAGCAGCAATCTCAAACGTCTCACCCGTGGGTGCTAAGCGTCCTGCCTGCTCAGAAGTGTTGGCAAAACGCATGCCTGCCACTTGCCCTTGCTCATTCAGCAGTATCTCATCGGGCTGCGCCCAGATGACCATGCGCACGCCGTTGGCCTTAGCGATCTCTTGTTCGTGATCGGTAGCGGACATCGCGTCTACGCCACGGCGGTACACGAGGGTTACTTCGCTGGCGCCTAAGCGGGCCATTTGAGTGGCCATATCAATCGCGGTGTTACCTGCGCCAATCACGATGCAGCGCTTAGCGACCGCAAGAGTGCCCAAGTCATCGGTTTGGCGCAGGGTTTTGATGTAGTCCACCGCAGGCATCAGGCCAGGGGCGTCCTCACCGGTAAGCCCTAACGCTCGGCTGGCACCAAGACCTAACCCGAGAAAAACGCTGTCATACTGCTGGTGCAGGGTGTCGAGGGTCAGGTTATCGCCCAGACGCTGGCCGTACTGGATGTCGATGCCACCGATTTCGAGCAAAAACTCGACTTCCTTGCGGGCGAAGTCGTCGGTCATTTTGTAGCGGGCAATACCGTACTCGTTGAGACCACCAGGCTTCTGTTCGGCTTCAAATATCGTTACTTGGTGGCCCAGCATGGCGAGGCGATGGGCGCAGGAAAGCCCAGCAGGACCCGCCCCCACCACGGCAATATGGCGGCCAGTGGTGGCGGCGCGTTTGAACGGGTGGCTCTCAAACTGCATGTTGTCGGTGGCGTGGCGCTGTAATAAACCGATGAGCACCGGCTGACACTCGGCATCATGGTTACGCACACAGCTGCGTTCGCAGAGGATTTCCGTGGGGCACACGCGGGCGCAGCTGCCGCCCAGAATGTTGGCCTCCAGAATGGTTTCAGCCGCGCCGTTGATGTTGCTTTCGCTGATTTGGCGGATAAAGCTTGGAATGTCGATTTCCGACGGGCATGCTTCCACGCAGGGCGCATCATAGCAGTAGAGGCAGCGCTGGCTTTCGATGATGGCTTGGCGCGGCGTTAGTGGTGGGTGCAGGTCGCTAAAGTTATGCTTCAGCGCCTCAGGGTCGTAGGTGCCGACCTCTTTTGCGCTGGGTAAATGATCAAGTGAATGGGTCACGGTCGTTTCTCCATTGCTCTGTTCTTTAGTGAGGGCGAGTTAGCGTGTTACCGCGACGGGCGCGTTTAACTCAGCGCGTTTGGCGAGCAGTTCAAATACGCCGGGGTAGGCGGGGCGCTCTAAGTAGCGGCCTGCACCACGCTCGGCGTGTAGCTCGCCGTCGCGCCATGTCCACTTGCCTTGGCTGATGGTGTGGCGGGCGATGCCGCGCACCGTTTTGCCCTCAAAGATATTGAAGTCGACGTTCTGGTGGTGGGTTTTGGCAGAAATCGTCCGCGTACCGTTCGGGTCCCAGACCACAATGTCGGCATCGGAGCCGACCTGAATCGCACCTTTGCGCGGGTAGAGATTAAAAATTTTGGCGGTATTGGTGGAGGTCACAGCGACAAACTCCTGGGGCGAGAGCTTGCCGGTGTTCACGCCCTCATCCCACAGCACCGCCAAACGGTCTTCCACCCCGGCAGTGCCGTTGGGAATCTTGGTGAAGTCATCTTTACCGGCGGCTTTCTGCTCTTCGCAGAAGCAGCAGTGGTCGGTGGCGGTGGTTTGCAAATTGCCGGATTGCAGGCCATGCCAGAGCGCTTCTTGATGGCCTTTGGGGCGGAAGGGCGGGCTCATGACGTGAGCGGCGGCGGTTGCCCAGTCGGGGTGCTGATAAACGCTGTCGTCGATCACCAAGTGACCCGCTAAGCATTCGCCAAACACCGGGTGGCCCTGTTGGCGGGCGTAGGCGATTTCGTCTACCGCATCTTTGGTGGAAACGTGGACGAGATAGACAGGGGCGCCAAGCGTGCTGGCAATGCGAATCGCACGGCTGGCGGCTTCGCCTTCCACTTGGGGTGGTCGAGAAAGCGGGTGGGCTTCCGGCCCGGTAATGCCCTGGGCCAATAACTTCTGCTGCATGTGGTAGACCAGCTCGCCATTTTCTGCGTGAACAGTGGGCACGGCCCCTAGCTCCAGGCAGCGAGAAAAGCTCTCTACCAGAATGTCGTCGGTGGCCATGATCGCGCCCTTGTAGGCCATAAAGTGCTTGAAGCTGTTAACGCCGTGTTCGCGCACTAGCGTACCCATCTCCTCTTTAACGCTCTCGTCCCACCAGGTAATTGCCACGTGGAAGGCGAAGTCAGTCGCCGCTTTTTCCGCCCAGCCTTGCCAGGTTTCAAAGGCTTCCAGCAGCGACTGGCCGGGGCTTGGAATGACAAAATCGATAATCGTGGTCGTGCCACCTGCCATGGCCGCGGCGGTGCCGGTGTAGAAGTCTTCGCTAGCGACGGCGCCCATAAACGGCATCTGCATATGGGTATGGGGGTCAATGCCGCCGGGCATGACCAGCTGGTCGCTGGCATCGACGATCTCGCAGCCTTCAGGGATGTCTAGGTCGGTGCCAATGGCGTGGATTTTGCCGTCAACACACAGCACATCTGCGCGGTAGGTATCAGCGTGGGTGACAACGGTGCCGCCTTTGATCAATAGGCTCATGGTTTGCTCCTGCGTAACGTTGACTAAGAGGGCTTATTCGCCGTCGGTGAGGCGGGTGTAGGTCTCAGGGCGGCGGTCACGGAAGAACTGCCAGTTGTTGCGCACCTCACGCACCATGTCCAAATCGATCTCGTGTACCAGCAGCTCGTCTTCGGTTTCGCTGGCCTGGGCCTCGATTTTGCCGCGCGGGTTAACGATGTAGCTGGAACCGTAGAAGTCGCCGATGTTCCACGGCGCTTCAGTACCCACGCGGTTAATAGCGGCAATAAAGCAGCCATTGGCGGCGGCGGAGGCGGGCTGTTCAAGCTCCCACAGGTATTGGGAAAGCCCGGCCACAGTGGCGGAGGGGTTGAAAATTACCTCGGCGCCGTTGAGCGCCAGCGCCCGCCAGCCTTCGGGGAAGTGACGGTCGTAGCAGATATAAACGCCGATTTTGCCGTAAGCCGTATCAAACACGGGCCAGTTGGATTTGCCCGGCTTAAAGAAGAATTTTTCCCAAAAGCCCGCTACTTGGGGGATATGGGTTTTATGGTATTTGCCCAGGTAGCTGCCGTCGGCATCGAATACCGCAGCGGTGTTGTAGTAAACGCCGGTCTCGGTCTCTTCATAGATGGGCACGATGATGACCATGCGGTGTTTGGCCGCCAGCTTCTGCATCATTTGGCAAGTGGGGCCTTCCGGCACCCGTTCGGCGGCGGCGTACCACTTTGCATCTTGGCTAGGGCAGAAATAGGGTTGGTTAAATACTTCTTGAAAACAGAGTACCTGCACGCCTTGTTCGGCGGCCTGCTCAACCAATGGCAAATGCGCTTCATTCATCGCGTCACGAATGGCGGCAGGTTCTAAGTCAGTGGTGGTTTTAAGGCCCATCTGAATTAAGCCAATCTTCATTTTCTGCATGTTACAGCCCTCTCTTCTCATACGCGCCAACCGCATGCGGGCGCATGTCGGTTCGTTTCCGGTCATGTGAGGAGTCGTGGATTAACGCCTCTCAAACGATGGCTGCGTGGCGTGCAGTGGTGCTCCCCTTTGCTTTTTGTAAAGCATAAGATGGAAGCGATTATTGTTGTTTTATAAAAGTTGTCATATTTGACAGCTTTTTGAACATAGACCGTTATGGTGTGCTATTTCAAGATTTTTTTGAAATTACTTTAACTCTTTGATTTGTTAAATGTTTTATGAGTTTTATGGGTTTTTTGACTAAATTGGTGACTGCCTGCACTGTAATGGTGTTTTTATTTTATTTTTATAAAACAATGTCTTGATAACTTTTTTACATTTTTTGTGAGATTTTGAAGCCTCGTTTTGGTGCGTTTTTTTATGAAAGAACTACGCTAATTAGTGGTTTGTAAAACCATAAGGCGAATAATAACAATCACGCTAACAGTGTCTGTATGTCTGTCAGATAAGTCAGCTTCTTGATCAATAAGTTAATAGCTTAGTGGCTGGTTTAGGCACGCTTATTGCTGCACATAAAGCGATACCGTGAATACAACGGGCAACAGCACTGCTGAGGAGAACACTATGACCGAGCGAACCTCCCAAATGGTGGATAGAGAGGGGCTAATTGAACTTGATGTCGAAAACGATGTTCGTGATAGCCCACGCTTTAACGAGGATATTGCCCCCACAAAGGCGGCTGAAAGAACCTGGAGTAAATGGAACATTGGCGCGCTATGGGTAGGGATGTCGATCTGTGTACCGACCTATACGCTGGGGGGGGTACTCACCGCCTATTTTGGCTTAAGCGTAGGGGAGGCACTGTTTGCTATCCTTCTGGCCAATATCATCGTGCTGATTCCGCTCACCTTAAACGCTTTTCCTGGCACGAAATTTGGCATTCCCTTTCCCGTCGTACTGCGCTCATCGTTTGGTATTTTAGGCTCTAACGTGCCGTGTTTAGTACGGGCGTTAGTAGGCTGTGGCTGGTTTGGTATCCAAACCATGTTTGGCGGTCTCGCTATTCACCTGCTGCTCTCTGCGTTAATTCCTGCCTGGGCAGCCTTGGGTGGCGTTGGTGAAGTGATCGGCTTTTTTGTCTTTGGGGCGATGAATCTGTATGTGGTGATTCGTGGCGCTGAATCGATCAAATGGCTGGAAACACTGGCCGCGCCGTTACTGTTGGCGGTGGGGATTGGGCTGATGATGTGGGCATGGCCGCATATGTCGATGACAGAGCTGCTGGCTCAGCCGCCATCGCGCCCTGAAGGTGCGTCGGTTTATGGTTACTTCTTTGCTGGCTTAACCGCTATGGTAGGTTTTTGGGCCACGTTGTCGCTGAATATTCCCGACTTCAGCCGTTTCGCGAAAAGCCAAAAAGACCAAATTGTAGGGCAAGTGATGGGCTTGCCGCTGACCATGTTCTTCTTTGCAGCACTTGGGGTGGTACTCACCGCTGCATCTGAGTCACTGGTGGGGCAAACCATTGCTGATCCGGTCAACTTGATTGGCATGATCAACAGCCCTTTCTGGGTGGTGCTGGCGATGGTGTTTATTATTATTGCGACGCTTTCCACGAATACGGCCGCGAACATTGTATCGCCTACTAACGACTTCCAAAATATTGCACCTAAGTGGATAAATCAGACGCGTGGCGTGCTGATGACAGGGGCGGTAGGCGTGCTGCTGATGGGTTATGACCTGTTACAAAAAGCAGGCGTGATCACCCAAGGCGTATCCTTAGAGCAGATGTACGCTAACTGGTTGCTTGGCTACTCCAGCTTGTTAGGCCCTATTGCAGGTATTATGGCAGTTGATTACTTTTTGATTAAAAAGCAGCGTCTAGACGTGCCCAGCCTCTATATGGATAACCATGCGTACCCTGCGGTGAATGTAGCGGGATTTATCGCTTTCGGTGTGCCTGTGGTGCTGACGTTGCTTTCACTATTAACCGGCACTATGAACTGGTTCTATGACTACGGCTGGTTTACTGGCTCAGCGTTGGGCGCGATTGTTTATTATGTTGCAAGCCAAGCGTTAGCCACCTCATCTCAGGTGGGTCCTACGCCGCTAGACGCAAGTGAAGTGATAAAACAGCCATAAAACGTTACTAACGCTTGGTCAGCAAAAACAGCGCCCGGCCTTTGGCTGGGCGTTGACGGTTTAGTCTGGCTGTTTGAGAAAGCTTAAAAATGCATTAACCACTCGGTTGGGGCGGCGGTCGCGGCGGGTGATTAACACAAAGGGCGTTAGATAGTGGAGGGTGGCTGCATGGAGCGTGCGCATTTTGCCTGCGGCGACCCATTGGGCGGCAACGTGTTCCGGTAAAAAGCCGATAAAGCGTCCGGTGAGAATCAAAAAGGCAGCGCCTTCGCGGTCGGAAGCCGACGCCTGTAGGTTAAGCGAGTCGTGGGCTATACGCGCATCGCTGGGCAGTGGGTAGCGGGGGGTGATGGCGGGCGCAAGGGCAATCTCTGCAGCGCTTATGGCGTCGTCAGGCTGTTTATAAAGCGGATGATCGGCTGAGCAGTAAAGGTAGGAGGGCTCATCATAAAGTAGGCGAGTTTCCAAACTGGTGGGCAGGTTCACCGCAGGCACCACGCCAACCTGCAAGTGGCCGTCCATTACTCCTCGGATGACCGCATCCGAAGGCTCCATGTGAATATTAACCGTAACGCTGTGATGGGGGGCGGTCAGCTTCGCCAGTGCATGGGTAACGTGCATGTCGGGCAGCGTTACTAAGTTGTCGGTAATGCCGATATTCAGCTCACCTTTGATGCTGTGGTGCAGGGCGTTAACGTCGCTTTTAAACGTCTCCAGCGCCGTCAGAAGCGTCAGGCCTGCCTGATAAATCTCTTTGCCCTCTTCGGTTAAGCTGAACCCTCCGCGCCCGCGCTGGCAGAGTGAAAAGCCTAAACGGCCTTCTAGGTCGTTCATGTGCTGGCTAATGGCTGAGCGGCTAATCCCCAGGGCAGTTTCGGCCGCGGTAAAGCCGCCGCACTCCACCACGGTTTTAAAAATACGCACCAAGCGTATTTCATAGTCGCTCATTTGGCCTAGAGTGGGCATGGTGCTTTTATATCCTTGAAGAAACCTAGCAAAATTAGCTCTTTAATGGCTCTATTACATTGTAAACTAAGCCTATATCCAATTTAATCGTAGATAGAGCTGTACGCTTAACGTTATTCAGTGGGCTATTGTCCCTGTGCAAAAGAGGGCCTGCATTCCCGTTGCGAACATAATTATAAGGATTTTAAGGCACCATGCCGCAGAGTTTGCCGCCGTCATCGTCTTTGTCTTCCAACGCTTTTCCTTTATACCGGCGTCAGCGCTGGGGGAGCATTGCGCTTTATTATGCAGCCATGGTGGGGCTGCTGGTGCTGTTTACGTGGGTATTAAGTGATCAATACCATCAAGAGGTCAACGCCTCCCGAGATCGCAGTGCGACCCGTGCGGAGCTGGTAGGGGAGTGGGTAAGCACCACGTTTTCCCTGAGCGATCAGGTGTTAATGGATGTCTCTCAGTTGCTAGAGCCTCCCATGCCCCCTTTTCCTACTGAACACCGCCATTTTGAGTCGCTGCTTCAAAAGCGCCGCGATAGCCTGCCGATGGTCGAAGAGATAAGCATCATCGATGAGCATGGGCAGCTACTGGTCAGTTCGAACTTGAGTCATCCTCCCGGCTTTGATACCCGTGGCACGGCGTTTTTCCAGACGTTTCAACAATCGCCGCGGCTTGAGCAGCTGGTGACCCCTCTCTATTGGTCAGCCTTTTCACGCGACTACCACATTTCCCACGTGCGTCGACTGCGGGGCTTAGAGGGACACTTCAGCGGGTTGGCGGTGGTGCAAATTGCTCCCCGTGTTTTGGACAGCGCTCTGCAGCGCTTAAGCATGGGAGCGGGTGAGAGCATCGCCATCATTGATACCCAGGGGCAATTAGTGGCGCGCCGTCCAGGGTTAGATGATCAGACTGCGCTGGGGACGCCTATTGATCACGCGCGTATTACCCAGTTTTTAAACAGCGCTATGCCTCGCGAAAGCATGCGCATCGTCTCGCCGCTGGAAGGCGATGATCGCTTGTTCTGGCTGCACCGCGTTGAGGGATTGCCGTTTGCCGTGGTGGTGGGTGAGAGCATGCAGCAGGTGCTGGCGGGCTGGTGGCAGCGGCTATGGATACTCAGTGCCATTTTGGTGTTGATTGGCCTGCTGGGGGGTTGGGGCTTGCGCCACTATCTCAACCGCCTACAGCTTGAAATGCAGCTTTATCAGCGTATGCAGGAGCGAGAGCTGGCACGGGCAGAGGCGCAGCAGCGAGAAGCGCGGCTACAGGCGTTAGTCTACTCCATCCAGGATATGATCTTTGTGTTTGATAGCCAGGGGGGCGTGATCTACGTTCACGCGATTCATCAGCACCGGCTGCTTAAGAGTGTTCATGACATTACCGGAAAACACTACAGTGATGTGTTGCCTGAGGAGGTGGCGAAGGCATTTTCCAGCGTCTTTTATCGCGTACGGCGCCATCGGCGTGCTGAGGAGCTTGAGTATTCGCTGACATTTGAGGACGAAGTGAGATATTTCGCCGCCACTGTCAGCCCGTTAAGTGATGCTAGCGGTGGTTTTGATGGGGTGCTGGCGTTGGTGCGAGATATTACCCAAGCGAAGCTGGATGATGTGCAGCTACGCATTGCTGCGACTGCGTTTCAAACCCACCTGGGGATGCTGATTACCGATGCCCAGGGGTGCATTTTAAAAGTTAACCGAACCTTTACGCGCATTACAGGCTACCAAGAGAGCGATGTGTTGGGGGAAAACCCGCGCATGTTCAGCTCAGGCCGTCACGATGCTGATTTTTACCGCACGCTGTGGGGTAATGTCGCTAAATCAGGTAGTTGGGAAGGTGAGGTTTGGAACCGGCGTAAAAATGGCGAAGTATTTCCTGAGTGGCTCACCATCAGTGCGGTTAAAGATAATGACGGTGTACTGACACATTATGTCGCGACGCTTAGCGATATTACCGAGCGTAAAGCGGCGGAAAAAGAGATCCACAAGCTAGCGT
Source organism: Halomonas sp. GFAJ-1 (assembly GCA_002966495.1). NCBI lineage: Bacteria > Pseudomonadati > Pseudomonadota > Gammaproteobacteria > Oceanospirillales > Halomonadaceae > Halomonas > Halomonas sp. GFAJ-1. Next base: position 1,295,513 of record CP016490.1, read on the forward strand.
TTTACGACCCGTTAACCGGGCTTGCGAATCGCCGTTTGTTTAAGGATCGCTTGGAAGCCATGATGAATGCTCGCCCGCGGAACCCGCATCACGGCGCGCTGCTATTTATTGATTTAGATAATTTCAAGCAGGTCAACGACACCCTGGGCCACTACGCCGGTGACCAGCTGCTTCAGCAAATGGCCTCGCAGCTGCAGGCGGTACTACGGGAAACAGATACCCTGGCGCGTTTAGGGGGTGATGAGTTTGCAGTGGTGATTGATACGCTCAACGAAGATGCTGAGCAAACGGCGCTGCTGGCGGAGGGAATTGCCCAAAAGCTGCTGGTCGCTATTCGTCGCCCGGTACTGCTGCGCGATGAGACTGTGATGGTCACCGGGAGTATTGGTATTACGGTGGTGGATGGCAGTGCGCCAAGCGTCGATGACTATCTGCAGCAAGCGGATATGGCGCTATTCCAGGCCAAAGAAGCCGGGCGCGATACGCTGAGCTTCTTCGACCCCGCCATGCAGTCAGAGCTGGTGCAGCGTGCGCGGCTTGAGGCAGACCTTCGCCATGCCTTGGCCAATCAGCAGTGGCGGTTGCACTATCAGCCCCAAGTCGACCGCGACGGCGTGCCAACGGGGGTAGAAGCGCTGCTACGTTGGCAGCACCCTGAGCGCGGCATGGTGTCGCCCGGGGTGTTTATTTCACTACTTGAGAGCACGCGGTTAATTAACGAAGTAGGCGACTGGGTGCTGGAAGAGGCGTGTTGCCAGCTGGCCGAATGGGCGCAGCAGCCGCAGTACGCACACTTGGAAATGGCTGTGAATGTGAGCCCACTGCAGTTCCGTGAGCCAGATTTTCTCGCCCGCACCCAAGCTGTTTTGCAACGCACTGGCGCGCCGCTGGAAAAGTTGAAACTTGAAGTGACTGAAAGCCTGTTTTTAGAAGCCCGCGATGATGCCCGGGCTAAAATGGAAGCATTAAAAGCACTCGGTGTACGCTTCTCTCTGGATGACTTTGGCACCGGCTACTCATCGCTTGCGTACCTGGCAAAACTGCCGCTGGATCAGCTGAAAATTGACCAGAGCTTTGTGCGTGAAATTCTGCAAAGCCCTGCCAATGCGGCGATCGTGGAGAGTACCATTGCACTGGCCAAGAGCTTAGGGCTTGACGTGATTGCTGAGGGCGTAGAAACCGGCGAACAGCAGCGCTGGTTGGCCGAGCACGGCTGCTACTGTTATCAGGGGTATCTGTTTGCACGGCCGATGGCGTTGTCTGCGTTAACCCAATGGGTCAGCCAGCAGAAGGGGTAGCTGAAGGCGGGTTGCTAGCGCGTCGGGAACAATCACTTCCAGGCGGGAATCCTGGCGCCAGGCGCAGCCCTCTACACTGAGTTTACCGTCGGCGCGATTAAGGCGCTTCCAACCGCTGTCGGTATGAAACACCCCTTTTACCCGAGCCGCCGCGGGGAGTTCGCCCAACCACGCTGCTAAGCGGTCGAGGTCAAAGCGCTCACTCGGGTGCCAGCGCACACCGGTACTGGTGTAGCCAAGGGCGCTAGCGGTTTCTTGCTGGGGTTTGCCAGGCGGAGGTAGAAAGTCAAAAAAACCGCCTTCTAGACTAGGAGGAGAGGTGGGCTGTTGATGGGCCACGGGTACGTCGGCACGCGTCGAGGTGGCTTTACCGCTGTTAAGTAATCGGGAAATAGGCAGTTGTCCGGCGTTAGCGTGGTGAATCCATTTGCGCGTTGGCCAAAGCGCGTTGGCGAACTGCTGAGCATTTTCAAGCTGCTCTGGGGCTGACTGTTCTCGCATGGTAATCACCACCGCGTCGGCCATGGCCAACTGGTCTTGAAACGTTTCGTGGGCGCGCACGCGCGCTTCATCCAGGCGGCGAGGGTCGAGCGTGGCGATAATGTCGTGGACATCCACGACGTCTTGAAACGCCTCGCCTCGCAGTAGGTCAAGTAGGCCCGCGGGATGTCCCAGCCCCGAGGGCTCGATAATCACGCGGTCAGGTTTGCTGCGCGCCAGTAGGTTTATCAGCGCTGCCTGGAGCACAAACGACAGCTGGCAGCACAGACAACCGCCGGGCAGGCCTTTCACTACCACATCCTCACGATGGTCAAACATCGCTTGATCAATGCCAATTTGACCAAACTCGTTGACCAGAATCGCCCACGTTTCATCCACAGGCTTTTGTTCAAGCAGGCTGTGGATAAGCGTGGTTTTTCCGCTGCCTAAAAAGCCGGTGATGATATGCACCGGTACTTTTTTTAAAGCTGCCACGCCCTAGCCCCCCGTCATGTTCATAAAACGTACCACCTGAACGTCGCCATCGGTGGTGAAATGATGGCGTTCAGGCTTCAGCGGCAGCGCATTGATAATAGCCGTTTTCAGTGCCTGCATATCCCCTGGATAGCGGCGCAGTACAGCGCGTAGATCTACCGAGTGCTCGTTGCCCAGACAGAGCAGCAGGCGCCCTTCAACGGTGACGCGAACACGGTTGCAGGTGTCGCAAAAATTGTGGCTGTGGGGCGAGATAAACCCCACACGACTTTCGCTATCGGCCATTTTAAAGTAGCGCGACGGGCCGGGCGTCTTTTCTGTGGTGGGGATTAGCGGATAGCGCGTTTCAATCAGTGCCTGTACATCGTCGCTGGAGTAGAAGGTCTCTGCCCGGGAGTGGTCAGAAACGTCGCCCAACGGCATCTCTTCGATAAAGCTAATATCGAGACCTTCCTCACGGGCGAAGGTGACGAGGTCGAGCACTTCATCGTCGTTACGGCCTTTTAAAATCACCGCGTTGAGCTTAATGCGCTGGAAACCAGCCTCTTTGGCGGCGTGGATGCCGTCAATCACTTTGGCTAAATCACCGGTGCGGGTGAGCTGCTTAAAGCGTTCCGGGTCGAGTGAGTCCAGGCTTATGTTCAGCCTGCGCAAGCCTCCCGCAAACAACTGTTTCGCGTGTTTGCGTAGGCTGGCGCCGTTGGTGGTCATGGTGAAGTCGTTAAGCCCTGGCAGCGTGCCTATTTCATCCACTAACTGCTCAATGCCTTTTCGTACCAGCGGCTCGCCGCCGGTGAGGCGGATTTTCTCAACGCCTAACTCGGTAAAGGCGCGGGCTACCATCGCCAGTTCTTCCAAGGTGAGCACTTGCGCACGAGGCAGAAACACCATCTCCTCGCTCATGCAGTAGACGCAGCGGAAGTCGCAGCGATCAGTGACAGAAATCCGCACGTAGCTGACACGGCGGCCAAAGTCGTCAATCAGTTGTTTGGCAATCTGTGGATCGGTCATTGCCACCCCGTTAGTGGTTGAATGGATACCGTTTCACCAGGCTGAGCACCTGCCTGATCATCGCCCAGCTCAATCAGGCAGTTGGCCGCTACCATCGAGGTCAAAATACCCGACCCCTGAGCGCCGGTCGTGCGCACGTGCAGTGTTCCCTGCGAGTCGCAGCGATACACGCCACGTAAAAAATCGGTGCGCTGCAAGCGGCTTTTTAGCGGCGTTTCCGCAATGGCCGTTAAGCGCGCAGGTGGTGAAGGCATTTGCCCTTGCAGGCGTTGCAGCAGCGGGACCACAAACTGGCTAAAGGTTACCATGACCGCCACCGGGTTGCCGGGCAAGCCAATAAACGGCGTGTGCGATTGGCCAAGCCTGCCGCAGGCCATGGGCCGCCCTGGGCGCAGCGCCACCCGCCAGAAAGCTAACTGCCCAAGCTGCTCTAACGCTTGGCGAGTGAAGTCGGCATGGCCGACGGAAACGCCGCCGCTGGTAATCACTAAATCGCTGTTTTCGGCAGCGTCTGCCAGCGCATGCTGAATGACGGTTTGATCATCGGGCAGAATTCCTAGGTCGACGACCTCAGCGACTTGTTCGGCGAGTAGGCCCATCAAGGCAAATCGGTTGGTGTCGTAAATAGCGGCGCTGGGTAGCGCCTCGCCAGGGGGCGTCACTTCATTACCGGTGGAGAAAATTGCTACCTTGGGGCGTTTAAAGACCGCAACGTTGGCATAACCCAGCGAGGCAACAAGCCCCAAACTAGCGGCATCAAGGCGAGTGCCCGCGGCCAGGGCAACTTCGCCAGCAGCGATATCTTCCCCTGCTTGGCGAACGTGCTGGCCGCGTAACACCCGCTCAGGCGCATCAATCACCACGCAATCAGGGTGCTCTACTAGCTGCTCCCGCATAACGACGGTATCAGCGCCTGCGGGTAGCGGGGCGCCGGTAGTAATGCGCACGCACTGGCCTACACGCACTTGGCCTGCAAACATGTGCCCCGCAAAGGCGTCGCCTGCAATGGGCCAGCGGGTCTGGCAAGGCGTTGTTTCGGGCCAAGCAAGCGCTACCCCGTCCATGGCAGCATTGGTGTTTTGCGGCACATTAATAGGGGCGGTGATATCGACAGCGAGTCGCCTGCCATAGGCCTGACTGAGCGCGATGTACTCACTCCCCACTGGGCGCTCAACCAGTGTCATAAGCGCTTCCCGCGCGGTGTCAACGGGGAGCATCTGTTCGCCTAGCTCAAAGCACGACAGGCTCATAGTCTCTCCTGGGGGGCAGTCGCTAGCGCTAGCTCCAAGCGATGTTTTTCTTCCTCAGTATTTAAGTTGGCAAACGCCTCAGGGCAGTCGGACATATCCACCTTGCACCACGCGTGGCGGGCGAACCAGCGGTCGATTTTGCGCTCGCCCTGGGCAAGGGCGTCGGCAAGGTCGTCAGCTAACGAGGTGCGCAAGAGGACGACAACCGGGTGAAGGCGCTCACCGTCGAAGGCGACGGCGATATCCTGCTCGCCGCTTTCCGTCATAATGCCCGCAAGCATGCGCGGCACGAGGTCGTTGGGTAGAGCAGGGGAGTCGCAAGGGGCGACCAGAAGCCAGGGCGTTTTAGCCGCCCGTAGCCCGCTATAAATGCCCATCAACGGCCCTTTAAAGCCGCCCTCTGCATCTTCTATCACCCGGTTAGCGAATGGCGCGTAGCCGTCACTATTGCGGTTGGCATTAATCAGCAGCTCAGCCACGCGGCCTTCCAAGCGCTTTGCAACATGGGCCACCAGCGGCAGCCCGGCGAAGGGTTCAAGACCTTTGTCGCGGCCACCCATCCGGCGACCTTCACCGCCGGCCAAAATCATGCCGGTTATGTCGTGTGTTGCGATCATACGCCCGCCTCCTTTGATGTGCGCGCAGTCGGTGGTTTGTCGGGGATGGCGTCAAGGGTTAAACGGCCATTAGCATTGATCGCCTGAAAGTTTTTTCCCTTAGCGCGGCCAATCAGCATCACGCCGAAGCGCTCGGCCAGCTCCACGCCTTTTTGGGTGACGCCGGAGCGTGAGACCAGCACGCTAATGCCCATCTGCGCTACTTTTAGCACCATCTCGGAGGTCAGGCGGCCCGTGGTGTAAAAAATGTCGGCGTTAGCACTCTCCGCTTGCTTAAGCCACTGGCGGCCTGCCAAGGTGTCTACGGCATTATGCCTGCCAACATCCTCGACAAAATCAAGCACCTCGGTTTGGCGGCATAGCGCACAGCCGTGTACCGCGCCTGCGCTGCGGTACGTCTCGTTGTAAGCGTTAAGATTGCTCAGTAGCTGGTAGAGCGTTGACTGCGTAAGCAGTGTTTCAGGCAGGGTGGTTAATGAGGTTTGGGCGAGCAAGTTGCCAAACACCGTTCCTTGACCGCAGCCGGTGGTCACCGTGCGCGTACTTAAACGCGCCTCTAAATCTTCCGGCAGGTGGCGTGTAACCACAACGGCCGCTTCCACTTCCCACTCCACTTGAACGGCGGTTAAGTCCTCGGCCGAGCGCAGCAGCCCCTGATTACGCAAATAGCCCACCACCAGGGCTTCTGGGTCGTCTCCCAAGGTCATGAGCGTAACGATTTCGCGTTTATTGAGGTAAACCGTCAAAGCGCGCTCGGCGGCAATCGCCTGCTGGCGTGTTTCGCCATAGGCATCCATGACGTTGATAGTGGTGGTCGCTGGTAACCGGGCTCGGCTTAATTGAAGGGCGGGCATCCGCAATCCTCGCTGGTACTTAATCAAGCGCCTGAACAGCAATACCTGAAAAACAGTACCTAAAAACAATAATAGTTGAGTAAAACACTCTGAGTTGACGATGATGGCGCTCGGGGGGCTTACTTGTCTACCCATTCTAAGTCTAAGGTAATTAGCTAAGAGGTCTCCCGCTATGACGGATAATTTACGCGCATTGAGTATTACCTTGGTCGCTGAGCCTAAACAGGTGAAGGGTTTTACCCTGACACAGTGGCGCATTGCTAGCCTAGCGCCCGGAGATCAGGGCGAGTGTGTGCTAGCGCTTCAGCTTTCGATGACTGAGCGTGCTGCCTACCGCTTTAATCTAACGTCGGCTTCTCCTCGGCTATTCGTACGGGCAGGATTTAGTGGTCAAACGCCTAAGCCGGATGCCATCACCGCGAGCCAGGATGTGGCGGCCGGCTGGCTGGATGGCGAGCAGCAGGTGCTAGAAGCGCCGATGCCCATGGCGATTCAGGTATGGATTGAAAATTACCTTGCCCGCCATGGCGAGGCGCCACTGGAAATGCGTAAGAAAAAACGTAAAGGGGCCGGGCGAGCAAAAGAACTGCCCACCAAGGAGCAGCCGCAGTGAGCCGATTAGAGCGCTGGTCGCGCAAAAAGCGCGGTGAAGAAGTTGATGAGCAACCGCTGGAAAGCGCGGCATCAGCAACAGTGGAAGAACGGCCCCGGGAGAGCGCACCGATAAACGATGGCGCAGAAGAGCAGGCTGCGCCCAGCGAGTTGTCATCACAGCAAGCGGTTGATGAGACGCCCGCACCGGGCAGCTTGGACCATACGTTACCTGACCCTGATGCGTTGCCCCCAGGCAGTGACTTCAGCGTGTTTATGGCTTCTGGCGTTAGCGCTGCGCTACGTCGTCGAGCGCTCAAACGGCTATGGGCTACGGGTAACTACAACGTGCGTGATGGCTTAGACGACTACGATGCCGACTACCGTCAGCAACTCAAGCCCATGGCGAGTGAGCTAGCGAGTAAATTGCGGCGTTGGGCCAATAAGGCAGAAGAGCACGTCGCTACTAATGAAAATGTCGTAGATGAAACGATCACAGAGGAAGAAAAAACGGGTGTGGAAGAGCATTCAGCTGCGTTGAATGCCTGTGAAGATGAGGAGCATTTAGCGCAAAATGGCGGTCTAGACGACCAGTCTGATAGAGTAAGTGCCCCATCAGGAGCAACACACGAAAAACAATAAAATTATTTTTATACAATGGGTTATGAGTATATAGATGGCTTAGCGTTGACGTTTCAGTCGCTAAGAGAGTGGCAAAAAAGACCATAGGCCCATACGCTCAAGGAATAGAAAGCGTTAAGATAAGCGTCTGAAATTAAAAAATGACATTTCATTATAACAAAAATGACTTTCTGACCGTGAGCATGCATGAATCAACGTATCCAACTGGCGTCGTTAGACGACCAGCGCAATGTCGCCGCCCGTGAGGCGGTGCGTCAGCGCATCTCGTGGCCGGCCAATTTAACGCCGGCTAATGTGACCTACCATAGTCGTGGCCATGTGCTGTTAATTGGCAGCGCTCATACCGCGTACTCGGCCGCCCGCCTTTTACAAGGTCGCGGTCTTGCTTCGCTGACCCTGCTGATGACGGATGAGCCTGAGCAGCAGAGCGCGCTTACCGTCGGCAGCGAGCCATTAATAGAGCGCCGCTTCTCCATTGAACAGTTGCAGCAGCTCCACGTTTCGGGCCACTTAGGGGCTTTTCACGTTGAGCTTCGTCCCGTTGAAGGTGACGTACTTAACCTGGCCCAAGCGCTGATTGAGCGAAGTAACTTTGACGTGGTGTTGGACATGACCGGGGCCGAGTGTTCGATTAACACGCCTCCCTGGGAGTTGCCGCCGCCTGGCTACGTGGCGCTTGATTGGGCAACGGCCAGCAACCCTGGTGAAGTGCTAGACAGTGTTGCTGAGCTAATTGGCGAGTTTGATAAACCACGTTACTTTCAGGTCAATAGCGACCTGTGTGCCCACTCATCCAGCGGTAATATCGGCTGTACGCGTTGCCTGGATGTTTGCCCTGCAGACGCCATTTCCAGCTATAAAGGGCGGATCGAGTCGCGCATTGAAATTGACCCCTTTCTTTGCCAGGGCGTTGGTAGCTGTACCAGCGCCTGTCCTACCGGCGCCATTGAGTTTCGCTTGCCAGAAACCCGCCGGCAGCAGGACACCTTGTCGACATGGCTGGCCGCCTATCGCGAGGCCGGTGGGCAAGTGCCGGTAGTGCGCTTTATCACCCAAGACTCCCTCGACGCTGAACGCCAAACGGGCGTCGTCACGCCGGGCTTCATATTGGATGCGCCTCTTGAAGAGCTTGGCGCTGCGGGTCACGACCAGTGGCTCACCGCGCTGGCCAGTGGTGCCGCTGAAGTGCGCATCCATCTGCACGAAGCAATGCCTCCACGCTTAAGCGCTTTTTTAACTGATCAGCTTACTCAGGCCCGTAGCCTGCTTGAAGCGCTGGGTCATGATGCCGCGCGTATCCAGCTCATTGAGCCAGGCGATAGTGACGCCCGCGATGCGCTACCCGTCTTAACGCCGCTAACCGATGCTGCACTGGCCTTGCCTGAACCAGATAAGCGCCAGCGGTTAAATCGTGTGCTGGAACACTTAGCCACGCTTGGAACACCCAGTGGCGAACGCCACCCGATGCCAAGCGGTGCTGCTTATGGTGCTATCGAAGTAGATAGTGTCGCCTGTACGCTCTGCTACGCCTGTGTTAGCAACTGCCCAACCCCTGCGTTGAGTGCCGGTGGCGATACGCCTTCGCTTAGCTTCCGCGAAGCGGATTGTGTGCAGTGCGGCTTATGTGAAAAGGCCTGCCCTGAAGACGCCATTAGCCTGTTGCCTGGATTTTTAGCCGCTCCTGAGCGGCATGTGCGGCATGTTTGCCATGAAGAGGCGCCGTTTGAGTGCATTAGCTGTGGCAAAGCCTTTGCAACGGCCAGTACCGTGGCGGCGATTAAACAAAAACTCGCCCACCACCCTTACTTTGCTGGTGAGGCGATGGCACGTTTAGAAATGTGTGAAGACTGCCGGGTGAAGGACGTTTGGAAAACCATGATCCGCGACCCTGACGCGCAATTAAAGGTGTAAAGCCATGAGCCATGCGATGCCCACGCTGAGTGATTCAGAGGCACTGAGATCTGATATTTATCAGCTACTAGCCAGCTTATTGCGCCAAGCGCCGGACACAGAGCTGCTGCAATGGTTGGCAGCGCTTGAGATCGAGCAGGATGGCAGCCGACTGGCAGAGTGCTGGGCGGCGCTATCAAGCACTGCCCGTGACACTACGCCTGAGGCGTTACAGCGTGCTTATTTTCGCCATTTGGTGGGCGTCATTCAGGGCGAGATAGTCCCTTATGGCTCCTGGTACTTAAACGGCGAGTTAATGGAAGCGGCGTTGGTGGCGCTGCGCCACGACCTGCGCGCATTAGGCTTTGAACGTCGCGAGTCGGTCCATGAGCCAGAAGATCACCTAGCCGCTGTATGCGAAGTCATGGCAATGCTGGTGGCCTCGCAGAGCCAAGAGCAAGGCTACTTTTTTCAGCAACATATCAAGCCCTGGGCCGGTAGCTGTTTTGCTGACCTTGCCAAGGTAGACACCGCTTTCTATGCAGCGCTTGGGCAGTTGGGTGGCGCTTTTATGGAAAGCGAACAGGCTAGCTTGAGTGATCAAGCGGCCTATCAGCCGGTTCGTATTGTTGAGCCATAAAAAGAAAGGGCATGAAAGAGGAGACCCCCCATGCAAACGTCACATAACTCTGAGCGCCGCCGGTTTATCAAGACCGTAGGATTAGGAACCGCTGCCGCGGGCGCGGCCGCTGCTGTGGGCCATGTAACCTTGGCTCAAGCTGATAACAACAAGCCGGTGGAGAGCGAAAAAGCGTCAGTTAATTACCGTGAGACTGACCATGTTCGTGCTTACTACGCGTCGCTGCGCGACTGACGGCTAAAACGCCAGGAGAATTGCCATGCGTCTAACACGCAAAACAACAGCCCCCAAGGCCCCAGGTCTTGGAATTTCCCGCCGTCAGTTTTTGCAGCGCACGGGTGTCGCGACCGGTGGCGTGGCGGCCGTAGGCTTTATGGGCGCGCCGATGATGCAGCGTGCCGAGTCGGCCCAGAAAACCCCGGTGCTGGACTCCCCTGTAGAGACTAAGCGCACTATCTGCACGCACTGCTCTGTAGGCTGTGGCGTTTATGCTGAGGTTCAAGAAGGTATTTGGACAAAGCAAGAACCTGCCTTTGACCACCCCATTAACCGTGGTGCCCACTGTGCCAAGGGTGCTTCGCTGCGCCAGCATGGCCACTCCACCCGCCGTCTGAAATACCCGATGAAACTGGTGTCAGGTGAGTGGCAGCGCATGAGTTGGGACGATGCGGTCAACGAAATTGGTGACAAGCTGCTTGAGCTGCGCGATGAGCACGGCCCGGACAGCGTTTACTGGCTAGGCTCGGCCAAGTTCAATAACGAGCAGGCGTATTTAATGCGCAAGCTCGCCTCCATGTGGGGCACCAACAATACCGACCACCAGGCGCGTATCTGTCACTCCACCACGGTGGCGGGCGTGGCGAACACCTGGGGTTACGGGGCGATGACCAACTCGCTCAACGATATGCAAAAAAGCAAATCCATCCTGTTTATTGGCTCTAACCCGAGTGAAGCCCACCCGGTGGCGATGCAGCACATCTTGATTGCCAAAGAGCGCAATAATTGCGACATCATCGTTGCCGACCCGCGCTTTACCCGCACGGCGGCGAAAGCCAATAAGTACGTACGCCTGCGCCCCGGCTCGGACGTTGCCTATATCTGGGGCTTGTTGTGGCACATTTTTGAGAACGGCTGGGAAGATAGCGAGTACATCAGCCAGCGCGTTTACGGCATGGACGAAGTCCGTGCTGAGGTGGCCCAGTTTACGCCCAGGGTCGTAGAAGATATCACCGGCGTGCCGGAAGCAGAGATGTTCGATGTGGCCAAGCGGTTGTCGGACAACCGCCCTGGCTGCGTAGTGTGGTGTATGGGGGGTACTCAGCACACTACCGGGAACAACAATACCCGTGCGTACTGCATCTTAGAGCTGGCGCTGGGCAACATTGGTAAATCTGGCGGCGGGGCCAACATTCTGCGCGGCCATGACAACGTGCAAGGGGCTACCGATCTTGGCTTGGGCAGCGACTCTCTACCTGGCTACTACGGCTTGGCTGAAGGCGCCTGGGAGCACTGGTCAACCGTATGGGACGTTGACTATGAGTGGCTGAAAGAGCGCTTTGATGACACCGAATATGCCGATGGTAAACCCATGTATACCAGCGGTATTACGGTATCCCGCTGGGTGGACGGCGTGCTGGAAGAGGATGAAAACATCTCCCAGCGGACCGCGCTAAAAGCAATGTTCTACTGGGGGCACGCGGTTAACTCGCAAACCCGCGGCGTTGAAATGCAAAAGGCGATGCAGAAGCTTGAGATGATGGTCATCGTTGACCCTTATCCCACCGTTGCATCCGTTATGCACGACCGCAGCGACGGTGTTTACTTGCTGCCTGCGGCTACCCAGTTCGAGACTACCGGTAGCGTAACCGCCACCAACCGCTCCATCCAGTGGCGCGATAAAGTGATTGAGCCGCTGTTTGAGGCTAAGCCCGACCACGAAATCATGTACCTATTCGCCCGCAAGCTGGGCTTTGGAAATGAGTTCGTTAAAAACTTTGAGATGAACGGCAACGAGCCGCTTATTGAAGACGTACTGCGGGAAATCAATCGCGGCATGTGGACGGTGGGTTACACCGGACAAAGCCCTGAGCGGCTCAAAGAGCACCAGAAAAACTGGCATACCTTCAGCTTTGAAAACCTGCGTGCCCAGGGCGGCCCCGCTGACGGTGACTACTATGGCTTGCCGTGGCCCTGCTGGGGAACGCCGGAGTTTCGTCACCCTGGCTCACCCAACCTGTATGACACCAGCGTGCCGGTCATGGAAGGCGGCATGGGCTTCCGTGCCCGCTTTGGCATTGAGCGAAACGGCGTCAACCTGCTGGCCGAAGGTTCGGCACCTGTCGGTGGAGACATCGACGATGGCTACCCCGAGTTCAACGATCAGTTGCTGAAAGACTTAGGCTGGTGGGATGACCTGACCGACGTTGAGAAAGTGGCCGCTGAAGGTAAAAACTGGAAAACCGACTTCTCAGGCGGTATCCAGCGGGTAGCGATTGAGCACGGCTGCGCCCCCTATGGCAACGCCAAAGCGCGCGCTGTGGTGTGGACCTTCCCCGATGAAGTGCCAAAACACCGCGAGCCGCTTTACACCACGCGCCGTGACTTGGTTGAACGCTTCCCCACCTGGGACGACTTCGACTCCATTATGCGTCTACCTACGCTGTATAAAACCATTCAGGATCGGGATAACAGCGCCGACTACCCAATTATCCTGACCTCAGGCCGGCTGGTTGAGTACGAAGGCGGTGGTGAAGAGACGCGCTCCATGTCGTGGCTAGCGGAGCTCCAACAAGAGATGTTTGTCGAGATCAATCCGGCCAATGCCAACGACATTGGTGTGCGGGATGGCGATGATGTCTGGGTAGAAGGTGCAGAAGGCGGGCGGGTAAAAGTTAAAGCCTTAGTCACGCCTCGCGTTGATCGTAACGTTGCGTTTATGCCATTCCACTTCGGTGGCATGTTCCAGGGCGAGAGCCTGCGCGACCGTTACCCGGACGGCTCTGATCCGTACATCATTGGTGAAGCAGCGAACACCGCCACCACCTATGGCTACGATCCGGTGACACTAATGCAAGAGACTAAGTGCACCATTTGCCGCATTGAGCGCGCCTGAGGCTTGAAAAAAGGCCGACCGACCTGACAGCACGGCGGTGCGGGAGCCATCCCGCACCGGCATGAGGAGAACACCATGGCTCAAATGAAATTTATGTGTGACGCCGAGCGCTGCATCGAATGCAACGGCTGTGTCACCGCTTGTAAAAACGCTAACGATGTCGAATGGGGCATTCAACGTCGTCGTGTCGTCACGCTGAACGACGGTGAAGCAAGCGAGATGTCTATCTCAGTGGCCTGCATGCACTGTGATGACGCCCCCTGCATGGCCGTTTGCCCCACCGACTGCTTCTACAAAACCGATGACGGCATCGTGCTACACGATAAAGACCTGTGCATTGGCTGTGGCTACTGCCTGTACGCTTGCCCCTTCGGTGCGCCCCAGTTCCCCAAACAGAATGCCTTTGGTGAACGTGGCAAGATGGACAAATGCACCTTCTGCGCTGGCGGCCCTGCTGAGAGCAAAGAAGAGGAGTATGAGAAGTACGGCTCTAACCGCATTGCCGAGGGTAAGCTGCCGCTATGTGCAGAGATGTGCTCTACCAAGGCGCTACTGGCGGGTGACGCCCAAGACGTGGCTGATATCTTCCGTCAGCGTGTAGTGCATCGCGGCCACCCAGACGGTGCTTGGTCTAATAATCCTCAGGCCAGTGCCGATAACTTAGCCTATGATGCTACCCGTAAAGGGTGAGGAGGCGTGTCATGAACCTGTTGACTGCACAGGCACCCGTCAGGGTGCCGCGCTCAGGTAAAGGGCTCGCCCTGGGCATTTGGCGCTTGGTGATGGTAGCGCTGGTAGTGATGCTGAGCCTTGGGTTCACCCAGGTAGCGGTGGCCCAGGCGGAACCTGACCGCGAAATGAGAACCGCTGCCCCCGGCATTACGGCTGATCAATGGCGCCAGGTGCGTAGTGGCGAGACGGATGCAAATTTCCGAGATTCTCGTCATGACAGCAACTACAACCTGATCAATGCCAGTGGTGAAACATGGCGCACGCTGCGCAACCGCTGGGTGTCGCCATTTGGCCTAATCGCAGTGTTTGGCATGGTGAGCATTATCACGCTGTTCTATCTGATCATCGGCCGTAAGGAATTAGCAGAGCCGCGTACTGGCCGCAAGCTGTTCCGCTGGTCACTATTTATGCGCTCGTTGCACTGGACCGTGGCCACCCTGTTTATCACCCTGGCGTTGACCGGTTTGAACTTACTGTACGGCAAGTTCGTATTCCGGTCGCTTTTCGGTGATGCTTTTTGGGGGTGGATGATTTCGGCCTCGAAAGTGTTACATAACTACCTGGGGCCGCTATTTGGCATTCTGCTGGTTGTACTGCTAGTGAAGCTGCTTAAAGATAACATTCCCAAAAAGCACGACCTGCAGTGGTTCAAGCAGGGCGGTGGGCTTGTAGGAAAAGGCCATCCGGATGCAGGTTTCGCTAATGGCGGGGAAAAAGCTTGGTATTGGTTGCTGGCTACCGCAGGCATTGTGGTGGTTGTTAGTGGCTTTGTACTCGACTTTCCTAACTACGGCCAAAGCCGTGACACCATGCAGTGGGCGAATATTATCCATGCGGTGGGTGCCCTTGGCTTAACCGCAGTAGCGCTTGGCCATATCTACATTGGCACGGTGGGTACCGAAGGGTCGCTTGAAGCCATGACCACGGGTTACGTGGATGAAGCTTGGGCGAAAGAGCACCACAACCTTTGGTATGAAGAAGTGAAGGATCAAGCAATCTCGGAAGAGGAGGTTGCTGCTCGCAAGTCGGGTGACAGCAGCAGTGACGTTTCAGCTTCTCGACCTAGCTAGCGACGTATAGTAATGCCCTTTGACACCGCCTACGGGCGGTGTCTTTTGTTATGCTGCCCTTAACGCACTTTAAAGAGAAATCAACATGGCAACATTTGACGAACTGGATACTACCGCGCGTACCGAAATTGAAGCAGCCGCTTTTCGCCGCCTACTGAAGCATTTAGACGACAACAAAGACGTGCAAAATATCGACCTGATGATCCTGGCTGACTTCTGCCGTAACTGCCTCTCCAAGTGGCTGGTCACGGCGGCAGAGGAGCAGGGTACTTCGCTTGAGATGGAAGCCGCCCGCGAGTACGTGTATGGCATGCCCTATAGCGAGTGGAAAGCGCACTACCAAGGTAAGGCAACGCCCGAACAGCTCGCTGCGCTAGAGGCGCGTCACGCTCAGAAGAAAACCCAGGAGTAGCCCATGGAAAGCATGGTGGCGTTAAACGTAGCGGTGTTAACGGTGTCGGATACGCGCACGGAAGAGACCGATCGTTCGGGCCAATTCCTAATAGAGCGGCTCACCGGCGCGGGCCATACCCTGGCTGAAAAGCGCATTGTGCAGGACGATGTGTATCAACTTCGCGCGGTGGTGGCCCAGTGGATTGCCGACCCTGCGATTCAGGTGGTGATTACCACGGGGGGGACAGGCTTTACCGGGCGCGACTCCACCCCCGAGGCTATCTCGGTGCTGCTGGATAAGCGCATCGAAGGCTTTGGTGAGCGCTTTCGCCAATTGAGCGGCGACGAGATCGGTAGCTCCACGATTCAAAGCCGCGCTTTGGGTGGGTTTGCCAACGCCACTGTCGTGTTCTGTTTGCCCGGCTCAACCGGTGCGTGCCGCACCGGCTGGGACGGCATTCTGGCCGAGCAGTTGGATAGCCGCCATAAGCCGTGCAATTTTGCCAACTTAGTGATTCCAGGCCGGGGGCAGCATGGCTGATTTACAGCCGATCGAAACAGCCCTTGAGGCGCTGCTGGCAGGGGTGGTGCCGCTGGAGGCTGAGCCAGTGCCGCTAGTGCAGGCGGCGGGTCGCGTGCTGGCCGACGTTGTTTATGCCCAGTTGGACGTGCCGCCGTTTGATAATAGCGCCATGGATGGCTACGCCTTGCGCGCCGCTGATGCGGGGCAATGGCTGCCGATAAGTCAGCGCATTGCCGCAGGCACCCAGGCCCAAACGCTTGCGCCCGGCAGCTGCGCACGTATTTTTACCGGCGGTGAGATTCCTGCTGGCGCTGACTGTATGGTGATGCAAGAGCGCGTAGAGATTGACGGTGAGCGCGCACTGATTCCAGCGGATATTCCGGCGGGGGACAATGTGCGCCGTCAGGGGCGCGACGTGCAAAGTGGTTCTGTGCTGCTAAATGCCGGTGAACGGTTGGAAGCTGCTGCATTAGGTCATTTGGCCGGGCAAGGCGTCACCGATGTGAGCGTACGCCGTCGGCCCCGTGTGGCATTACTCTCCACTGGCGATGAGATTGTTGACCCCGGCACACCATTAAAGCCCGGTCAGCTCTATAACTCTAACCGGCCAATGCTCAAGCGGCTGTTAGAAAACTTTGGGGCTGACGTCGTGCAACTGGTTAGCGTGCCGGATGACTATGCTCAAACCGTTGAACTACTGCGCCAAGCGGGGCTAAACGCTGACGTGGTTATCAGCACCGGTGGTGTAAGCGTGGGCGAAGAGGATCATGTCAAAGCCGCGCTGGAAACGCTGGGCCAGCTCGATATGTGGAAGCTGGCGATTCGCCCTGGCAAGCCGCTGGCACTGGGCCGTTTGCCCCGCAACGATGGCAGCCACGCACGCTTTGTAGGGCTTCCTGGGAACCCTGTGTCTAGTTTTGTAGGGGCATGGCTATTTTTGCGGCCACTAATGGGCGCACTGCTTGGCTGCCCTACTTTAAAAGCACTGCCCAATATGACTGCTAGCGCTGGTTTTGCCACCTCAACCGGCCCCCGCGAACACTATATGCGCGTGACGCTAAACTTTACGCCAAGCGGTGTGACGGCCAAGGCTTTTGACGATCAGAATTCCGGCGTGCTTTCGTCGTGCATCAACGCCGATGCCTTAGCGGTGATCCCGCCTAATAGCGAAATCGCTAAGGGCGATAAGATCCGCTGTTTATGGTTGGCAAGTTAGGGGATGAGAAGGCTAAGGAGTCAGCTTGCGCGCGTCCAACAGCAGTACGAGTTGCTGCTGTTCAAACGTAAAGCCGCACAGCGCCATTGAAAACCGTCGGGAACGCAGCAGCTTAGGTAGCGGGTAAAGCGTGTTGGCAGGCAGTTGCCGAAGGGTAATGTCGCCGCTTACGCCTAGCTGCCAAGTGCTGTTTTTTTCGCTCCTTACTTGAGCGTCGCGCAGGGTTAGCCAGCGGCTAGGTGGCGTAGGTTGGTCGCGCCCTTCATAAAGCAACGAGTGGGCGCTGGCGCTGCGCAATGCCGTCGGTTGATCGGCCATGGCGATAACATGACACGCTTCTAGGGCGGCACGGTAAGGCCCTACGCGAAACAGCACCATAGCCACCTGAGCTTGCTCGTCATGATCTTGATGCTGAAGCACGTTAACCCAGCCCCTGCTGGTAGGCGTTGAATAGCGCCTCTGGCTCAAGCAGTGCAAGCGCTTGGCGATCATCTATCTGCCACAGCGCGCTAACATAAGGGTGCAACGTGCTGGGAAGCGTTTCGGGAGGCGCTTGCAGCATGCTTTGGGCCACGTCGCACACATCGTCTAGCTGTTCTATTCGCACGCCGCTGCTCATGCCCGCTGCGTTGACTAACAAAATCATGCCGTGGGTTGGGTTCTCAGGCGTGGGCAGGCCGAGTAGCTGATGCAGGCTAATGACAGACTCAATGTGGCCACGCAGGTGCAGTACGCCTTCAGTAGAGACAGGTAGCCCCGGTACGTAATAAACGGGCTGATCGCTGGGTAAAATCTCGCTCACTGCGCTGCCGGGTAGTGCAAAGCGCTGGCCATTGAGCCGAAAAAGCACTAGCTGCTGGGTGGGCTCATCAACATCGACCACTGTATTAGCATCGCCGTGTGCCGCTAACGCCTCTTCCAAAGAGTGGCTGTCGCGTGGCGTTTCAGCGCTCATCGGCTTGCTCCATTGATACGACGACCTGATTGCGTCCCTGGTCTTTGGCAAGGTAGAGCGCCTGATCAGCGCTTAAACGCAGTGACTCGGTAGAAGGCTGCGCGGGGAAGCTGCTGATACCTGCGCTGAAGGTGCAGCGAAAGCGGACATCACCGGCGTGGAAATCGACCAGTGCAAAATCCTCGCGCAAACTATTAATTAATGTGGCGGCCTTCTCGGCGTTGATACCTTTTAGCAGCACAACAAATTCTTCGCCGCCGTAACGGCCGATAATATCTGAGAGCCGCAGGCGGCTCTTTAATAGCCTTGCCAAGGTGATAATCACTTGATCGCCCGCCAAGTGGCCGTGGGTATCATTCACATGTTTAAAGTGATCAATATCAATCATCGCCATGGCGTGCTGGCTGTTTTCGCGGTGTGCTTGGGCGAGGGTTTTATTGATGAGCTCGGTGGTAGTGCTGTGGTTATACAAGCCGGTCATACTATCGCGGGTCATTAATGAGCGCAGTAGGCGTAGGCGTTCAGCGCGCAGCCGCACCGCCGAGACCAGTTCCTCTGCCTGTACGGGCTTGGTAAGAAAGGCTTCAACACCCGCGGACATCGCGGAAATTTGCTTTTGGCTGTCGGTTTCACTAGAGAGATAGATGATCGGTAGCCCTAGATACTCCGGCTGCTGACGAATAATCGTCGCCAGCTCTTCCCCTGAACACACCGGCATATACACATCGACCAGCAGTAAGTCGGGACTAAAGCGCTCCATCGTAGTGAGTGCATCGGCGGGATGGTGAACTTGATGAGCCATCATGCCGCCCTCTTCAAGCAGTAAGGCATGGTAGGCAGCTACTTCAGGCTCATCATCCACCACGAGTACCTTTAGCGGCTCTTCCGCCGCCGGAGCGGTGAGCTCATCCACCGCCAACATAAGATCCAGCGGCTTCACTGGCTTTATGAAGTAGCCGTCGCAGCCTGCGCGAACGGCGCTCAGGCGTGAATGAAAGTCGCTGTGGGCCGACAGTACGATGGCAGGCAGCGGTTGGTCGGTCAATTTGTTGAGGCTGGCCAGGGTTTCCGTGCCGGCTGTCTGGCCTTGGGGGAACTGCACATCCATGATCACCGCGTCTGGCCGACGAGTGAGCACGGCGTTAAAGAACGTTTCTGTGTCGATAAAGTGCACGACCTCATGACCAAAACAGCGGAGATGGTGGATTAGTTGATCGACCTGCTCGGGCTCATCGTCGCACAAGTAAATTAACCGCTGGCGCTTATTGCGCATCGGCTCCACTTGGCCGGTCAGCTCAAAGCTGTGCACCGCGGACAGCGCTTGCTGCTGGCCATTATGCGAACGCAAGTGTTGCTGTTCGCGCCCCAGCTTATGTAGCAGCTCGCTGATATAGGTGTCGATATCAGCACGCAGAGGAGAGGAGGTGAGCGACTCCTCAGCCTGGTCTGCTAGCTGGGCAAGCCGCTCAAAGCCCAACGACCTCCCGGTTCCTTTCAAACTATGAAAGAAGCGGTGCAGCTCCGGCGCGAGTCGCGTTTGCTCTTCGGTCGAGGCGCGGCTCTGCTCCCACAGCTTGGCGGTGTGCGCTAAGCGGGCTGGAAGCTGCTCAATAAAACGCGCACGCAGCTGATTGAGCTTTTCGTGCAGCGAAGGGGCGGGCTGAGACATCAGACTACCTAAGTGATTGGTCGAAAGCGGCGATCCGTTCCATTTTATCCATTCCATCGCATCTAACATTGTTTCGGAGCATGCTTAGCTGTTGAGTGCCTGTTGAACGGCGGCTTCTAGATTACTTGCCAGCTCGGCATCTTTACGCAAACAGGCGTTCAGGCCCGGTGTCTGGCGTAGTGCTTCATCCGGGGTGTCCCCGGTAAGTAAAATAAACGGCAGGTGATTGCCTTGCTCGCGCAGCATCGCTAGCAGTACTGTGCCGCTGACAAGGGGCATGTGCATATCGCTGACAATCAGTTTGATATCGCTGTGAGAATCTAACTGCTCGACGGCGTCCATTGCATCATTGGCCATCAGAGTATTATGCCCTTGCGATTCAAGCAGTGCCGCCGTCATTTCACCCGCTAGCGGATCGTCGTCTACGACCAGAATATGCATCCATGACCTCTTGAGTGTTGTGTAAGTAACCCGCGCTTTAACCCAGCAGGGCCTGGAGAGTTTCTACTAAATTGTTTTGATCAAAACTGCCCTTGACGATATAGGCATCGGCACCAACCTCAATGCCGCGTCGCCGATCAGACTCTTTTTCCCGCGAGGTGATAATAATAATCGGCCGATAACGATAAACCTCATTTTCGCGCAGTCGGGCAGTCAGCGCAAAGCCGTCCATTATTGGCATCTCAACGTCGGTTAGTACTGCATCAAATGGCTCCGCCAGTGCTTTGGCTAACCCATCGCGACCATTTTCGGCCAGCGTAACGTGGTAGCCCCACGCTTCGAGTACGTCTTTCTCTATTTCCCGGGTATTCAGTGAGTCATCGACTACCAAAATGCGCTTCGCGAGAGTGGATGAGGGACGCTCATTACCAAGGTGCTGGACATTGTGCCGGGTAGCCTCCAGCAACGCAGGTATGTGCAGTAGGCTCACCAGCGCATTACGCCCCATGGAAACCATGCCCGAGACCAGCGGTAAGTGACGTAGATGCACCGGGAGCGGCTTAATCACCATATCGCGCTCATCAATCAGTGAATCAATTATCAAGGCGAGCTTCTGGTGTCGCTGGTGGACGACCAGCAGTAAGGTATTATCGGTGTCGGACGTTGTCTCAGGTAGCTCAAGCAGTTGGGCTAGTGATACCACCGGTACAAATTCATTGCGCAAAATCAGCGTGCGCTGTCCAGCAGCATCAATGAATGAGCCAGGTGAACACTCCACCAGCTCGGATACGTAAGGCGCGGTTACCCCTAGGGTGACACCGCCAACGCTGATCAACAGCACGCGCATCATGGCCAGTGAGAGTGGCAGGCGCAGGGTAAAGCGCGTGCCGCTGCCGCGTTCGCTGGTAAGCTGTAAGTCGCCGTTAAGCTCGTCCATAACCGTGCGCTTGACCACATCTAAGCCCACGCCGCGCCCAGAAAAGTCGGTAATCATGCTTTTAGTAGAGAAACCCGGCAGGAAAATAAGCTCCAGGGTTTCCTGCTCACTCAGTGTATTCAGCTGCTCTTCACTGACGAGCTGTTTGGCAAGCGCTTTCTGACGCACCGCGTCTAACGCAATACCTGCGCCATCATCATGCATCTCAACCATTACCCAGTCCGCATCTTGCCACGCTTCAATCACCAGCTTCCCCCGGGGTGATTTACCCGATGCCACGCGCTCGGCAGGTGGCTCGAAGCCATGATCCAGGGCATTGCGCAGCAGGTGAATGAGCGGGTCTGACAAGCGATCAATCATCTGGCGATCAAGCTCTATTTCGGCGCCTCGTAAGCGGCAGTCGACCTGTTTGCCGAGTGATTGAGCCAACTCACGGGACATGTGCGCGAGCGGATCAAACACTACGCTTAGCGGTAGCATGCGCATTTGCAGTGCCCGGTCGTGCAAGTCGTTCATCAGCGAATCGTGACTTAAAACGCTATCTTTCAGCTCACGGTGAAAAGCGTGAAAGGGCGCCTGCTGCTCGGCAGGGAGCGTGGTGCTTAACGCGCGGGCTTGGTCAACCAAGGTATGTAAGTGGTGGTGGCCGGAAAGTACTTCACCCATCAAGCGGATAACATCGTCTAGCCGGTCCAAACGAACCCGCACCGTATCGCTGAGGCGTAGTTCGCTCTCGGTGGTCAGCGCAGTGGAAGTCGAAGGTGCTGAAGGCGTAACAGGAAGCGGGGGTGCAGGTGTGCTGGGCAGGGGTTGGGTTTGAAGAGCCGCCTGTTCAAGGGCGTTACACAACGCCTCATCCGTGGCCGGTAAGTCATCGCCTGTTGCCCCTTGGGCTAGCTGACTGACAAAGTCAGAAAGCCCATCAACGGCTTGGTTAAGCAGGCTGGTAACTGTCGGCGATGCGGTTAGGGTGCCGTCGCGCAGGGCGCTGAGCAGTTCTTCCGTGCTATGCGCCAGTGCCGTAATGGGCGCCAGCTTTAACATACGCGACGAGCCTTTGAGCGTATGCGCTGCGCGAAACAGCTCATTGATCTGCTCTCGGTCAGCATAGCCCTGCTCTAATGCACTTATCCCTTCGCGTAAGCGCGGCAGGTGGTCGGCGGCCTCTTCCACAAAGCGCTGAATAAAGCGGCGAATATCCAGCGCCATGTTAACTCACTCCCTGTGAGAGGTGAGGGGATGCCAGCGTGGTGCTGTCCGCTTCTAAATAACGTTCGGCAAGGAAGCGCGCATCGCCAGGTGGCAGCGGTGGGACGATAGTGTCTAACCCGCCGCTTGAGGTGGGCGCAGTGGTCAGCAAACGCACCACCGCGGCATAGCGTTGCTTGCGTTGTAGCGGCTCGTCGGTCAATTCACCCTGGCGATACAGTTCAGCTAAGTAGAAGTGCGCTGGCCAGCACTCTGGGGCAACGTAAATAGCCCGTTTAAAATAGTCGTAGGCCACATGGGGCTTTTGCTGCCAGCGGGCGACTAGCCCGGCTAGTACTAGCGTATCGATTGACCACGGCTGTTGTTTAAGAAGCGCCTCAAGCAGCGTTGCGGCCTCGTTAAAGGCATTTTGATTGAGCAACTGATGGGCGGTATGCAGCTGATCAGCGGTGCTATCTGCTTGTTCGCTATCCGCTGTTTGGGCAAGAGGCGCATCGGGCGCTAAATCAGTGCTGCTTGCTAGCCCTAGCGTTTCACGGGCGCTCTCACGGATGTCACTACTGTCATCAGCCTTTGCGCGCATCGCAAGCATGGGCGGCTCAAGGGGAGCCGTTGGCACTGCGGCGGATTGCTCAGCGCGGCGAAAGTAAAATATGCCCTGATCTTCGACCAGCTCAAAAACGCCGAGATCGTTACCCAACGTTTCGGTAACACCGCAGAGTAAGATGCCATTCGGGGCCAGCAACTGGCTCAGCTGATGGTGAATACGCCGCCGCGTCTGCGGGTCAAAGTAGATCGATACATTGCGAAACAGAATCACATCAAAGGGGCCGCCTGGATGGCTTTCATGGGCGTTTAAAAGGTTAAACGGACAAAAAGTTACCCATTGGCGAAGAGATTCGTGAAGCTTAAAGCGGCCCTGGAAAGGGCTAAAGTAACGCGCTTTGAAGTCGGGTGAGAGCGCGCGAAACGCCATGCCGCCATAAATCGCCTGGCGTGCCTTGGCGAGAATTTGGTGATCCAGGTCACCGCCGGTGAGAGTAAACAGCGATTTAGCGCGCTCGCCAAAGCGCTCAAACAGCATCATCGCTACGCTATAGGGCTCCTCGCCGGAAGAACAGCCTGCGCTAAAGATGGATAGCGGTGGCCCCCTTGCCGCTAAGCGCTCAGGCAGATAGGTGCTAACCAACCAGTTCAAGGCATCCGGTTCACGGCAAAAATAGGTTTCGTTAACCGTTAACTGGCTGACAAAGTGATCGAAGAGCACTGTGTCGCTGGTTAATTGTTTAAGAAGCTGGGTGTTATCCGCTAGTCCTGTGAAGGCTTGTAAGCTGGCGACCGCTCGTAATAGCCGAGCTTCGGCCAAGCCCTCTAGGTGTAAACCGCAGCGCTGATGCACAAGGGCTTTAAAGGGCGCTAACGCGCTCATGCTAGAGGCTCCGGTCGGTTGTTATTTAGGGAGCCGCGCACATCGCGCAATAGACGTCCCGCCAGGCTATCTAGCGGTAGCTCATACTGAATAACACCCGCTTTAACGGCTTCCTGGTTCATGCCATAAATAACTGAGCTGGCTTCATCTTGCGCGAAGGTGGTGCCGCCTGCCTGATAAATAGCCCGCATGCCAATAACGCCATCGCGGCCCATACCGGTCAGGATAATGCCGATGGCATCTCTGCCGTAGACCTCTGCGACACTCTGCAACAGCACATCGCAGCTAGGATGATACAGAGAGCTTTGGGGGCTGGGCTGAAGCTGGAAACGGTGGCGGGGGGAGACACATAAATCACGCTCTGAAGGTGATAGGTAAATGTGCCCAGGCTGAATCTGCTCGCCCTCTTTGGCAACACTGATCGGCATGGCGCATAGCGATGCTAGCCATTCAGCCATACCATCAATAAACCCATGGCTGATGTGCTGGGCGATCACAATAGGCGCTGGAAACCTAGCCGGTAGCGTTCGCAACAGGCGCACTAAGGCTTGCGGGCCACCGGTCGAACAAGCGATCGCGACGACGTGTTGAAAGTTCCGCGGCACGCCACTTGAGGCCGCGGGCAGGGTAGGCAGGGTGATAATGGGAGCCGGTGTTGTGACGCGCCGCCGTAGGCGAGTAATCACCGCAACACCCGCAAGCAGGCGAACACGTTCCAATAGGCGATCTGCGTCGGCCCCTTCTAATGTGGGTTTAGGCATTACTTCAAGCGCACCCACTTCTAAAGCCTGATAAGCCGTTTGAGCATCGGAGCGGTCACTGACCACCAGGATGGGCACGCCCCTGCTATACATAATCTCTTCAATAGCGCTTAGGCCGTCCATCACCGGCATGTTGAGGTCCATGGTGATCAGCTGCGGTGCAAGGCGTTTGACCAGCTCTACTGCTTCGCGGCCGTTAGTGGCTTCACCTACGACCTCAATATCATCGGCTCGGCTAAGGATATCGCGTAGCACGTCGCGGGCTACTTGGCTGTCGTCGGCAATGACTACCCGAATTACACTCATCCGGTATCCTTATCAGCGATCTTTATGGGTAAGGGTGAACTCCTGCACCAGCGCGTTAAGCTCTGTCGACATTTGAATCATATCTTGGCTGATATCGGTAATGCTGCGCACCGAATGGGCATTGCGTGAACTGGCTGTGTCGATGTCGCGCAGCGCCATGACCACCTGGCTACTGGCAGTTTTTTGTTGCTGAGTAGAGAGCGATATCTGCTGGGCGGCACTGCTGGTTTGACTGGCCGCTTTGAGCAGTGCTTCAAGGTCCTGGGCAGTGCTCATGCTGGCTTCAACGCCTTGCTCGATGGAGGAGGCGCCTTTTTCAGACGCCACAACTAAGCGATTAATAGCCGTCTGAATATCATCGGTGTGCGCTTCGATTTCTTGGGTAGAGTCGGTCACGCTGTCAGCCAAGCGGCGTATCTCGCTGGCCACAACCGAAAAGCGTCGGCCCGATTCCCCCGCGCTGGAGGCTTCCAGCGCGGCATTAAAGGCGATCAGCTTGGTCTGGGCGGCTAGCGTATTGATCAACTCCATGACTTTATTGATCTGCTTAGATTTAGCCCCCAGCGTCATGATCTCGGTCAGGCTCTGCTCGCTGTCGCTGCGGATATCCTGCATTTTTGACTGTAGAAGCTGCATGGCCGCACTGCCTTTGCGGCTGCGCTCCAGAGTTTGGTTGGCAACGTCGACCACTGACTGGGAGTGGTCAGCGATTTGGGTAGATGAGGTAGAAAGTTCTTCCATGGTGGAGGTGATTTCAGCCACCGAAGAGGCCATCTCTTCGACGGCTGCGGCCATGGTTTGGCTTGCTTCATTGTCAATATCGCTGCCGTGCACACCGGAAAGGCCAGCGGTTTTTGCCAGCCGATCGGCGACGTGTGTTAGCGCCATTGCGTTCTTGGCCACCGCCGCAATGGCGCGGGAGAGACGCTCAAGGAGCTCGTTAGTTTGATGGGCTAAGTCGCCAAGCTCCGCTTTGTCGTCGGTGCTGACGCGCCGCGAGAGATCTAAACTGTGGGTGATATCTTTCAACTGGCGCTGGAAATCAATGAGTGGACGAATAAGACTGCCGGTCAGCGGATAGAGAATCAGCAACCCAACAAGCAGTATGAGTAAACCTACACCGCTAGATTCCAGAAAGCGCTCACGCGTGGATGCCAAGTACGCCTCTTTATCGACCTCAACCATGAGGTAGCGCTGCAGCTCGGGCAGCCAGCGTGTGTTAACCAGCAGTGTGCTGCCATCGCGCTCAATTTCGTGAACCTGGCGCCGTTCATCGGGCTGCAAGCGCTGGGACATTTGATCGGGCAGAGGTTCCGATGTTATTACGCCCTCACCGCTGTGAATGAGCAGTTCACCTTCGGCGCTGATAAGCGAAGCGCGTCCGGTATTCCCTAAGCGGAAGTCACTAATCAAGCTGGCCATTTGGGAGAGATCAAGCCCCGCTCCAGCCACTACCAGCGGTCGTCCGTTGGCGGCATCGACGGCACTGCGGTAGTTAACATACACAAAGGCATCTTCGGGTGAAAAAGTATCGCTATCTAAATTTAACTCGTAAGCGTTATCGCTTTCAGTAAAACGGTAGTACCAATCATCGTCACTGCCTGGCGGCTGGATAGTACGTTGCAGGAGTTCGCCATTGCGCAGTTGGAAATAGTAACCGCGGCCCTGGTGCTGAGCGGCGATAAACAGTAGCTCGGTGTCTATCTGTTCCATCAGGCGCATAAGGTAGCGGGTAATATCGTTTTGTTGTGCTTCAGGTAATCCGTCGCTAATCCACTGTTCAATAAAGTAGCTATTGGCAAGGCTTTTGGAAATGGCCAGATCCTGGCTAAGGTTAAGGTTTATATGCGCAGCTAATCCTTCGATCTGTGCCGGTAGCTCCTGATTAAGCAGGTTATCAAGCCGCGCCTGGCTGTGGGAGCGCGCTTGAAGATAGAGCGCTAGAAGCATTGCCAGCGCTAAGACGATCCCAAAGGATGAAAATAGCCGAAGCCTTAAAGGTAGGGATTTCCAGCGCGCCATCATGTTCGCCGTTGCTCCAAAGTAGATGGTGGCCCTGAAGACGCAACGGCATTTAGCATTAACGCTGTTAGGCAACGCTCAGGGTATAGAAGATGAAGGGTCGATGGCCCCTCTACTCGCGGAAGTAATACTCCCGGTAGTATCAATCAGTAATACCAACGATTTCAGCTTTTTTAGGGAGCAATGTCCAGCGCTAATAAGTTGAATTTGGTACTTCTGTTTATACGATCGCGTGGGGAATAAAGCACGAGGTGTCTTTGGTGATGCGGCCCATATCTTCACGAATGCCCATGCCGCAGGCGCGGTCACCCACTACCCAGCTACCGACTAGGGCATGATTGTCACCAAAGCGCGGCATCGGGTGGTAAGCCTGACGAATCCAGGGGCTGTCAGTGTAAGGGCCATCTACGGCCTCGCGCTGGCCTGATGGGGTAATCAGCTCTATGTTACTGCCTTCCCGAGAGAAGAACGGTTTGCGCACCCAGCCCGCTGGTAGCGGTGGGCTGTTAGCATTTTCGAAAAAAGCCGGTAGCAGGTTAGGGTGGCCCTCAAAGTGCTCCCAAAGCAGCGGCAAAATACCTTTATTGGATAGAATCGCTTTCCAGGGAGGCTCGAACCAGTGCGTGTCGAGCAACGGCAGCTGTTGGCCAAACGCATCGTCAGCCATCTCTTCCCAGGGGTAGAGTTTGAAGATCGCTGTAATGGGCTGGTTGTCTAAATCGACAAAGTGAGTGGCACCAGGCTGCAGGCCTATATCATCGGTATAAATAAAGGGTGTATTCAGCCCCGCTTGAAGGGCAATATCTTGCAAGTAGCTCACCGTTGCACGCTCTTCATCGCTGCCTTTTACGCAGGAGAAGTAGAGCGTACGCCTTTCCAAGCGGTCGCCTAAATGGGCCATGGCGTTGATTAAGCGCTCTTGAATCGAGTTGTACTGGTCTGCCTGACGAGGAAGAATGCCCTGCTCAATGGCTTGTTCAAGCCATACCCACTGGAAAAATCCCGCTTCATAGAGCGATGTGGGCGTATCGTAATTTAGCTCTAACAGCTTCGCTGGGCCGTTACCGGTATAGGCAAAGTCCATACGACCATACAGGTGCGGCTGGCCCGTTTTCCAGGAGTTATGAATGGTGTCCCACATAAACTCAGGAATCGCTAAGCGCTGCATCAACGCATTGGAGTGGCAGACTTTGTCGACCAACTCCATACACATTTCATGCAGCGCTTCAGTTGGAGCCTCGATGTCCTGTTCTACCTGCTCCAGGGTGAACTGGTAGTAGGCGTCCTCTTTCCAGTACGGTGCACCATCAATGGTGTGAAAATGAAACCCTAGCTCGTCGGCTAGGGCTTTCCACTCTTTACGTTCAGGTATATCTACCCGCAGCATAGCAATCCTCGAATACTGGCTATGAACCCCAGGAGGCTGAACGTGTGCCCAGACCGCGTCGTGTCGTTGCTTGGCGGTTCTGAACCACCGAGCTACGCATGGCCTCATTGCGCTGATTAACACGCTGGGTTGCTTGGGTGGAGGCGGTATTCCAATTGCCTTGGTTTTGGCGATTACGGTAAACCGGTTCTTGATAGACCCGCTCAATAGAACGACCACGGTTGGTGTTCGACAACATGCTGCCCATCATGTAACCCATCATGGCGGGCATAAACCAACTGCCGCCACCGCTAGTGGCTTGGGCTTGTTCCTCGGTAGGTGCTGTGCAAGCGCCTTCGCCGTGCTCTGCTTCGCAGGCTTCTAGTGTGTCAAAGCGGGGAACAGACTCAAGCGATGCAGCGTGAGCATCTTCGCAGGCGCTGCGGGTATAAACGTTAGCAGCAACGCACTCCTCAACACTTTGAAAGCTTCTGGGTTCATCGAAGCTGACCTCGGTTACGTGCTCATCAGGCGCTGATTCAACACAGGCAGTTAAGCCAAACGCGCTGGTGCCCATCATCGCCAGGGTCAGGCGAGCGCTGCGCTTGCGACGGGGTAAATGTGCCGGGTGGTTATGTGTATCCAATGTCACTCTCCTTTACCACGTCATTGAGGCTGCGTTGATCAAGCCGACCGCAATGGAAACGCTGCCTACCAACGTGCCGTAGGCTTGGTGGCCTTCGTTAATATGCTGGGAAAGGCTTTCGCCCTGCTGACGCAGAAACAGCTTCAACCCAAAGAAAGTCGCTAACTGAACACCAAAGGCAATAATGCCCCAGAGAATAAAGTCGATATAGCTGACAGAGTTCGCCATGGCGCTATACAGCGGAATGGTAAAACCCAGAATAGAGCCGCCGTAGGCGCGGGCGGCAGCAGCGTTGCCTTCACGAATCAGTGTCCACTCGTGGTGTGGCGTAATGCGGCTATAGCAGTACATAAAGGCAACTAACAGCCCAAGAGCGCTGATCAAGTAGCCAAAAAAATGGGGTAAACCTTGTAAGTAGTGAAACATGGCCGGTGTCTTCCTTGTTAAGTGCGTCGTATCGATTGCCCCATTGTGTCATAGCATTCCGCTTAATGGGTGGCTCTTAGGGATGTTTGATTAAATAGTGATCGGGAAAGAAGTCTCGCAAGTACTGCTGGATCTCGTGCGCTAAAGTCAGGCGGTTTCATCAAGAGGGCGCGGCGTATTTATGCGAGTATGGGCCGCTGAAAAATCTAACTGAGTATATGCAATGCTAGATAGCCTAAGCCACAGTGTTCTGGCGGGTCAGCTCTTTGGCTTGGTGGCGCTGGTGATATGCGTAGTGGCTTTTGCCAGCAAAAACGACAACAGATTATTAGGGCTGCTGATCTCCGCCAATGTGGCCTTTGCGCTGCAGTTTGTCTTTTTTGGAAGTTGGACGGCGGCCGCGCTCACCGTAATGGTGATTGTGCGAATTGTGCTGGCCCGACGCTATATGGGTAGCAAAGCCGTTATGGTGGGCGTGCTGCTGGCCAGTGGTATTGCTGCCGCTTTCACTTGGCAAAACTGGGTGGATGTTCTGCCCATGGCGGCCATGGTAATGGGAACCGTTGGCATGTTTTTGCTGCGCGGCATCGCCATGCGGGTATGCCTAGGGCTGGCCGCCTTAGCGTGGATGCTGAACAACCTGCTCATTGGTGCGATCGGCGGAACTATTGCGGAAGGGCTGATTGTGATCACCAATATCGTCACCATCATTCGTTTAGTGCGGGCCAAGCGCAGATATCCTGAAGTATTCGAAGATCCAGATGGGCTTGATCCCATCACTACGAAAAACCGCCCGACCTAGCATCGCCCAGCAGTCAAGATAGCCTGCTGCATTAACGCTACTCGCCTTCCTGCTGCGCCAGAATAACTGTCAGAAAGCCCTCGCCGTAATCTGCCAGCTTGCGCGCGCCAATGCCGGAGATTGCCCCCAATGCCTCCAAACTCTGGGGTTTCTGTTCGATCAGTTCGGCAAGGGTGGCGTCGTGGAAGATCACATAGGCGGGCACGCCCTGGGCTTCGGCAAGCTCCCTGCGGTGCTGGCGCAGTGCCTCCCACAGTGGGCCGTGGCTGTGCGTGGCAGAGACTTTGCTGCCCCGCCGAGCGGCTTTAGCCTTACTGGGTTTGTTGATTGGCTTGCGCAGGGTGAGGTCATGCTCGCCGCGCAGTACCGGCTTTGCGTTAGCAGTCAGCTTGATGCCGCCATGGCCCTCCATATCCACGCTTAAAAAACCGCTAGCAATCAGCTGCCGAAAGAGCGCCTTCCATTCGTTGGCAGAGAGGTCTTTGCCTATGCCGTAGGTGCTGAGTCTGTCGTGGCCAAAGCGGGTGATTCGTTCGTTGCTTTTGCCCAACAGTAAATCCACCAGATAGGTCACACCAAAGCGCTGCTCGGTGCGGTAGACGCAGGAGAGCGCCTTTTGTGCCGCCACGGTGGCGTCCCAGGTCTCGGGTGGGGTGAGGCAGTTGTCGCAGTTGCCGCAGGGCGCGTCTAAGTGATCGCCAAAGTAGTGGAGCAGCGCCTGGCGTCGGCAACTAATGATTTCACATAGCCCCAGCATAGCGTCGAGCTTCTGCTGCTCAATGCGTTTTTGCTGGTCAGCGGCGCTGGAGCCCTGCTGCATCTGGCGCAGGGTGATTACGTCCTGAAGCCCATAGGCCATCCAGGCATCGGCGGGCAGGCCGTCGCGCCCGGCACGGCCAGTCTCTTGGTAGTAGGCTTCGATACTCTTGGGCAGGTTGAGGTGCGCCACAAAGCGCACGTCTGGCTTGTCGATGCCCATGCCGAAGGCGATAGTGGCGACGATTACCACGCCATCTTCACGTAGAAAGCGGGTTTGGTGGTGCTGGCGCTGCTCGGCGGGAAGCCCCGCGTGGTAGGGCAGCGCGGTGAGCCCCTGGCGTTCCAGCCAAGCGGCAGTCTCCTCTACTTTGCGCCGGGAAAGACAGTAGACAATGCCTGCCTCGCCATTGTGGTGCTCGCGAATAAAGCGCAGCAGCTGTTCCTTGGCGTTGCCCTGATTTTCGGCGATATGGTAGCGAATGTTGGGGCGGTCAAAGCCGCTGTTGTATAGCGCCGCGTTTTGAAGCTGCAGGTGCTCCATGATATCGCCCCGGGTGGGCACGTCGGCGGTGGCGGTCAGGGCGATGCGCGGCACCTGGGGAAAGCGCTGATGCAGGTGGGAGAGCTGGCGATACTCCGGGCGAAAATCGTGACCCCACTGGGAGACGCAGTGGGCTTCATCAATGGCGAACAGCGCGATCTGGGTCTGTTCCAGCAGCATCTGCATGCGCGGCATAGCGAGCCGTTCGGGGGCCACATACAAAAGATCCAGCTCGCCCGCCCGCAGGCGATTTTCCACATCAACCGCCTCGTGATAATCGAGGCTTGAGTTGAGGTAGGCTGCCCTAACCCCGTTCTGTTCCAGCGCTGCTACTTGATCCTGCATCAGCGCGATCAGCGGCGAAACCACAATCGCGGTACCTTCGCGCAGTAGCGCGGGGATCTGATAGCACAGCGATTTGCCACCGCCGGTGGGCATCAACACCAGCGCATCGCCACCAGCAATCACATGCTCAATAATTGCCTGTTGCGGGCCGCGAAAACTGTCGTAGCCAAAGACCTCCTGCAACACCTTGAGGGCTGCCGGATGGGCGTCGCCGTGCATCAATGCTCTCCTTGTCGCGTGCGTGAGGGAGAATTGTCGCACGAAACCCTAAGGAATTTTGCCTAGCGAATCCCCGCTCTTAAGAACGACTGCACGAACTGGCGCTGAAAGAGTAGAAAAGCGATGAGCAACGGGGCAATGCTTAACAGCGTGGCGGCGCTAACGGTGGCCCAGTTAACGCCGGTTTCGGGCGCTGAGAAAACCCCTAAGCCTACCGTTAACGGACGACTCTCTACCGAATTGGTGACCACCAGTGGCCATAGAAAGTTATTCCAGTGGTGGCTGATCGAGACAAGCCCGTAAGCAAGGTAGGTGGGTTTGGCCAGGGGAACGTACACCTTCCAGAGAATTTCTAGCCAGTTACAGCCTTCAATACGCGCAGCGTCTTCAAGCTCCCTGGGTATGGTTTTAAACGTCTGACGCAGCAGGAAAATACCGAAGGCGCTGGCCACGTAGGGCAATCCAATGCCAGTGATGGTGTTGATCAGCCCCAGCTCGCTGGCGATGCGGTAGTTCTCGACAATCAGCACTTCGGGGAACACAAACAGCTGAATTAGCACCAGCATAAACAGCACGTTTTTGCCTGGGATGGGAAAACGCGCAAAGGCAAAGGCTGCCAGGGTGCAGACTACAAACTGAGCAAAAACAACGCCGGTAACCAGGGCAAACGTGTTCAGGTA
Organism: Halomonas sp. GFAJ-1; assembly: GCA_002966495.1. Classification (NCBI taxonomy): domain Bacteria; kingdom Pseudomonadati; phylum Pseudomonadota; class Gammaproteobacteria; order Oceanospirillales; family Halomonadaceae; genus Halomonas; species Halomonas sp. GFAJ-1. The sequence goes on from CP016490.1 coordinate 1,327,840, forward strand.
GTAGCGGGCAAAGGGCGCCTGCGCCCAAGCGTTTTTAAAGTTATCCAGCGTAAGGGGGGCAAATAAGTCGAAGCGCACCATATAGGCCGGGGGATGAAAGGCGGCCCAGAACGCATACAGTAGGGGAAATACCCAGATAATCGCCAGCAACCATGCTGCCACGGTTTCCAGCGATGGAATGGAGAGGTAACGATAGCGGGACGCATAGGTTTTTGAAGGCGATAGGGTTGAACTCATTGGTAATGGGTCCTGCGGTCTAAAATCGTGAACTTAAGCGTGGCAACGACGGCGAGTACCAGCAAAATGACCACTGTAATAGTGGCCGCCGTGGTGCGGTCAAAGAACGAAAACGCATTCTCATAAACGTAATAAAGCAGCAGGTTGGTGGCGTTATTGGGCCCACCTTTAGTCAAAATAAACAGGTGATCGACGACCCTTACCGCATTAATCAAGGCGTTAATGAGCACGAAAAGCGTGGTGGGCATTAACAGCGGAAAGGTGACTCGCCAGAAGAAGCTCCAGCGGCTGGTGCCTTCAAGGTCGGAAGCCTCTTTAAGCTCGGGGGCAATACCCTGCAATGCCGCTAAGTAGAAAATCATAAAAAAGCCGGCTTCTTTCCATACCGACATCACAATCACTGACCCCAGCGCCATGCTGGGATCGCCAAGCCAGTTAACCCCAGAAAACCCTAATGCGCCGAGCAGTTTATTAAATAAGCCAATCTGTGGGGCGTAGAAGAACATCCAGATATTGGCAGCGGCGATCATGGGCAGGATGGTGGGCGTAAAGTACGCCATACGCACAAAGCCGCGCCCCGGAAGTTTACCGTTAACGAACAGCGCCATGCCCAGTGCCAGTGCAATGGACGTCGGAATCGTACCCACGGCATAAATTAAGTTGTTGCGCGCTACCTTCCAAAACGTGGGGTCATCAAACAACACCTGATAGTTTTCGAGCCCCACAAATTCGGCGGGCGCACCGCGAAAGCCGGGCAAAAACAAGCTGTTGATAACGGTTGTGATCGTAGGCAGGTAGGCGAACGTGGTTAACAGCACTGCGGCAGGCAGTAACAACAAGCCGCCATATAACTGCATTCGCCGATAAGAGGTTAAGTTCATAGGGGTGTACCGCAGGAGAAAAAGCCGGGGCGTACCCCGGCGAGCATGGCAATCGGGCAAGTGTTACAGCGCTAGTGCACTCAGCGTGCGTAGCGACGAAGCACGCCATCGGCTTCTTGCTGCGCTTGGCTTAGCGCTTCTTCCGGCGACATCTGGCCGGTTAGCGCGGCTTGCACGGCGTTGTCCAAGGCGCGGCGCACGCGGCCCCCCTGGTAGGTGGAAAGCTCCGCAGTACCGTGTTCGAGCTGGTCACGGGCTACCGCTGCTGGTGAGAACTCTTCCACGTAGCTTTGCAGCGCGTCGGTCTCATAAGCGGCAGAGCTAACGCCCATATAACCCGTCTCAATGGACCATGCAGCGGCGCGCTCGGGGTCTGTCATCCAGCGAATAAAGGTCATCGCTGCGCGCTGTTCTTCTTCGGTCGCGTCTTCAAAAATATAGAAGTTGCCGCCGCCGGTGGGGCTACCCCGCTGGGTATTCATGGGCAGCATGGCGACGCCAAAATCAAAATTGGCCTCACTCCGCACGGCGGTTAAGTTCCCCGTGGTGTGCCACATCATAGCGGTGGACTCTTCAAGGAAGTTCTGGCGCAACGTGCCCCACTCAATGGTGCCGTCGGGCATGGCATTGTGCTCAGTGGTTAGCGATACCCAGTATTCAAGCGCTTCAATGGCCGCCGGATCGTCAAAGTAGACCTCGGTGCCATCTTCGCTCATTAGACGATGGCCGTTTTGAAAGGCGAAGGCCTGAAACATCCAGTAGGGGTAGCCAGTGGAAGGTACCATCACGCCCCACTGATCGCCGCCGGAGGCTTCACGCACGGTAGCGGCCATGTCGGCCATCTCTTCCCAGTTCTCGGGAGGCATATCGGGGTCTAGGCCCGCGGCTTCAAAGGCATCTTTGTTCCAGAACAGCACGATGGTAGAGCGCTGGAAGGGTATGCCGTAGGTTTTGCCGTCTAGCTGGCCGTTTTCCATCAAGCCAGGATAAAAACTATCTAGCCATTCGCGCTCTTCGTCAGTTTCGATTAAGTCGTCGAAAGCGACGATGGCATTCTGCTCAATCAGCTCGTAAAGGTCGATGGAGAACAGTACCGATAGTTGCGGTGCATCACCGGCCTCAATGGCCGACATTGCCCGTACGCGGGTGTCGTCGTAGTTACCGGCGTAAATCGCTTCCACATTAATCTCAGGGTGTTCGCTCTCAAACTCAGCGACCAAGTTGTCGATGACATCCGTGAGTGCACCGCCCACCGAGACGGGATAGTACATGGTGAGATCAATGCTATCGGCGTTTACCTGAGCGGCGCTTAATAAGCCCGCTGCCAAAGCAGTCATTGCAAAAGGGGTACGCAAACGCATAAGAGACTCCGCAAGTGTCAGTACTGAACCAGGTTTAGCGATCAGTGTTGGAAAGAGCCCACTGCCGGTGGGCGAGGAACAGCTCGAGAGGCGTTGGGTAAAGCGTGTGGCGTTATGTCATCTCGGCGCAGGCCGTCACTGCCAAACAGGTGAGCGTGTTGGCTTGCCCAGCGAAGGCGACAGGGCTGACCCGCTAGCGCGTGTTTACCGCTCATGCGAACCCTCACGGTATGACTGCCAACGGTGACATGGGCAATCGTATCGGCACCCAGGTACTCATCGCTGACAACTATGGCGGGTACACCTGTGGTTGACGTGGTGCTTAGCTCAATATCTTCTGGGCGGACACCCAAGTGACCACCTGCCGCTTCCATAGGGGCTACTGGCGTGCTGGGTTCGCCTTCGATCACAGCACCATTCTCGCCTAGCAACAGTGGCAGCAGGTTCATGGCGGGGCTGCCAATAAAGCTTGCCGCAAAGGCACTAGCGGGGCGGTTATAGAGCTCGTCAGGCGAGTCATCCTGAACGATTTTGCCGTGCTGCATTAAAATAACGCGATCGCCCATGCTCATGGCCTCGACTTGATCGTGAGTAACGTAGATAACCGTCATGTTCAGGCGGCTTTGCAGCGCTTTGATTTCCCTGCGCATATCGCTACGCAGCCGGGCGTCCAGGTTGGAGAGTGGCTCGTCCATCAAGCAGATCGGGTGTTCAGAAATAACCGAGCGCGCCAACGCAACCCGCTGGCGTTGGCCGCCGGAAAGTTGGGCAGGTTTGCGGTTCAGGTAGTCGGTTAAATCGACCAGCTCGGCGACTTTCGCCAGCCGCTGACGCTGTTCATCTTTGGGCACTTTGCGGCTGCGCAGGCCAAACACGATATTGTCGGCCACGCTTAAATGCGGAAACAGCGCGTAGGATTGAAACACCATGCTGAGCCCGCGATCACCGGGCGGTAGGCGCGTAACGTCGCGTTCGCCAATATGAATGTGGCCGTCGCTGGCTTCTTCCAAGCCTGCGATCATGCGTAGCGTGGTGGATTTACCGCAGCCTGAAGGGCCCAGCAGAATCACAAATTGCCCGGGGGTGACGTCGAAGGAAATGTTATCGACAGCGGCGGTTGCACCCCAGCGCTTGCTGACACTTTCCAAGCGGATTCGCGATTGATTTGACATGGCACACCCATCACCGGCTGCTAGCTGTAATGGGTAAATCTTGTTATGAAGATGTTGCCGTTGTGTGACGCTTGTGTGGCAGGTGTATTACGTGAGCGGCATTAAGCAAAAACTCACTTGGTAATTTTGATGCCGTAGTGCTGCAGCCGCCGCACCACGCTGGATTGGCTAATGCCAAGTCGCTTCGCAATGGCGTAGGTGCTGGGGAGTATGTTGCTGAGTTCTTCAAGGGTTTCCCGTTCCAGTCGAGCAAGATATTGCTTAAGCGTTTCGTGGGGTTCAAGTGTAACTGCCTGTGCGGGTGAAGCGTTCGGTAAATTGACGGGGAGCTGCTCGGCGTGAGGGAGCACGGCGGGTTCCTCGATCTGGTCGGTGGGGCTTGAGAGCCAGGCTCTTTCTAACCAGTTTTCCAGCTCGCGGACGTTACCCGGCCATTCGCTGCCCATCAGCGTCGACCAAACGCGGGTATCAAGAATTTTTCGTCGGCCATAGCGCTGGTTGAGCCGATTTAACGACGCTTCAACTAGATCAGGGATATCCTCCCGGCGGTCACGTAGTGGTGGCAGGGTGACCGGGATGACATTAAGTCGGTAGTAAAGATCCAGACGAAACAGTCCGGCTTCTACCTGTTTTGCCAAGTCTTGGTTGGTGGCCACTACCAAACGAAAGTTGACCTTGCGAGCACGGGTGTCACCCAGTCGGGTCAAGCTGCCGTCTTGAATCACTTTGAGCAGCTTGGTTTGCATCAACAGCGGCAGTTCACCAATTTCATCCAGAAACAGCGTACCGCCTTCGGCCTGCTCTAATAGGCCCGCTTTTCCCTGCCGCGCGGCCCCGCTGAAGGCGCCGGGTTGATAGCCAAACATCTCCGACTCAAATAAGTTTTCAGGTATCGCTGCACAATTAACGTCAATAAAGGGGCCATCACAGCGCTGGCTCCAGCGGTGTAGCTGCTTGGCGAACGCCGTTTTACCTACGCCGGACTCCCCTAGCATCAGCACATTGGCATCCGATGGGGCGACCCGCTTAAGCAGTAGCGCTATTTCGCGCATTACGCTGCTGCGCACCTGCAAATTGTCTAAGGCGTCATCCAACGCCTGCTCCTCGGCATCCGGGGCTGCCTGGCTGCGTTTTAAGTGTTCGCTAAAGCGTTTTTGCAGCAGCGCGTATTCGTCCTGCAATAGTTGCAGGTCGGTTAAATCCCGCGAGCGGCTAATAATGCGTTCCAGCTTGCCATCGACGAACACAGGGTAGGCTTCGGCAATGACTCGGCGACCTGTCCCGGTTATCTGCATAAGCTGTGCAGGCTTGCGGGTGCGCATCACTTCCAGGGTAATAGACGGTTTAAGCACGCCGGCCGCTTGTAGCTGATGAACACTGCTGGAGAGAAGCTCTTCCCGCGAAACGCCGTAAACCGCTTCAGCGCCTGGGCTAATATCGACTATTTGCCCATCGCCACTGACGATAAAGAAGTGGTCGTTGGCGGTCTCCACGATGGTTTGCAGTACGCGCTTGTCTATTTCACTCATTTTATTTCTCAGCTCTCTCGTTCTATCTCACTCATTAAGTGCCACTCACGTGAAGCCAATGATGTCGGCTCTTTTTTAAGTCATTTTTGAATTATTGATGCATAAATGAATTGTATGGGCGCGCATTCGATTCATTTTTGCATCAATTGGCTGGTAATCCTACCTGTTTAGGGCATCTACGACTTGGCATGGTCTGTGCAATGTTTAAAAGAGATAGCTAAGGCAGTGCCTTAGTTAAAGATGCGTCAACCACGCCAGAGCGTCACAACAAATCCAAGGAGATGTTTATGTCGGAGTTTAATCAGCCCCTAGGTGGCAACACCATGCCACGCTTTGCAGGCCCCGCCACTATGATGCGCCTGCCTACCCAAGCCACTGCCGAGGGCTTAGACGCTGCGTTTATTGGCATCCCCATGGATATCGGCACTTCCAACCGCCCGGGTACACGCCTTGGCCCGCGTCAGATTCGCGATGAGTCGCGTATGTTGCGCCCCTACAATATGGCAACCCGCGCCGCGCCGTTTGAAAGCTTACAAGTGGCGGATATCGGTGACGTACCTATCAATACCTTCCACCTGCCGAAAAGCGTCGACATCATCACCGCCTTCTACGATGACGTGCTTAAGCACAACTGCATTCCGCTAACGCTGGGCGGTGAACATACGCTGACGCTGCCGATTCTGCGAGCCATGGCCAAAAAGCACGGCCCGGTGGGGCTGATTCATATTGATGCCCACGCCGATGTTAACGAGCACATGTTCGGCGAGCCGATTGCCCACGGCACGCCATTTCGTCGCGCTCAAGAAGAGGGCTTGTTAGCCCACGGTAAAGTAGTGCAAATCGGTCTGCGCGGCACTGGCTATGCCGCTGAAGATTTTGACTGGTGCCGCGATCAAGGCTTTCGCGTCGTGCCCGCCGAGGAGTGCTGGTACCGCTCGCTAGCGCCGTTGATGCAAGAAGTGCGTGAACAGATGGGCGATATTCCGGTGTATATCAGTTTTGATATTGACGGCTTAGACCCCTCTGTTGCCCCCGGTACCGGCACTGTTGAAATGGGTGGCCTGACGTCTGCTCAAGGATTGGAGATTGTGCGTGGTGCCGCTGGCCTCAATATCGTTGGCTGTGATCTGGTAGAAGTGTCACCTCCCTATGACCCCAGCGGTAACACCGCCTTGATGGGCGCCACGCTGCTGTATGAAATGCTTTGCGTACTGCCGGGCGTTAAGCGTAGCGATTAATGCCAACCGAATAGCTAACTCATAAATAGCTAACAAATAAAAAAAGCGCCGACCTAACAACGCCGCCAGCCCACCTCCAATAATCACTTCCAATGGGTGACCCCTATGTCGTATAGCAATGATAAAGCGGAGCAGCCGTCCCCTCCGGCACCGATACCCCGCGCGCATTTACTGAAGTTTCTGATTCCTTCATTGATTGGGGTGCTGCTGTTTCTAATCCCCTTTCAAGTGGGTGACTCCATTAATATTGGTATGGGCCTGATGGCCGATGGCCTGCAAACCCTGCTGGGCTCGGCGCTGCCTGCCATTGCCGTGGTGATACTCTGCTTGTCCGTCGTGGTAACGCTGTACGCCAAAATCGCCCAGCCTGCCTGGATAAAAAGTGGCCCCTTTCACGATATGTTTGATGTAGGGCCTATTTGGGTGGTGATGCGCGTACTAGGCGCCATTTTTGTCCTGATGACCTATTTCCAGTTTGGGCCAGAGTTCGTCACTGCTTCCTTTACCGGTGGCGTGATGCTCAACGATTTGGCGCCGGTGCTGCTGACGTTCTTCTTCTTTGCGGCGGTGCTGCTGCCGTTTTTGGTTGAGTTCGGCTTTATGGAGTTTATCGGCACCATGGTGCGTAAACCGTTTAGGGTGATTTTTAATCTGCCTGGGCGTAGTGCTATCGATGCCACAGCTTCGTGGATGGGCTCGGGTACCGTAGGTGTTTTGATTACGGCTCAGCAGTACGAGCAAGGCTATTACAATGGCCGCGAAGCGTCGGTGATTGCCACCAACTTTTCGGTTGCCTCTATCGCTTTCAGCCTGTTGGTGATCAACTTTGTCGGTATTAACCACCTCTTTGTGCAGTTCTACTTTACGGTGGTGGTGTCCGGGCTGATCGCCGCGGTCATCGTGTCACGAATTCCGCCGCTGTCGCGCAAAACCAACGACTACTATGAGCCGGTCGGCTGTCAGTTAAGCGAAGAGCGTCACGACAATGTAGGCCTGTTCCGCTACAGCCTTTTGCAAGCTACCCGCCGGGCAGGCAGTGCGCCGGGGCCACGGGAGCTAGCCCGCCTAGCGCTACTCAATGTCATTGATATCTTCCTCACGCTGCTGCCGCTGGTCTTTGCAATCGGCACTGTTGCGCTGATTTTGGCCGAATTTACGCCGCTGTTTACTTGGCTCTCTTACCCGATGGTGCCTGTGCTGGAGCTGCTGCGTATTCCTGAAGCTCAGGCGGCGGCCCCTGCTACGCTGGTAGGGTTTGCCGATATGTTCTTACCGGCGGTATTGGCGACCAACATCGAAAGCGAGCTGACCCGCTTCGTGATTGCTTGTCTTTCCATGACGCAGTTGGTGTATATGTCGGAAATTGGCGCGCTGCTGCTCAAGTCGAAAATTCCCATTAAGTTCTGGGAACTGGCGGTCGTTTTCCTACTGCGGACTGCCATTACGCTGCCGATCATTGCCTTTATGGCCCATACGTTTTTCTTCTAAGGGGCCTGCAATGAACGCTAATGCAAAGAACTCTGATGCAACGAACGCTGATGCAAAGAAAAATCGTGCAACCATGACCTGTGCTGAGCTACTGATTCGCTTGCTGCGCGATACTTACGGGGTGCGTACCCTGTTCGGCATCCCCGGCGTGCACACGGTGGAGCTGTATCGCGGCTTGGAAGGCAGCGATGTAAGGCATATCACCCCGCGCCATGAGCAAGGAGCGGGGTTTATGGCCGACGGTTATGCCCGCGCCAGCGGCCAGCCTGGGGTGTGCCTGATTATCACCGGGCCGGGGATGACCAATATTGCCACCGCCATGGGCCAAGCCCTGGCGGACTCTATCCCCATGCTGGTGATCTCCAGCGTGAACCGCCGTGACACCCTGGGCTTAGGCCAGGGGCGGCTGCATGAGCTGCCCAGCCAGCAGCAGATGATCAGCGGTGTGGCGCGGTTTAGCCACACGCTGCTGGATGCCAATACGCTACCTGACGTGCTGGCCCGCGCCTTTGCTATCTTCAATGGCGCGCGTCCAGGCCCGGTGCATATCGAAATTCCTATCGACCTGTTCAATGCACCAGTCCATCTGCCGACTAGCTGGCACGCGCCCACGTTATATCGGGCAACGCCTGATCCAGATGGGCTCGCTGAAGCCGCTCGCTTGTTACACGCAGCGAAGCAGCCTTTAGTGCTGTTAGGCGGTGGCTGTGTTTCAGCGCCAGCGGCAGCGCGGGCATTGATAGACAAACTCGATGCTCCGACGGTCACCACCATTAATGCCAAAGGGCTGCTAGGCCGCGACCATCCGCTGGACTTGGGCGCGAATGCGGCGCTGCCCGCGGTACGTGAACTGGCGGCCAACGCCGATGTGATTCTGGCCATAGGCACCGAGCTAGGTGAAACCGATTACGACGTAGTGTTTGATGGTGGCTTTCACCTCAACGGCACGCTGATTCGTATTGATCTCGATCCTGAGCAGTTGGTGCGCAACCAGCGTACAACGCTTGGCTTAGTGGGCGATGCTGGGCGTAGCCTGGAACTGTTGCTAGCTCACTTCCCTGACCCATTGAAGCGGAACGGCGTTGAGCGAACCGCTGCAGCTTTGAGCGCTTTGAATCTGGCAAACGATCCTGCCTTTAGCGACTTTGTGCCGCTTTATAAAACCCTGGCTGATTATTTGCCTGAGGCGATTTTGGTGGGCGATTCCACCGCTCCGGTATATGCCGGTAACCACTTGGTTAGCCAGCCAGCACCAAGGCGCTACTTCAATGCATCTACCGGCTACGGCACCTTGGGTTATGGGTTGCCGGCGGCGCTGGGAGCACAGTTGGCGCAGCCGGATCTGCCGGTGGTGGCACTGGTGGGTGATGGCGGCGTGATGTTTACGCTTTCGGAAATGGCAACGGCCGTAGAAGAGCGCCTGCCCGTGGTGATTGTGCTATGGCACAACGCTGGTTACGAAGAGATTCGTCGCTATATGGATGCCAACGGCGTGGCCCGCTTGGGTGTGGATATTCAAGCGCCCAACTTCCTCACCCTGGCCGAAGGCTTTGGTTGCCCCGGCGTACGGGTAGAAAGCTCCGCTGAACTTGCCAAGGCGCTCGCCAACCGCGAAACCAACGGGCCGTTAATGATCGAAATTGACGCCGCGGCCTGGCAAAAAAGCCTGCTAAAACCAGGAGATAATAATGAAGAATAATAGCGTGTTGGGCCAAGACACCCTCTCAGCGGATAGCGTTGAGCACAGCCTTGGACTACCGGGAACCTTTGCCCTGTGGCTGGGGGCTAATGTGGTGGTTACTACCATTCTTACCGGCATGTTTTTGGTGCCCGACCTAACTTTTCAGCATGCCATGCTGCTGATTGTCCTGGGTTCAGCGATCGGCATTATTCCTTTGGTGTTAATCGGTGTAATGGGGCAGCAAACTGGCATGACGACCATGGTGCTGGCGAGGGGCACGTTTGGCCGCAAAGGCGCTAATTTCCCCGCCTGGGTTAATTTGCTAGCGCTCATTGCGTGGAGCTGGATTCAAGCGCTTTTAGCAGGCATGAGCCTGGATTACGCGGTTGAAAGTCTCACCGGTTACTCCAATGTGGCGCTGTTTACGGTGCTGTGTGAGTCGCTGGTCGTATTGATCGCCTTACGCGGTCATTTAGGCATCGAGAAGGTAGAGAAAATAGCGGCGGTTCTGATGGTAGGGCTGTCGGCCGTAGTGCTTTTTGCGCTGAGTCGTCACTATGATTTACCCAGCATTACTCAGATTCCTCCTGAAGGCGTGCTAGGCGGTGGCGTGGTGTTCGACATTGTGGTGGCGACCGCTTTTTCTTGGATACCATTAGCCGCGGATTACAACCGTCACTGCCGCTCGCTGAAAGCTGCCGTTGTGGGTACGTGGGGCGGTTACGTTACTGCCACATTAATTGCGATGGGGTTGGGGGCCACGGTGTCGGCACTCTCAATTACGGTGGGTATGGAGCAAACCTATGACCCTACTGCACTGCTCAGCGGATTTGGTTTCGGCCTGCCCGCCGCCTTGGTGATTTTCTTTTCGGTACTGACGACCAACGTCATGTGTGTCTACAGCGCAACGCTTTCATTTATGAGCGTGCGGCCTAAAGTACCGTTTTGGAAACCGGCATTAATCATTGGCGTGGTATCTGTAGTAGGCGCGCTGATCCCCGGTATTCTTGACCAGTTCCAGACCTTTCTATTAATTATTGGCAGCGTGTTTATTCCGGCCTTTTCCCTGATGATCGTGGATTACTACCTGCTGGGTCGCCAGCGCTATACCTCGGCACAGTTAATCCAGGATGAAAATAGCCTACCCGCCTTCAACTGGCTGGCGCTCGGCAGCTACGCAGTCGGGGCGTTACTGGCTTACTACTGGAACTGGGTCGCACCGCTGGACTTTGGCGCGTCGCTGCCGGTTTTCGTGATTACGGGGGCGCTCTATTTTGTAGTTAGTAAGGTTGCTTTCGCGAAGCGGGTAGCCGTATGAGCCTTCAGCGCATCAATGAACAGCAGTGGTACCGTACCGTCCCCAAGGCGGACGGTATCACCCTGATTGACGAACCGTGGATCAAACCGTTTTATCGCTGCAATATCTGGCATGTGCAGGGCAGCAAGCGGGGCATGGTCGTGGATTTTGGGCTGGGGGCCGTGCCGCTGCGTCAACACGTGGCGCTGCTTAGCGAGCGTGATCTTTTGGCGGTAGCGAGCCATACGCACTTTGATCATATCGGCGCCGCCCACGAGTTTGGCTGCTGTCATGTACATGCCGACGAGGCAGAGATTCTTGCCTCACCCGACAACGCGCGCACCCTGGCAGAGCAGTTTCTTAGCGATGAGATGTTTGAGGCGCTACCCGCAAAGCCATACTCCCACGCGGGCTACCGCATTACGGCGCCGCAAATGGTATGCCCGCTAGAGGATGGCGAGATACTGGATTTAGGCAATCGTCAGTGGGAGGTGATTCACACGCCGGGGCACTCCCCTGGGGGGTATCGCCTTGTGGGAAGCCGCAACCCAAACGCTGATTTCGGGCGATCTGATTTACGATGGCCCGTTAATCGAAGACCTCTGGCACAGCGATCTTACCGACTACGCTGCCAGCATGCGCAGGCTGCGTAAGCTGCCCGTTCGCACCGTGCACGGCGGCCATTTCCCTAGCTTTAGCGGCCAGCACCTAACCCAACTTATCGATGATTGGCTTCGCCAACACGATCTTTAAAGGAGCCACGGCAATGCCCATAACCTCCCAGACCGATTACCCTTCGGTGGTTGACCACCAATTCATCAACAATCAGTGGGTGCCCTCGGCGGGCACCCGCCTGCTTGACGTGATGAACCCCTATCGCGAAGTGCGGATTGCTCAGGTAACCGCCGGGGATGCGGCGGATGTCGACGCCGCGGTAAAAGCGGCTCAGCAGGCGCAGCCCGCTTGGCAGGCGCTGGGCGGTGCTGCACGTGCAGCGTATCTCGATGGATTCGCTGATGCGCTGGAGGCCCGCCGAGACTCAATTATCACGCTTTCAGCGACCAACAACGGTAAGCCGCTCGCAGAAGCGGAGATCGATCTCGACGACGCGATTGCCTGCTATCGTTACTACGCCGGGCAGGCCAAAGCGCTAGATGCCCGCCAGGGCGAGTTAGTCAGCGTAGACATGGAGGGCGTTGAGGCGCGCACGTATCACGACCCCGTTGGCGTCGTGGGGCTGATCGCGCCGTGGAATTTCCCGCTGGTGACCAGCGCCTGGAAGCTGGCGCCTGCGTTGGCGGCCGGCTGTACCGCGGTGCTCAAACCGTCGGAAGTGACGCCGCTCCCCGAGCGGGTGCTGGCAAAGATAGCCTTGGAAATTGGCCTGCCCGCAGGTGTGCTCAACCTGCTGAATGGCGACGGTGAGGGCATTGGTGCGCCGCTGACCAACCATCTTGGCGTGGATAAAATTTCCTTCACGGGCAGTAACCGCGTTGGCGAAGCGGTCATGCAAGCCGCCGCCGCTCGCACCGCCAGCGTCTCTCTAGAGCTAGGTGGAAAGTCTCCGATCCTAGTGATGGAAGATGCCGACCCAGACCAGGCCGCTGACTGGGTAATGGCGGGTATTTACTTCAATGCTGGGCAAATTTGCTCTGCGACCTCACGGTTATTGGTGCATGAAGACGTAGCAGAAGCACTCTATACCGCCCTTGCCGAGCGGATGGATGCGCTAACGCTAGGCGACCCACTTGCTGAAGGCACCGACTTAGGGCCTTTGACCAGCGCCAAGCAGCGTGATGCCGTGCAGCGCTATTTGGATATTGCTGAACAGGAGGGGCTTTCAGTCGTGCGCGACGGCAAACACCGCACGCTACCCGCTCAAGGCTACTTCCTCGCGCCCACGCTTTACCGTGACGTGCCGGTCGAGAGCCGTTTATGGCAGGAAGAAATTTTTGGCCCGGTGCTCTGCGGTCGCAGCGTGGCAAGCGAAGCCGAGGCTATCCAGCTTGCCAACGACAGTGCCTATGGTTTGGCGGCAACGGTAATTAGCGGTGACCCTGAGCGGGCAAAGCGTATTGGCCGCCAGCTTAAGGCAGGCAGCATTTGGTATAACAGTGAGCAGCTAGTGCTACCCGAAACCGGCTGGGGTGGCTTCAAGCGCAGCGGCATTGGTCGTGAGCTTGGCCCCTGGGGGCTAAGTGCTTACCTGGAAGTGAAGCATATCGTAGGGCCTGCATAAGGCGAACGCGTCAAATCAGTGGGCTTTATCCTCCTTTAGAGGTTGAGATAAAGCCTGTTTCAATCTCTAAGACGTTGCGGGGCAACGTCTTAGATCTCGATTTTGGTGGGGCATGGGCTTGGCGGGTTCACGTTAAGCACGCTTCTTAGATGATGCCCGCTTGGCGCAGTTTGGCGCGGGTTTCGTGATCAATGCCCAGCTCATCCAGCACGTCGTCGGTATGCTGACCAAGCGTTGGGCCGCCGTCGCCAATTCGCCCAGGGGTAGCGCTAAGCTTTGGCAACACGCCGGGTACTTTGAGCGTTTTGCCGTTGGGGCGGGTAAAAGTTTGAATCATCTCCCGCGCTAGGTAATGGGGGTCAACGGCAATATCTTCGGCGGTATACGGATAGCCTACTGGCACACGGGCACCGTCCAGCGCCTCTAAGATGGCCTCCCGAGGGCGCTCTTCAGTCCAGGCCTGAATAGCGGCATCAATCATCTCGGCGTGCTGGCTGCGCCCATCGTTATGGGCCAGTGCTGGGTCGCAGCCGAGATCATCCCGGCCAATGACACTCATCAAGCGTTTGAAGATGCTATCGCCGTTACCGGCAATCAGCACGTAATCGCCGCCCTGACAGCGGTAAGCGTTGGAAGGGGTAATGCCGGGCAGGGCGCTGCCGCTGGGTTCGCGAACCTGGCCGCCGGCATCGAACTCCGGCAGCAGGCTCTCCATCATCGCAAACACCGATTCATACAGCGCCACGTCGATCTCTTGACCCAGGCCACTGCGGTTGCGCTCCTGGAGTGCCAGTAGGGTGCCGATGACCGCGTAGAGGGCAGAAAGGGAATCGCCAATGCTTACGCCCACGCGTACCGAAGGCTCCCCCGGTTGGCCTGTGAGGTAACGCAGCCCTCCCATGGCTTCGCCAATGACACCAAAGCCGGGCTTGTCGCGGTACGGTCCTGTCTGCCCGTAGCCGGATATATGCGCCATGATCAGCCGGGGGTTGAGTTTTGAGAGCGCTTCATAACCCAGTCCCCAGTTCTCAAGCGTGCCGGGGCGGAAATTTTCAACTACCACATCGGCCTCGGTGGCAAGCTGGCGTACCAGACGTTGGCCCTCTTCACTGCGTAAATCCAGGGCCACCGAGCGCTTGTTGCGGGTCTGGACGTGCCACCACAGCGAGGTGCCGTCTTCAATTATTCGCCACTTGCGAAGTGGGTCGCCGGTACCGGGCGGCTCAATCTTAATCACATCGGCACCGAATTCACCCAGCAGTTTGGTGGCGAAAGGCCCGGCAATCAGTTGGCCGAGCTCAAGCACTTTTAAGCCCTGTAGCGGAAGCTGGCGCGCTTCGGAAACATTCATGAAGGCCTCTCTCTGTGCGACTAATGATGATGCTGAAACGGGTGGCTTGGCTGCCAAAACGATGGGGTATTGAGAAGAGAGAAATAGGTTTACTTCGCCCCATCATATAATCTGAGCCAGGGGCGAAGCATATTACGGGTGGAGATTACCCATCAGCATTAATGCGCTCAATAATGCCAGTGAGTGCACTTTCAGCTTGGTCGTTATCTATTTGGCAGGTTCCCGCATTTAAGTGCCCGCCGCCGCCGTAGCTAAGGCATAGCTCACCAATATTCGTGTGGCTTGAGCGGTTGAGTATCGATTTACCAATCGCCAGCACGGTGTTCTGCTGCTTAAGCCCCCACATAACATGAATAGAGACATTGCACTCGGGGTATAGGGCATAAATTACAAAGCGATTGGTGGCGTAAATCGTCTCTTCGTTACGCAGGTCTAGCACCACTAAATTGCCATGTACGGTGGCGCAGCGCTGAATCTGTTCTTTCGCTAATTGTTCGTGCTCACGGTAGAGCGCTGTGCGTTCTTGAACATCATCAAGGGCGAGAATCTCGTCGATGGTATGTTCACGGCAGTAGTCAATCAGCTTCATCATCAATTGATAGTTGGAAATGCGGAAGTCGCGGAAGCGACCCAGGCCCGTGCGCGCATCCATGATGAAATTAAGCAGTACCCAGCTCTGAGGGTTTAAAATTTCCTCTTTGTTAAACTGAGCTGAGTCGCCTTTATCAACGGCTTCCATCATATCGTCCCATCGGGCGGGAAAGGCGTCATGGCCGCCGTAATACTCCCAGACCACACGAGCAGCGGATGGCGCATCGGCGTTAATGATGTGGTTGTCTGCCCGCTCCACATTACGCACGGTCTCGCTTAAATGGTGGTCGAAGGCCAAGTGGCAGCCGGGTACATAGGGCAGGTTGGTTGTGATGTCGTTGGCATCGATATCAATCTTGCCATCCTGCATATCTTTTGGATGCACGAAGGTGATTTCATCAATAAGGCGTAGGTGCTTGAGCAGTGCACCGCATACCAACCCATCAAAATCGCTGCGGGTAACTAAACGAAACGTGGAGGCTTGTTGCGTAGGCATGGTTTTTCTCATGACGATGAAGGTCAACAAAAGATACCAGTAGTCACTAAGGGTTAAAACAAACCATCCAGGCTTATCGTCGCTTGCTCCAACGGTTTAGCCAACGTACAGCGGAGTATCTTGGCATGGGCACCTAGGCCCCATGTGTCATTAGTAAACAATTAAAAGCGCCTTAAACATTAACTAGGCGCAGAGTTGGCACAGTGTTTTTGTTTTTAAACTATTGATTTTTATAATTTATATTTTTTATTGGCACTTTTGGGTATGGCCTGTGCAATGACTTGGGTAAGAGCGAAATGTCAGGAAGGCATGACGCTTTTACCAAGAAGCCATATGAGGAGGCATGATGATGAAGAAGGATTCTTTAAAGAAACTCGGCATCCTAGGTGTATCTTTCGGCCTGATGGCCAGCCCATTAGCTTTCGCTGGAATGGAAGGCAATGACGAGTACGAGCCGACTCCGCAAGAAGAGACCATGCAGGACGATCAAGGCTCTTTCAACTCTTACGACACTGAGCATGAGCACGACGCGACTACTGAGTTTGAAGAGGAAGAGCAAGAATTTACGTATGAAGAGGACGATGAGCAGGATCAGTGGGAAACTGAGGAAGAAGATGATACCGCTTGGTAATCTCTAACCTGCTAAAGGATTAATCGCTTCAACGTCTCATGGATGAGATAAAAAATGCCCCGCCAGCTGCGGGGCATTTTTGGTGCGCGCGTTACCTACCCTCTGTGTGCTGTAAATATTATCGATAGCAGGTTTTAAAGCTCATCCCATTTTCCATCCAGGCATAGCGATAGCAGATATCGCTAATTAACCCATATTACGGGTATAGTCCTCCTCCTTATTTATTAGCTGCGGTTAGCGCAGTGTTTTATAGGTCGTACAGAAAAAGAGAAGAGAGCCATGGAGCAGGAACAAACACCGCGCTGGTGGGCGGTGGTCGCCGTGATGACCGGTATTTTTCTATTGGTGACTGCAGAACAACTGCCGATTGGTTTGCTTTCTCAAGTCTCTTATTCAATGGGGGTTACGCCGGGCATGGCGGGGTTGATGGTGACGGTGCCTGGCGTGGTTGCTGCGTTTTCAGCGCCTTTACTACCCGTCGCTGTAGGGCGCTTAGATCGACGCATCATGCTCACGGTACTCATGGTTGTCATGGTGGTGGGGAGTTTACTCTCGGCGTTTGCGAGCAGTTTTGGTCAGCTGTTGGCCGCCCGTGTGCTGGTGGGACTAAGCATTGGTGGCTTTTGGGCCGTTGCAGGCGGTATCGCACCACGCTTAGTGCCTGAAGCTCAGGTGCCTAAAGCGATGACAATGATTTTTGGTGGCGTTGCGGCGGCATCGGTGCTCGGCGTGCCATTAGGCACGCTGCTGGGGGACTACAGCAACTGGCGTGTGGCCTTTGGAGCGTTAGGGGGCTTTAGTTTATTAACGGCTATTGCGCTATGGTGCTGGCTGCCGCCACTACCACCGCGCGAGCCGGTGCGCCTGCGGGTGCTTGCTCAGCAGTTTAGCAATCGCGGCGTGCGCGTGGCGGTCTTAACCACGGGTTTTGTGGTGGTTGGGCACTTCGCGGCTTACACTTTTATCAGCCCGATTCTGCAAGAAATCAGTGGGATTTCTCAACGCCATGTGGGCAGCCTACTGCTGCTTTATGGAGCAGCGGGCATCATGGGTAATATAGCGGCGGGTATGTTTGCTGGGCGTCACCCTTATCGCGCCGTGCTGGTTATTCCTAGCCTGTTGCTAATTGTCGTAGCCGCTTTTCCACTGTTAGGCGGGCAGCCGAGCAGCGGTGTGATGCTATTGATGGTGTGGGGAGCGGTATTTGGCAGCGTCTCGGTCAGTATTCAGACGTGGATTATACGTACAGCGCCAAACACCGAGGCGGCCACTGCGCTAATGGCGTTTACGTTTAATATGTCGATTGGCCTGGGGGCCATGTTGGGTGGGCAAGTGATGGATAGCACTAGCTTACCCATTGCCATGTGGATAGCGTCTGGCTTGTTCTTAGTCGGCGCATTACTGGTGCTGAGGACACCCAGCACGGTGGTAGGCGTAAAAGCTCGCTGAAATGGCCGTGCTGTTTTACACGAATAAACATTAAAAAAGCCCTGGTCGTTTGAAATGACGAGGGCTTTTTCATAATTGCGAAGAGGGTTTAAGCCGGTAGGTGATGCCTAGGCGTTAAGGGCGTTCAATCGCCAGCGCAACGCCTTGCCCGCCGCCAATACACAATGTCGCGAGGCCTTTTTTGGCGTCACGCGCGATCATCTCATGCAGCAGAGTAACCAGCACACGGCAACCGGAGGCGCCGATCGGGTGGCCCAGGGCAATCGCGCCGCCGTTGACGTTGACCTTGGACGTATCCCAGCCAAGCTCTTTGTTTACCGACAGTGCTTGGGCGGCAAAGGCTTCGTTGGCTTCAACTAGATCCAGGTCGTCCAGGCTCCAGCCCGCTTTTTCCAAGCAGCGGCGGGTGGCCGGTGCGGGGCCAATGCCCATAATCGCGGGGTCAACGCCAGCGTTCGCGTAGGCAGCAATGCGCGCTAGTGGCTCAAGGCCAAGTTCTTTGGCTTTTTCTGCGGAGCAAAGCATGACGACGGCTGCGCCATCATTGAGTGATGAAGCGTTACCCGCGGTCACGGTACCGTCTTTTTTAAACGCTGGGCGCATGCCGCCAAGCTTTTCAGCCGATACTTCGCGTGGGTTTTCGTCGGTATCAAACACCACCGGATCGCCTTTGCGCTGTGGAATTTCCACCGGCACGATTTGCCCTTTGAACTTGCCCTCTTTGATGGCGGCAGCTGCTTTCTGCTGAGATGCAGCAGCGAACTCGTCCATGGCTTCGCGGGTGATGCTGTATTTCTCAGCCAGGTTCTCAGCGGTAATGCCCATGTGGTAGTTATTGAAAGCGTCCCACAGGCCGTCGTGAACCATGGTGTCGATCGCTTTCCAATCACCCATTCGCTGGCCGTTACGGGAATTAGGCAACACGTGGGGCGATGCGGACATATTCTCCTGGCCGCCGGCCAAAATGAGCTCGGCATCGCCACAGCGGATCGCCTGGGTGGCTAGGTGAAGCGCTTTCAAACCGGAGCCGCAGACTTTATTAATCGTCATGGCGGGAACAGATTCAGGCAGGCCTGCTTTAATCACCGCTTGCCGTGCCGGGTTTTGGCCAACACCTGCGGTAAGTACTTGGCCCAGCAATACTTCGTCAACTTGATCCGGAGAAACGCCGGTGGAGGCGAGAATATCTTTGATCACTAAGGCGCCCAAGTCGCTCGCGGGAATACCTGCGAGGGACCCACCGAAAGCGCCTACGGCGGTGCGGCGTGCCGCAACAATGACTACTTCTTGCATAAAATGACTCCTGGAGTAAATAACAGACACTCTGAAACCAGTTGCCTGATAGGCGTACTCTGCTAGCCGTATCTCTCAGCCGTATCTTCAGCATAGGGGAAGGTTGTGCGTTGCGGCAATACGCAATTTTGGGTAAATAAAAACGGGCCGATCAACGGCCCGTTAATAAGTGCGCTTACTCAGTGATTCTGTTTAAGCTAACTGCACAGGAATGGCGTTGCTGGTATGGCTAACGTGATTGCCTTCTTGCAGATACACCAGTGCGGGCTGGTGGTTGTCCAGCTCAGCGTCGGAGTAGTGAGCATAGCTGCAAATAATAATACGATGCCCTGGGGCCGCTAAGTGCGCAGCCGCGCCGTTAATGGAAATTAGCCGGGAGCCCTCTTCACCGCGAATAGCGTAGGTAGTGAAGCGCTCACCGTTTTCTACGTTATAAATTTGAATCTGTTCGTTTTCGCGAATCCCCGCCATATCGAGAAGGTCGCCATCGATAGCGCAGGAGCCTTCGTAGTTGAGTACCGCGTGAGTAACGCGAGCCATATGCAGCTTGGCTTTGAGCATAATGGTATGCATGGTAACTCCTAAATAGTGAAGCTAGCCTAGCGGCTAGCGTCAGTAGTCGTGCTTGGCAGCTGCACGCTGAGGTTGTCGATAAGCCGGGCAGGGCCTAGCTTCGCGGCAGCTAGCATTACCGCTTGGCGCGTGGTGGCGGTTACTGGGCCAAGGGTGGTATCGCGCAGCTCAAGGTAATCGGGCGTAAAGCCGGCATCATACAGGGTCGTTTTGCCCTGTTGTAGTACCTGTTCGATGGATTCGCCGCGTTCCAGCGCGTCCCTAAGTGTACAGAGAGTGCGATAGAGCATCGGAGCCGTGGTGCGCTCTTGCTCGTTTAGGTATCCATTCCGCGAAGAGAGCGCCAAGCCGTCCTCGGCACGCACAATAGGCACGCCGATAATCTCAATGGGCATATGCAGGTCGCTCACCAGCTTACGAATCACTGCTAGCTGCTGGTAATCCTTCTCGCCAAAGCAGGCAACGTCTGGCTGTACGAGGTTAAACAGCATGCTGACGACGGTAGATACGCCGTCGAAATGCCCAGGTCGTGAGCCACCGCACAGGCCTTCGCCGACCTCTGGTACGTGTACTTTGGTTTGAGCCGTCAAGCCGTTTGGGTAGAGCGCGCTAACCGTCGGGGCGAACAACATATCGCAGCCTGCATCGCTCAACTTTGCGTGATCTGCCTCAAACGTGCGTGGGTATGCATCAAGGTCTTCACCGGGACCAAACTGCATGGGGTTCACAAACAGGCTGGCGACTACGATGTCGGCAATTTGGCGGGCCCGCGCGACGAGCGCCAGGTGGCCTTCATGCAGGTTGCCCATGGTGGGCACCAGTGCAATGCGCTGGCCGTCTAAGCGGTGCTCGCCTAGAGCGCTACGTAGTTCGTTGATGTCTCGTAAAGTACGCATAAGAGAAGTTTCGTCGTTCACAGGCTACAAAAGTGAAAACACCGCTTAAAAACAGTGTTCCGGTGCTGGGAAGGCGCGAGTTTTGACCGCTTCATGGTAGTCCTGAAAAGCGTTCTGAATGCTATCTGCGTCGACCATAAAGTTTTTCACAAAGCGTGGTGTGCGACCGTGGGTAACGCCAAGGACATCGTGCATTACCAGAATTTGCCCATCGGTATCGGGGCCTGCACCAATGCCAATGACCGGTACGTCCAGGGCCTCGGTAACCGCTTTGCCTAAGCTTGCCGGGACGCACTCAAGCAGAATTACCGAGGCACCTGCTTCAACCAGCACTTTGGCATCGTTGATAATTTGCTCAGCCTGGGCGGCTTCGCGGCCCTGCACTTTATACCCGCCCATTTGATAGACCGTTTGCGGCGTTAAGCCGAGGTGCGCGCAAACCGGCACGCCGCGACGAGTGAGTTCGCGGATGCCTTCAGCCATCCATGCCTCGCCTTCTACTTTGACCAGCTCGGCGCCCGCGCGCATCAAGGCAGCCGCATCTTCCAGCAGGCGTTCAGTAGTGGCATTGCTCATAAACGGCAAATCAACCATGAGCAGGCTGTGCCCTTTGCCACGCGCCGCACAGCGGGTGTGGTAGCAGATATCGTCGATGGTTACGGGGAGGGTGCTGCTGTGCCCTTGCAAGACCATGCCTAGGGAGTCGCCCACTAGTAAGACATCAATGCCTGCATCGCTGGCAGCATGGGCAAAGGAGGCATCGTAAGCGGTCAGGCAGCTGAACGTTTCGCCGGCGCGTTTGTACGCCTGCAGAGTGCTCAGGGTGACGGTTTTCATGGCGTGCTCTCGTTTTCTACGTGGGGCCGATACATCACTAAGGAAGCCGACCGTTATTAACGCTGCATCCTTGCATGCGTGAAGTGGCGTAACCGGTAATTGTTACCTGAATGGGGGCGTGGTGTCGAGATTTGTGTCAGCTGGTAGCAGTGACGGTGACACTTTTGGGGGCTTCAGCGTTAGATATGCGTTTTATAGCAGAGTGATCTAATTGAGTAAGCCATTTATCCAGCGTCTGCTGGTGCAGCATCAGCGGTTGTTCGGCAGCAGCGGTGGATACTTCCGCTAAAGGTACTAGAACAAAGGCACGTTCGTGCATATGCGGATGGGGTACCCGCAGTCGTGGGCGCTCAATCGTCTGCTGCCCGTAGAGTAGTAGGTCTAAATCCAGCGTGCGGGGCCCCCAGTGACGTAAGCGCTGGCGGCGATGGCGCTGTTCTAACGCTTGAAGCTGGTCTAGCATCGCCAGGGGGGAAAGCGCTGTTTTGATAACCGCCACGGCATTAATAAAATCAGGCTGGTCTTGCGGCCCTAATGGGGGCGTTGCATAGAGCGATGACTGGGCCACTAGCGAGCTGAGAGGCAGGCCACCGAGTTCGTCAAGGGCTTGGCGTACCTGCGCGACCGGGTTTTCCAGGTTGCTGCCTAAGCCGATATAAGCAAGCGCCATCGGGATGCTCACGGGTCAGTTTTGCGTGGCTTGCGGCGTTTTTTACGGCGGCGGTCACCTTGGCTTGCCGGGTCGCTGCCAACTTTTTGCAGCAGCCGGCGCTGTTCGTGTTCATCACCATGCTGGAACGCGGTCCACCAGTCGCCCAAGCCACGCGGTATTTCGCCCGCCTGTTCACGCAGTAATAGCAAATCATAAGCGGCACGGAAGCGCGGGTGCTCGCGGGTCTGAAAAGCGCGTTTGCCACGGCGCATGGGCAGGCGTGCCTGTAGTTCCCAAATCTCACGCATCGGCATCCCAAAGCGCTTGGGAATTGAGATGTGTTGAAGCTGACGAGAGACCACTTCTTGGGAGGCAGTTTGCAGCGCAGGAATGGCAGGCATGCCTTCGCGCTCAAGCTCTGCCTGGCGATGTGCCACCGGTGCCCACAAAAATGCGGCGAGCAGGAAGGCCGGCGTAACTGGACGGTCTTCCGCAATGCGCTTATCGGTATTGGTAAGTGCTTGTTCAATGAGTTCTTCGGCCCAGGCCGCGTCCGCCATGGCTTCTTCCGCTTCAGGGAAGAGCATGCCAAACAGGTTGTAATGGCTGAGTAGGCGGAAGGTGACTAACCCATGCCCCGACATAAACAGTTTCAGCACCTCATCAAACAGACGGGCAGGCGGAATCTGTAGCAGCAGTGGCGCTAGGTCAAACATCGGCTCTTCGGTCGCCGGGTCGATGGTGAAATCTAGCTTGGCAGCGAAACGCACGGCTCTTAGCATGCGCACGGGGTCTTCTCGGTAGCGTGTTGCCGGGTCGCCAATCAGACGCAGGGTGCGTGATTTAATATCCTGGGCGCCATTGGCGAAATCATGAATAGTGAAGTCGGCAATGTTGTAGTACAGCGCATTGACGGTGAAGTCGCGGCGTAGGGCGTCCTCTTCAATATTGCCCCACACGTTATCACGCAGCAGTAGGCCCGCATCGGACTGCTGGGCGATATGGTCGCCGTGCTCGTCCTGGGGCTTGCCACGGAAGGTGGTGACCTCAATCACCTCACGGCCAAACCGCACGTGCACAATGCGAAAGCGTCGACCAATCATGCGTGAGTTACGGAACAGGTCGCGCACTTGTTCTGGCGTAGCGTTCGTCGCGACGTCAAAATCTTTAGGCATTTTGCCTAGCAGTGCATCGCGAATGCAGCCACCTACCAAGAAAGCATCGAATCCGGCGCTGTTAAGGCGATGTAGAACTTTTAAAGCGGCATCGCTGATCTGCTGACGAGAAACAGGGTGCTCGGAGCGCGGGATAATGCGGGGGCTGAGAGGCTCAACGGCGCTCTCTGGGGAATCGAGCAGGGATTTCAATTGCTCTCCCGGGCTATGTAAGAAACGGGTAAATCCTTTGAACATGCGGCGATATCGACTCGCAGGGTATAGAAAAAGTGGCTGTACAATTAGCAGTAAGTTGCTGAGTGTAGCCGACCCCTTAAGGCTTGCAAAGCGTCTATGGTGGGTTTGGTAGATGCTAAGGCCTATAAACGCAGAAAGGGGAAGCTAAGCAAGCCTCCCCTATAAAGCAGACAATCAGCGTCCATGCTGCTGTTTTTCTTCATGATGGCACATCGCCCTGAATACGCACCGCAGTCGGTAGGCGTAAGAACCAGTCTGATTCCGACCGCCTCGTATTCAAAACAATAATCCAACCGCGAACTTTGTCTACCCGGCTTATTGTTGTTGGCTCCGGGGTGTACACACGACCTGCTGTTATTTTTGTTTGGTTGCAGGTAACTCGTTGTACGTCGCGTCCATTTGGGCACTTGCTGGCGTTGTTATTGTTATTCGCTGCGCTTGTTCTATCTATCTTTTGCTTAGCGCAAGCAAGTTGTGAGACACAAGCCTGTTGTTTTTGTTAGTGCTGTTATCTCTACCTGGCCCTGTTGTTTTTGTTTTGGCTCAGGTCGGGGCGGTGTCATGTTGTTTTTGTTAGCGACTTACCGCGCTGCCCAGTTTGTTTTTCTTACCCAGTAATAGTGCACTCACCGTGCCACTCATTGGATATGTCATACATTTCATAAACTTGGCGTTTTAGCGTGATGCCAGGGAACTAATAGCAACAGAAAGTGTTACCCCGCTTGCGAGGTTTTTTAACGGTGGTTGTGTGGGAAGGTAACAGTCGTGAGGTAACGATTTTTGGATGTTTCTTATTAAAATCAGTGTATTAGACATTGGTCGTAGGCGCAGGCATTGATGCCGCTGTGAGCACTGCCTAACTAGGTCGGCGGGCGGTTTTCTTGCGTGGAATGCCCAACCGCTGGCGGCGCTCCCAAAGATTTTTTCGGCTAATGCCAAGCTTTTGTGCCAGTTCTGTTTCACTCATTTGATCCTGGTGCTCTAGCACAAAGTGCTGAAAGTAATCTTCTAGAGAGAGATCGTCCTCTTCGGTAGGCGTTTGGACGTCGTTGCCAACGGGCGCCGGATGGACGGTGGGTGGGTGGGGGCGGTTAGTCACTGGCCCTAGGCCAAGATCATCTGGGTGAATCAGGTGCCCTTCAGCCAGAATGACTCCGCGTTCTAGTGCGTTCTCCAACTCCCGTACGTTTCCGGGCCACGGGTAGTCCTGTAAATCTTGGCGCGCTGCCCGCGATAGCCTTAGCCCTTGGCGCTCGTGGCGCTTACAGGCTTTGTCTAGCAGGATATCGGCGATTTTTAGGACGTCTTCTTCGCGCTCACGTAGGGGCGGCAGTTCGATCTGCATCACGTTCAGGCGGTAGTAAAGGTCAAGACGAAACTCGCCGCTTTTTGAGAGTGCGCGTAAATCCCGGTGGGTAGCGGCGATCAGGCGGACATCCACATGGCGGGTTTCGACAGAGCCGATTTTACGAATTTCACCTTCTTGCAGTACGCGTAACAGGCGTGCCTGGGCATCCAACGGTAGCTCTCCAATTTCATCAAGGAAAAGCGTACCGCCGTCGGCGGCTTCCACTAGCCCAGTGCGGGCAGCGCTGGCGCCGGTAAAGGCGCCTTTTTCGTGGCCGAACAGTTCCGACTCAATTAGCGTTTCAGGAATTGCCGCGCAGTTAACGCAGATTAGGGAGGCTTTTGCGCGTTTGCTTTGCTGGTGAATGGCGCGGGCCACTAGCTCTTTGCCGGTACCAGACTCCCCTTGGATCAGCACGGTAACATCTGCCGGTGCGGTTTTGCGGATGCGGGTGTACACCTGCTGCATGGCGGCGCAGTTGCCAATCATGGTCTGGCGCCCACCCCCTTCGTCAGTAATATCCGGCGGGGTGCCTTGCTGCATCGACTGCTTGTGCAGGATACGTTCAACAGTTTCTAACAGCTCGGTGTGATCAAACGGCTTTGCTACGTAGTCCACGGCCCCCTGTTTTAGGGCATCTACGGCAGAGCGCATGCTGGCGTAGCTGGTCATAATAAGCACCGGCGCAGGCGCTGCCGCCGTGATCAGCGTAGTGCCCGGCTCCCCTGGAAGGCGCAGGTCGCTGATGATGAGGTCAAATTCGTTAAGCGGCAGAGCAATTGCTTCTTCAGCGCTGGCGGCTTCGCTCACGGTATAGCCATGGCGGTCGAGTAAGCGTTTTAGAGCGCTGCGAATAATCGCTTCATCTTCAACAATCAGTATCCGGGGCATGGGGTGAAAGATCATCCTGTTGGTAGAGCGGTAGCCAGAGGGTAATGGCGGTGCCGCAAGGCTGGCCGGGAGGTGGCGAGGCCACGTCTATTTTGCCTTGATGTTCGTTAATAATTTGATACGCCAACGATAGTCCAAGCCCAGTGCCTTCACCCGCAGGCTTAGTGGTCGTAAACGGCTCGAAAAGGCGATCTTTAACGCTGGGTGCAATGCCGTGACCATCGTCGCTTACGCGCCACCAGGCATGGCTGGCGTCTGTACCCGCTTCAATGCGGATATTGCCTTGCGGCTGGCAGGCATCCCTGGCGTTACTTAGTAAATTAACCATTACCTGAGTTAAGCGCTGGTCATCGCCGCGTACCACGATATTGCCAGGGCAGTGGTTAGTGAAGATAACATCCTCTCCTGAGCGGGCTAAGTGGATCAAGTGCAAGGCGTCTTCGCTAATAGTCTTAAGTGTCACGGGCGAAGCCGGCAGTGGCACGGTTTGACGCCCGCCGTGAGCAAAGCCTACCAGTGAGTTGACGATTTTAGTAACCCGCTGGGTAAGCTGTTGAATTTGATCCGCGGTTTCCAGTAATGCGGGATCCTCGGTATCGTAGCGCAGGTTTTGTGCCAGCGATGAAATGCCGGTAATGGGATTGCCGATTTCATGGGCAACCCCTGCGGCAAGCTGGCCGATAGAGGCTAGCCGGGCCGCGTGCACCAACTCATCTTCGAGCCACTTCATCTCAGTGTGGTCTTCCACCAGAATAACGCTGCCGCCCCGGCTGTCGTGGCCACTAAGCACCGCTTGATGCAAGGTTAGAAAGTAGTCTCTACCGTGCAATGCTACCGCTTGCTTGTACAGGGGGGTATGGGTGGCGCTAAGCACGCTGCCCAACAGGGTAGGCCAGGGAGCTGGCAGGCTATCTCGGTGGGAGCCAATCACGCTATCACCGCTAATGCCCGAGAGTTTAGAGAGTGCTTGGTTCCACATAAGTAGCTCATCGTCATCCCCCAATACGCATAGCCCGACGGGTAGCTTGGCCAGGGTTTGGCGGTGGTGGCGGCGCAGCCCGTCAAGCTCGCGGGCAAGTCCCGTTAAGCGTGAGCGGTAGGCTTCAAGTCGGCTTTCAACAAAGTGGATGTCATCGGTAAGCGGCGCGTCGTTGTGGCGATAGGGAAGGTAGCGATCAACGATATCCCTGGCTACGGATGGCCCCATTAGGCCGGAGAGGTTGGCCTGAATCCGGTCGCGAAGGCGGCGCAGTGCGTAGGGGCGTCGCTCCTGAGGGGTAAAATTAAGCGCCTTTAGGGCACGCTCAACTTCACGCTCAGCAGCTTCATCCCCCACTGCTTGAGCAAGATGCGCGGTAAAATCACCGGCCGTCGCAGCTTCTAGCGGCAAGCGCTTGGAGCGGATGACAGCATCTACCGAACAGGCTTCAGCCGCTGAACGCTCGCCCTCTGAAGTGCGGGTAAACAGTGATACCAGGATGAGTAGCAAAATATTAACGGCAAGGGACGTTAGTGTGACGTTATACCAGTGTGGCGAATCGGTCGGCAGTGAATGCATGAAAAAAAGCGTTGTCACCGAGATATCAAAAAGCAGTGGCAGCCAAACGCCCGCTAGCCAGACTGAGATACCGCCAATCAATCCTGCCACCATGCCTTTACGATTAGCGCCTGGCCAGTAAAGCAGCGCGAGCATCCCAGGTAGGCATTGGGCCATGCCCACAAAAGCGGTTAATCCAAGGTTAGTGAGTGAGTGGTAGCGGCCAACACTTTCGGCAAATAGCCAGCCCCCGAAAATAACGGCCACCACTAATCCGCGTCTAAGCCAAAGTAGCCAGCCGTATAGATCGTTTTGTGCTTCGGGGGGGCGTGCGACGAGTACCACGTGATTAAGCAGCATGCCGGAAAGCGCCAGCGCAATCATCATCATGGTGCCGCTGGCGGCCGCTAAGCCGCCAATAAACGCCAGCGCCCCGACCCACCAGTGCTCTGTCATGACATAGGCTGCATAAGCGGCCATAGGGACTGACTCATTGGTGGACTGCGCTGCCCACCAAATGAGCGGTACCGGCAGTGCCATCAGCAGTAAAAATAGCGGTAGCGACCAACTGGCCTGCAGCAGCGTATGGCGGGAAAGGCTTTCGGCAAAGGTGATTTGAAAGAGGTGCGGCATCATAAAGGCGGCGGCAAAAAACAGCAGTAGCAACGTGCGCCATTGCGGTGCTTCCAGCTGTGGGGTCGCGGCCTGAGCCGCTGCCCCCGGGCCTTCTAGCCACTGTTGTAAATCTTGTGGGCCATCAAACACCCACCATAGCGCAATAGCGCCTAGCCCAAGCATGGCTAAAAGCTTAATGATGGATTCAAAGGCAATCACGCTAAGCAGCGTATCGTGGCGGTGTCGGTGGCTATGCCGTGCGCCGAACAGCACGGCGCAGCCCGCAATCACGGCGCAGAATAAGAGGGCCACCGCCGCGCTAAAACGGCTATCGGTTAGCAGGTGTATTGTATCGCTAAGGGTTTGTACCTGAATGCCCAGCAGCGGCATTACCGCCAGGAGGCTAAGCAGAGTGACCACAGTGCCGACCCAGCGCGAGCGAAAGCGAAAAGCAAACAGATCGGCCAGTGACGAGAGCTGGTAAGTGCGAGTGATGCGTTGAATAGGCACGAGCAGCACAGGCGCAAGCAAAAAAGCGCCCGCAGCGCCCAGATAGTAGGCTAAATAGCCAAACCCCGCTTTGGAGGCGAACTCAATACTGCCGTAAATGGCCCATGCGCTGGCATAGACGCCTAGCGCCAGGGTATACACCACGGGGTGACGGGTAACGCGTACTGGCACCCAGCCGCGCTCTACGGCCATGCCACAGCTAAACAGGAGCGCGAGGTAGCCAAGGCCTAGAAGCAGTACACCGAGTAACTCAACGCTCATCTAACTTCCTCTTTTGCTCTAGCCACAGCGTTAGCGCAATCAGGCCGCCCCAGATAGCAAACGGTCGGTACCAGGCGATACTGGGGTCGCCCCAGCCGTCCATGAGCAGTGGCGAGAGCAGGTAGCCCCCAAATACAAGAAACAGCATGATGCGATAAACGTACATGTCAGTGCTCCGAGGGTAATGCACGGTGGTGGAAAGGCCTTAACTGCTCAATCGACCAGTGTGCTATTGCCCAGTTTAACTGCGTTTCAGGGGCTTCCTGGGCCAGCTCGGCGGGCGGTGCTTGGTCAAGCGCTTGAAGCGCTTGAAATAGCTGGCGACGAATATCATCATCACGCTCTGCCAACGCGGGGGCCATATTCTGCTTAGAGAGCTTTTGGCCTTCATCCGTCACGATCAGTGGTAGGTGGAGATAGCGCGGTGTCGGTAAGCCAAGTGCTTTTTGTAGTTGGCCTTGCCAAGGGGTGTTGTCCAGCAGATCGTAGCCCCTGACGACATCGCTAATCGCCTGCTCGGCATCGTCCACCACGACGGCAAGCTGGTAGGCCCAGAGGTTGTCTTTACGCTTTAAGACCACGTCGCCCTGTGTGGCGGGATCGAACTGCTGGTGGCCAAATAAGCGGTCGTGCCACGTAATGGGGCGTTTGGCTAAGTCGCTGCGTAGTCGCCAGGCGACGGGCTTGTTGGTCTCGCGCTGCCCGTTGCGGCACCAGCCAGGATAAATCGCGAACGCTTGCCACTGCTTACGTGAGCAGCTGCAGGGGTAGGCCAAGCCCTGCGACATCAAGCAGTCTAATGCGTGCTGATAGGCAGCCTGGCGGCTGTGTTGCCACGTTACCTCTTCGTCCCAGTGCAGGCCAAAGGCTTCAAGCTGGCGCAGAATAGTGCTGTCGGTGCCCGCTGGACAGCGGGGTGGGTCGATGTCCTCAATGCGTACTAGCCACGTTCCCCCCGCTGCTCGGGCATCTAGAAAGCTGCCTAAGGCTGCGACTAACGAGCCAAAGTGGAGAGGCCCTGATGGCGTGGGAGCAAAGCGCCCCCGGTAGCAAGCGGTCTGTATCATGGGTGCCAATAGCAATTTCAATTAAATGACCAATAAAAACGGGCACCCTAAAGGTGCCCGGCTTTTATTGTAGCGTCTAGTGCATTACCGCTGACGACATTAGCCGCCGAGCTGTTTTTCTTTAAGCTCTGCCAGTGTTTTACAATCAACGCACAGCGTTGCCGTGGGGCGAGCTTCAAGGCGACGAATGCCGATTTCTACGCCACACGCTTCACAGAAGCCGTAGTCGTCTTCATCGATTTTGTCGATTGTCTCGTTAATCTTTTTCAGCAACTTACGCTCGCGGTCCCGCGTACGCAGTTCAAGGCTAAAGCCCTCTTCCTGGGTAGCGCGGTCAGCGGGGTCGGCGTAGTTGTTAGCGTCTTCCTGCAGGTGGCGTACAGTACGGTCCACCTCTTCCATGAGATCCTGTTTCCAATCCAGGAGCAGCTGCCGAAAGTGCGCAAGCTGCTTCTCGTTCATATACTCTTCACCCGGCGCTGGCTCGTACGGGGTAAAGGACTTGGACGCTTCCGGTTTCTTTTCCGCTACTGGCATGGGAGTGCCCCTTACGTATGTGACTGCTGATCGACCATGAGCGTGTGTCACGATCTCACGCCAAAGGGATGCTTGTTTAGCTGAAAACTGACCGTGTTGCAAGCATAATGATCGGTCTTATACTAAGGTATTACAGTTTATTTGGCCTCGCCCATGCTTCTCTACTGGGCCTTTATAACTGCGTTTTTATGGACATAAGGTGAAGGAGACACTATGGCCTGGAATTCCCGCGTGAGTCATGTCGCACCCTTTCGCGTGATGCACTTATTGGAGATGGCTCAGGCCCGCGAGGCCCAAGGCCATGATGTGATTCACTTGGAGGTGGGGGAGCCTGATTTTGCGACGCCTGAGCCTGTTGTGGCGGCGGGCCAGCAAGCCCTGGCCACAGGCAAAACACGCTATACACCGGCGGCTGGTTTAGCGACGCTGCGCGAAGCCATTGCAGGCCACTACGCCGAGCACTTCAATGCCAGCGTTGATCCTTCGCGTATTCTGGTAACCCCTGGAGCATCAGGCGCGCTGCTGTTGGCCAGCCAGCTATTGGTAGAAACCGGCGACCGGGTTCTTATGGCTGACCCCAACTATCCCTGTAATCGCCATTTTATGGCCTTGGCAGGGGCGGAGGTGGATGCCATACCGGTAGGTCGCCAGAGCGGCTGGCAGTTGAACGCCCCGCTGATTGAGAAACACTGGCAAGAGAAAACGCGGCTGGCGATGCTGGCAAGCCCGTCGAATCCCACCGGCCACACGCTCGGAGCAGAAGCGCTAACGGCCGTCTTTAAAACGGTAGCGGCCAGAGGTGGCGAGGTCATCGTTGACGAGATTTATCAGGGTTTAAATTACGACGATGCGCCGTTGTCTGCGACATCGCTCTCTGATCAAGCCTTTGTGGTTAACAGCTTTTCAAAATACTTTGGCATGACCGGCTGGCGCTTGGGCTGGCTGGTGGCGCCGGAACATGCGGTAGAGCCGCTAACCCGGTTAGCGCAAAACGTTTTTCTGGCTGCGCCGACGCCTTCCCAACATGCCGCACTTGCCGCCTTTACGCCTGAATGCCGAGACATTCTCGAAACACGCCGTGCAACGCTAAAGCAGCGCCGCCAAGTGCTGCTTGATGGGTTAGCGCAGCTGGGCCTAGCGCCCGATCTTCCTCCTCAAGGGGCATTTTATCTATGGCTAGACATCTCCCGCTATAGCCGAGATAGCCAAGCGTTTTGCGAGCGGTTACTGATAGAGGAAAACGTCGCTATTACCCCTGGCATTGATTTTGCCCTTGAAGGCGGTGAACACCACGTGCGCATTGCCTTCACCAATGATGTGGCGCGGTTAGAGGAGGCTGTGGTGCGGATTGCCCGCTTTGTGAGTCGATTATGATCGCCTATGAGGGGTTAGAGCCCGGCGTACTGCTGCGCCGCTACAAGCGCTTTTTGGCGGATGTACGTTTGGAAAGTGGCCAAGAGGTAGTCGCCCACTGCCCGAATACTGGCTCAATGAAAGCCGTCAATGTGCCGGGCTGTCGGGTGTGGCTTTCGCCCAGCGACAACCCAAAGCGCAAGCTGGCCTGGACCTGGGAGTGGATTGAGTTGCCCCAGTTAGATGGCACCACGGCGCTGGCCTCGGTGCATACCGGGCGGGCAAATCGTATTGTGGAAGCGGCGATTGAGGCAGGCGATATTACGCCACTGGCGGGCTATCAAACGCTCAAGCGGGAAGTGAACGTTGATGATGCTCGGCTCGATTTTCGTCTGGACGACCCAGAACGCGGTGTGGCCTATGTCGAAGTAAAGCAGGTAACGCTGAAAGAAGCCGATGGTCAAGGCTACTTTCCCGACTCGGTAAGCGTTCGAGGTACCAAGCATTTGCATACGCTAACAGCGCTTGCTGAGCAGGGCGAGCGGGCAGTGCTGCTATTTTGCGTCGCCCATGAGGGTATTGCCGATGTAGCACCGGCTGCCCATATCGACCCTGTTTATGCGGCAGCGCTAGCCAAGGCGGTGAAGGCGGGGGTAGAGGTGTTGGCCTATGGCATTACGCTACAGTGGAGCGCCGAAAAACCGGTCGCGGTGCGCTTAACGCGGCGGCTACCGGTTCGGCTGTAGGGCTTACCGCTCGATATAGAAACGCTGGATAAAGTTGACCGATTCAGGCGATTCATTACGGTCGTAGCGCACGTCGAGTTCAAAACGCATGGCCTCGTCATGACGCATGGTGAACGGGGCTAAGTGATAGGTCGCATCCCCGTCGTGCACGGTGCGAAAGCTCAGCGGCTCTTGGGTGCCGGTAAGGCCGCTGACATAACCCTGTATGCCCGCACTCACTGGGCGAGTGCTGCCGTCGTCCCTACGCTCACGTACGCTTACATTAACCAGGCCGCGGTTAGCGCTGCGCTGGATGTTGTGTGCCTGAGCAACGTCCGGTGTCAGGAAGCTAGTGCTTACAGCGCTGTAGTGGATCTCGTAGTCACCTACCTGAACGAACTGCTCAGCGCTGGCGCTGGTAGTGACCATTAGTGTTGCAGCTAAGCTGACGCTGAGTAGTAGGCTGCGCAACATGGCAAGCTCCTCCTGCTATTTTATCTAAGCCGCGCTTAGCGGCGACGTACTCTGAAAATCGCGATTTCACCGAATAAGTTAGGCCACCATTTGGATGTCCAGTGGCCTCGATGGTCGCCAACGCCCACCGCACGGTCAACAATCACTAGCCCTTTTTCCCGGCACAGGTGTTCAAAGTCGTTGAAGGTTGATAAGTGGATGTTAGGGGTGTCGTACCAGGCGTGAGGCAGTGACTTGGAAACCGGCATGTAGCCGCGCAAGCCAAGATGAACGCGGTGACGCCAGTAAGCAAAATTAGGAAACGTAATAATGCCCTCTTCTGCTACCCGTAGCATTTCATCAAGCATTTTATCGGGGCGCCGAAGTGCCTGCAGCGCTTGAGTCATGATGACTTGATCATAGCTGTTATCGCAAAAGCTACCCAGGCCATCATCCAGGTTATGCTCAATCACGTTAACGCCACGGGCAACGCACTGAGTGATGCCTGCTGGGTCGATTTCCAGCCCGTAACCAGTGACGTTTTTTTCCTGCGCCAAACTCTCCAGGAGCTGCCCATCGCCACAGGCTAAGTCTAATACGTGAGCCCCCTGGGGAACCCAGTCGTAAATCAGTTCTAAATCAGCGCGCATTATCGTATCTCCTCTTCAGTCGTTTCATGGATCGCTAGCTCATGGGCAACGCGACCCATAAAGGCGCTGAACAGGGCGTGATAACGCGGTTCGGGGAGTAAAAAAGCATCGTGCCCGTGAGGGGATTCGATATTGGCATAGCTGACGGATTTGCCAGCGCGGGTTAAGGAATCGACTAATTCGCGGGAACGAGACGGCGGAAAGCGCCAGTCGGTGGTAAAGCTAACGATCAAGAAAGGGCATTGAGCAGGGGCTAGCGCGCTGGCTAAGTCGCCTGCATGGGCGGCAGCGGGGTCAAAGTAATCCAACGCCTTGGTCATTAACAGGTAGGTGTTGGCGTCAAAAGCGGTAGAGAAAGTATCGCCCTGATAGCGCAGATAGGACTCCACCTGAAACTCAACATCAAAGCCAAAATTCAGATCATTACTGCGCAGGTCGCGGCCAAACTTGCTACCCATGGCGTCTTCTGAGAGATAGGTGATATGCCCCACCATACGCGCCAGTTTTAAGCCCCGCTTAGGTACAGTGTCGTGTTCGGCATACCAGCCGTCGAAAAACTCAGGGTCCGAGCGAATCGCTTGCCGGGCAACCTCGTTAAAGGCGATATTTTGTGCAGACAGCCGCGGCGTCGCCGCAATTACCACGGCGTTGGCAATGCGTTCTGGGTAGGTAATCGCCCACTGCAGCACCTGCATGCCGCCTAGGCTGCCACCCACCGCCGCTGCCCAGCGCTTAATGCCAAGGCGGTCGGCTAGGCGCGCTTGGCTGGCTACCCAGTCGCTGACGGTGACCATAGGGAAGTCTGGCCCCCATTGGCGGCCCGTTTCCGGGTTATGGCTCACCGGCCCCGTACTGCCATGGCAGCCGCCTAAGTTATTAAGCGACACCACAAAAAAGCGGTTGGTGTCGATGGATTTTCCAGGGCCAATGTGAGCATCCCACCAGCCAGGTTTACGGTCATCGGTGCTGTGGTATCCCGCTGCATGGTGATGGCCTGAGAGTGCATGGCAAATTAATACCGCGTTAGTGCGTTCGGCGTTCAGCGTGCCGTAAGTCTCATAAATAAGCTCGTATTCTGGCAACACCTTGCCGCAGGCAAGCGACAACGGCGTGTCGAACTTGGCGACGTGGGGCGTGATAAGGCCAACAGAGTCTGCTGGCCGCTCGCTAAACGCGAGAGTGTCTGAATCAGGCATCGAAAGCGCTAGTCCTGCAAAAATAAGTCCTGCTGAAAATAAGTCCTGCTGAACTTGGCGTTAAAATTAAAGGCCTACCAATGACCCTGGCATGCCAGCAGCGCGTATTAATGACCCCACCACTAAGCCATCTATAATGTTAATGGCGATGAATACGATGATCGGCGATAGGTCAATCATTCCCAGAGGCGGAATAACTTTGCGCACAGGCGCCATAATGGGCTCAACCAGCTGCATTACCAGTAGTGCGCCAGGGTGGCTAGCGTTGGGCGCTACCCAGCTCAGGATGATCATTACGATCATGGCAAAGAAGTAAATCTTCAAAATAGCATTTGCCAGCGCGGCAACGCCTGCAATTAACACCCCTGGGATGGGCGGCATACCCATACCAATCACCATGAAGATGGCAATAATGCTGGCTACTTTAAGCACAAAGCCTGCCGCCAGCGTTGCCAAATCAAAGCGCCCGCCCACCGGGCCTAAAAAGCCTTGGAATAGGCCAACAACCGGCTGGGTTATTTTGACTACCGACTGGCTAAGCGGGTTGTAGTAGTCCGCTCGCGATGCCTGCAGTAGAAAGCGCAGCATCAGTAAGAATAAATAAATGTTGATCAGGGTGTTCACTAGCATTAACCCGGCACTACCCACTTGGTTGCCCATGGCTGCGTCTCCGTTGCGTTAAATTTTGCTTAGCTTGCGCTGAGTTCCTTGGCCATTGCCTCGGCGCGGTCGGCGCAGGCTTGCATGGCATCGGCAATGGTGGTGCGCAGCTGCGCATCTTCCATGTGTTGTATGGCGCGTTCGGTAGTGCCCCCCGGCGACATCACATTTTGTTTAAGCGTGGCGGGGTCTTTGTCACTCTGCTGCGCCATAGTGGCAGCACCTAAAGCAGTTTGGATGGCTAGGCGTCGTGCAGTGGCAGCAGGCAGGCCAAGCTTGACGGCGGCTTCTTCCATCGCCTCAAACATTAAAAAGAAGTAGGCCGGCGCGCTACCAGAGACAGCGGTGACCGCATCCAGCAGGTGTTCATCTTCCACCCACTCGACAATGCCAACCGCTTCCATAAGTTGGGTAGCCAGCGTGCGCTGGGCATCGCTAACAGCCTTGTTGGCGTACAGGCCGCTTGCGCCTATGCCGACGAGCGACGGAGTGTTGGGCATGCAGCGCACCAGCGCAGTGTTTCCGCCTAGCCATTGGTTAATAGTGTCGGCATCAAGGCCAGCGGCAATTGAAATAACCAGTGGAGCTTGCTGTTGCACGCTTTCGCTCATGGCGTCACAAACGTTGCGCATAATTTGCGGTTTAACTGCGAGTACGACCACATCGGCATCTTTAACCGCAGCGTTATTATCGGTCTGGGTATTTACCCCTAGGCGCTGCTTTAATGAGGCAAGCTCGCTCTCGTTAGGTGCTGTTGCGGTAATGTCTGAAGGGGCAACGCCGCTTTCGATAAGGCCGCCGATAATGGCTCCGGCCATATTGCCTGCGCCAATGAAGGTGATCTTGCTCGCCATAGGGGTATCCTGTGTTGAAAAGGGGCCGCACTCAGCGGCAATGTTTGTAAGAGTAACGGTTGGTACCATCAGAGTGCACTAAGCGCTTCACCGGGCACCAAAAATAGCCGTTCCTAAGCGTACCAGAGTGGCGCCCTCTAAAATGGCCGCTTCTAGATCATCGCTCATTCCCATGGAGAGCGTGTCCAGAGGCGTCTCTGGCAGCGCGGATTGCAGTTCTATGAGGAGTTGGTGCAGCTCCGCAAAGGGTGCCCGTTGCGCAGAGAGGCTATCAGCGGGGGCGGGAATTGCCATTAAGCCTCGTAGCTGAAGCCGTGGTAGCGCAGCAACCTCATGAGCCAGTGCTGCGACCTCTTCGGGCATAACGCCTGATTTAGACGCCTCACGGCTGATATTAACCTGTAGGCAGATATTGAGCGGTGCGAGATGCTCTGGACGCTGTTCACTTAAGCGCTTGGCGATTTTTAAGCGCTCGACGCTATGCATCCAGGCAAAGTTTTCTGCCACTGACCGAGTTTTATTGGACTGTAATGGGCCGATGAAATGCCACACGATATCGTCTAAGTCGGCTAGCTCGGCCTGTTTTTCCAGCGCTTCTTGGAGGTAGTTTTCACCAAACTCCCGCTGACCAAGCTGCCAAGCCTGCCGGATCAGTGAGGCCGGTTTGGTTTTGCTCACCGCTAGCAATGCCGCACTGTTAAGCAGGCGGTCAGCGTTTTTTAGCGCCCGGTGCAGACGCTCACGCGCAGTGGCGAGTGACTCGGGGAGTGCGATGTCTGTCATACTCAAGCACCTTACCGCAGCTGGGAAAAGAGAGATGGATATTACCGAACTGCTGGCATTCTCGGCAAAGCAGAATGCATCGGACCTGCACCTTTCTGCGGGTTTGCCGCCCATGATACGTGTTGATGGCGATATTCGTCGGCTTAATGTACCGGCGATGGATAACAGCGAAGTCCGGCGGTTGATCTACGACATCATGAACGATCAGCAGCGCCGCGACTACGAAGAACACTTGGAAACCGACTTCTCTTTTGACGTGCCAGGAGTGGCGCGTTTTCGGGTCAATGCGTTTAACCAGGCGCGAGGTGCTGGGGCGGTTTTTCGTACTATCCCTAATGAAGTGCTTTCGATGCAGGCCCTGGGCCTAGGCGAGGTGTTCGAGCGCTTAGCCATGCTGCCCCGTGGCTTGGTACTGGTTACCGGGCCAACAGGGTCGGGTAAAAGCACCACGCTTGCCGCGATGATTGACTACATCAACGACCACCGCTTTGAGCATATTTTAACGATTGAAGACCCGGTGGAGTTTGTTCATGCCAGTAAGCGTTGCCTGATCAATCAGCGCGAAGTGCACCGGGACACGCGTAGTTTCAACAGCGCATTACGCAGCGCCCTGCGTGAAGACCCGGACGTTATTTTAGTAGGTGAGCTGCGCGACCTCGAAACAATGCGCTTAGCGCTAACCGCTGCTGAAACAGGCCATCTAGTATTTGGAACCCTGCATACTACTTCTGCAGCAAAGACCATCGACCGAATTATTGATGTCTTCCCAGGGGAAGAGAAATCCATGGTGCGCTCAATGCTGTCGGAGTCGCTACAGGCCGTTGTGTCGCAAACGTTGCTAAAACGCCAAGGCGGCGGGCGCGTAGCGGCTCACGAAATATTGATTGCCACCGCCGCTGTTCGCAATTTAATCCGTGGAGATAAAGTGGCACAGATTTATTCGGCCATTCAAACCGGCGGAAACTTGGGCATGCAAACCTTAAACGCGTCGCTTGCAAGGCTAGTAAAAGAGGGCGCGGTGAGTATGGAAGACGCTCAGGCGCGGGCAAAAGGCACGCTTTCACTGGGGGATGAATAAGTAATGAGCGAGCCCAAAAGCGGTATGACGGCCTCCCAGTGGTTGCATCAGTTGCTGGCTATTATGGTTGAGCAGCAGGCGTCCGACCTGCTGATTTCGGTCGGCGCGCCGGCAAGCTTAAAAACGCCCCAGGGGTTAGTGCCCCTGGGGCGGCAGCCGCTTTCCTCAAGCCAAGTGCGCAGCCTGGTGGTCAATGCGATACCCGATATGCAGCGTGAGCGGTTTGCGTTAGAGCACGAGGCGAATTTCGCCATAAGCCTTGAGCAAAAAGGCCGCTTTCGGGTCAGCGCTTTTCAGCAGCGTAATGAGCCTGCCATGGTGGTGCGCCGCATTGCTCAAGAAATTCCCACACTCACGGCACTGGGTGTGCCCAGTCAGCTCGCTGAACTCGCTAACGCCAAGCGCGGGCTGGTACTGGTGGTGGGAGGAACGGGCACGGGTAAATCGACCACGCTAGCAGCCATGATTCAAGAGCGTAACGTCTCGGTGGGTGGGCATATCATCACCATCGAAGACCCTATTGAGTATTTGCATCCGCACCAGCGCGGTATCGTCAATCAGCGCGAGGTGGGGGTAGATACAGAGTCGTTTGAAGTGGCGCTCAAGAATACGCTTCGCCAGGCGCCCGACGTGATTCTGATTGGTGAGGTGCGCACCCGGGAAACGATGGAGCACGCGCTGACCTTTGCTGAAACAGGGCATCTTTGCCTTGCCACGCTACACGCTAACAATGCTAATCAAGCGTTGGAGCGCATTCTCCACTTCTTTCCTCACGAAAGGCATGAGCAAATACGGATGGACTTATCGCTCAACCTTCGTGCGGTGGTGGCGCAGCAGTTGTTGCCTACTCAGCAGGGCGGTCGCTGTGCGGCCATTGAGATTATGCTTTCGTCACCGCGCGTGGTGGATCTGATACGCAAAGGCCGCATCGACGAGTTGAAGTCGGCCATGGCAGCGTCCCGAGACGCAGGCATGCAAACCTTCGACCAAGCGCTCTACGCGCTCTATCAAGCGGAGCAAATCAGCCAGCAGGTAGCGTTGGCCCATGCCGACTCGGCAAACGATTTACGACTGATGATTAAGCATGGCGACGCGGCTGCCAGCGGCACACCGTTGGCAGCGCAGATATCTCCCCATTTGGCGCTGCGTGATGGGGATGATTACTGATGCTCAAAACGGGTAACGCAACCTTAACGCGC
Organism: Halomonas sp. GFAJ-1; assembly: GCA_002966495.1. Taxonomy (NCBI): domain Bacteria; kingdom Pseudomonadati; phylum Pseudomonadota; class Gammaproteobacteria; order Oceanospirillales; family Halomonadaceae; genus Halomonas; species Halomonas sp. GFAJ-1. The sequence goes on from CP016490.1 coordinate 1,366,861, forward strand.
ATACACGCCGCCCAGTACTCGCGGGCCGCTGGCGCCGGTAACGGATGGTAAGTTGCCCGGCAAATGGTTCAGGCGCTGGTGGGCAAGCCAGGCAAAGGCGCCGGCTTCAATCCAGTCCTCTGGCCAGCCGTACGCGCTGGGTGACGTAAGGGCTGCGTTAGGTAAGTGATACGCGAGCCGCTTCATTAAATACGAATTATGCGCTCCCCCTCCGCCTGTAATTAATGTGGTGCGTTGGCGGCTTAGCGGCAGCTGCTGAATACCCTGTGCAACGCTCACGGCGGTAAGCTCTGCCAGCGTTGCCTGCACATCTTGAGGCGCTTCGTTTCCAGTTAGCTGGTTTTCCAGCCACGGTAAATGAAATAGCTCTCGGCCAGTGCTGCGCGGCGGCGGCTGATGGAAGAAAGGTTCTTGAAGCAAGCGTTCCAAGAGGACGTTATCGACGTTGCCGCTGGCGGCCCAGTTGCCGTTGTCATCAAAGCGCCCTGGGTGGTGCTTTGCGAACCATGCATCTAGCAGTACATTCGCCGGTCCTGTATCAAAACCGACCACGGGCTTGGCAGAGTCGCTGGGTAGCCACGTTATATTGGCAAAGCCACCTAGGTTTAAAATCAACTGCTCACCCGCTTGGCGACCAAAGAGTGCTTGATGGAACGCGGGAGCGAGCGGCGCGGCCTGACCGCCTGCGGCTAAATCGCGGCGGCGAAAGTCAGCCACAACGGTACAGTCGGTTAATTCTGCTAAAAGGCTTGGGTTATCAAGCTGTAGTGTGTAGGCAGGGCCGCCATGATGGCCATGGGGGGCGTGCTCTATGGTTTGCCCATGGCTGCCAACGGCGCTGACTTGGTCGGGCGACATGCTTTGCTGGGCCAGTAGTGCTTTCACGGCGTTTGCTTGAAGTTGACAAAACGCAGCTTCTGCCTCTGCTAATTTGGCAAAACTCACGTGCTCTGCGTGACACAGCGTTAGCAGCAACGATCGCAATGTTTCTGGCATAGGTGCTGCATGGGTACCCATCAACTTAGGCTGTGAGTCGGGTGCGATGGCGACGAGGGCCGCATCAACACCATCCAAGCTAGTGCCTGACATCAAGCCAATATAGTAACGCGGCGAAGCAACGGGTGTTTTCATAAAGTGACTCATTTGAAACGATTTGAAGGCTCAACCAAGACCGTTGGGCATGGTAACATCGTCGGCTATTTATCATCTGGCGGCTCTTAAAAGAGCGCGCATTTTGTGGAGAGAGGCAATGAGTGAGGTGGATCAGACGCTAGCGCTGCTAGCGCGGGGTACGCACGAAATCCTGGTTGAGGACGAGCTGAAGAAGAAGCTGGCCTCTGGCCGTAAGCTGCGTATTAAGGCTGGCTTTGACCCCACCGCACCTGATCTACACCTGGGGCACAGTGTCTTATTGACCAAAATGCGCCAGTTCCAAGATCTGGGGCATACGGTTATCTTCCTCATTGGTGACTTTACGGGGCGCATTGGCGACCCTACCGGTAAAAACGTAACGCGTAAGCCGCTGACCGAAGCCGATGTAAAAGCCAACGCGGAAACGTATAAAGAGCAGGTGTTTAAAATCCTCGACCCTGAGAAAACCGAGGTGCGTTTTAATGCTGAATGGTTTGGTGAACTTACTGCCGCCAAAATGATTGAGTTAGCGGCGCAGAGCACTGTGGCTCGGATGCTTGAGCGCGATGATTTTGAAAAGCGCTATAAAGCTAATCAGCCAATTGCCATTCATGAATTTCTCTACCCCCTCGTGCAAGGCTACGACTCAGTGGCCCTTGAGGCAGACGTGGAGCTGGGTGGTACTGACCAGAAATTCAACCTACTCATGGGCCGCGAAATTCAAAAGCACTTTGGTCAAGAGCCGCAGGTCGTTATTACCATGCCGCTGCTTGAAGGCTTGGACGGCGTGCAGAAGATGTCCAAGTCATTGGGCAACTATGTCGGTGTCGATGAAACGCCAGGGTCGATGTTCAATAAGCTCGTCTCTATGCCTGACAGTTTGATGTGGCGCTACTTCGAGCTGCTCTCTTTGAAATCCAACGAAGAGATAGAAACGCTTAAGCAGAGTGTCGAGCAGGGGGCGAACCCTCGTGATGTGAAAATGGAGCTGGCCCGCGAGCTAATTGCCCGCTATCACGGTGATGAAGCCGCTGCGAATGCCCACAAGTCGGCGGGTAACCAACTGGCTGACGGTGAATTGCCGGAAGACCTGCCTGAGGTAGAAGTAGATTTCGAAGGTAGTGAGCAGGCACCCATTGCAGCAGTGCTCAACCGCTCTGGCCTCACCAAGAACAGCGCTCAGGCCAAAGACATGCTGAAAAACGGCAGTGTCAAAGTGGATGGCGAGGTGGTTGCTCAAGACACAATGTTGGCGACTAATAAGGTGTACGTTATCCAGGCAGGCAAGAAGCGTTACGCCCGTGTGACGCTTATTTGAACTTTTTGATAATTTTTCTCTCTAAAGCCCTTGCCAAGTCGGCAGCGAATCCGTAAAGTACGCATCCGCTGCCGGGGACGCCAAGCGTTACCAGCGGTGAATGAAGGTGAAAACCTTCGGTTTGTCAGTAGGTTAGAGCGGTTGTATGGCTCGCCTCGTTCGCTGAATCCAGTCATTGAAAATAGCGGTTGACAACCACCAGGAAATGCGTAGAATACGCCTTCCTCGCTGAGGCAAGCCAATTCAACGGCAAGCCAGTTATTAGCGAAACGCTCTTTAACAATTTGATCAGGTAATTCATGTGGGCGCTTGCCGATGAGGGTGATAAATCACCAAATATCAAGGCAAGCGGTCATGAAAACGTAAGTTTGAATGAATTCGTTTGAACCTTGAGCCAAGTTTGATGCGCTTTTGTTGCTTTCGGCTAGTCCTTAAGCAACGAGTAAGCATCACAATGATTTTAAACTGAAGAGTTTGATCATGGCTCAGATTGAACGCTGGCGGCAGGCCTAACACATGCAAGTCGAGCGGTAACAGATCTAGCTTGCTAGATGCTGACGAGCGGCGGACGGGTGAGTAATGCATAGGAATCTGCCCGATAGTGGGGGATAACCTGGGGAAACCCAGGCTAATACCGCATACGTCCTACGGGAGAAAGGGGGCTCCGGCTCCCGCTATTGGATGAGCCTATGTCGGATTAGCTAGTTGGTGAGGTAATGGCTCACCAAGGCAACGATCCGTAGCTGGTCTGAGAGGATGATCAGCCACATCGGGACTGAGACACGGCCCGAACTCCTACGGGAGGCAGCAGTGGGGAATATTGGACAATGGGCGAAAGCCTGATCCAGCCATGCCGCGTGTGTGAAGAAGGCCCTCGGGTTGTAAAGCACTTTCAGCGAGGAAGAACGCCTAGGGGTTAATACCCCCTAGGAAAGACATCACTCGCAGAAGAAGCACCGGCTAACTCCGTGCCAGCAGCCGCGGTAATACGGAGGGTGCAAGCGTTAATCGGAATTACTGGGCGTAAAGCGCGCGTAGGTGGCTTGATAAGCCGGTTGTGAAAGCCCCGGGCTCAACCTGGGAACGGCATCCGGAACTGTCAAGCTAGAGTGCAGGAGAGGAAGGTAGAATTCCCGGTGTAGCGGTGAAATGCGTAGAGATCGGGAGGAATACCAGTGGCGAAGGCGGCCTTCTGGACTGACACTGACACTGAGGTGCGAAAGCGTGGGTAGCAAACAGGATTAGATACCCTGGTAGTCCACGCCGTAAACGATGTCGACCAGCCGTTGGGTGCCTAGCGCACTTTGTGGCGAAGTTAACGCGATAAGTCGACCGCCTGGGGAGTACGGCCGCAAGGTTAAAACTCAAATGAATTGACGGGGGCCCGCACAAGCGGTGGAGCATGTGGTTTAATTCGATGCAACGCGAAGAACCTTACCTACTCTTGACATCCTGCGAACTTGTGAGAGATCACTTGGTGCCTTCGGGAACGCAGAGACAGGTGCTGCATGGCTGTCGTCAGCTCGTGTTGTGAAATGTTGGGTTAAGTCCCGTAACGAGCGCAACCCTTGTCCTTATTTGCCAGCACGTAATGGTGGGAACTCTAAGGAGACTGCCGGTGACAAACCGGAGGAAGGTGGGGACGACGTCAAGTCATCATGGCCCTTACGAGTAGGGCTACACACGTGCTACAATGGCCGGTACAAAGGGTTGCCAACTCGCGAGAGTGCGCTAATCCCGAAAAGCCGGTCTCAGTCCGGATCGGAGTCTGCAACTCGACTCCGTGAAGTCGGAATCGCTAGTAATCGTGAATCAGAATGTCACGGTGAATACGTTCCCGGGCCTTGTACACACCGCCCGTCACACCATGGGAGTGGACTGCACCAGAAGTGGTTAGCCTAACGCAAGAGGGCGATCACCACGGTGTGGTTCATGACTGGGGTGAAGTCGTAACAAGGTAGCCGTAGGGGAACCTGCGGCTGGATCACCTCCTTAAACGATGCATCATCCTCGCGGTAAGCGCTCACAATGAATTACCTGATCAGAATGCTGTTGATGAGCAGTGATAAACGCTCTTTCACCTTAAAAAAGAAGAAAAGACCTTTCTTTTAGACCTTTCTTTTTCGTTTAACGTTGAAAACACGACCCGTTTATCACTGCTTATAGCAGTCGCTCTTTAACAATGTATATCATGCTGACATAAACGCTTCGTAGAAGTGTTTATACGTAATTGTTTTGTGATACGTCTCAAGCGTATCCGGCAATCGTTATTATTGCGAAATCCAGACTCCTTCGGGTTATAGGGTCAAGCAATTAAGCGCACACGGTGGATGCCTAGGCAGCCAGAGGCGATGAAAGACGTGGTAGCCTGCGATAAGGCTCGGCGAGGTGGCAAACAACCTTTGACCCGGGCATTTCTGAATGGGGAAACCCACTCATCATAAGATGAGTATCTTACGCTGAATATATAGGCGTAAGAGGCGAACCAGGGGAACTGAAACATCTAAGTACCCTGAGGAAAAGAAATCAACCGAGATTCCCCTAGTAGCGGCGAGCGAACGGGGACCAGCCCTTAAGCATGTGACTGATTAGACGAACGCGCTGGGAAGCGCGGCCGTAGCGGGTGATAGCCCCGTAGTCGAAAATCTGATCATGTGAAATCGAGTAGGTCGGGGCACGAGAAACCTTGACTGAAGACGGGGGGACCATCCTCCAAGGCTAAATACTCCTGGCTGACCGATAGTGAACCAGTACCGTGAGGGAAAGGCGAAAAGAACCCCGGAGAGGGGAGTGAAATAGATCCTGAAACCGTGTGCGTACAAGCAGTAGGAGCAGACTTGTTCTGTGACTGCGTACCTTTTGTATAATGGGTCAGCGACTTATATTCAGTGGCGAGGTTAACCGTTTAGGGGAGCCGTAGGGAAACCGAGTCTTAACTGGGCGACACAGTCGCTGGATATAGACCCGAAACCGAGCGATCTATCCATGAGCAGGGTGAAGGTTGAGTAACATCAACTGGAGGCCCGAACCAGGATCTGTTGAAAAAGATTTGGATGACTTGTGGATCGGAGTGAAAGGCTAATCAAGCTCGGAGATAGCTGGTTCTCCTCGAAAGCTATTTAGGTAGCGCCTCACGTATTACCGCCGGGGGTAGAGCACTGTTTCGGCTAGGGGGTCATCCCGACTTACCAACCCGAGGCAAACTCCGAATACCGGTGAGTATCAGCGTGGGAGACACACGGCGGGTGCTAACGTCCGTCGTGAAAAGGGAAACAACCCAGACCGTCAGCTAAGGTCCCCAAATCCTGGTTAAGTGGGAAACGATGTGGGAAGGCTCAGACAGCTAGGAGGTTGGCTTAGAAGCAGCCATCCTTTAAAGAAAGCGTAATAGCTCACTAGTCGAGTCGGCCTGCGCGGAAGATGTAACGGGGCTAAACCAGGTACCGAAGCTACGGGTGCATTCTTAGGAATGCGCGGTAGAGGAGCGTCGTGTAAGCCGATGAAGGTGAATTGAGAAGTTCGCTGGAGGTATCACGAGTGCGAATGCTGACATGAGTAACGATAAAGGGAGTGAAAAACTCCCTCGCCGGAAGACCAAGGGTTTCTGTTCGACGCTAATCGGAGCAGAGTGAGTCGGCCCCTAAGGCGAGGCCGAAAGGCGTAGTCGATGGGAAACGGGTCAATATTCCCGTACCGGACATGATTGCGATGGGGGGACGGAGAAGGCTAGGTGAGCCAGGCGTTGGTTGTCCTGGTGAAAGTGAGTAGGCCGAGGTGCTAGGAAAATCCGGCACCTTAAAGCCGAGACACGAGATGAACTGACCACGGTCAGGAAGTCACTGATGCCACGCTTCCAGGAAAAGCCTCTAAGCTTCAGATCATGTGCGACCGTACCCCAAACCGACACAGGTGGTCAGGGTGAGAATCCCAAGGCGCTTGAGAGAACTCGGGTGAAGGAACTAGGCAAAATGGTGCCGTAACTTCGGGAGAAGGCACGCCGGCGTAGGGTGATGAGACTTGCTCTCTAAGCCCGAACCGGTCGAAGATACCAGGTGGCTGCAACTGTTTAGTAAAAACACAGCACTCTGCTAACTCGTAAGAGGACGTATAGGGTGTGACGCCTGCCCGGTGCCGGAAGGTTAAATGATGGTGTTAGGCTTCGGCCGAAGCTCTTGATTGAAGCCCCGGTAAACGGCGGCCGTAACTATAACGGTCCTAAGGTAGCGAAATTCCTTGTCGGGTAAGTTCCGACCTGCACGAATGGCGTAATGATGGCCACGCTGTCTCCACCCGAGACTCAGTGAAATTGAAATCGCCGTGAAGATGCGGTGTACCCGCGGCTAGACGGAAAGACCCCGTGAACCTTTACTATAGCTTCACACTGGACGCTGATGTTGCCTGTGTAGGATAGCTGGGAGGCTTTGAAACCCGGACGCCAGTTCGGGTGGAGCCAACCTTGAAATACCAGCCTGGCATCATTGGCGTTCTCACTCAGGTCCGTTATCCGGATCGAGGACAGTGTGTGGTGGGTAGTTTGACTGGGGCGGTCTCCTCCCAAAGAGTAACGGAGGAGCACGAAGGTACCCTCAGCACGGTCGGACATCGTGCAGTGAGTGCAAGAGCATAAGGGTGCTTGACTGCGAGACAGACACGTCGAGCAGGTGCGAAAGCAGGTTCTAGTGATCCGGTGGTTCTGTATGGAAGGGCCATCGCTCAACGGATAAAAGGTACTCCGGGGATAACAGGCTGATACCGCCCAAGAGTTCACATCGACGGCGGTGTTTGGCACCTCGATGTCGGCTCATCACATCCTGGGGCTGAAGTCGGTCCCAAGGGTATGGCTGTTCGCCATTTAAAGTGGTACGCGAGCTGGGTTTAGAACGTCGTGAGACAGTTCGGTCCCTATCTGCCGTGGGCGTTGGATGTTTGAGAAGAGCTGCTCCTAGTACGAGAGGACCGGAGTGGACGACCCTCTGGTGTTCCGGTTGTCACGCCAGTGGCATTGCCGGGTAGCTATGGTCGGACAGGATAACCGCTGAAAGCATCTAAGCGGGAAGCCCCCTTCAAGATGAGACATCCCCGAGGACTTGATCCTCCTAAAGGGCCCAGCGAGACCAGCTGGTTGATAGGCACGGTGTGGAAGCGCTGCAAGGCGTTGAGCTAACGTGTACTAATGGCCCGTGAGGCTTGACCCTATAACACCCAAGGGGTCTGGTCGTAGTAATAACGAGAACCGGATACGCAGCAGCAAGCCAAGGCGCTTGCTGACAAGAGACGATCACAAAACACGTCATCGACGACATCAGCATGATGTACATTAAAAGTTACGCCTGACGACCATAGCGAGCGTGAACCACCTGATCCCTTGCCGAACTCAGCAGTGAAACCGCTTAGCGCCGATGGTAGTGTGGGGTCTCCCCATGCGAGAGTAGGTCATCGTCAGGCACTTATTAAGAAAAATCCCCCGGGGCTGATGCCTTGGGGGATTTTTTTTGCTTAGAAATATTAGTTAAATATTAGTTAGCCGCAAATAAAAAGCCCTACTGCGAGCAGCAGTAGGGCTGAAAAGGTTCTAACAGGGAGCGCTTGGATTAGCGGCAGATCGCTTCCAGTGCCTCTATTAAGCTATCCATTTCATCATCGGTACCGATGGTGATGCGCAGGAAGTTGTTGAGTATGTCAGTGTTGAAGTGACGTACCAGTACTCCCCGTTCGCGAAGGCCTGCAAACAGCTGTGCGCCCTCAAATTTGTCATGCTGAGCTAGCAAAAAGTTGGCTTTTGAAGGTAGCACCTCAAAGCCGAGGTGCTCAAGCCGTTGGCGGGTGCGTTCGCGTGTGGCAATCACATTATCCCGGCAGGCGTTAAAATGCTGTGTGTCTTTAAGCGCCTCAATTCCCACTAAACTCGCCAAGCTATCTACTGGGTAGGAGTTAAACGAGTCTTTCACTCGCTGTAGGCCCTCAATCAGCTCAGGCGAACCAATGGCGTAGCCTAGCCGTAAGCCTGCTAGGCTACGGGACTTTGAGAATGTTCCAGTAACAAGTAAATTGGGATAGCGGTTAATTAAGGCCACCGCACTCTCTGCGCCAAAGTCCACGTACGCCTCGTCCACTAACACCACGCGATCTCTCACTCGCTTGAGCAGTGCTTCGATAGTCTCAAGGGAGTGGGCGTGTCCGGTGGGTGCGTTGGGATTAGCAAAAATAACGCCGCTGCGCTCGGAGGCGTTGGCAAGGGCATCGGTGTCAACTTCCCACTTAGCGTTCAGCGGGTGCTTGCGCAGCGTGATACCGTATAAATTGGCGTAAACAGGATAGAAGCTGTAGGTGATTGACGGTACGTCTAACGGCGCGTCGTGGCAGAAAAAAGCCTGGAAGGCAAAAGCCAGTACTTCATCAGAGCCATTGCCTACGAATGTTTCCTCTACGCTTACGCCATAGGTGGTGGCAAGGGCTTCACGTAGCGCTCTTGAGGTGGGGTCTGGATAAAGACGCAGGTGATCAGTGGCGTACTCACGCAGCGCTTCGCTCACCCCAGGGGCAGGCGGGTACGGGTTTTCATTGGTATTCAGCTTGATGACACGTTCACGGGGTTGTTCACCCGGCACGTAAGGGGTTAATTCCCTAACGGCGGGACTCCAGTATTGGCTCATAAGGGTAACCTGATTATCCTAGCAGTAATGGCAACATGGTCGCCTGATGGCTGTCAGAGCGCAAGCATTCCAATATCGGAGGGCCATAACCTCTCATCCATCTTGACTAGGGGTGGGCGTTGCACCTTGTAGCGGTTATGCTGTCATAAGCGCGCGAAAAAAATGTATGTCCAACACGATAAGGAGACACCCAATGCAATTCAGGAGTTTGCTAGCCGGTTCGGCTATGTTGGCACTGCTGGTGGGCTGCGCAGCTGGCCCAACGGAACAGCGCGAAGAGGCAGGTATCAGCGGATCACAGGTTAACTACCAGGGCACACTGCCGTGTCGTAACTGTGACGGCATCGACCTAGATGTACACTTGACGGGCGAAGAGGCGAGCGCTCCGGAAGAAAGGACGTTCACGTTAGACGCAACTTACCGTAACCATCCCCAAACACCCCCGGATGAAAACTATGCGGGCAACTGGGAAGTGCTGAGGGGGACACCTTCTGATCCAGATGCCACGGTATATGAGCTGACGCCAGATGGCGATGGTCAGATCTATTACTTCATGCGTATTGATGAGCGCACGCTTGAGCTAATTGACCCTGAGCGTCGTCGTTTTGAAAATGGAGAGATGCTGCAATTACAGCGTCAGTAGTGCGAATGTAACGTGTAAAGGCGGCCACTGGCCGCCTTTTGTTTTTCTGCCCGCAGAGAATTCGACAGGAGCAAAATGGCGGTGGCGAAAGCGAAAAGTGCCTTTGTATGTACCGAATGCGGTGCTGAGTATCGAAAGTGGCAGGGCCAATGCAACAGCTGCCAGGAGTGGAATACGCTTAGCGAGATTCGTTTGGCCAGTGCGCGGCCTGGCAGCGGTGCTGCCACCGGCAGGAGTGGTTACGCAGGCGACTTATCCCGGGACGTCGTAGATCTGAGCAATGTAGATCTAAGCGAAGTGCCACGCTTGTCCTCAACCTTTGCCGAGTTTGATCGTGTCTTGGGCGGTGGTTTGGTGCCTGGCTCTGCAGTACTGCTGGGGGGCAACCCTGGGGCAGGTAAGTCCACGCTGCTGCTTCAGACGGCCTGTAAGCTGGCTCAGCAGCGGCGTATTTTATATGTCACTGGTGAAGAGTCGCTTTCTCAAGTTGCCATGCGAGCACACCGTCTGCAGTTACCCACTAGTGGGCTGCAAATGCTGGCTGAAACCAGCGTCGAAACTATTTTGGCCGTGGCGGATCGCGAAAATCCTGAGATTTTAGTCATCGACTCTATCCAAACGATGCACCTTGAAGATATCAGCTCGACACCGGGTGGGGTGGCTCAGGTGCGTGAGTCTGCGGCTGCCTTGACGCGCTTTGCCAAGCAAACCAATACCGTCCTGCTGCTGGTAGGCCATGTGACCAAAGACGGCACTCTCGCGGGGCCTAAAGTGCTTGAGCATATGATTGATGCTTCGCTACTGCTTGAAGGCGGTGCCGACTCACGCTTTCGTACTCTGCGTGGGCAAAAAAACCGCTTTGGTGCGGTGAATGAGCTAGGCGTCTTTGCGATGCTGGAGCAAGGCTTAAAAGAGGTGAAAAACCCCAGCGCGATCTTTCTTTCTCGCCCGGAGCAGCAAGCGCCAGGTAGCCTGGTGATGGTGGTTTGGGAAGGCACACGGCCTATTTTGGTTGAGGTACAGGCATTGGTAGACGAGTCTGCACTGGGTAATCCTCGCCGCGTGGCGGTAGGGGTAGATCAAAATCGCCTAGCAATGCTACTGGCGGTGCTTAATCGCCATGGCGGACTATTTACGGGCGACCAGGATGTCTTTCTCAATGTCGTGGGTGGGGTGAAGGTACTTGAAACCAGTGCTGACCTTGCAGTGCTGCTCGCAGTGGTCTCTAGCCTACAAAACCGCGCCCTGCCCAAAGAGCTGGTGGTATTTGGCGAAGTGGGTTTGTCAGGAGAGATCCGCCCTGTGCCAAGCGGCCAAGAGCGTATTTCCGAGGCGGCAAAGCACGGATTTTTACGCGCTATTGTGCCCCGGGCCAATGCGCCAAAACAGGCTCCAAAGGGGATGGAGGTTATCCCGGTCGATAAATTGAGCGATGCCCTAGACGCGCTCTAGCGTAAGCTATGCTGAATGTGATGGCTTTGTTGAGTAACGGCTACGAAGCTAATGTAAGGATTAAGTTAAAGAATAAGGAGAGGCATCATGAGCACGATTCGGTTAACCCAATATAGCCACGGAGCGGGCTGCGGCTGCAAAATTGCCCCTGACATACTGGACAGCATACTTGCCAAAGCGGGGCCAGGGGCTGGCAATAAGCGGCTAATTGTGGGGAACCAGGGGCGTGAAGATGCCGCGGTGTATGACCTGGGCGATGGCCGGGGCATGATCGCAACGACCGACTTTTTTATGCCCATTGTCGATGACCCCTTCGATTTTGGTCGGATAGCCGCCACCAATGCGATTAGCGATGTTTATGCCATGGGCGGCACACCGGTCATGGCGCTGGGTATTTTGGGCTGGCCGTTGGATAAGCTCAGCCCTGAAATTGCCGGCGATGTAATAGCCGGTGCCCAGGCAGTCTGCCGTGAGCTGGGTGTTGCTCTGGCAGGGGGCCACTCGATAGATGCCCCAGAGCCAATGTTTGGCCTAGCGGTCAATGGGTTGGTAGACCTCGCTAACTTAAAACTCAATAGCCAGGCTAAGCCCGGCGATATGCTGTTCTTAACTAAATCCCTAGGGGTTGGGTTATTAACCACCGCTGAAAAACGTGGCTTATTGGAAGCGGGGCATCACGGCCTTGCCCGTGAAACAATGCTCAAGCCTAACAATATTGGTATTGATCTAGCCAAGGTGAAGGGGGTCAATGCGATGACCGATGTGACCGGCTTTGGCTTAGCAGGGCACTTGGCAGAAATGTGCAGTGCCAGCGGGGTGATGGCTCAAATTGACTTTCGCCGCCTTCCACGTCTAGCCGAAGCTGAAGCCTATCGTCGCCAGGGGGCGGTGCCCGGAGGTACGCAACGTAACCGTGACGCCCTTGGGAAGGCGCTGCCTGCGATGGACGACCCCCACTGGCAGTGGCTATGCGACCCACAAACCTCGGGCGGTCTGCTGATTAGCGTTGATCCGGCCTGGGAGGACGATGTTGAACGTATCGGGCGTGATCATGGCATAACCCTAGTGCCCTTTGGCGTGATGAAAGCACCCCAGGGAGACGCGCAAATAGAGGTTATTGGATGACCCTCCCTACCATCCCAGCATCGTTAGATCTTATTGGGGAAGGCCAGCCGTTAATTGATGTACGCGCCCCGGTAGAGTTTTCCCAGGGCAGCCTGCCCGGTGCGGTTAATTTACCGCTAATGGTCGATGAAGAGCGTCACCAAGTGGGCCTTACTTATAAACAGCAGGGTCAGGCTGCTGCGATTGCGCTAGGAGAATGCTTGGTCGGCGGGGAGGCAAAGCAAGCGCGTATTGCCGCTTGGCAGGCCTACCTTGACCGCTACCCAGACGCCGTTATTTATTGCTTTCGGGGCGGGTTACGTTCGCAAATTGCACAGCAATGGCTAGCGGAAGCAGGTGTTCAAAGGCCGCGTATAGACGGTGGCTGGAAAGCGCTGCGCCACAAGCTCTGTCAGCGCATAGACGCCGCCGCTGAGCAGCCTATTTTAGTGGTTGCGGGGCTCACCGGCTGCGCCAAAACACAGCTGATCAACCAACTGCTTAATGGCATTGATTTAGAAGGATTTGCCAAGCACAAAGGCTCCGCGTTTGGGCGTCAGCCGGAAGAGCCCGCCACCCAAATCGATTTTGAGCACGCCTTAGCCAAGCGTTTAATCGGGTTGCCAGATAAGCTGGTGGCAGAAGATGAGTCGCGCCAAATTGGCAACGCTAATATTCCACTAACGTTTTGGCAAGCACTGCAGAAGGCACCGCGTATCCGTATTGAAATGCCGTTGGACTGGCGACTGGATCAGTTGCGGCGAGACTATATTGAAGCCCTTGAGCAGGGTTATACCGCCCATTATGGGCAACAAGAAGGGTGGCAACGAATGCAGAACCAATTAGCCAACGCCCTTGAGCGTTTAGCTAAGCGGTTAGGCAACGCCCGTTTACAGCGGTTGCAGCGGCTACAGCGTATGGCCTTCAGTGCTCATGCAAAAGGCGATGTGCAGGCTCACGAGGCGTGGCTTGCCCCGCTGCTCACCGAATATTACGACCCGCTTTACCGCTATCATCTTGAAAAGCAGCGCGATAGCTTGCCCGTTGAGCTGCACGTGGGTGACTGGGAGAGCTGTTTAGACGCCGCTAAGCAGTGGGGCGTGGATCAGTAGAGTGCTTAGCGGCGGGGGCTTTGTCTCTGACGGGTTATTTAGGCGGCTTTCAGCCACTGAGTCATCACGCGATCAAGCAGTGGTGCTAAACGGATAAAGCGGGTGGGATCTTCGAATATTTGTTGGTCTGTTTGGATAAAGTAGCCAGTAGCACCGCTTTTTGGTTGGGGACGTTGAGCGTGTTCAAGCAGGGCTGCTACGCTAGCGCGCGTAACTTCTAAGTGGCACAGAAGGCCCACCACGCGCCCTGCATCCCACGAAAACCCTTGCAGCGGTGCCGCTGCACTCCCCCCTAGCGGCAGCGCCTCATCCGGCAGGCTAAATACATAGCGGTGCCATAAAAACGCTTCGAACTGCTCAGGTAAGTCGATGGTGCTCTCTGGGGCCAGGATGATCTGATGCCAGCCAGTTTCAGGGTAGGTGCCGGGCGCTACCACCGCGCCGAGAGCCTCCGCTGTCCACAGTGCTCCCAATCCGATACCCAGCAAGGGTTTTTGGCCATCCAAATAGCGGTTGATCAGTTTCTTTTCGGCTTTAAACCAACGGGGTGGCTCACTTAACAACTGCTCTGGGCCATCGAGTACAATAAGGGCATCGCATTCACCAAGGCGTGGTGTAAGTTCGCCCGCATAAAGATGAAAGACGGTGTAACTATGACCCATGCTCTCAAGCCAGTCGGTAAGACGAGCGGGGCCATGGTCAGGGCCGTGCTGTAGCAGATGAATATGCATAATAATCTCCTCGCCGGCCGGCACATCAAACGCGGTGGGGCTTCCCGTCGCGACTATACGACGATAACGTATAGCGTTCATTTCACCAATATCGTGAATCAGGAAATCAGCATGGTGGCTAAACCTTTAGGATTTTATCAGCGGCTGCAACTCTTGCCGTTGCCCGCTCAGCAAGCCTTTATGGCCGCACTTTGCGAGCGGCTGCTGCCCAATTATGCGCTGTATGAGCAAACCACGGGCCATGGCGACGGCCACACGCTGCGTACAGTGCTCAGTTTAGTATGGGAGCGCCTAAGTGTACCCAACGCTAGCATCGACTTTGCACGCCAGGCAGAAAAACTAGCCGAATGTGAGCCGCCGGAAGAAGACGACAGCTTTGGTGCCCGCCGGGCGTTAGATGCCGTGGTCTCGCTTTCTGCACTGCTTGATACGCTGCAGGGCGAATCCGCCGAAGCCGTGCTGGATGTTAGCCGTACTTCTCGGGCTGGGGTGCGTGCTTTTATTGAGCTGACCGAAGGCGAAGAGGATGCCCAGGCGCTTGCGCTGATTATTCGCGACCACCCACTCATGGCGGATGAAAATGACTACCAGGATGCAGTGCTTGAGGCCGTAAGTGAGCCGATCACCAAAGCATCGCTCAAAGAGATTCGTCAGTTGGGTCGCAACGGCGGTATTAGCAACTTAGGGTTGTCACTCAACGAAGAGGACGAGTAGCCGGTTGATTAAAAGCGCCAGCCTGCCACTACCATCATGCCTGCAGTGCCAAAAACGATAAGATCCGATTCAAAATGCCCCCACTGTATGCCAATGCTAGGCAGTGCAGCTGGGGCAATTTCATAACGGTTAAAAGGGATTTTGTCGCGATACTCACCTTTATAACCGCGCAGCAAGCCACCCGTTAGTTTGGCTCTTAGCTGAATGTTCTCGGTTAACTGGCCCAGCGGGAATTCACGGCCACCGTAGAAGTACCACGTTGGCTGGTCGAAGGAGTTTTTAAACCACGCAGCCCCGGCTAACCAACGGTCAGGGTTGTGCAACTCAATACTCACTAAGTTTTGTTGATTCGTGTGTTCTGGGTCTGGATCGAAGTGGCGCGTTAATAGGCTGGTTTGTACCAGCATATGATCAAGTTCCAGTGCGGGGGGCCAGTCGGGCATAGAGAAGGCTGAGGCAGTCGCACTCAGCCAAATTCCTGCCAACCCACCTATCCATGGATAAGCGCGGGGCATGACAAACTCCTAGAGCCGCATTTCAATGCCGCGTTCCGCCATATAGCGCTTTGCTTCGGGAATTGTGTATTCACCAAAGTGGAAAATGCTCGCTGCCAGCACCGCATCAGCACCGCCTTTGAGTACACCATCGACAAGGTGATCCAAGTTGCCCACGCCGCCAGAGGCAATCACCGGTACGCTCACCGCTTCGGAAATCGCATGGGTAACCCCCAGGTCAAAGCCAATTTTCGTGCCATCGCGGTCCATGCTGGTGAGCAACAGTTCGCCTGCGCCAAAGTCGACCATTTTTTTGGCCCACTCAACGGCATCCAGCCCAGTAGGTCGCCGTCCACCGTGGGTAAAAATTTCCCAACGGTCTGGTTCGCCGTCTTTGGAGACCTTTTTAGCGTCAATGGCGACCACAATGCACTGACTGCCAAAGCGCTCAGCGGCTTCCCGAACAAACTCTGGGTTGGTCACTGCGGCGGTATTGATTGAGACCTTATCGGCGCCCGCGTTCAGCATGGTGCGAATATCATCGCAAGTACGAATACCGCCACCAACAGTGAGGGGAATAAACACTTCGCCAGCGATGCGTTCGACCATTTCAACCGTTGTCGCGCGGTCTTCGTGGCTGGCGGTAATGTCTAAAAACGTAATTTCGTCGGCGCCTTGCAGGTTATAGCGCTGAGCGATTTCAACGGGGTCGCCTGCATCGCGAATACCTATAAAGTTAACGCCTTTCACCACGCGCCCAGCATCTACATCCAGGCAGGGAATAATGCGCTTGGATAAGCTCATTTGTGGCCTCCCGTCAGTTGATCGCTCAAGCGCTGGGCGTCTGCTACATCTAGGCTGCCTTCATAAATGGCGCGGCCGGTAATGGCGCCTAGAATGCCGCTATCCGCTACGTCGCAAAGCGCGTGAATGTCATCCAGGTTGGTTACGCCGCCTGAGGCAATCACCGGCAGGCCGCCTTCGCGGGCAAGCGCGGCGGTGGCTTCAACGTTCACGCCCTGCATCATGCCATCCCGGGCGATGTCGGTATAAACAATGCTGGAAACGCCGTCGTTAGCAAACCGCTTGGCAAGCTCGGTTGCCTTAATAGATGAGACTTCTGCCCAGCCGTCGGTGGCCACATAGCCATCTTTAGCATCTAGACCAACAATAATGTGGCCGGGGAAAGCGCGGCACATTTCACTAACGAACTCCGGCTCTTTAACAGCTTTTGTGCCAATAATGACGTAAGAGACACCCGCGCTGAGGTAGTGCTCAATGGTTTCAGCGGTGCGAATACCGCCGCCAATCTGAATGGGTAGGTTAGGGTAAGCGCGGGCAATGGCGGTGACCGCATCACCGTTGACCGGCTTGCCTTCAAAAGCACCGTTGAGGTCTACCAAGTGAAGGCGTCGAGCGCCCGCTTCAACCCAGCGGGCAGCCATTGCTACTGGGTCATCGCCGTAGGACGTTGAGTCTTCCATGCGGCCCTGTTTTAAACGCACACACTGGCCGTCTTTGAGATCAATCGCGGGAATTATCAACATAGTGAAACCTCTCAGGGCGTCCAGGTGACAAAATTTTCTAGCAGGCGAAGGCCTGCACGGGAGCTTTTTTCTGGATGGAACTGCACAGCAAAGGTGGCGTCTCGGCCAATCGCCACGTGGGCGTTAACGTTGCCATACTGGGTGGTGCCGAACATCTGAGCGTCGTCAGCTGCATTTACGAAGTAACTATGCACAAAGTAGAAGTGCTCGTAATCGTCAATGCCTGCCCATAGCGGGTGGTCATGGTGCTGGGCAACAAGGTTCCAACCCATGTGAGGGACTTTTAAGCGCTGGTCATGCTCGTCGCGCATATTGGCTGGAAAGCGGTCAACGCTACCTTGAAAAAAGCCTAGGCAGTCTACGCCACCATTCTCTTCGCTGCGCTCCATCAACATCTGTTGACCAACGCAGATGCCCAGCAAGGGTTTAGCTTGGCGGCTAAGAATATCGTCCACTAAACCACGCAGTTCGGTGCGCTCAAGCTCGCCGACACAGTCGCGAATGGCGCCCTGGCCGGGTAGCACTAGGCGCGTGGCGCCAAGAATGCGCCGTGGGTCGCGGGTGATAATCACATTTTCATGGGTGACGTGTTCAAGCGCCTTTGCCACAGAGTGCAGGTTGCCCATTCCATAATCGATTACCGCAATGGTCATGAAGCGCTCCTTATTGTTGCGGGCAAGCAGCCACTAGCAACCAGACCGTTAGAAAGCGTGCTCAGCATTATAAGCTTCCTTTGGTAGACGGCATTTGGCCCGCCATGCGTGGGTCTTCTGCCACCGCCATGCGCAGCGCACGGCCAAAGGCTTTAAAAATAGTTTCAGCCTGGTGGTGAGCATTAAAGCCTTTTACATTGTCGATATGCAGCGTGACACGCGCATGGTTCACAAAGCCCTGGAAAAACTCCCAAAAGAGTTGAGTATCCATCCGGCCAATAGTATCCCGGGTAAAGTCGACATTCATGAAAAGCCCTGGACGGCCAGAAAAATCAATCACTACCCGAGAGAGTGCTTCATCAAGCGGTACATAGGCGTGACCGTAGCGGTAAATGCCGCGTTTATCGCCGATTGCTTGGTGAAACGCTTGGCCTAGGGTAATGCCCAGGTCTTCAACCGTGTGGTGGTCATCAATATGCAGGTCACCGTTAGCCTGAATATCGAGATCCACCATCCCATGTCGCGCCACTTGATCAAGCATGTGGTCAAGAAACGGGACGCCGGTTTCACAGCGCAGGCGGCCTTCGCCATCAAGGTTGACGCTGACCGTAATCTGCGTTTCGTTGGTGTCACGGCTTACCGTGGCAATACGCGCTGACATGTTGCATCTCCTGCGCTGGGGCGCACTCTGAGGGGGTGTCGGTGGCTAGTAGGCGACTTCACCGCCGTATAATCAAGGCATAACCTTCGGCCAAAGCGACCATTATAGAGAATCGGCGGCCCCATCCGCTACAATGCGCGAAATGTAGCCGCCTTTTGAGGCGGTAAAATAGCAGCCTTGCTGCGTTGGCAAAGAGGATTTCACCATGCCGGTGACACTGCAGTATGTCGACCAGGCCCGTTGGGAAGCTGAAGAACAGGTGCGGATCGACTTGGTGCGCATTTACGAAGATGCCCCTCAAGAACGTATGCCTGCCCCAACGGTCATGCCTTTCATAGAGCAGTATTTAAAAGAGCCACGTTTTTTTGCCTGCGCACATTTCAACGACCGCTTGTTAGGCGCAGTAGCCGTACAAGATGCCGCTGACCGTGCGTGGTGGCTTTCTCAGCTGTGTGTACGAAAAACTACCCGGCGCCGAGGGGTAGGCACACGGCTAATGGCTTTATTAGGCGAGCAAGCAAAACAAGAGGGGCGGGTTTTGCGTATCGCCACCACAACGCTTCCGCTTGCTGACCGTGTTCTGCTCTCTAAAATGGGTTACCGGCCAGTGGCCAGCGAGCAGCCCCCCGAGCCAGGCGCCCCGGCCACCAGCGACTTTGTTGAGCTAGACCCACAAGGAAAAGGGTAAATGAGACAGCTATTACGTATTTTGCTGGCGGCGATTGGTATTCTCGCCATCGCCGCAGTGGCGGCTGTGGTGTATGTCACCACTTTTTTAGACCCAGAGGACTTCAAGCCCCGTTTAACCACTGTTGTGGAAGAGCAAACGGGGCTTAACCTGTCACTTGAAGGCCCGATTAGTTGGTCATTTTACCCACGTATTGGCGTTAGCGTTGAGCGCGCGCGCGCGTGGCTGCCAGAGCAGTCGCCCGATGATGCTTCCTTTGCTGCCATTGAACGCGCAGAGGTGAGCGTTGCCTTTGCGCCATTACTAAGAGGTGAGATCGCCGTTGATGGGTTAACCCTCGACGGTATGCGGCTCAACCTTGAGCGTAATGCAGAGGGTGAGGGTAACTGGCAGCCGCTGCTTGACCGCTTAGCTGAACAAGATAACGACGCTGCTGAAACCGTGCTGGCGCCAGCAAGTGCTGGCCCCCATGCTGATGCGGGCAACCTTTCCGTGGTACTTAATATTGCAAACGTAGAAGTAAAAGGCGCCGACATTCGCTTCCGTGACGAGCAAAGCCAAGCACTGTGGCGGGTGCAGCCCCTTAATATTTCCGGTAGCAACGTCAATCCTGTGCGCTCGTTTCCATTAAAAGCGATGTTTACCCTCACCAAACACAATCGTTTGGATGCGGAAGCGTTAGAGCGTACGCCCGAGCTAACCAGTGAGGTGAGCCTGGAAACTCGCCTGCGGTTGGCGTTAGATGAAGAGCGTTTAACCTTTGAAAATACCCAGCTAACCACACGCACTCGGCGCGCTAATGAGAGCGACCCACAGCAGCTAAGTTTAAAAGCGTCGGAAATGGTTGCCCGCATGGGCGAGCAGCAACTTACCATCAATGAAGGTGTGTTAGAGGCCGGGCTGCGTCACCCGGAAAACTGGCAGGGCAGCCTTGCGCTTTCCCTTGCCTTTGGCTTGGAGAGTAACTGGGGCGCACAAACGGCTCAGTTAAAAGATGCTCAGCTTACCGGGCCAGATGGCCTACGGGTGAGTGGTCACTTGAATGTTGAGCAGTGGCTGGAGGCGCCGCAGTATCGGGGGCAGCTGACCGCCGCGCCCTTCACTCTGAGGCCTTGGCTCTCACGGGCAGGTATTACGCTTAATACCACCAATAAAGCAGCGCTTAGTGATGTGGCGATGACCAGCCCGGTTGAAGGCAATATGCAGCAAGTTTCCCTGCCTCGCCTCTCCTTAGTAGTGGACAGCAGTACCTTCACCGGCGCCGCATCCGCAGCGCTTGACGGCACGCAGCTAAACTTCAATTTAGAAGGCGACCAACTCAACCTGGATCACTACTTGCCAGGGCGGGTGACGGCTCAGCAAGCCAGCCGTGGTTTGCTGCGTAAAGCCTTTGCCCAAACAGAGGGCGCACTGCTGCCCCAGGAGTGGCTGCGTACGCTGGACTTGGAGGGCGACCTGCGCCTTAGCCAACTCCAATTGGCTGGGCTAACGTTTGATGAGCCGCGCCTTCAGCTACGGGGTGCCGATGGCGTTCATCAGCTATCCGCATTCGAGTCGCGCTTTTATGGCGGCGAACTCAATGCCACTGGGGGGCTTGATGCCAGTGAGAGCAGGCTCCAATGGCAGTTCTCCCCCCGTATTGTCAACGTGCAGGTTGCGCCACTCATTGAAACCTTTAGTGAGGGCGATTCGCCGCTGCGTGGGCGCTTCAACTTGGAAGGTGCGCTCACCACCCAAGGCAATACCCGCGAAGTGCTTACCAGTAACCTTAATGGCGAGCTAACCGCTAGGCTAAATGATGGCGCAATTTTAGAAACCAATATCTCCCGGGAAATGTGTGAACTTGTGGCCCAGTTAGAGGGAGAAGGCACGCTACGTGACTGGCATACCGATACACGCTTTGAGCGCTTTGATGCCACTCTGAACGTGCGCAATGGCGTAGTGGCTAGCGATGATCTGCTGATCACGTTGCCAGGTATCAATGTCCAGGGTGAAGGTGAGTTCAACCTTACGAGCATGGATTTCGTTACCCGCGCGAATGCTCGTTTGGTCGACACTGCCGACGCCGCCTGCCAAGTGAACCCGCGTTTAGCAGACCTGCCCCTTCCCATGCTATGTGAAGGCCACATAGGGGATGACAAAGCCCAATGGTGCCGCTTTGACCGTGACGCCTTCCAAGCTTCGGTAGTGGGCCTGCTGCGTGATGAAGCCGGTAGCCGAGTGTCCGAAGAGCTTGAAGGGCGGTTAGGCGACTCCCTAGACCGTATTGATGAGCGCCTAGGAGAAGGCGCTGGCCAGGAACTGCGAGAAGGTATTCGCCGCCTGTTCAACTAAACCTTCAGGCACCGTCTGAAGATGCAATAGATGCTGCGCCGGCCCTAATCATGCCGGCGCTTTTTTTCGTAGTTATCGTCCCAAGGAATTCGTATGGCTGATATTCCGACGCCGTGCATAGAGGCGGAAGCGTTCCAACGCCGCTTGCTCAACTGGTTCGATCAGCATGGCCGTCATGACTTACCGTGGCAGACGCCGCGCAGTGCCTACCGGGTGTGGGTATCAGAAATTATGCTGCAACAAACCCAAGTTGCCACGGTAATACCCTACTTTGAACGGTTTATGGCGCGCTTTCCTACCTTAGAGGCGCTAGCGAAGGCGCCCCAAGATGAGGTACTGCACCTGTGGACGGGGCTTGGCTATTACGCCCGTGCCCGCAACCTGCATAAAGCAGCCCAAGTCGCGCTACACGAGCATAGCGGCGCGCTACCCACTGAAAGTGTTGAGGCGCTGATGGCGTTGCCTGGCATCGGCCGTTCTACCGCTGGCGCCATCATTGCCCAAAGTACTGGCCAACGAGCGGTGATTTTAGATGGCAACGTCAAACGCTCGCTCACTCGCCTGCACGCTATTGCCGGATGGCCAGGTAAGCCCGCGGTTGAGCGCGAACTTTGGGCCCTTGCCGAGTACTACACGCCCAAGACACGCCTAGCTGACTTTACTCAAGCAATGATGGATTTCGGCGCAACGCTGTGTAAGCGTAGTAAGCCGGACTGCCCGCTTTGCCCGTTTAACGATGTATGCCGTGCCTATGCCCAAGGCGAGCCGCAGCGATTTCCTGAATCCAAGCCTAAAAAAGCCCTGCCTCAGCGTGAAACCATCATGTTAATGCTGAGCGACAGAGAAGGGCGGGTGTGGCTAGCACAACGGCCGCCTAGCGGCCTGTGGGGCGGCTTATGGAGCCTACCTCAATTTGAGACACACGCTGCGCTGAACGACTGGTTAGAAGACCATGTGGTAGCCCCTGAGCGCCATGCAGCGCTGCCGAGCTTCACTCATACGTTTAGTCATTTCCGTCTCGTTATTACGCCACAGCCGGTCAGTTGCGATAGGCTAGGCGGTATTCGTGAAGACGGCGTATGGTATGACGTCAATCACCCACCTTCGCTAGGTTTAGCCGCACCGGTAAAAGCGCTGCTAAGCCAGCGGGTGCCGTTTGCCCTAGACCCAACGCCGGGGCCATCGCGCTAACGCTACGTGCCTTTACGCGTTGTACACGGCCATTATTTCCTTAACACCATAAGTAGGAGCACCTCATGAGCCAGATGGTTTTCTGCCGCAAGTACCAAAAAGAGCTGCCCGCGCTCCCATTTCCACCGCTACCAGGTAAGCAGGGCCAAGAGATCCAGGCCACGGTTTCCAAACAAGCGTGGGAAGAGTGGCAGGCGCTACAGACGCGCCTAATCAATGAAAAGCACTTAAATATGTTGGAACCCGAGGCGCGCGCCTACCTGATGGACCAAATGCAGCGCTACCTGGATAACGAAACAACCGACCAAGCAGAAGGCTACGTGCCACCCACGCAAGCCTGATGCAATAAGTACTATGCGACTTCGCTGCTAACAAAAAGCTCTAAAAGCCACGAATGGCGTGGCTTTTATTCTTTTATCACCAGAAATAAGACTGCCCTAACCGTGTGACTAGAAAGAAAGTTTCACAAAGGTGTTGACGAAAAGCGGCGTTTTTAGTTTAATACGCACCGTTGGCAGCGGCCAGATAGCTCAGTTGGTAGAGCAGGGGATTGAAAATCCCCGTGTCGGCGGTTCGATTCCGTCTCTGGCCACCAAATGTTGGGGTATCGCCAAGTGGTAAGGCACCGGTTTTTGGTATCGGCATTCCCAGGTTCGAATCCTGGTACCCCAGCCATTGCTAACAAAATTTCTTGTTGACTGACTAGCTTAAACGTAAACCAGTCAAATTCTCAAGAAAACGTGAAGCGCCGACATAGCTCAGTTGGTAGAGCAACTGACTTGTAATCAGTAGGTCCCGGGTTCGACTCCTGGTGTCGGCACCACTTAAAGTGGTTATAAAGCAAAGCGTTAGAGATAATGATCAAGCCGCCTTAATAGGGCGGCTTTTTCGTATGTGCGAAATACGCTTCTACTGTTCGTGTACTCTGTATCCCCTTGTTTCCCCATTGCTAGGCCTCTTCCACGCCAAGAGGCGACTCCTGCTTATATTCCCTCGAACGAGACTGCGCGCGCCTCTATACGCCGCTGGCAAGTGTGTTATCGTCTAAGCCAACTACGGGCCTAATTGGGCATTCTCAAATAAAAAACGATGCGGCTAAATAAGCCCCGATATAGAGAGGGCACGCAGCACGTTGAAGAAAACGGGAACGGATACCGACTAGCCCAAAGGGTTGTGGATAGATGGTTCCAGGGAGGAAGGGATTGTGGATAAAAGGGAGCAGGGATAATGGGTGCTGAAGATGCAATGAAGGAAATCTTTTATACGGTAATTAAAATGGTTATCCCACTTACTGGGATAGCCATTTTTTATATCTGGTTGGAAAGTAAGCTTTTAAAAAAATGGAAAAATAAACGCAGGGGGCGCAAGTGATGGAAGGGTTTGATCGGGGATTTGCAAGCATACTACGTGAGCTTGAGGCTGGATTACAGCAAGCCATATATTATGCGATTTTTATTGATCTGGTTTTGTTATTGGCGCTTGGTGTTTTTATATGGTGCTGTTGTGTATATGTGATCAATTACAA
This sequence comes from Halomonas sp. GFAJ-1, assembly GCA_002966495.1. Taxonomy (NCBI): domain Bacteria; kingdom Pseudomonadati; phylum Pseudomonadota; class Gammaproteobacteria; order Oceanospirillales; family Halomonadaceae; genus Halomonas; species Halomonas sp. GFAJ-1. Next base: position 1,390,812 of record CP016490.1, read on the forward strand.
ATTTTTTGTAGAAGAAGATATAATAGTAAAGAGAGCCGAAAAGCAGTATTTTTCTGCTAGAGCTGAAAGGGAAAGGCTTGAGGCTAAGCGGTTGAAATTGGAACTGGGACTTGCAGATGATTTAAACAAGATGCAGAGGGGGTTGTATGGTGAGTGAAAAAAGCCTTACTAATGTTCTTGAATGGTGTGTCAGGTCTTTAACGCCAGGAGGAGTTTTTTTTAAAACCGAAAAGAATGAAGAGGTTAGCTTAAAGAGCTGTTTGGAATTGATGCTTAAAAATTTAAATTACCTGAATGAAAATGATGGTTACGAAGATTGGGAGTGGCTTAAGAGTAGTTTCAAGGACAAAATTGAGCTTAGTGTTTCAAATAACATGGATCAACAGTATGCAAATTGGGAGGAGGTCTTAGACTTTTGTTTGATTTTTGTTTTTGAAATACATTACATAACTGGTAATGATGAACTAGAGTCTTTGTTAGACAAGCTTTTGAGTGCCAGAGAATACTATTTAAAGAATTGCAAAAATAAAAAGTCGGTTGACTATTTTGATAAGTATAATAGTGGTGTAAGAAAAAGTTTAGATCTTTATAGAAAGGCTCAAGCATCGGAGTCAATAATTAATAATGAAATAAGCAAGAGATTAAAAGAGCATAAAGATAAAGAGGAAGAGTTAAGTTATCATCTTGATTATTTGAAGAAAAACTTGTCAGCGCTGAAAGGGGAAGCTAGCTTTTTATCCTCGTCAAAAGTATTTAATAAGATGGAGGGTAATGCTAGGGCTAAAGAAAATAAAGCATTATGGGCTTCTTTTGCTTTTGCCATGATAACTATTTCTTATCTTTTATTGATTGCAATTTATTTGATTGATAATGATAGCTTCTCCTTTTCATTAACCGCTGATAGTGCTCCGGGTAGGTTAATGTTTTGGGAGGAGGTTAGGCTGTTAGATATTAAGCTGCTTATGATTTCATCGACCTTTGTTTTTTTGGGAATCTATTTTTTTAGAGTTTTTTTGTCTATCTATCAAGAAAATAATAAATGGCTTAAGGAGCTGGAGTTGAAGTCGGCAATGTCGTTTTATATAGAGGGGCATGCTAAGTTTGTTAAAGAGTATGGAGGTGACTGTGATAGCAGTATAAGTAAATACGAGGATTTTATTTTTGAAAGTAGGAGTGTTGATTACTCTGATGTTAATAGCCCTAGACCGACTGATACGCTGAAAGATGTAGGCCAAGTGGCTGAAAAATTGGTGAAAGCAGGTAGGGGATAAAAGTGTCCACACAAATATGCTTTAGTGTGCTAAAACGACTGTTAAAGGCTGTGTAAGTGTTTGATTTTTATTTTTAAGATGCTGCTGTGAGTAAGCAGGTGAGGTTTTTGCAGTCAGTAAGCCTCGGCTCCCGGTGTCGGCACCACTTAAAGTGATTATAAAGCAAAGCGTTAGAGATAATGATCAAGCCGCCTTAATAGGGCGGCTTTTTCGTATGTGTCTACAGCGTAGACACTGCCGAAAGATTTAGTCTGGCGGCTTCTTCCAGGCAATCCGGTGCAATGTGGACATATCGCCTGCCCATGGTGATCGACTAATTCCTTAGTATCTGCTGAAGTACCAGCATGTTGCCATGCTCATTTGTGGTAAGAGGCGCACGTGAACAAGCCCTGGGCGGAGCGATGAAGTGGTGAATAGAGCTATTACTAGCTATGTTTTTGAGTGTTTTGAAATGGATAACTACAGGTCATTAATCCAAGCAGCTGAGCATGACAGTCAGCCAGAATTAGTGCGCGTGAGTAAGTGAAACCTTCAGGGGTTATGGCAGTCAGGCTAGCCGAACATCTTGAGGAAACCACTGAGCCGTTTTTACAGCGTTAAGAAAACAGTGTTTTGAATGCTAAAGGCTTAGACTAATCTGCTAGCTTTATAACGCTGTACGCTGTTTTGGATGACGAATATTTGACCAGTGCCTCGGTGTTTAGTGTTGGGGTTTTTCATGATTAAAAATTTTTTATAATCATTATTTTTTCTTAATAAATTATGTTGATGATAAAAAGTGCTTAGTATTAAAATTCCCGTTAAGGCAGTTTGTATGTTATTTTTAATAATGTAAATCATCCCTTGCTGTTTTAGCTATGTTTGACTATATTTTCTGATCGTTATTTTAATTTATGTTTTATGTTCGTGGATATATTTATTTGATGTATGGTTTTTGTCTAAATACAAGGAAGTGTAGAAATGGATAAAGTAACAGCAGATGAGTATAAGTGGCCAGGTGATGAAAATAAAGGTGCCAGGTTAGCAGGCTTAGGTGGCGACAATTTAAATATTCGTTTAGAGAAAGTTCTTAGCCTTTACGGCCCCCTTAATGAAGAGTCCATAGAAGCCCTGTCCCGCGTGTATAAAAGAGACGTGGAGCTAAAAAAGAACCAGAAGGTTTTTTCGTTATGTAATGAAAAGTCAGATCTTTTTTTAGTAAAAGAGGGCTGGGTTAGCTTGGCGCATGCTGCAATTAAAAGAGGTCAAGATATATGTAATATATTTATGCCCGGCGACATTATTGGGCTGCGTGAGAGTTTTTTTGATAATCATGATGTCGCGATGTTGGCATTAACTAACTGTAAGTTAGAAAGGTTTTCTGTGAGTGACTTGCATCAGCTTTTTAGGGAGCGTGATGAAGTGAGGGAAGCTGCTACCTCTTATGTGCTTGTGAATGACAATATTTCAATCGAACGGCTTAGAAGCTGCACACATCACCGGTCAGAAGAGCGCGTAGCGCATTTTTTACTTGAAGTTTATGAAAGGTTTAAATTTAAAGGGTTGTTAACCAGTAATGTTTTTTCATTTCCCGTGACGCAAAATGTAGTGGGGGAGCTTCTTGGAATGACCAGTGTTCACGTTAGCCGCTGTATGACAGCGCTGGAGCAGAAAAAACTCATTCGTAAAACGCGCAGTAGCATCAAGATAATACAGCCCGAGGAGATGGCAAAAATTACAGATTTTGATAAGGCGTTTGTTTATGGGCATGTGTGTTTGCATTAATGGTTAAGGTAGGGCACTTTGAGAAAGAATTAACCGTTGTTTCGCTGTGGTCTATTGGTTTTCAGATGATAGGTGTATTTTTAATTTTTGTTAAAGTGATTGGGGTTGTGTTTTAAGTGTTTGTTTTTAAACAGTTTTTTAGCGATCTTTTGCGGCCCGCTATTAATTAAATAGTTGATGTTATAACTTGGGTTATAAAGCGGCTACGTGTAGGTTGCAAGCTTGCTTGTAATGGCTACATTAATCGTTGTGCTAAGTTTTCATGAAAATCAGCTTATGCACAACGGAAGTCGTTTATGTTTTAACGGTATTACATTTGGCCTGAAATTTAATCATACAAGGAGTGGATTAGGTTTTGTACGAAAAGTTGGCTCGCAAGCAACGGTCGATGCACGCCACGCATACCATCGCCTTAAAGCTACTTGCCAGCTTTTCATAGCGTGTGGCGATCCGGCGACATTCTTTAAGCCAGCTAAAGCAGCGTTCTATCACATTCCGTTGCCGATATTTCGGTTTATCGAACCGTCTAGGTAGCCCAGGCCGGGTTCTTCGGTGCATATTGCGCTGAGCAATCACGGGTTTCATGCCGTGCCTGTCGCAATAATGACGCAGCTCATCGCTGTCGTATCCTTTGTCAGCCACCACATAGCGACTACGTTTGCGAGGACGCCCGACGCCACCTGGTAGATGAATGCTCTCTAATGTCGCAACGAAGTGACGAGAATCTGCCTCTTGACCAGGAGACAGTGTGAACGCCAGTGGCCAGCCATGACGATCACAAACCAAATGAATTTTGGTTGTTAAACCGCCGCGGCTACGGCCGAGCGCGTGGTCTAGCGGTTCTGTTGAACCCCCTTTTTACCGCCTCCAGCGGCAGCGCGTGTGGCTCGCACGGAAGTGGCATCGATCATCCACGTGTCTAGATCCATAAGCCCATCTTCACGTAACTTAAGCTGCAAGCGAGAAAGTACCGCTTCAAAGGTGCCGTCATCACGCCACTTGCGGAACCGGTCATAAACCGTCGACCAAGGACCATATCGCTCGGGTAAATCACGCCATTTAGCACCAGAGCACAGTACCCAGAAGACACCATTGAGCATTTTCCGGTCATCCCGCCTGGGTCTGCCCATGGTTTGAGGAGGAGCCACGATATCTTCGATCTGTGCCCAGCCGTCATCAGAAATCTCGTAACGTCCGACCATTGTTTTCCCCTATGCTGCTTTTGCATAGGTAAAGTTAGCAGATAAGGCTTTTCGTACAAAACCTAGATGACAGTCAGAAGCACGCCCTTCAACGCGGTCACCGCTCACAAGCAGTACAGCGAAATGACCGACATGCCATCCGCCCACAGCATAAAGGCGCATGATAAGTATCCTACGCGCTTATCCAGCGCTCCTGCGTCCCTTACCCTGCCGCGTCGCGATAAGGTGGTAAAGGGACGTCATTTAGCTGGTCCATTGACCCAGGCTCAATTAGATGAGTTTGAGCGACAGGGATTTTTATTTATCCCTGAGCTTATTAGTGGTGACGAGCTGGAGTCATTACGCCAGGAAATGAAGGCGTTAATGAACAACGATGAGTATCGTGACAAGGACTTCAGCATTACCGAGCCAGAGAGCCACGAAATTCGCTCGCTGTTTGCGGTACATTTGCTTTCTGAGCGCCTGGGTAATCTTGCACACGACGAGCGCGTAGCTGGGGCTGCCCGTCAAATTATTGGCGATGACCCCTACGTGCACCAGTCGCGGATAAATTACAAGCCAGGCTTCGCCGGTAAAGGGTTTAATTGGCACTCTGATTTTGAAACCTGGCACGCGGAAGACGGTATGCCGGATATGCACGCCGTCAGTGCTTCGTTGATTCTGACTGATAATCACGAGTTCAATGGCCCGCTGATGTTGATTCCTGGCTCGCACCTGCAGTTTGTGCCTTGCCTGGGTGAAACCCCAGAGGACAACCACAAAAGCTCGCTAAAAGCGCAAGAGGTAGGTGTCCCAAGCTCTGAGGCGTTAACGAAGCTAGTGGATGAGCACGGCATTGAAGCCCCAAAGGGTAAAGCGGGCGGCTTATTGCTGTTCGATTGCAACACGCTGCATGCGTCAAACGCGAACCTTTCACCAGATCCACGCAGTAATGTGTTTTTCGTGTTTAACCGCCCCGATAACCGCTGTATTAAACCGTTTGCGGCGCCAAAGCCGCGCCCTGACTTTCTAGCCCACGGGCTAGAAGGCCGCTAGCTGCCGGGGCGGATAGCCAGCAGCCAAGTAAAAAGCCAGCGTTAGGTTGTGGAACATACGTATAGGTGGGGTAGACTAATGCGCCTGTCGTTGCGAATGCGGCACGCATAATGAGAAGGAGAGTACCCGCCATGCGTTTTGTTCCACAATTTACCGATGGCCAGGAGTTTCCCCACGCGCTGGGTAAAGTCGTATGCGTCGGCCGCAACTATGCCGACCACGCCAAAGAGCTGGATAATCCTATTCCCAGTGAGCCACTGCTATTTATTAAACCAGCGACGAGCGTTGTTGATTTAACCAAGCCGCTGGATCCGCCTTTTTCTAGGGGTGATGTACATTACGAAGTCGAGTTAGCGCTTCTCATCGGTGAAACGCTTACCCATGCTACCCACGATGAAGCTGAGCGGGCGATTACCGGTATCGGTCTTGCTATGGATCTCACGCTGCGCGATGTGCAAACGCAGCTAAAAGAGAAAGGCCACCCCTGGGAAATCGCCAAAGCGTTCGATGGCGCTTGCCCGCTTTCGCCGTTTCTTCCGCTAAGCCGCGTACCTAACTGGAATGCGCTGAGTTTTACGCTGGAGCTTGATGGGGAGCAGCGTCAGCACGGTGAAGGCGCCGACATGATTTTTGCTATCCCTACCTTGGTAGCGGAAATGAGCCGCCACTTTACCTTGGAGCCAGGCGATATCATTCTCACCGGTACGCCTGCTGGCGTGGGTGTTTTGCCACGTGGTGCCAAGCTACGTTTAACGCTGACCGGTGGTCTGGACATTACCACTAGCGTGGTAGAGTGAGTCGCTAAGTGATGAGCGTGTGAGCGTTACCCCTCGACGCGCTAGCTAATTGAGCCACCCCATCAATTAGCGATAGAAAACGCCCCGGTGCTGTATCCAGCGCCGGGGCGTTTGGTTTTAAAGCGCGTTCTTGAAGGAGTACTAAGAGCGGTACTAAGAGCGGTACTAAGAGCGGTACTAAGAGCGGGTTGGGGCTGCCTCACTCCAAATACGTATAGCCCTCAAGTCCTTCATTTAAGCTAGCGGCAAAGTGTGCCTGCTCCTGGGGGGAGAAATTAGCCGCCTCAAGCTGCGCAAAGAGTTTTCGCTTAAGCACTTTAGCGTCAAAGTTGACGTAAGCCAGCACATCGGCAACTGAATCACCGGCCTGGGCGTTAGAGGTCACCCAGTTGCCATCGGCATCAAGCGCAGCATCAACCGAGTCAGTATCGCCAAATAAGTTGTGCAGGTCGCCGAGAATTTCTTGATAAGCCCCCACCAGGAAAAAGCCAATCCAGCGCTCATCTTCACTCTTCCACTCTGGTAACGGCAGCGTGCTTTCCACGCCTTGGCCATCCACATAGCTGTCGATACGGCCATCGGAGTCGCAGGTAATATCCTGGATAACGGCACGTCGCGTTGGCGCTTGATCTAACCCGCTTAGCGGCAGCACTGGGAAAATTTGCTCAATCCCCCATACGTCAGGCACCGATTGGAAAAGCGAGAAATTCACAAAAAGTTTGTCGGCCAGTTTTTCAGCTAACTCATCCAAAATTTCACGGTGAGCGCGGTTGCGGGTATCCAGCTGGCCCCGCAGCCTTGCGCAGGCAGCCATGTAGAGCCGCTCGCCTATTGCACGGGCGTTGATGTCGCTTAGCCCTAGCACAAAGCGGTCTTGAAGCTCACTCACGGCCTGCAGCAAGTCGTGCCATGCCTCTACGAGTACTCTCGGTTCTTGAACCTCGGCCAGCTGCTCAAAAACTCGCCACAGGGCTTCTACCTGTGGGTCATCCTGAGGCGTTCGCTCCGGGGGGGTATCATCGATACGCTCTTCGCCAATGACGTTGGTTACCAGTACTGCGTGGTGCGCGGTCAGCGCGCGCCCTGACTCACTGATCAAGTGAGGCTGGGGCAGGTTGGCTTCTTGGCACAGCTGGGCAAACGCGTTCACGACGTTACGGGCATATTCACGCATGGAGTAGTTGGCTGAGCAGTAGCTGCGCGAGCGAGTGCCCTCATAGTCGATGCCCAGACCGCCGCCCACATCCACGGTATCAATAGGCGCGCCCAGGGTAATCAGGTTCTGGTAGAAGCGCGCACACTCACGCAAGCCGCGTTGAATATCGCGGATATTGGCAATCTGAGAGCCAAGGTGGAAGTGAACCAGCTGTAGGCTTGCCAGGGCATCCTGGGCACGAAGCGTTTCCACAACCTCAAGAATCTGGCTCGCGGTCAGGCCAAATTTAGACTTTTCGCCGCCGGTATTTTGCCACTTGCCTTTGCCCACCGAGGCAAGCCGTGCTCGTAAACCAATGCGCGGCATAACATCTAGTTCACGGGCTTCTTCCAGAATGACCGTTAACTCAGAGAGCTTTTCAACCACCAGGTAAACGCGGTGCCCCAGCTTTTCGCCTAACAGGGCAAGGCGGACGTATTCACGGTCTTTATAGCCGTTGCACACAATCAGCGAAGAGCCGCCGTCTGACAGGGCAAGCACGGCCAGCAGCTCTGGTTTGCTGCCGGCTTCCAGCCCTACGCGGCCATTGCCACGCTCTGCGGTGGCTAAAATTTCCTCTACCACGCGGCGCTGCTGGTTAACCTTGATGGGGTAGACCGCGGTGTAGCCGCCCTGGTAATCCGCATCTTGCATGGCGGCATCAAAGGCGCCGCAAAGTTGCTCTACCCGATCGTGGAGAATGTCGCTAAAGCGTACCAGTACCGGCAAACGTAGCCCGGCTTTTTGAAGCTGGCGCACCAGACCGCTAATGGGCAGCGCAGGCCCTGCTGCATCGTTGCCAAGCGGACGTACTAACGCTTGGCCGAGATCGTCTACATCAAAGTAGCCGCTGCCCCACTGGTCAATATTCCACGTGCGACGTGCGCGAAGCGCGGGGCTGCTACTGGTGACCGTTTCGCTCATTAAGAAGCCTCTGGAAGCGGTAGCGCACCTAATAAGATGCGTGCCTTTAAAATAGTTCGAAAACGCGCAGGGTCGTGGGGCGTTAAGTCGTGGGCCGGCGGGTCCACATACACCACTAGCAAACGCGAAAGCCAGTAGCGTAGCGCCGTCATGCGCAGCATGGTTGGCCACAACGCTTTTTCATCGGCGGTGAGCGGTCTACGCGCCTGATAAGCGCTAAGAATCGCATCATGGCGCTCTACATTTAGCGAGCCATCCGCATTAGAGGCCCAGTCGTTAATCACAATCGCTAGGTCGAACAGCAAATCCCCGGTGCAGCCATTATAGAAATCGATGATGCCGCCCAGCTTATCGCCGTCGTAAAGCGTGTTGTCGCGGAATAAATCGCCGTGCAGCGCGCCCTGGGGTAGTTCGCCATGCTGGCTAAAGGCACTCTCGAAGTCATCCACTTCATCCTTCATCAGCGCCTGGTCTTCCGGGCTGAGGTAGGCGAGTACCTTGTGGTGTACTGCCCGAAGCCAATGCAGGTCACGGGGGTTCGGGCGCTGGCCTTGAAAGCGCTGAGACACCCCGTGTAAACGGCCAAGCGTGTCGCCCAGTACTTGGCACTGGGTGATGTTTGGTGCTTCAGGATGACGGCCTGGTAGGCGCGGGAACAGCAGCGCAGGCTTGCCCGCTAAACTGTGCAGCGCAATGCCTTCACGGTCGTGTATGGTGCCGGGCACCGGTAAACGGTGTTCATCCAGGTAATCTAATAAATCGACAAAAAACGGCAGCTCTTCATGCTCGCCTTGTTCAAACAGGGTTAGCACCAATTCGCGACGGTCGGTGGTGACAAAAAACGTCGAATTTTCCGTGCCGCCCGCAACACCCTGAAGTGAAACGAAGCTACCTACATCAAACTTTTCCAAAAACGCGGCGACCTGTGCGTCGCTAAGCGGGGTGAATACAGCCATTTGAGTCTCGCCCAGGTTGCTAAGCCCATTATTGTAGCGGCTTGCCGCGTCAGTTGGCAGCGTTGTTACGCTTTCAAAGCGGTTATTAGCAGTGGTTGTTTCTGCATCGGCTGCTATGAACGCGTATCATAACCGGCAGACTTTTTACCTGTTTTGCTAACAATGGAATTTGGTTATGGCCCGTGCCCCAATCGTGCTTGTTGATGGCTCTTCCTACCTGTACCGCGCGTTTCATGCGCTGCCGCCGCTAACCACCTCTAACGGACAGCCGACCGGTGCGGTGAAAGGCGTTATCAATATGCTGAAGCGGCTGATCAAGGACTACCCTGAAAGCCCCATGGCGGTGGTATTTGATGCGCCGGGTAAAACCTTCCGCGATGAGATGTACAGCGAGTACAAAGCGCATCGCCCGCCGATGCCTGATGAGCTGCGCAGCCAAATTAAGCCGCTGCACGCCTGTGTGAAAGCGCTGGGCTTGCCGTTGTTATGCATAGAAGGCGTTGAGGCAGATGACGTCATTGGCACGCTAGCGCACCAGGCAACGCAAGCGGGGCGCGATGCCGTCATTTCTACCGGCGATAAAGATATGGCGCAGTTAGTCAATAGCCACATCACGCTGGTTAACACCATGAAGGATGAAACCCTGGACGAGGCGGGTGTGGAAGAGAAGTTTGGCTTGCCTCCCGCACTGATTATCGATTTTCTCGCCTTGATGGGAGATAAGGTTGATAACATCCCTGGGGTACCGGGAGTGGGCGAAAAGACTGCTATTGGCCTGCTACAAGGCATGGGCGGTGGGTTAGACACTATTTATGGCGATTTAGAACGGGTGAAAACGCTCACCTTCCGGGGTGCGAAAACCTTGCCTAAGAAGCTAGAAGAGCACCGAGAACAGGCGTTTCTTTCGTATCAGCTGGCGACCATTAAAGTCGACTGTGATCTGCCGGTCGGTTTGGATGATCTGGATATCGCCCACCCTGACCGGGAAGCGCTGGTTGAGCTTTATAAAGAGATGGAGTTCCGCCAGTGGCTGAGTGAGCTGCTGGAAGGTAACGACGCAGGCGTGGATGACGTAAAAGGTGGCGAGCCAGTACCTGAAGGTAAGTATGAGAGTATGCCTGACGATAGCCCCGTCGCCGCGCCTGCTGAGCGTCACGACCACGTTATTGTTGAGCAGAGCGAGTTTACAACCTGGCTCGATCGCCTGAACCGCGCTGAGCGTTTCTGTTTTGATCTGGAAACCACCAGCCTCAACTACATGGACGCCGAGATTGTTGGTATTGGCTTGGCGCTTGAGGCTGGTGAAGCGGCGTATATTCCGCTAGCCCACGACTACCTGGATGCCCCCAAACAATTAGACCGCAAAGCGGCTCTGGCCGCGCTAAAGCCGCTGCTGGAAGACCCAAACAAAACCAAAATTGGCCAAAACCTGAAGTACGATATTTCGGTGCTGGCCAATTATGAGATTGCCGTAGTAGGGCCATTGGCCGACACCATGCTGGCCTCCTATGTGCTCAACTCTACCGCCACACGGCATGATATGGATTCGCTGGCGCTGAAGTATTTGGGCGAAAAGACGATTTCATTTGAGGACATCGCCGGTAAAGGGGCAAAGCAGCTCACCTTTAATCAAATTGCTCTAGAGCAAGCGGCGCCTTACGCCTGCGAAGATGTTGATATCACGCTACGCCTTCAGGAAATCCTGAGGCCCCAGGTCGAACGGGAAGGTCGCCTAGCCGACGTGCTGGACAACCTTGAGCTACCGCTGATCAACGTGCTGTCACGCATCGAGCGCAATGGCGTTGCGCTCGATGCTGAACGCCTACACGCGCAAAGCCAGCAGCTTGAAAGCCGTATTCGTGAACTGGAAAGCCAAGCGTTTGAATTGGCAGGGCGTGAGTTTAATCTAGGGTCGCCCAAACAGTTGGGGCAGATCCTGTTTGAAGAGCAGAAGATTCCGGTCATCAAGAAGACGCCGAAAGGGGCACCCTCCACGGCGGAGGCAGTGCTTGAAGAGCTGGCGCTGGATTACCCGTTGCCCAAAGTGATTATGCAGCACCGTGGCCTTGCCAAGCTGAAATCTACCTACACTGACAAGCTACCGCGCCTGCTCAATAAAGCCACTGGCCGGGTGCACACCAGCTACCACCAAGCGGTTACCGCCACTGGGCGGCTGTCATCGTCTGATCCGAACTTACAAAACATCCCTATTCGTACTGAAGAGGGGCGCAAAATTCGTCAGGCGTTTATCGCTCGCCCTGGCTACCGCATTGTCGCGGCCGACTACTCGCAAATTGAGCTGCGTATTATGGCGCATCTTTCCGAAGATAAAGGGTTGCTAGACGCATTTGCCGATGGGCGCGATATCCACACGGCCACTGCCGCGGAAGTCTTTGGTACCTCGCTAGACAAGGTATCAGGAGACCAGCGGCGCAGCGCCAAAGCGATTAACTTTGGTCTGATTTATGGCATGAGCGCCTGGGGGTTATCACGTCAGCTGCATATTGACCGCAACCAGGCGCAAACCTATATCGACCGTTACTTTGATCGCTATCCCGGTGTGGCCCGCTACATGGACCGTATCCGTGCACAAGCCGCAGAAGATGGCTTTGTGGAAACTGTGTTGGGTCGGCGCCTGTATCTGCCGGAAATTCAGTCGCAAAACCGCAACCGCCGTCAGGGTGCCGAGCGCACCGCGATTAATGCCCCCATGCAGGGGACGGCCGCTGATATTATCAAACAGGCAATGATCGACGTGGATGCCTGGCTGGCCGAGGGCGAGTTTGATGCGCTTATGGTCATGCAGGTACATGATGAGCTGGTGTTTGAGGTGGCCGAAAAACAGGTCGATGCGTTTATCGAGCAGGTGCAACAACGCATGCAGGGAGCAGCAGAGCTGAAAGTGCCGCTGATTGTGGAGGCAGAAAGTGGTGCTAACTGGGATGAGGCACACTAGCCTTTCAACACACCAGGCCCTGGGTAATCGCTAGGCATAACGCAAATCACCCGCAGCTAAGCTGCGGGTGATTGTTTAGCGTTGGACTATCCTAATCCTGCGCCTAACGATAGGCGGCTAGGCTTAGCGCCAATCAACACGGTCAAAAATGCGAATTGCTTCCGGGTTGTTTTCACCCAGGATGCTGATGTTGATATCGTCTTTAGCAAAATCGCCCCATGATTCTAGTACCGGGTTTTTCTTGATGCCTCCAACGACTGGGAACTCGTAGTTACGCTCAGCCAACACTTCTTGCGCGCTTTCTGACGCTAAGAACTCCAGGAAGCGAATGCCGTTTTCTGCATTCTGGGCGTTAGCTACTAGGCCTGCACCACCAACGTTAATGTGGGTGCCGCGGTCGTCCTGGTTGGGGAAGATGACCCCCACTTTGCGTGCCGCTTCACGGTCGGATTCGCTATCCGAGTGTAGTAAGCGAACGTAGTAGTAGTGGTTGGCAATCGCTAGGTCACACTCGCCACTGGCAACCCCGAGGATTTGGTCGGTATCGCCACCTTCAGGAGAGCGCGCTAAATTGCTCACAATACCCTTTGCCCACTCTTCTGCACCCTCTGCGCCGTGGTGCTCAATCATTGAAGCAAGCAACGACTGGTTGTAAATATTGTTCGATGAGCGGATACAAACCTGGCCCTCAAACTGGGGGTCGGCTAGGTCTTCATAGCTAGCGACGTCGCTGGGGTCAAAATTTTCGCGGTTGTAAAAAATGACCCGTGCACGCTGGCTGAAGCCAAACCACTTGCCTTCCGGGTGGCGCATGGACTCGGGGATGCGCTCATTAAGTTCCTCAGAATCAACGGCTTGGAAAAGACCGTCTTGCTCGGCACGCCAAAGACGACCTGCATCCACTGTCAGCATTACGTCGGCGGGGCTGGCGATGCCCTCGCGGCGCATGCGTTGCATCAACTGGTCAGAGTCACCTTCCAGTACGTTCACTTTAATACCGGTTTCTTCTGTGAACGCACTATAAAGAATCTCGTCTGAGTCGTAGTGGCGCGCTGAATAAATATTGACCTCATTGGCCAATGTACTACTAGCGAAGGCAGCGCCCGCCATGATGGCAGCGACAGAGACGGAAAGGCGTGTTTTGTTCATTAAAATACCTCTGAATGCTTATGAGAATAAGTTGCATTATCGTGATGGGTATTCAAGCGCTTCTTAGCGTCGGCGTCAAGCTAAATGGTAACTAAAATCATTCAATGTATGGATGAGGCGTGCATCTCATCGCAATAGAAATTAGAATGCAAATAACTTTCAACCGTGTTCGTAACTGTATTGCGTTAGCAATACGATGGTCGAACGAAACGATGGTCGAATAAAGCAATGGTGAAAAAATGACGGCAACTGTGTCACTTACCGATGTTGCGGCCCCCGCACCGGCCCTGTCTCTGCGAGAGGTCCATCATACGTTTGCGACTAATCAAGTCGTCAAAGGGATAGATTTAAACATCGCCCCAGGGGAGGTGGTTTGTCTATTGGGGCCGTCGGGCTGTGGGAAAACCACCTTGTTGCGCATTGCTGCGGGGTTGGAAGTGCTACAGGACGGCGCGGTTAGCCTGGATGGAAATCCCATTGCTGCGCCCGGTAAGCGCCATGTGCCGCCGGAAAAGCGTAATGTCGGCCTCGCCTTTCAAGACTCGGCGCTGTTCCCGCACTTAAGCGTGCTGGAAAACGTTACCTTTGGCCTTAAACACCTGCCCAGCCGCGAGCGCCGCGCGAGGGCGGTAGAGTTGCTTACTCAGCTGGGTATGGCCAACTACATTGAAACTTACCCGCATATGTTGTCGGGTGGTCAACAGCAGCGCGTGGCGCTGGCGCGCGCCTTGGCACCTACGCCAAAGTTAATGCTGCTGGATGAGCCGTTTTCAAGCTTAGATGCCCGGCTGCGGGATCGCATTCGCGACGATACGCTTCACGTGCTTAAGAAGTTGGGGTCTGCCACCTTGCTGGTTACCCACGATCCTGAAGAAGCCATGTTTATGGCGGATCGTATTGCGCTGATGCGTGATGGCAGAATTATCCAAACCGGCACCCCGCGTGAGCTTTATTGCGCACCGATTGACCCGTTTGTGGTGACGTTTTTTGGGGAGGTTAACGAGCTAAGCGGCACGGTTCACGATGGCAAAGTGCAGACCCCGGTGGGTGCGGTAGACGCCAGTTGGCTGGAGGAGGGGAGTAAAGCGCAAATCATGATTCGCCCCGAAGCGCTGCGCATTAAAGAGCGCGACCTACCTGCTGAGGCCCACAGCCACAGCCACGTGGTGATGGCAAAACTGCTGGGCCGTACTAGCTTAATTCACCTATGTGCCCACTGCGAAGATGGTCAGGAAGCGCACTTACACGCCCGCGTGCCCGGGGTGTTTCTTCCCCAGGAGGGCCAGCCGATTGATATCGACTTGGACCACTCCCAGGTGTTTGTCTTTCCTCGCTAACCCATTCTACTGGGCTACCCAGCCCACATTACTCAGCTTGGCTGCCGGGCCGTGCCCGGCGCATTGCCAAGCTGAGTAGTATGACCGGCAATATCCCCACCACCACAATGGTAAGTGACGCCGTGGATGCTTCTGCTAAGCGCTCGTCGGAGGCTAGGCTGTGGGCGCGCACGGCTAGCGTATCGAAGTTAAACGGACGTAGTATCATCGTAGCGGGAAGCTCTTTCATCGCGTCTACGAACACTAAAATACCCGCCGCCAGCAAGCTGCTGCGCATTAAGGGAGTATGTATCTTGCGCAGCGTGCCGCCAGCGGTCTGACCCAAGGTGCGCGAGGCCGCGTCCATACTCGGCGTGACTTTCCCCAGGCTTGCTTCTACGGCATTGAACGACACCGCTAAAAAGCGTACTACATAGGCATAAATTAAAATAAACGCCGAGCCGCTAAACACCAGGCCGATGATTTTTCCGTAGTGCTCATGTAGCCAAGTATTAAGGGTGTTATCCAGCCAGGCGAAGGGAATCAAGATCCCCACTGCCACCACCGAGCCTGGGATCGCGTAGCCCATGGCGGCCACGCGGGTGAACAGCCGGGCGCTTGCTGAGTTGTGCAATCTAACGCCGTAGCTAAGTAGCACCGCCATGCCCACCGCGATTAAAGCCGCCACCAGTGAGAGGCTTAGGCTGTTGGTGGCGAAGCGAATAAAGCGGGTACCAAATAGCGTGTCGCCCTGGTGAATGGCTAAATTCAGCAAGATGCCGCTGGGCAGTAAAAAGCCGATCACGATAGGCAGTAAACACACCATGGTTGCGCCAAACGCACGCCAGCCGCGTAGCTGGTACTCTGGCAACTGCTGGTAACGGTTGGTGGTGTGGAAATAGCGGCGTTTACCACGGGAGTAGCGCTCAAGTAGCACCAGCACAATCACAAAGGTAAGCAGACAAGCCGCCAACTGAGCGGCAGCCACCGGTTCACCTAAGCCAAACCATGTTCGGTAGATGCCGGTGGTAAAGGTATCCACGCCAAAAAACTGCACGGCGCCAAACTCATTGAGTGTTTCCATCAGCACCAACGATACTCCGCCCACTAATGCGGGGCGCGCCAGCGGCAGGGCAACGCTACTAAACAGATGCCATGGGCCGCGGCCTAACGTGCGGCCCACATCCAGCACGCACACCGACTGTTCAAGAAAAGAGGCGCGTGCGAGCAGGTAGACGTAGGGGTAGAGCACAAAGGTGATAAGTGTGGCGGCCCCGCCTAGCGAGCGTATATTGGGAAAGTAATAATCGCCGAACTGCCAGCCAAACCACTCGCGCAGCGCGCTTTGCAGCGGCCCCGCTACCTGCAAAAAGTCAGTGTAAGCATAGGCGATCACGTAGGTGGGTACCGCCAAGGGGAGCAGTAAGGCCCACTCAAAGATCCTCTTGCCAGGGAAACGGCACATTACCACCAGCCAGGCAGAACTAGCGCCGATAATCAGCGTACCCAGCCCTACCCATAGCACCAGCCAAAAAGTATTAGAGAGATAGCGGGGAAGCACGGTGCTGGCAAGATGCTGCCACACGCCCTCCGTGGGTACCAGGATATGCCCAAACACCACGAGGATAGGCAATGCCACCGACAGGGCTATTAAAAATAGCGCAATCGACCAAGGGTTTAGCGAGAGCGTAAAACGCGAGGCCAATCCTGAAAGTAGAGCCAGCGGTGAACGGCGAGCAGGTAGCGACACGTCGTTGTCTCCTAGGTCGAGGCGGGCAATGACCGCATTGCAAATGCGAACGTCAATGCGAAAAAGTTACGGGTGCAAATAGTATCACTTGCGCATGTTGGCTGCAGCTAGCCTTCCATGGATAATAAAAAACCCCCATGGAAGAGGGGGCTAAGAAGTTAGGGGAGTAAGGCAAGTAGTGGTCAGAACATAAAAATGAGCAGTATGCTAATAACCGACCATTAAGCTAGGTAGGCCTGTCACCAACCAAGGGAAAAAGGCCATTAACGTGCAAGCGAGCAGTATGAGCGCGACAAAAGGAATCACTGCTTTGTAAAGGTCGACGATCTCTATGCCGGGGGGAGACACGCCCTTTAAGTAGAACAGCGCATAGCCAAATGGCGGCGTTAGGAACGAAGTTTGTAATACTACAGCGACCATCACTACAAACCAGAGAGGGTCGACACCCATTTGCTGAACGATGGGCAGCATAATCGGGAAGCTGAGTAGCACAATGCCTGTCCAGTCTAGGAACATCCCCAGAATAAACACTAAGAACAGCATCATAATCAGCGCGCCGGTGGTGCCACCCGGCATGGCTAGCAGCAAATCTTGAATTACCTGCATACCGCCGCCGCGCGAGAACACCCCGGTAAATGCCGTGGCCCCTACCAATACCAGCATGACCATGGTGGTGGTCTTGCCAGCCTCAATCAGCGTGTTGTAGCAAGTTTTGATCTTACGGTCGCCAAAAATCATAAACAGGATAAAGGCGATAAAAACCCCAATGGCGGAGGCTTCGGTGGCAGTAGCGATGCCGGTGAACAGCGCGCCTAGTACGCCTAAGATTAATGACATGGGAGGAACAACATACTTACCCAGCATAATCAGCAACTGCTTGGTGCTCACTTCCGCACGCTCCTCCTTAGGCACTGGTGGGCCGTAAGAAGGCTTAAAATGGCAAATAAGCAGTACGTATAGGGCGTACATAACGCCGAGCATTAAACCCGGAACCATTGCGCCAGCAAACAGCGCGCCAACAGAAACAGGCGAGTAGCTAGCCATTAAAATCAGCATTATGCTGGGGGGGATAAGGATGCCCAAACAGCCGCTGGCCATAATGACGCCGGCACTTAGCTCTTTGTTATAGCCATACTTAAGCATCGGCACTAAGGCAATCATGCCCATCACCGCAATGGATGCCCCAACGATACCGGTGGTCGCCGCCAGCAGTACCGATACAATAACGACCGTCAGCGCCAAGCCACCCCGCAGGTTAGCAAGCAGCAAGCGCATGGCATCGAACATCTTCTCCGTGACGCCTGAGTCGTTAAGAAACCTCGCCATTAATACGAATAGGGGAATAGCCACGAGGACATAGTTGTCCATGGCATTACCAAAAATATTGTTAATCAGCGTGCCCAGTACGCGCTCACCCGGGCCTAAGAACGCGCCGATCACGGCCACGCCGCCGAGTACAAAGGCCAACGGATGGCCCATAAAAAGGCCGATGAGCAGCCCGCCAAACATGACTAGCGCCAGCAGTTCAGGGCTCAGGTTCATACTGATTTCTCCTCGCGCAGTTGCATAATCGCACGCAACACAATGGCAATTGCCTGCAGCAATAGAAGTGCCGCGGCTACCACGATGACGCCCTTAACAGGGTATACCGGGATCGACACCATGCCATAGGTGGTTTCACCACGGCTGAATGAGCGTTCAAAGAAGCGCCAGCCGAAGGTCAGTAGCATCCAGATAAAGGGAACAAAGAAGACCAGATAACCGATTACCTCAACTAATGCTTGGCGCTTACGGGACAGCAATCGCTTGATGACGTCTACTTCAACATGGGCGTGGTGGCGTAACCCATAGGCAGCCATCAGCATGAAGTGGGCACCAAACAGCATTTTGGTTACATCGAACGCCCAGTCGCTGGGGCGGCCAAAGAAAAAACGCGACGCAATGTCATAGAGGACAATCAGGGTAATGATGGCAATTAACGGTGCGACAATACGGCCAAACAGCTCGTTAATTGCATCAATTGCCTTGGCAATTGCATTCATGGAAGCACTCCGCAGTCAGCACAAAAAAACCGCCCCGGTGATCGGGGCGGCGTAGAAGCGTCTTACAGGCAGGCTTCTATTTCTTCCAGAGAGGGCAGGTTGTCCATCGTGCGGCTCATGTTGAACGGCACGGTGACATCGCGCCATACGGCGTACTCTTGGAGGTAGGTGATCATGGAATGGTAAACTTTGGCATGGTCGGGGTGCTCGCAGGCACCGCGTACAATAACATCGTTGGTGATATCTTGGATGCGCGCCAGGTCTTCTTCTGAGAATTGGTTAATGGTGACGCCAGCATCTATAAACTTCTGGGTAGCATCGGTAGACTCGCGTTCAGACCAAGAGAGTGACCAAGCCATGGTGGCGTCTGCTGCGATCCGGAGCTTTTCTTGCGTCTCTTCAGAAAGCGCATCCCACGCATCTTTATTAATCATGACGCCGAAAACGCTCGCTGACTGGTGCCAGCCTGGCGTGGCCCAGTAGTCGGCCACTTCTGCAAAGCCTGCTTTGAAATCAACGCCCGGCGTTGAGAACTCGCCAGCGTCGATAACGCCACGCTCAATCGCTTGGTACACTTCGCCGCCGGCCAGTGTTACCTGGGAACCGCCTAGTTGCTCAAGTACGCGGCCTTGGTCACGGCCAGATAAACGCAGTCGCTTGCCTTCTAAGTCGGCAAGGCTCTCAATGGGGGTGCGCCCCATAAAGCCTGATTCGTTGTTGGTAATGCCGTAAGGTAAATACATCATGTCGTACTGGCCGTAGATTTCTTCATACAGCTCACGACCGCCCCACTGCTGAATCCAGTTTAGGTAATCTACGCCGTTAAATAGGCTAGTAGTGGTCGCAAGGGGTGAGAAAGCAGGGTTTAAGCCCGCCCAATACCCTGGCCAATCGCCTGCAGCTTCGATACTGCCTGTTTCAGTGGCATCAAACACCTCTGTGCCAGGCATCAGCGTGCCGCCAGCCCGGAAGTTGATTTGCAGCTCATCCCCGGCCAGTTGGTTTACTAAATTAGCCCAGTGCTGATCGATTTTAATAAGATCCAGGTTGTCGGGCCAAGTGGAGGTCATTGTCCACTGTTCTTGTGCCTGAGCGGTAGTGGTGAGTGCGGCGAAGGCAACGCCAGCCGCGAGGCCTGTAAGGGCGAATTTTGCCATTTTTTTCATGATGATTTCCTGGTTTGGCGTACGGATTTATTAGTGTTTGATACCTGGAGACAGGAAAGTAATGAGCGGTAGGTGACGTTTACGTAAGCGATGCCCCTGTCCCGCTACAGACGTAAGCTATCATAATCTACCCGCTGCGGCGCAATATCAGTGTTTAATAGAACAAACGCCATGCTTATTAGTTGCTTGGTTGTAATTGTTAAATTTAACAAGCATTTATGACGTCACCATGGCAGTAAGAAGAAGAGTTTTAGCGTTGAAAAGCAGTGTTTTCAATACCAAAGTTGTAAGCATAACGCCCGTTTGGAAGCTGATATGACCTCATTGAGTACTACGCGTCCCCGTCAGGTTCATGCACTGGCTTGTCACGCAGCGCGCTTGCAGCGCCGCCGCTGGCGGCAGCTCGTGTGGTTATTTGGGCCGCCAAACGAGTGCCGTCAGCAGGCCCTGCAGCTTTGGCAAGCCGCACCTTGGCAGTCGCCGCTTTGGGTAGGTGATGTACAGGAAGCACCGGTTACTCCCTGCGTAACAGCACGCAAGGCGCGTACCCGGCTAGGTGCCGAGCATCAACTGATGGTGATTGATGCCAGCGGTGCCCAGGGGCTAGACCCGGATGCCTTGGGCGCATTAGCAGGCACCGTGACGGCAGGCGGTCTGTGCGTTGTGATCACGCCCGCGTGCTTTGGTCGTCATCCTGACCCTGATTACGCCCGTTTTGCTGATCACCCCTGGCACTGGGAGTCCCTTACTGCGCACTACCTAGCGCGTATGGCGCGTTTGCTGTCATCTCCCGGCATTATTCACTGGTCAGTCGATGGCGGGTTGAAGCTACCTAAGCTATCCGCCAGCGCACAGCGTATTGCTTATGCCGATGACGCCGACTGCCTAACGCTAGATCAAGCCAGGGCCGTTGCCGGGTTGGTGGGGCTTAAGCGGCGCCGACCACTGGTGATTACTGCTGACCGGGGGCGCGGTAAAAGTGCTGCGTTGGGGATTGCTTGCGCTCGGCTGTTGGCCAAAGGCGTAGCACAGATTGTGGTGACAGCCCCCCGGTTAAGCTCCCTGGAAAGCTTTTTTGCCCGGTTAGAAGCGCTCTGCCCCGACGGTCTGCGGGAAGCGCCAGGTCGCTTTGTGATGCCAGGCGGTGCCGCCGTGGATTTTTTACCGCCAGATTTGCTTACTGAGTCTGTTAACGACCAGCGCCTTGGCGGTGACGGCAGCTACCTGCTGGTTGATGAAGCCGCCGCCATTCCTGCGGCGCTACTAGGGCAGTGGCTGGCTGCGTTTCCGCGTATTGCCTTTGCGACCACGGTACATGGTTACGAGGGCTCAGGGCGAGGCTTCGCTTTGCGCTTTCGTGAAGTGCTCAATCACCAAGCGCCTCAGTGGCGAGCAATTGAACTCACGGAGCCTGTCCGCTGGTCGTCATCAGACCCTCTTGAAGCGGCGATTCAGCAACTACTGCTGTTAAAGGCGCCTCTGCCACAAGCCAAGCAGGGCGAAGGAAGCAGTGTTCTTTTGGTTCAAGCCGAACTCGCTCAGCAAGAGCCCCGGCTAGAAAAGTTATTCGGCCTTTTAGTGCAGTCACACTACCGCACCACCCCTAGCGATGTACGCCAGCTATTGGATGGCCCAGGCACGGGGCTTCGTATCATCACCCATGACGATGAGCCTCAGGCGGTGCTAGTTACCCGCGAGGAAGGCGGTTTTGCAGCGGTGCTTGCTGAGCAGGTGGCGCGTGGCGAACGCCGTCCCCAGGGGCACTTGCTTGCCCAGTCGCTGGCAGCGCACAGTGGAAGCAGGGAAGCGCTGACCGCCCGTTGGCGTCGGGTATCACGAATTGCGACTCACCCTGAGCGACGACGGGAAGGGCTCGCGGGACGGCTTTTAAAAGAGGATACCGCTGACGCCGCTCAGCAAGGGGTCGCGCTATATGGCGCTACCTTTGGCGCCGAGGCGTCACTGCTACGCTTTTGGCTGGCGTTAGGATTTGTCCCTGTGCGGCTGGGCGTTACCCGCGAAACAGCCACCGGAGAGTATGCAGTGATGGTGGCGAAGGCGTTAAATGCGGAGGGTGAAGCGGTGCTTAAAGCGCTGCAGGATCAACTTGCATCTTCATTACCGAGCCTCTTGGCATTTGAATTGGCCGCGCTGCCTGCCGCTGTGCTGGTGCTTTTATTACCGTCGTTCCAGAGCGAGCCACTTAACCAGGTTGATAGGCAGGCCGTTGACGACGTTGCGTATGCTTACCGTGACCCCGCGCTTGCCCGGGCGGCGTTGCAGGCGCTGGCCCGGGAAGCAAGCCGCTGGACGTTGGATGAGCAGGCAAGCTTAGCCCATCAGCAGCTGGCCGCCTGGGCGTTTCAGAACCAGCCCTTGGCAAAAGCTCACGGCGAGGCGATTAGACGACTGCGTCAAGCCGTGCAGCGCATACTTAGTCAAGAGGAATAGGTAAGTAGATAGCTGAGGCGGGGGAGGCAGTCAGATCATATATAGTTGAACAGATAGAAAGCACACGCTTTCCTGACGTGGTTCAGAGCGTTAGGATAGATCGGTTATCGATAAATAAGAGCTCCCATGAACGCACATTTAGAAGCGCTCGCACCAAACCTTGTTTGGCGCCACTTCCGTACGCTATGCAACACGCCGCGCCCCTCTGGTCATGAAGCCGCGCTGGTAGCTACCCTTGAAGCCTGGGCCGATGCCCAAGGGCTTGCCCACGACCGTGATGCCTTTGGCAATTTGCGGCTTCGCAAGCCGGCCTCGCCGGGCTGCGAGCAGGCGCCGGGGGTGGTGTTGCAGGGGCATTTGGATATGGTGGCCCAGGCCAATGCTGGCAAGGAACACGACTTTACCCGCGACCCAATCAGCACCTACGTTAATGAGGGGTGGTTACATGCCGATGGCACTACCCTGGGGGCTGACAATGGGTTGGGTGTGGCGGCGATTCTTGCCGTACTAGAAGATCCGGCGCTTACCCATGGGCCGCTTGAGGCGCTGTTTACCTTAGAAGAAGAAACCTCCATGGGGGGCGCATTAAACCTGGCCGAGCATTGGTTAGAGGGTTCACTGCTGCTCAACCTGGACAGCGAAGATCGTGGCCAAGTCTATATTGGCTGTGCAGGTGGCGCCGATGTTGTGGTGGATGCTCAGCTACCCAGCGCCGAGCTGCAGGAAGATGAGCAGGTGATATCACTAGCGCTGACCGGCCTAAAAGGCGGTCACTCGGGTATGGATATTCATAAGCCTCTGGGCAATGCCAACCGCTTGCTGGTACGGGGGCTACGCGCGCTGGAAACCTTTGATGTACGGCTTATCAGCTATCAAGGTGGCACCTTACGCAATGCGATTCCCCGGGAGGCATTTGCCCAGGTGGCCCTACCTGCCGACGATATAGAAGCGGCGTTAGCCGCAGTAGCAAGCTTAGAGCGTACCTTAAAAGCAGAGCTTGGGAGCGGTGACAGCGGCCTAACGCTAACGGCCCAGCGTATAGCGCCTCCTGAGGCAGAGCCGCTCACCCGAGATGCCAGCGCTATGCTGCTCGCCACCCTACATGCGGCCCCCTGTGGTGTTGAGCGTATGAGTGCCGACGTGCCGGGCGTGGTAGAGACCTCGAATAATCTGGGTGTGCTG
Organism: Halomonas sp. GFAJ-1; assembly: GCA_002966495.1. Lineage (NCBI taxonomy): Bacteria > Pseudomonadati > Pseudomonadota > Gammaproteobacteria > Oceanospirillales > Halomonadaceae > Halomonas > Halomonas sp. GFAJ-1. The sequence continues at coordinate 1,413,968 of CP016490.1, forward strand.
AGTTTGGAGGCCGGGCGTTTTCATCTATGCGCGCTAGTACGCTCGCTGCACGATAGTGCGACGGAGGCGATGGCCGACCGCTTTCAAGCGCTGTTTGGGCTGATGGGCGCACGGGTGAAGGTGGAAAATGGCTATCCTGGCTGGGCGCCTAACCCAGAAAGTGAGCTGCTGGCGACGTTTAAACAGCGCCATGCTGAGCTTCTTGGCCGTGAGCCTGAGGTAAAGGTGATTCATGCGGGGCTTGAGTGCGGTATTTTAGGCAGTAAGTATCCGCATCTGGATATGATTTCGTTCGGCCCGCTGATTCGCGGCGCTCACTCCCCAGATGAGCGAGTGGAGCTGGATTCAGTGGCGGAGTTTTGGGACATGCTGCGTGCGCTGATTGAGCAATTAGCGACGGCGCGTTAACGGCTTCGTTAGTCCGCCACAAAAAAAACGGCACCGCGGAGGTGCCGTTTTTCGTGTTTAGCTTGCGATTAACGCTTACTTGCCTAAGTAAGCATTCAGCATCCACACCGTTTTTTCCTGCTCACGGATGTAGTCGCCCGCTTGGGCAGCGGTGCCTTCGTCGTCAGCATCTGAGGCGAGCGACAGCAGCTCGCGCTGGAGCTCAATTAGCGTTTGGAATCCAGTCAGCACCCCTTTCACGCAGGTCTTGCCGTCGTGCACATCTTTATCTTCCTGAATGTGCGATAGCGTTATGTAGTCGCTATATGCGTGCACCGGCTTATGGCCTAGCGTAAGGATACGCTCGGCTACTTCGTCTACCTTGGTGAGGAGGTCGGTGTAGAGCTCTTCGAATTTAGCGTGCAGCTCAAAAAAGTCGCTGCCTTTTACGTTCCAGTGATAGCCACGGACGTTCATATAAAAAATTTGGTAGTTGGCCAGCAGGTGGTTGAGTTTTTCGGCGAGTTGGCTGGCGCTGCCTTCGTGCAGGCCAATGCTATTGGTGTCGGTCATGTGATGCTCCTCCATGGTTGGAGCCGCGTTAGTATTTAACGGCCATCAAATCATTTGATTTAGCTTAAGACGCTTGCCTTAAGCTGCAAAACAAGTTTTTTGCATCGCGGCAATAGCGCCATAACATAGTGCTGGCAGCAAGCTGATACAGCTTGCGTCTAGCTTAGAGATGCAGGCGCTAGCCCGGTTTTTCAAGGGTTAGCGCTCAGCTAAGATATATCTAGTCATCTATGGCCTATCTCGCGCTATCCATAAGCGAGCAATGCTCTCGCAGCGCGCCGCTAGTAACTCTGCGGTGCGCGGTAGGGCTTGCTCAAGACTCATAGGGCCATCTGCCAGGGCAAAGGCGGCGGTGACGCCTTCTTCAAAGCAGGCCTGCCAGCCATCGCCTAAGCTACCGGCTAAAATAATTACGGGCTTACCCTGCCGGTGTGCTGCGCGGGCAACGCCAATCGGCGTTTTTCCAGCAAGGCTTTGGCCATCTAAGCGGCCTTCACCGGTGATGACCAAATCAGCCTGAGCGAGCAGCTCAGAAAGCTTGGCTTGCTGCATAATCATTTCAATACCCGGCGTGAGCGTGGCATTGAAAAACATGCGCGCCGCAAACCCCATGCCACCGGCAGCCCCTGCCCCTGCAAGCGCTCGGTCATCGCGGTCAAGCGCGTCTGAACATATATCAGCGAAGTGACTAAGGGCACGATCCAGCTGCGCGACGTCATCATGAGAAGCGCCTTTTTGTGGGCCAAACACGGCGCTTGCTCCCCGTTCGCCCAGCAGGGGATTGTCTACATCCACCGCCGCCTCAACCTGGAGTGTGGCAAGGCGCGGGTCCAGCGTTGCAAGGTCCAGGGTAGCCAGTTGCTGGAGCGCTGCTCCCCCAGGGGGCAGTGGGGAACCCTGCTGATCCAGCAATTGAGCACCTAACGCTTGCAGCATGCCTGCACCTGCATCGTTAGTGGCGCTACCGCCGAGCAGCAAAAGGGCCTTTTCGGCGCCCGCATCTAAAGCAGCTGTAAATAGCTCGCCTACGCCGTAGGTAGAGGTGTGCAGGGCGTTTCGCTCTTGAGCAGATAGATGTTGTAGCCCGCTGGCTTCTGCCAGTTCGATAAACGCGGTACGCTGTTGGCCGAGCCAGCCCCAGGAGGCTAGACGGGGGCGCCCCAAGGCGTCTTGTACGGTTAACTCGCGCCGCTCGGCGCCGGTGGCGGCAATCAGGGCTTCAAGGCTGCCTTCGCCGCCATCGGCCAGTGGGCAAACCGTTAGCGTGACGGCTGGCGTTGCGCGCTTGACACCGCTGGCCATTGCCCGAGCTGCCTGTTCAGCGCTCAAGGCATCTTTAAAGCTATCGGGGCAAAGCAGTACATTCATCGCACAACCTCCATAAATGATGGTCTCTAAAACGCTGTCTTTGAAAAACGTCTGTGAAAAACAGTCTCTGAAGCGCAATCTTTGAAACACTGCCTTTGAAATACAGTCTTTGAAACACGCTATCTAAACTATTGTCCCAGTTTGCTGCTATTTAGTGATCGCTGCTGGCGAGCTTAGCGTGCTACCCGATGCCACACCAGCCATGACGACAGTTAGAGGAACTAACATGAAGATACTTACTCTGGGTATGAGTTGTCTGCTGCTGTTGGTGGGCTGTCAGACCCTACCTGATCGGCTGCCACAAGCCGATCCTGCCCCAGCGGCATCGTGTTACTTTCCTGTAGGCTCGGCAGCAGTGCCACAGGCAACAGGGAACGGGCAGGATCATGAGGCGTTGGCGCAAGAAGTGCTGGCCCAAAGTGTTGCAGTGTTGGAAGCGTGGGGCTTTGAGCTTGCTTCTACGGATATCCATTTGGGGCTAGTAAGTGCTAGTCGCCAGCGAGACCTGATTGGTTATTACGATCCTTACGATAACGCCTATGGGTACGGGCGTGGCATGCGGGTATTTGGAGGTATCGGGTTGGGTGGGCGTGGCGGTTCCAGCATCGGTTTAGGGGTTGGGACAGGGTTTGGTGGTGGCGTCGGCCAGCGGCCGGTTGAAGTCGAGCGGGTTTCGCTGTTAGTAAATGACGGTTATGTGCGCATTTCGCGGGATATTCGCCGTTATGATCACTTAAGGGATCTTCGCGAGTCCTATAGCGCTAGTAACAATGATTTTTGCCAGCGCTTCCAGGCAGCGCTATCGCAATCCTCTAGCATTGAGAGCGCGCCATGAAGAGACTTCGCTGTATGTTAATCGTCAGTGCCCTGCTGGTGTTGGCTGGCTGCGCTACCCAACAACCGGCTGAAACCCGAGAGCTTCGTTACGCTGCGTCAACAGAGCAGACATTTCGTCAGGCCGTAGAGCTGATGATGACCCAAGGGTATGTGGTCAGGCATGCGGATTTAGCCTTAGGGCGTGCGGAAGCCTCCCTTGCCCGCTGGCCGGAGTACCGATTACAGCTCCAGGTTAGCGAAGAGGGTGGCGGCAGCCGGGTACGCGTCTCAGCCCTGCGGGGAAACCAACCGCTGCCGCCCTACTTGTTGGATCCATGGCTAGTCGAGCTACAGAATAAGTTGGGAGAAGCACCGTGACAGCAGTAACACCCAGGCTTACCGATCTAAAAAGTAAAGGACGCGCCTGGCGTGGCGCGTTAGCCATTGGCTTTGCTGGACTCTGTATAAGCCCAAGCGTGTTAGCCCACCCTCACGGTTGGATAGATCTAAATGTGCGGGTGGTCACCGATGATCAGGGAGTAGTGAGCGCTCTGCATCAAACGTGGCAAATGGATCCTTTCTACAGTTTGGTGGTGTTTGAAGAGCTTCAGCAGGTGCAGGGAGCGGATCTTGCGCAGGGGCTTGACCAGTTAGGTAGTGAAATTCGCAATAACCTAGCTCAACAGCATTACTTCACTGAAGTGCGTATTGATGGCAAGCGCCAGTCTCTAGGAGAGGTAACTGAATATACAGCGCTGGAGCGCGATGGCCGCTTAACCTTTATGTTCATTTTGCCCTTGTCCTCGCCTCAGCCGCTAGCGGGCCATACGCTTGAGTACCAAGTGTTTGACCCTACCTACTACCTTGAAGTAGTGCATGACGAGGAGGACGGCTCTCCTTCTAAGCAGGCGCTCATCCTGCACGGAGAGCCAAGCTGCGAGTTAACTATCATACCTGCAGACCCTGACCCAGAGCTGGTGATGCAGGCGGCGCTGCTCGATGTTGATGAGCAAGCAGAGCCAGGATTGGGCAGGCACTTTGCCGAAACAGGACGCGTCATTTGCCCCTAGCCAGTGGCAGGGGGAGTCGTGTATAAAGTGTTACTTTATAACATTTGCTGGAGGGTGTGATGCCATTAACGCGGCACCGCATTATATGGGTAGCGCTTGGCCTTTTAGGGGCAGCGCTGATTGTTTTTGTCGTGCAGAGCAATTTTCAGGGTGCCAGTTTTCAACTGCTGTCTTGGCAGCGGGATTTACACCGTAGCTTAACGTTGGCGATTACCGAACTTTCCCGCACACCTACCACGGCTACCTGGCTATCGTTGCTGGGAGTTAGCTTCGCTTACGGCGTCTTTCACGCGGCGGGGCCGGGGCATGGTAAAGCAGTATTGGCAACTTATTTAGCCTCTCATGGAGGTGCCACCCGTCGGGCATTGGGGCTCTCCTTTGCTGCATCGCTACTGCAGGGGGTGACGGCGATTGCCATGGTGGCGGTGCTGGTACATGGGCTGGGCTGGGTTACCCGCCAAGCCATGGGAAGCGTGGTATGGGTAGAGCAGGCAAGCTTTATATTGGTAGCAATGTTAGGCGCTTGGCTATGCTGGCGAGCCATTAAGCAACTGCGCCGTGCCTACGCAGTTAGTCATCATGATGCTGTTGAGCACAGCCACCGCCACAGCCATGACCATGCGCACTGCTGTGGCGGTGCTCACCATATAGAGCCACAGCAGGCGCTTGATTGGCGCACTGCGCTTATGACTGTAGGGGCCATTGGTATGCGTCCCTGCACGGGGGCAGTACTGATGCTGGGGGCGGCAAGCCTGCTAGGGCAGTTCTATGTAGGCGTCGCTTCGGTCATCGCTATGTCCCTGGGAACAGGAATCACGGTTTCCTTTTTGGCGATTGCCAGCATTGTGGCCAGGGGGTGGGCTGCTAAGCGCCTGCAAAAACAGCGTAGCCAGCAGGTGGCCGAGAAAGTGGCTGGCTGGGTAGCGCTCACGGGCGGTGCTCTTATCATTGCGCTAGGCGTGTCGCTTTCTCTCGCAGGTGCCGCCCAGCCAGCCAGTGGACCGCTGTTAAACGACCCTGCCCCGCGGCAGGGGCCTTCGCTATTAGGCCGCTAGGGTTGTAGTGGTGCAGTACAAAACACGACATGCCTATTGGTTTAGCGTTGCGTTGAGCCCATGAATTTGAGCGAGTAGCTGCTCACGGCGCTGGCCCTGCAAGTTTAAGCTATAAGGCTCAGGCGTGCCGTTGCCCCATACAGGAGCAGGCCAGCTTGCATCATCTTGGTAACGTACTACCAAATGAAGGTGCAGCTGGCTGACGACATTGCCCAGCGTGGCTATATTGAGCTTGTCGCCGTGAAACGCGCCTTTCATTGCCTCACCAAGCGCTGTTGCCTCACGCCAAAGTTGCGCTTGGTCTTGGTTAGATAGTTCAAATACCTCGCTGACTGATGGGACTCTTGGTATCAGAATAACCCAGGGGTAGCGGGCGTCGTTCATTAACACGGCGCGGCACAGAGGTAAGTCGGCAAGGGGCAGGGTATCTGTCGCTAAGCGTGAATCGAGATCAAAGGTATCCAAAGGCGTAGTGCTCCAGGCAGCCAAGTGATGATTAGCATCATAGCAGCTGCTTATGGCGCCGATACAAGATAGGGCTGCAAACTAGGCGCAACAGGCAAAACGCTGTTACGCTAACATTACTCCTACGCGGTAACGCGGCCTAAGGAGCTTCGCTACGTTGACGGTAGGTCAACTGACTGACTTGTTAAGGAGAACACCCATGAAAAAACTCATCGCTACCAGCTTTATTTTGCTCATCACCGCAGGTGCGTTGGCGGGCTGTAATACGATGGCAGGCGCAGGACAGGACGTACAGGAAGGCGGAAAAGCCGTTCAGGATGCAGCGAGTTAATGCTCTAGATAGCGGTATTAGGCAGGGTAAGGCTATAAAAGCGGGCTGGGCATTATTGCCTGGCCCGTTTTGCGGTGGGTCACCACGGTTTAACAAGGAAGATAATGTATGGTTAACGTATTTTGCGGCTCAACGAAGAGACGGTTTGGAAGCAGCTTTGCCGTGCTGTTAGCGGCTTCATTACTGAACGCCTGTGCCAGCGGGCCCGAGCCTGTTAGTGCGCCGGCACCGCCTCCGCCCACCGTTGGCCAGAGTGAAGTAACTACCAATGGAGCTAGCTGCAATAGTGACGTCGTGAAGCACGTCATAGGCGAGCCATTTAACGACGCCAATGTCCCTCAGCTACAAAGCGAGAGCGGTGCTCGCCAAGTTCGGGTGCTACGCCCCGACAGCGTAGCCACCATGGACTACCGGGAAGATCGCCTGAATATTCACTTAGATAGTGACGATACCATCGAAGCGTTGCGCTGCGGTTAACGCAGAATTAGCACGACACAAGCGGCGGTGAGTAGGCCCATGGAAATATTGAATGCGCGCCATGCCCCGTCGCTTCTGATCCGCTGTCCAATCGCCGTGCCAAAGGCTGCCCATAGAGCAATGCAGGGCAGCGCCACTAGTTCCGCAAACCCGGCCAGCACGAGTGCGTTGAGTACTGGCTGGCCGCTCTCAGGTAGAAACCCCGCCATTAACGCCAGCCCCATTACCCAGGCCTTTGGGTTAGCAAACTGAAACATTGCCGCCTGCCAAAAGGTTAACGGCACTCCCCGCTGACTCCCTTCAAGATTAGGTGGCGGCGCGGTGGCTATTTTCCACGCGAGGTAGAGCAAGTAGGCGCTACCCACCCAGCGCAAGGTCGTTTGCACCAGAGGGAAACGCTCAAATAACACCCCGAGCCCTAGTGCGATACTGGCAAATAACAAAAAGCAGCCGCCTAAAATACCCCACATATGCGGCATAGTGCGCCGAAAGCCAAAGTTAGCCCCCGAAGCGGTTAGCATAATATTGTTAGGCCCAGGCGTTAGCGTCATCGACATCATAAAAAGCGCAGCAGGGCCAAGAATTAACCACTCGTTACTCATAACGACCCTTCCAGCGTTGGCGACGCACCTGCTCTTTGAGCATCTCGATAATGTCGTAGAGCACCTGCTCGGTGACGTGGGCGCTGCCTTCATCGACGGTTAGCCAGCTTTCGAAGCCGCTTTCTGCAGTCTTTTCAACGAGCTGGCGGAATTCAGTCGAGTGAATACCCAGTGCCAGCTCATCTACAAGGCGCTGCGCTACCCCGCTGAGCGATGCCTGCATGGCATTGGATGCCGTTTGCCCCATGGGTAGGCGGTGCAGCTTTTGGATTTCAGGGCTTTCCCGCAGGGTGCGGCTTACCAAGTCATCAATAGCCTTCATAATGGCGGTGCGATTCTGTTGATAGGCTTGACCGACCGTGCCTTCTAGACGTTGAGCAATTTCGTGAATGAGCTGGTCTTTACGGGGCATGATAACCCGGTCGATGACTTGCTCGGTGAGTGAGTCGCTGGCAACAATCTGCTGTTGCACATTGCCTAATAGGCGCAGGGCAATCCGATCGGAGAGTTCTTCCAACAGAATATCGTAGTATTTGGCGGCAAACTGATAGCTCTTCCAGCGGGTGACGTCGATTAACCTCAGTCGGTGCAATCTATTCAGTAGCGACACCACCCTCAGGACACGCAGCCAGCGGAAACCGCTTAGCGGAATACAGCCAAGCACGTCGTACCAATGAACAAAGGGGTAGAAAAACCAGCGGTGGTAGCGCCGTTCGGCAATGGCTACCGCCCAGCCCAGCAGTACGTCGGCCACAAAAAAAGCCACAAAATAGAGATCAATAACCGTAAAGCGGCTGTGAATTGTTGTGTCGTAGAAATCGTGAAAACCGGGTGCAATGGAGGCGATCGCTTGGTTGATCGTGTCAATTAGGAACAGTGAATCAAACAGCAGCAGGCTCAGGTTAATAATAACCGCCGCAAGAATTAAAAAATCCCAGCCGATATGCGCATACTCAACGGCTTTAGGCAGGTGTGGGTAGCGCTCCCTGGCGGGCATGAAGACTCCTTGTCATCGCATTAATGAGGTAACAGTAGGCTAGTGGTTTAGCTGATGATGCTGCTGCGTTAACAGCTCTTCCTTTTCTGCCTGTTTGCGCAGCTTTTTTCGCAGGGCTGCTTTGTCATAGCGAAGTTTTTGCAGTGATGTTTCCAGCGCTAAAGGCGGTACTTTGGCGGGCTTTCCGTCGGCATTGACCGCCACCATGGTGAGATAGCAGCTATTGGTGTGGCGAATCAGCTTCTGGCGAATATCCTCTGCCACGACTTTAACCCCTACCTCCATAGAGGAGCGCCCTACATGGTTGACGCAGGCTAAAAAGGTCACCAGTTCGCCCACGTGGATAGGCTGCTTAAAAAGTACCTGATCCACGGAAAGTGTGACCACATAGTGACCTGAATAGCGGCTGGCGCAGGCGTAGGCCACTTCATCAAGCTTTTTAAGAATAGCACCGCCATGCACTTTGCCACTGAAATTAGCCATATCCGGCGTCATTAGTACGGTCATGGAGAGTTCATGCTGGCCGGGCAGGGCGCTATGTTCAAGGTTGGGCGTTTCAGACATAGAAAAACCTTACGGGCTGAAAAGGCCCGCCCAATTGGGCGGGCGGTGGATGTGGGCAGGTCCGTTTTAGCTAATCTCTAATCTCTAATCTCTAATCTCTAACCTCTAACCTCTAACCACAGGTGTTAGCACGTCGTGCTTAACATCTAGAACTTACCGTTAAAACTGACAGCAAGATCTGCCAGCAAGAGCTTAGAACCAGACTAAGCCAACGGAAATAATAATGCCGGTAATAAACAGCTGAATCAGGCAGAAGCCCATAATGTCTTTGGCTTTTAAGCCCGCAATCGCCAGTACCGGTAGCGCCCAGAAGGGTTGCAGCAGGTTGGTCCAGGCATCACCCCAGGCAACGGCCATGGCAACACGGGAAATATCGGCCCCTAACGCTTCCGCTGCCGGTAGCATAACCGGTGCTTGTACCGCCCACTGGCCACCACCGGAAGGTACAAACAGGTTAACAATCCCGGCGCTAAGGAACGACCAGAACGGCAGCGAAGTGGCGGTAGCAAAAGAGACTAGCCACTCTGACATGCTTTGTGCCAAACCCGACTGCACCATAATTGCCATAATGCCAGCGTAGAACGGGAACTGAATCACGATACCCGCCCCGCCTTTAATCGCTTCATTTAGGCTGTTAAGCAGGTTTCGTGGCGTACGATGCAGCACAATGGCTAAGAATAAAAACAGGAAGTTGACGATGTTTAGGTTTAAGCCGCCGTCACGTAGTAAGAAGTGGTCAAGCAGGAACAGCAGTCCCGGTACGCCTACTAACAGGGCCAGCGGGATGCTGTTTTCGAGCTTTTCTGCCGGACGGGTAATACGGCCTTGCGTTTCTGGTTCATCGTCGAGCAGCTTGGTATCAATATAAACGCTGTCTTTTTCATCTGGCAGCATCATGCGGTTGACGAGCGGAACCGCGATAAACAAGCAAAGCACAATGGCTAAATTAAAAAAGGCAAAAATGGTGGAGCTAGTGCTTATCACCCCGATCTGGTCAGCGGAGAAGTGGCCCTCGGTCGCGATAGTGAGCGGCACTGAACCGGCTAGACCGCCGTGCCATACCACAAAACCTGAGTACGCACTGGCGACCAGTAAGCGGTAGTCGACGCGAATCACGCGGGCCAACTCTTTCGCAAACAGGGCACCGACCACCAGCCCAAAACCCCAGTTAATCCAGCTGGCAGCAAGCGACACCAGGGTGACTAAGATAATAGCGCCACCCGGGCTTTTTGCGGTGCTGGCAATTTTTTGCAGAAAGCGTTTGATAGGGGGGGAGCTGGCCAGCATAAAGCCTGTCACTAACACCAGCAGCATCTGCATGGAGAAGGTGAGTAGGTTCCAAAAACCGTCGCCCCACATGCGCAGAACGGCCAAGGGTGTCTGGCGCTCTACGGCAATGGCAGCAACCGCTGCGATCAGCGTTAATATCAGTACAAAAATATAGGGGTCAGGCAAATAGCGCTCGACCAGTTTAACCGCTGGCTTGGATATGAATTTTAGCATGGGATGCTCGCTATAATCGTTATTAGGAAGTGCGACGCTAATATACGTGGGCGTGCCGTGTTTTTCATCTCTCGCTGGGCAGCATACACCGGCGCCTAAAATTACGTTAGCGCAGTCAGAGCCGAGCGAGCGTTGCAGGCTTCAACGGTCGCTTAATTAAGGGGATTCCGCGCGCCAGCGAGTCTGACGATAGTGGCAATAATAGCCGATAAGCACGGCAGAGCGCGCCAAGGTAAAGAGGGTGAAGGCGAGCCAAAGGCCGTGGTTGCCTAGCCCCTGGGTCAACCACCAGGTAGGCAGGTAAATAGCCAGGCCAATGAAAATGCTGTTGCGCATTTCACGCACGGCAGAGGTGCCGATAAATACCCCGTCAAGCAAGTAACTCCATACGGCCAGTAGGGGCATGGCGACCATCCAGGGTAAGTAAATAGCCGCAGTGCTACGAACCTCGTCGAGCCCTGTGAGCAGTGCAATGAGGGCGTTACCGCCTACGGCGAAGGCCAGCGTTGCTACGGCGGCGGTCCAGAAAGAGAATCGGGCGGTAGCACGCACCGTGTTGGCAAACGCCTGCCAGTTGCGCCGCCCGTAGTCGCGGCCCACCAAGGACTCTGCTGCGTGGGCAAAGCCATCCAGTGCATAGCTGGTGAGCATAATAAACTGCAGCAGTACGGCGTTGGCGGCGAGCACCGTGTCGCCCTGGCGCGCTCCCTGGGCGGTAAAGAAGGCCATGGCAAACAAAAGGCCTAGGGTGCGCACAAAGAGGTTAGCGTTGACGTTGAACAGCGCCGAGTAAGCCGATAGCACCAGCAGCCGCTGGCGCTGAAAGGTGCCCTCTAAATGCCCCAGCTGGTGCAGCACTAAAACGGCGCCAAACGCGAGGGCGCTATAATCAGCAATCACACTGGCCAGCGCAACACCGTTGCTGGTCATGCCTAGCCCGATCACAAACCATAGGTCGAGCACGATATTAACGCTGTTGGTGAGCAGCAAAATCATCAGCGTGACTCGAGAGTTCTGCTGGCCTAAAAACCAGCCCAAAATCGCGTAGTTAGCCAGCACTGCTGGCGCTGACCATAGGCGGATTTCGGCATACTCCCGGGCCAGCGGTGTTGCTGCTTCGCTGCCGTCTAGCAGCCAAAGTCCTAACGAAATAAGCGGCGAACCCAGTACGATGAGTAGTGTGCCAATAACACCCGCCATGATCAGCGATTGACCTAGTAGGTTGCGCACATCACTGTCGCTTTCGCGGCCTATGGCCTGGGCGACCAGCCCCGTTGTGCCCATGCGTAAAAAGCCAAAGCCCCAATAGAGGAAGCTAAATAGCGTAGCGCCGAGGGTGACCCCGGCGAGATAGCGCGAGTCGGGCAGATGCCCAACCACGGCGGTATCCACCAGCCCCAGTAGGGGGACGGTGATATTGGAGAGGATGATTGGCCAGGCGAGGGTCCAAATACGCACGAGGCGGCGTTAGGCAGCGGTGATAATGCGGTACTTCTCCATTAGCTGCTCTTGGGTCTCGGCGCGTTCTGGATCCAGGGGAATACAGTCTACCGGGCAGACTTGTTGGCACTGCGGCTCATCAAAGTGCCCCACGCACTCGGTGCACAGGTTCGGGTCGATGACGTAAATCTCTTCGCCTTGAGAAATCGCGTCATTGGGGCATTCGGGCTCGCAGACGTCGCAGTTAATGCATTCGTCGGTGATCATCAGGGCCATGGGCATACCTCACGAATGGCTGGCTACTCGGGTAGGCCAATACCCGAGTGTTTTACTCAACAATGTCGATAGCTATGTAGTGTAATGCTTACGCAGCGCCTCTGCGACCTGCGGGTGAACCAGCGGTGAAATATCGCCGCCCAGCTTGGCGATTTCTCGCACGATGGTCGACGAGATATACGAGTTCTCTACCGCCGGGGTGAGAAATACGCTCTCAAGCTCGGGGTTTTGGGCGCGGTTCATATTCGCCAGCTGCAGTTCGTACTCAAAGTCTGAGACCGCGCGGAGGCCGCGCAGAATAATTGTCGCCCCTTGCTCGTGCATCATGGTGGTCAACAGTGATGAAAAGCCGATGACCTCCACGTTAGGCAGCGACGCGCAGACGGTTCTGGCCAGCGTAATACGCGCCTCAAGGTCTAGGCTAGGCCGTTTGCCAGGGCTTTCGGCCACAGCGATAACGACCTTATCGAACATCCGCGCGCCGCGCTCAATCAGGTCGAAGTGGCCATTGGTAATGGGGTCAAAGGTGCCTGGGTAGACCGCGATATTAACGCGTTGGGCGATCATTCCGGTGCCTCCTCGTCAAGCTGGCCGAAAGGGTTGTCAGCGGTAAGCGAAACCGCCTGAGCATAGCCTGGGATATGAATGCGGTCGGCGTGGATCTCAAGCTCAGGGCCTTCTAGTACGGCCTCGCCGAATTGGTAGCGGGGGGCGAAGTGCCCCTTATCTGCCTGGGCCAAATAGGCAGCTGCGTTGGCTCTTACCGTCTCGCGCCGGGTCTTCCAGGCATCAATGGCAGCGCTGCCATGGCGCTTAGTCAGTAGCCGCTCGGTGACTTCAGGCGATAACACAACGCCGGTTGCATTGTTGCCACCAAACCCTTTGGCATTAATAAAGGCTGCATCCGCCTTAAACGCTTGAGGGGTAGTGGAGAGCCGCAGCCGGTCGGCGTAAACATCGTCGGCCACCGCATCCAGCGTTGGAATGCCCGGTAGCAAGCCGTGGGCAAAACTGCCCAGCGCGCTTGCCAACTGGTCACCCGCCGCAGAGCCTTGAGAGTGGCCGATAAACGCTTTAATCGCCACAATTGGCCAATCGCTTATGCCATTAGCCCGAGCGATTTCATCAAGCACGTGGGATTCGGTTACGCGGTTTTTCGGCGTGCTAGTGCCGTGTGCGTGCAGAAAGGTGCGCTCTTTGAGTGCTTTATCCCCTAGCATGTCTTTCACTAATGCGACGGCTTTGCCCAAGGTGATGTAGTTGCCAATGCCGGGCGCAGAGATTGAGCGCTTAAAGCCGTCGGCATTGACGAAGACATCTGGCACGGCGCCTAAAATGTCTGCGCCTAGCTCAAGGGCAAGCGCGTCGTCCATTAGCAGCACGAACTGGCTAGCTTCCGCCATGGTAAAGCCGCAGTTGCGGGCAAATGGACGGCAGGCGCGCTGGTAGTCAGCATCGGTGAGTAGCTCCAACGCGTCCAGGGCTTTGAGGCTTGCGTCATCCGCCAGCGCCCCCATTGCACGGAAACCTTCAATGATTTCAGGCGTAATCGGCGCGTCGGCTGTGCCGACCATCACCACCCGTCGGCGGCCTGAGCGAATGTCATCAATGCCCAAGCGCAGGTTATAAAGAAAACTGGCACAGGCACCCAACGCTGCGCCAGTACTGCCTACGCTGCCGAGTACATAGGCATTGAGGAAGTCGGCGGGCATCTGACCATAGCCCAGTGGCATCTGCTTGGAAGTGGCGCGCTGGCCACTGACCAAACTTTTTAGCAGTCCACCCCAACCTTGGTCATCTAGCTGGCCAATGGAGTTGCCGGCATATACCGCAATATGGTCGGGGTTTAGCTGCTGGCGTAGGTCTTCCCACGATAGCCCGCTGGCGCCTAGGCAGTCGCTGGCGCCAAATACGGCCATCGATAGCCCACGAGGGTGGTGCACGCTGCGGTAAAGGCTTGCGGGATCAAAGCCACTGGGCAGTTGCGCGGCGGCGCGTACTTTGGGCTCATGGGCATCGGGCAGCAGTACGTCAAGCGTTCCTGCGGGCACGGTCACTTCGACTTCCCGAGCATCAATATCCGTTATTTGCCAGTGGGCAGGTAGGTTTTCGGGAAGCTGACGTCGGCGCAGCGTGAAGCGCAGCGGCTCTGCTAGCACCATGCTTGCCGGGCGGTTGGCAGGTAAGCCGGGTGCGAGAAAGCGCGGGTCTTCATTGCGGCGGATCAGGGTGTGGTTAAGCACCTGCTCGCGCAGCGTAAGCGCTGGGTCGTTTAGGGGCTGGCCTGTACTGTCTTGCCAACCGTTCTCAGAATGTTCAGCAAGGCGCATAAGCGCTGCCAAGCCTTCCAATGTTTGGCGCTGCTGGTCAGCTGGAAGAGCATCAAGTACGGTGCGGCGGAAGGCCTGGTGGCCCGAGGTTCTGCCGGCGGGATTGATGCCGCCCATGCCGACAATCACCGGTAAGTGTGACAAGCCGGGTTCCTCGTGGTGCGGTGGTTGTTAGTAACAGTTATTGGCAAATGCACAACCGAAAAGCTGTTCATTCACACTTAATAAGTAGCTCGAGAGTGATCATAGCACCGGGCGTGCAACGGCGTCATGCCGGACGCGCCGGAGACTGCTAGAATCACGCCTTTTCCAGCAGGGGGTGGCATGCAGCATAATTCGCGACCGGTAGTTTCTAATCAGCCAGGCCCGCATCACGATTTGACTCGTCGAGTGGCCCGTGCGCTGGCGAACCCGCTGCGCAAACCCATTGCAGCCCATACCCAGCAAGCGTTTGAAGAGGTTCAAGCCTGGTATCAACAGCGTCAAGCGCCGCTGATTTTAGACGCAGGCTGCGGTGTCGGGTTATCCACCCGCCGTTTGGCTGAACGCTTTCCCCAGCATGCTGTTATTGGTGTTGACCGTAGCGAGGATCGCCTAGGGCGTGACCACGGTGACTTGCCCGCTAATGCGCGGTTGGTGCGGGCGGATTTAGTCGACTTTTGGCGCTTGGCCGAGCGGGCAGGTTGGGCGCCTGAGCGCCACTACCTGCTTTATCCCAACCCTTACCCGAAAGCGGCACACTTAAAAATGCGCTGGCACGGGCACCCCGTGTTACCTACCTTGTTGGCGCTAGGCGGCGCGTTGGAAGTGCGTTCTAACTGGCCGCTTTATGTAGAAGAGTTCGCCCTGGCGGTGGCTCAAGTGACGGGACGACAGGCAGCGGTTAGTGTGTTTTCCCCCAACGGTGACTATTTGACCCCTTTTGAAGCCAAGTACGATCAAAGTGGTCAAGCGCTATGGCGTTTATGCATTGAACTGGAGCGGACATGACCTTTGTGTTTCTAACGCTGGCGATCATGGCAGAGGTGATGGCAACCAGCGCGCTAAAAGCATCAATGGGGTTCACACGCCCCCTCCCTAGCCTGCTAGTAGTGGTAGGCTACGGCGTAGCGTTTTATCTACTGAGTTTAGTACTACGAACACTGCCGGTGGGTATTGCCTACGCCATTTGGGCGGGCCTGGGGATTGTGCTGGTTACCCTGGTAGGCATAGTGGCCTTCGGTGAAAAACCTGATTTACCTGCAGTCATTGGCATTAGTCTGATTGTGGCCGGTGTGGTCACGCTGCAAGTTTTCTCCAAAATGAACGTGCATTGAGGTAGCTGAACGTGACGTACTGTATGGGTAAATACCGTGTTAAGAGCCGAGCTAAACGCTCGCGTACTTCACCTGCGGGCTGGCTGCGGGCGATGATTGTAGCCAGCGTCGCCACCGCTACCTTGGGTGTTAGTAGCGCGCTTTTTGCCGACTTTAGCCGCTTAGGTCAGCTGCAAAATAAAGGCTTTTCGATCAGTGCTGAAGCACGCCTACTAGATGTGGATGCCGGCAGTAATGACTTGCTGGGAAGCCTTAACCCCGAACGTCAGCTCTCTCCCGCGTCGGTTACTAAAGCGTATCTGGCGGCAGCGGCGCTTAATCGCTATGGCCCTCAACACCGCTTTACCAGCCAACTGGTGAGCGCGGGCACTGTTGATAGCGGCGTGCTGCGCGGCGACCTTGTATTTGAAGGCGGCGGTGACCCTGGCCTGACCACAGAGGATTTATGGCGCCTTGTGCAGCGCCTTCAGCTTTCTGGGGTGCGCGAAGTTGACGGTGCGCTGGTGATTAGTCAGTGGCGCTTTGGCCCAGTGGAGTGCCTTACCACCGACCGCTGTAACGCGCGTACCCGGGTAGCGAATGCTTACAGTGCTCCGCTTACCTCTGCTGGGGTTAACTTTGGCACCTGGTGTGTCAATGTAGCGCCGGCTAATAGCGCAGGAGAGCCCGCCCGTGTGGGGCTATGTGACAGCCCGCAACCGTTGATTGCGATCGATAATCAAGTGGTGACGCGGCCAGCCAATAGCGGTACGGAAATTAGCGCTGAACGTATTACCGATGAGCGCGGCGATGTGATGCGCCTGACGGGGCAAATCTCGACCAATGCTGCTGCCAGGGATGTCTACCGTGGTGCAGGGGACGCTGCAGAAAAAACCGCCCAAGTACTGCTGAGCATGCTAAACCAGGCGGGAATTACGGTACGCGACCCTTGGCGGGTCAGCAGCACGCGGCCCGCCGGCGCGCAGCGTTTAGCGGCGGTGGATAGTATGCCGCTGCAGGAACTGCTGCTGCGCACCATGAACTACTCCAATAACTACATGGCCGACGTGCTGGCGCTTAACTTAGTGGAAACACCCCAGGCACAGCTGCGGCAAGCGGGGCAAGCCATCGAAGCCTACGCCCAGAGCTTGCCAGGGCACGGCCCACTGACGTTTTCCAGCGGCAGCGGTTTAACCACCGACAACCGCACCTCGGCCCAAGGCGTGAACGTGATGTTGGAGGATATGTTTCACCAAAGCGCGCTGTTCCCAAGCTTTGTGGCGTCTTTTCAATCCCCTGCCAACGGCGTAATGCGTTTTATACGCCGAGGCTCACCGACCTTCCAGAACAACGTTATGGTTAAAACCGGTACGCTAAACCAACCCTTTGCGGTGCGTGCCATTGCTGGGTATTTCCGTACCGCCCAGGGGCGATGGGGCGTTTTTACTGTGTTAGTGAACGGCAGTGGTAGCACCCCTTATCTTAGTTGGTCTGAGGTGCTCGACCCACTGTCGCTGGATTTGGACGCAATGATACTGGCTAACTAATGATGAATTATTTGCAGGGTGGGGAGCGTGCATGAAGCCAAGGCATACCGGGTTAACCCATTTAATGCATTCCACACGCTATTCGTGGAAAGGCCTTAAAGCCGCATTTAGAAACGAAACCGCCTTTCGTCAAGAGGTAGTGATTACTGCCGTATTACTACCTTTAGCGTGGTGGATCGCAGACACGTCAATCAGTTGGCTGCTGCTGGTAGGCAGCCTGTTTCTGGTACTGATAGTGGAGCTGCTTAATAGCGCCGTTGAAAACGTGGTCGACCGTATAGGGACCGAGCATCATGAACTTTCAGGGCGGGCGAAGGATATAGGCTCTGCAGCGGTGATGCTTTCGCTGATAATGGCGGGGCTAACATGGGGCGTGCTTGGCTGGCAGAAATTCTTTGGCTAAGGTTTTGATAGTTTAAATAATAATTTAAAACGCTTGTTAGCGAGGTAGT
The DNA here is from genome assembly GCA_002966495.1 of Halomonas sp. GFAJ-1. Lineage (NCBI taxonomy): Bacteria > Pseudomonadati > Pseudomonadota > Gammaproteobacteria > Oceanospirillales > Halomonadaceae > Halomonas > Halomonas sp. GFAJ-1. The sequence goes on from CP016490.1 coordinate 1,431,516, forward strand.
TATGCAATTGAACGATGCGTTTTTACCTAGAGAAGTGCTGCCGTCGCCGCTTAAGCCGATTGCACAAAAAGCGTGGCAACGGCTGAGTGAGTCCCTGAGTCAAGCAGATAATGTGGCGGAAATGACCAAGCAGCCGCTGCCCTCTAGCATCTGGGAGGCGCTTTCTGTGCCACGTCGGGAAGCCCTTGCCAAGGTACTTAGCGTATCGACATTTGCCTTAGACACCTTAACGCGCTTTCCTCACTGGCTGGTGGAGCTGGACGTTGCCGGTGAGCTTGATGCTGCACCGAGTAAAGATGCCCAGGCGCGCTGGTTGGAAGAAGCGCTGGAAAATGCTGACGATGAAGAGGCGATGCACGGCGTTATTCGCCGTTTTCGTCGTGCCCGAATGCTGGGTATTGTTTGGCGCGACCTTAATCGCCCCGCTGGCTATAGCATGTGGGATACCGCCCAATCAGTATCGTGGTTAGCGGAAGTCTGTATTGAAGCCGCGTTGGCGTGGCTAGAGCACTTCTACGCGCCACGTTGGGGGCTGCCAGCCCCACGGAATGACGGCGACCCCCAGCGGCTGGTGGTGCTGGGGATGGGTAAGTTAGGGGCCGGTGAGCTGAATTTATCCTCGGATATCGACCTGATTTTCGCATTCCCCGAAAAAGGCGAAACCGAAGGGGGGCGTAAGCCCCTAGCGCATCAGGAGTACTTCACCAAGCTTGGGCAGCGCTTGATCGCCGCGCTGGATGCCATGACTGCCGACGGTTTTGTCTTTCGAGTCGACATGCGTCTGCGCCCCTTAGGCGATGGCGGTCCCTTAGTGGGTAGTTTCTCCATGCTCTCCAGCTACTATCAAGACCAGGGCAGGGAGTGGGAGCGCTACGCCATGCTAAAAGCGCGCCCCGTTGCCGGCGATTTAGAAGCGGGCGATGAGCTTTTAGCAAGCCTTCGGCCGTTTGTTTACCGCCGCTACCTGGATTTTGGTGCGATTGAGTCGCTGCGCGAGCTAAAAGCGATGATTAATCGCGAAGTTAAGCGCAAAGGTATGCAGAGCAATATCAAGCTGGGGCCGGGCGGCATACGTGAGGTAGAGTTCGTGGTTCAGGCGTTCCAGCTTATTCGCGGCGGCCGGGATACCGAGCTTCAGGTGAGTTCGCTAAAAACAGCGCTGAACCGCCTTCCGGCATTAGGGCTATTACCTCAAGGCGTGGTCGACGAACTGCTGCCGGATTACGCCTTCCTGCGGGATGTGGAGCATGTTCTCCAGGCACTCGAAGACCGCCAAACCCAAATGCTGCCAACCGATGACGTTGACCGGGAGCGCGTGGCCTTCGCCATGGGGCATGAAGATTGGCCAGGGCTAGTGGCACAGCTAGATGAAGTGCGCCAGCGGGTGCGTCAGCACTTTGATGCGGTGATTGCTGACCCCGAGGAGGACGTTGAAGAGGGCAGCGACGAATCAAGCCTTAGCCTAGATCAATGGCGCTTAATCTGGCGTGGTGAGCTAGAGCATGAGGAAGCGCTTGCCCCCTTGGCTGAGGCTGGCTTCAAAGAGCCTGAAAAAGTGCTCAAGCGTCTGCATAGTCTCTACCACTCCCGCCAAGTGCAGAGCATGCAGCGTATTGGTTTTGAGCGTCTGGATGCCCTGATGCCGCTACTGCTGGATGCCGTGGCGGAGAGTGAAACGCCGGATACCGCGCTTGCCAGAGTGCAGCCGTTGATTGAGTCAGTGTTGCGCCGCACAGCATACCTAGCTCTGCTGCGCGAAAACCCCCATGCGCTTGAGCATTTAATGCGCCTGTGTTCGGCAAGCCCATGGATTGCCGAACAGCTGGCCCGCTACCCGATTCTGCTGGATGAGCTGCTCACCCCAGAAACGCTCTATACCCCCGCAGACAAAGAACGCCTTGCCGATGAACTGCGCCAAACCCTAAACCGGCTGCCGGAAGACGATGATGAGGCTCAGCTAGAAGCGCTGCGGGTATTCAAACACGCGCAAATGCTTCACGTTGCCGCTTCTGATGTGGCGGGAACCCGCCATCTCATGAAAGTAAGTGATTACTTAACCTATATCGCTGAAGTGATTTTAGATGCGGTACTGGCCATGGCATGGAAACACGTTACCCGTAAGCACGGGGTTCCTAAAGGGCTTAATGCTCAAGAACCCGCGTTTTTGATTATCGGCTACGGCAAGCTAGGAGGGATTGAGCTTGGCTACGGCTCTGATCTGGACCTGGTGTTTCTCCATGACAGCGATGGTAAGGGCAGTACTGATGGCCCTAGGCCGGTGGATACGCCGGTGTTTTTTGCTCGCTTGGGGCAGCGTATTATCCACCTATTAACGGCGGTCACTCCGGCTGGCAGCCTCTACGAAGTAGACATGCGCCTACGTCCTTCAGGCAACGCCGGGTTGCTGGTAACGTCGCTTGCCGCCTTCGCCGAGTATCAGCGCCAAAATGCCTGGACCTGGGAGCATCAGGCCCTGGTACGCGCCCGGGTAGTTGCCGGGAGCACAGCCTTAGCAGAAGCCTTTGATAAAGTGCGTGGCGATATCCTTTGCCGCGAGCGAGACCGTGAAAGCCTACGCGGTGATGTGGTCAGTATGCGCCATAAAATGCGCGACCATTTAGGCACGAAAGGGCCAGGGGCAAGAGGGCAGGCGACGGCAGATGCTGCGAGTGATGATGAGACAGCGCAGTTTGACTTGAAGCACGACGCTGGCGGCATGGTGGATATCGAGTTTCTCTGCCAGTACGCCGTGCTGGCGCTGGCGCATCAAACACCGTCGCTAATTACGTACAGCGATAATATACGAATTTTAGAAACCCTCTCGGCGAGTGGGCATATCTCTCAAGCAGAGGCTGATCAGCTACGTGAAGCCTATCTGGCTTACCGAAGCCGCACCCACCGCGTCGCGTTGACGGGAGAAAAAAACACCGTGAAAGCAGGCGAGTTTAAAGACCCGCGCGAATTTGTTATTGCACTTTGGCAGCGTTTTCTAGAGACATGATTGGCGGCCTAGCACTTTTTAAGTAGCATCAGCAGGGGAGTTAGCCTGATAACAAATTATTCCGAATAACGATAAGGAACACTGCGATGCTGGCACTGCGCGACGTGACTGTTCGCCCGGAAGTGACGCATTTATGACAGGGCATATTCTTGCAACGCTGCTGCCGGTGTTTCTTATTGCGGGTTGTGGTGCGGCTTATGGGCGCTTCCGCACGCCGGATATTAGAAGTCTCAATACCCTCAATATGGAGCTTTTTGTACCGCTTTTGGTCTTTGCGGTACTCGCCGACCGCCAGGCGCCGTTGGCAGATTATGCATGGCTTGCCACCGCCGCGGTGGCCGTTGTTTTAGGCTCTGGGCTGCTGCTGTGGCCCGTTGCTAAATGGCTGACGCTGGACTTAAAAGTATTCCTGCCGCCGATGATGTTTAACAACTCGGGCAATATGGGGGTGCCGCTGCTGGTGCTCGCTTTTGGGCCAGAAGCGCTTCCTGCGGCGGTTGTGGTGTTTATCGTCGAAATGCTTCTCCACTTCTCGGTAGGGCTTTATATGCTCGACCCGCGCACGTCGCTGTGGCGGCTGCTGCGCATGCCGATTGTCGCGGCTAGCGTAGCGGGTTTGGCGTTTAACGTGGGTGGGGTGCCGCTCCCCAGCTGGCTGCTGGAAGCGATGCACATGCTGGGAGGGGTGTGTATACCATTGATGCTGTTTGCGCTGGGCGTACGCTTACTAGAGATTGACTTTAGTGACTGGCGCACGGGGCTTCTGGGCGCGGTGCTTTGCCCGCTCTCCGGCGTCGTTATTGCGCTACCGCTCATGTGGTTGTTGCCCCTTAACCCGCTACAAACTGCGGTATTGCTGGTGTTTGCAGCGCTACCCCCAGCGGTGCTTAATTACTTGGTCGCCGAGCAGTACAAATTGCAGCCACAGAAAGTGGCGTCGTTGGTACTGATTGGTAACTTGGGTAGCTTGATCGTGATGCCATTGACGCTGGCTGCGGCGTTTGCCTGGATTTATGCGCCGCTTTAATAGCGACGCTTTAAAGCCAGGTATTAACACGCTGAGTATGAATATGGCGACAAAATAGATCGCGCGTGGTCAGAAGACGCGCTAATAAAAAGCGTGGTGTTCGCAACGAGTGAAACGTTAGCGACGATGAGTTTCGTCTTTAACTTCATAACTGCCTTCAAGCGCATCATATTGATTGGGCTGATGCCGCGAACTAGCATAACCACTACCGATATCCTGCGCTTGGTCAGCACGCATTTGCTCCATTCGCTTTTTCATCTTATGGCGAACAAAAGGCATCATTGCCCAGCCAATCAGCAAGAAGAACAAGCCGAGCAGCACGCCAACAATCATCAAGGCGCCAAACGCAAGCCAAGTGAGCAGTAGCTTTAAATTGCCCAGTAAGCCTGTAGGCTGCGTTTGAGTTGCCCTCGCACGCCATTGATTGGCAGCCTGCCAAGCAGCGTTACGTTGGTCACGATTCATCTGTGGCATGTAAGCCTCCATCGTTCATTTGCCTCATTGGAACATAGAGGCGCTATCAAGTTCACTGCTAGATGATCCACCCATCAGCACACATGCGATTGCGATGCTCAAATGTTAGGATTTACCTATACGTGCCAGACAGATGTGCATAATGCTTATCTAATAAGGAGGTTCTATGACAAGTCATGGAGGAAAGTCGGTGTTTGTCGCGTCAGCGATTATCATTTTCGGCTTAGTTGTAGTGGGGGCCGCTTTTCCTGTGGGCTTTGGTAATGCGGCGGAATCGGCATTAGCCACGGTGACTGAGCTGTTCGGTTGGTTTTATCTCTTCTCGGTATTTGGCTTTGTCATCTTTTTATTCGGATTAGCGCTGAGCAAATACGGCAAAGTGCGCCTTGGGCCCCAAGATAGCACCCCAAACTACACGTTTTTCTCCTGGATAAGCATGCTGCTGGCCGCGGGGTTTGGTGTGGGCTTAGTGTTTTACGGCATGGCAGAACCCATGAGCCACTATATCAACCCGCCCTATGGGGATATGCCTGCTGAAACCGAAGCCGCCGCGCGATATGCCATCCAGTACAGCTATTTTAACTGGGGCATTCATCAATGGGCTGCCTTCGCCGTGGTGGGTTTAATCATTGCCTATTTTCAGTTTCGTAAAGGGCAGGCGGGGCTTGTCTCCTCGGTGCTTTCATCGGTCACTGCAAAGCATCCCCGGGTTCGCCCTTACGCTTCCTGGTTGGATGTGTTTGCCGTCGTTGCCACGGTGATGGGGGTGGCGACCTCTCTTGGGTTAGGTGTTCTGCAAATGAACGGCGGCCTTAACGCGGTCTTCGGCCTACCAGAGAATGGCTTTTGGCAGTTTGTTATTCTCTTTGTGATGTTCTGTGCCTATATGCTTTCTACGTGGTCGGGGCTTGATAAAGGGATTAAGCGGCTGTCGAATTTAAATATGATCCTGTGTATTGGCTTAATGCTCTATGTGCTGGTAACGGGGCCGACCATTGCCATTCTTGAAACCATTACGCTTGGCATTGGTGATTACCTACAAAACTTCATCGGTATGAGTCTCCGTATTTCACCTTATAGCGATAATGAGTGGGCCAGTAGCTGGACAATTTTCTACTGGGCCTGGGTCATTGCATGGTCGCCGTTTGTTGGCACTTTCATTGCCCGTGTTTCCCGTGGTCGGACTATTAAAGAGTATGTATTTGGCGTATTACTGGTTCCACCGCTGCTGGCCTGCCTATGGATGGGCGTATTTGGCGGTGCCGCGCTGCACATGGAGCTAAGTGGCGACAACGTGGGGCTTGCCGCTGCCACCCAAGCGAATATCACTGTTGCCCTGTTTGAGATGTTCGAGCTAATGCCTTTCTCAAACGTGCTATCGGTCGTGGCGATGCTGCTGATCTTTATTTTCTTGGTAACCTCGGCGGATTCAGCGTCCTATATCGTGGCGCAAATGACGGATAACGGCTCGATCAATCCGCCGTTGTATAAACGAGTGATCTGGGGGGTATTAATTGCCGCTATCTGCTTCACGCTTATTGTGGCGGGCGGCTTATCAGGGCTGCAGTCGGCTGCAGTGCTTTCGGCACTACCGTTTACGTTTATTCTGTATATGATGATAGTAGTGCTAATACGTGAGCTGCGGGCCGACCGTAAAGCGATGCTGACCCAGCTCTATCGCCGCCATGGTGAAACGCCGGTTGGCGCAGACGCGTTTGAAGCCGAACAGTTGGGTGAAGAGGAGCGTTTACGGCGCTCGCCAAACGTCATCAATCGGCGCATCAATAGCTAGTCCTTAATAACCAGCCTCACTTGTGGGAGAGCGCACACATGGAACGAGCGTGCTAATGGCCCGGCAAGTACGTCACGGCGCAACGCGCCGGTCGTCTAAAAACGTGGCGTTTGACCGCTGGCTAGATCGGGTTGTCACCGTTGCTGTTGTGACTTCCATAGTGATCGGGTTAGCTGCCGTTGTTGCGCACTGGCTTTTGTGAAAACTGTCTGTTGTGAATACCGAACGTTGCAACGACTAACGCCCGGCCTAGCCGGGCGTTAGTCGTTGATTGTGCTCGAGCGGCAGTCCGTTGCCTGTCCCCCCCCTTTAGAGAGAGTCATCAATGCTGCCTGCTACTGCTGCACCGGTTGCTTCCTATGCATCGCGCCGCGAAATTTTTGGCTGGGCGATGTTCGATTTTGCCAATCAGGCCTATACCTTACTTATTATTACCGTTGTTTTTGGCGAGCTATTTACCACGGTGATTGTAGGCGACCGGGGAGACGGTTTTCGGCTTGCCAACTTTCTATGGAGTTTAGGGCTGGCCATCAGCTATTTGATGGTAGTAATAACAGCCCCATTGTGCGGTGCGGTGATGGACTACCGTGCTGAAAAAAAACGCTTTTTGCTCATTAGTTATCTTGCCACGGTGATGACGACTGCGATGCTCTATTTTGTGGAGCCAGGCTTTGTTGTGGCGGGGCTACTGCTAATTGTGCTCTCTAACTACGCGTACTCCATGGGAGAGTCCTTTATTGCAGCTTTTTTACCAGAGCTTGGGCCGCCGAATGCGCTGGGTAAGATTTCTGGTTTTGGTTGGGCATTAGGCTACATAGGTGGCCTCTTTGCTGCAGGGTTCACGCTGGCAGTGCTTGGCGAAGCCACGCTAGAGAATTTTGAACGGATACGCTGGGTAGGGCCTTTTGCTGCCGGTTTTTTCTTATTAGCTGCCATTCCGACGTTTTTATGGCTTAAAGAGCGGGGAACGCCGCAGCCTCGCGGCGTTGCCTATGGCCGCATCGCTAAACAGCGCGTACTATCGACGCTTCATGAACTCCGCTATTTCAAAGACTTAAGCATTTTCTTGGTGTCGCTGCTGTTTTCGATGGCAGGGGTCTACATCATTATTGCCTTTGCCTTTATCTATGGCGCCCAGGTCATTGGTTGGGATGAAAGCGTCCGCAATATCATGTTTATTATTGTACAAATTACCGCTGCTGCGGGGGCGCTCGGGTTTGGGTTTCTTCAGGACAGGCTGGGTGCCAAGCGCACGTATCAAATGACGCTGGCACTATGGGTAACGGCGATTGTGGCTATTTGGGCCACCCCAGAGTTAACTGTTTGGGCAAACAGTCGCTTTGGCTGGCAGTGGCAGGCGCAGCACGTGTTTTTAGTGGTGGGCTGTTTAGCGGGCCTAAGTTTAGGGTCTAGCCAGTCCGCTAGCCGGGCGCTTGTCGGGTTGTTTTCGCCACTGGCGAAATCAGCCGAATTTTTTGGTTTCTGGGGGTTGGCGAACAAGCTGGCGGGTGTGCTGGGGATTGTCATGCTCGGTGTGTTGCAAACGCTCATTGGTCTGCAAGCGTCTATTCTATTGTGTGTGGGACTATTTATTATCGCCATGCTGATTTGTGCAAGCGTTAATGAACGGCGAGGGCGCGAAGCCGCGCTCGCATGGAAAAGCGCATAGAAAAGCGTAAAGCCTAAGGAGGCGCATGACTTCATACACAGCGCAGCGCGGTGGTATCGTCATGATGCTGCTTTTCTGGGTGCTGCTTATCGGAGCAGGCACTTGGTTGGTTGACGGTGGCTTTGACAACATCATGACACCCAACGCCTATGTTATGAATGCCACGCCTGACGGTGGCCCTGTCACCCTAAAACGCACGCGCTCGGGGCATTTTGAGGCGCCAGGTGAGATTAACGGCAAACCGGTGACGTTTTTGCTGGATACCGGCGCTACCTACGTTGCAGTACCTCGGGATTTAGCCGCTAGCTTAGGCTTAGAACCAGGCCGCAGTGCCTGGTTTAATACGGCGAATGGGCGTGTCGAAGGCAGCTTGACCATGTTAGATGAAGTGGCTTTAGGCGGTATACGCGCAAACAATGTTCAGGGGTCGATTAGCCCAGGTATGGAGCGCGATACGGTGCTGCTTGGGATGAGTTTTTTAAACTTGCTGGCGATTGAAATGCGTGACGGTGAAATGGTGCTGAGCCTACCGTGACGTTGGATCAAACTTGTCAGCGGCGATATGTTGTGATTAGCTGGAAACTCATGGATGCCAACACGCTAAGGAGTTGCTATGGGTATTGAAGTAGGTGGTTTATTAGGTCTTGTTTGGCTCATTATTGTGATTTGGGCCGTGGTTAAGGTTGCTAAAAGCTCTGCTGGCGGTATAGCGAAGCTGTTATGGATCTTAGTATTGCTGTTTTTCCCACTGGTTGGTTTGATTGCCTGGTTCTTGCTTGGGCCCAAAGGGTAGCGAGTTGGACGCTGCTCTGTTTAGGCAAACACCACTAAAAAAGGCAGGCTCTAATGAGCCTGCCTTTTTTAGTGGTGTTTTTTCGTTACCTAAACATGGAGTTACGATAGGGTTGCTTAGTGAGTTAGTCAGGTAAGTTATTGCTGCTGGGAGGCGCTTTGTAATGCCCAGGGATCTTTAATTTTTCTCCATTGGGCAAGTCGCGCACTTGGGTGGGTACATAAATGCGCTTGATGACACTTTTAGTTTTGCCACTGTCCATCGCTCTCTCCTCCCGTCAGATTGTCGACAGTTAGTCTTAACTCACATTAGCGCTTGACGATGGAATAATCAAGGTGCTCCTGAACGGTTCAACAAGATAAGCAGGAAGAGGCAGGCGTTGGCGTGGTTTTGAGGTATCCTGAACACTACCACAACCTACTTTTAGCAAAAGAAAGTGGGTGTTTACACATACGACCTAAGCGGAGTGAAGAAAAAGGATGACAGATCACTTGGAGCAGCAATTTCAAGCACTTGGGTCACAAGAGCCAGCGGTGCCTGACTATCCTGATCAGGATCACGTGCTGATTATTGAAGATGACCAGCGCTTGGCGGAACTCACTCGTGATTACTTAGAGGCCAACGGCTTTCAAGTCACGCTAGAGTCCGACGGCGCGAAGGGTGTTGATCGCATTTTAACCCTGCAGCCTGATCTCGTCATTCTCGACTTAATGCTGCCAGGGGAAGATGGGTTAGCTATTTGTCGGCGTGTGCGGCCTAATTTTGCCGGCCCTATCATGATGTTGACCGCCCGCACCGATGATTTAGACCAGGTGCTGGGGCTAGAAATGGGGGCGGATGACTATGTGCCCAAGCCGGTTCAGCCGCGGGTACTGCTGGCCCGTATGCGTGCCCTACTGCGGCGTGCTGATGGCCCCTCCGCCGATGGCGAAATGCGCCTTAAGTTTGAGAATTTGGAGATAGATAACGCGACCCGAGAGGCGTGGTTATCTGGCGAGCGTATTGACCTAACCAGCGCAGAATTTGATCTCTTGTGGTTATTAGCCCGCAATGCTGGCCGGGTACTGACCCGAGAAGAGATCTTTAGCGATTTGCGTGGTATCAAATACGATGGGCAAGATCGTTCAATTGATGTGCGTGTCTCGCGTATTCGGCCCAAAATTGGCGACGATCCCAACCAGCCTCACCGCATTAAAACAGTGCGTAGCAAAGGCTATCTTTTTGTTAAAGACAGTTAATTAGAGAGGTTCGCCTTATGCGGCGAGTGCTCAGCCACGGCTCTTTTTTAAGGTTCTATTTACTGCTGGGGCTAGCGTTGTGTGTGGTATTCCTGATTGCTTTGGGTGGGCGCTCGTTTATTGAGCAGGTTCGCCGTGAGGATTACCGGGAGCAGCTCGCCGCACTGCCTATGTCACTAATGACCCAGCAGCTTGCTGATTTACCCGTGGCGCAGCGTGAAGAGCGCCTTGGCCGATTCTCTGAAACACTGGGAATGCAGCTATCGCTACGCTCGCTGGAAGACGCTGAGCTTGGCTATTTTGAGCGAACTCGCATAGAGCGGGGCAATGTGGTGGTAGCGGAATCGCCATGGCGGCTTCGCCAGCGGCTACCCTCAGGCAACGACGAGGGTAGCTGGATGCTGGAAGCCACCCTGGTGGCGTGGAGCGAGCGGCAGTGGCAGGGCAGTCTTGTGCTGTTGGGCGAGTGGCTTGCTGACACGCCCGCCAATGAGCGGGCAACCGCTATGGCATCGTTACGAGCAGGCAGTTGGCCACTCACGTTACTCTCCACGCTGCCTGACGACCTAACGCTCGAACAGCAGTTTCAACTAACGCTGGGCGGGGTTCTTACGCGGCTTGCGACCGATAAACTGGCAATCACCTTACTCTATCAGCTACCTAACGAAAGCCAGTGGGTGCAGGCTGGCCCCATCTCCCGTGGCGATACGTTGCCAGTGAACCTGCACTTGCCGCTATTAGTCGGCTTAATGATTGTACTTAGCCTCATTGTCTACTTAATTATGCGCAGTATTGAAGCCCGGATGGCACGCCTGGAACTTGCGGCCACGCGGATTGCCAGCGGGCGTTTAGAAACCCGCGTTAAAGTAGAGAGTGGTGACTTTTTAGGTCGTGTCGGCATGGCGTTTAACGGCATGGCAAATCAAGTACAAACCTTACTGCGTGGGCAACAGGAGATGATCCGCGCCGTTTCCCATGAACTGCGCACGCCCGTGGCGCGTATTCGCTTTGCGGTACAAATGGTTGAAGATATGACCGATCAGCCCGCTATTCGGCGCCAACTCCAGGGAATTGACGCCGATATCGCAGAGCTTGATGAGCTTGTCGATGAAATCCTCACCTATGCCCGTTTAGGCGGCGAAACCATTAATGGCGCTGAGTTAGAGATGGCGCTGGTCGAGTGCCGAGCAATGGCTGAGCGCGTCATTGATACGCTGTCGCCGCTGCATAAAGGGTTGAGCTTAACCCTTGATCCTGGCGATGATATTGAGCTGTACGCTGAACCCCGCTACCTGCAGCGGGCACTGCAAAACCTGGTAGGTAACGCGTGCCGCTATGGCAAATCCCAGGTAGTGATTCGCCTGTGTGGTGAGCCTAACCTCGTGCGTATTGATGTTGAAGATGACGGCCCCGGTATCCCCCTTGAAGCACGTGGCGATATTTTCAAACCTTTTGCACGGTTAGATGATAGCCGCGCCCGCAGCTCCGGTGGCTATGGGCTGGGGCTCTCCATCGTCCAGAAAATCATGGCGGGTCACCGGGGGAGTGTCACCATCGATACCAGCCCTACCCTGGGGGGCGCACGCTTTACGCTGCTGATTCCTCGTCGCGATTTGCCGGCTTAATACCGGTTAGCACAGCAAAGGAGGTTTCCCGGGCGGTGCGTAAAAAGTCCTGCATCCATGGCGTGTCTAGGTTGTCTTTACGAATCGCGGCGTATAGCGTGCTCCAAATACCGTTTTCACCTAATTTAACGGCGCACACGTAATCGCGCTCTAAATACTCGGTGAGCGCCCAGTTCGGCAGCGCGCAGACGCCGCGCCCACTGGCCACTAGCTGCATCATCATGATGGTTAGCTCGGCGGTGCGAATCTCTTTCGGCCGTACATTGGCGGGGGATAAGAACTGGCTAAAGACATCCAGCCTGGCGTGTTCTACCGGATAGGTGATCAGCGTCTCTTCGGCAAGCGCTTGGGGTTCGATAAACGCCTGTCCCGCAAAATCATGCTGTCGTGCAACGGCCAGCAGCCCCTCGTAACGAAAGAGTGGCGCATAGTGAATGCCCTCTAGCGGCTGGGGGTCAGCGGTAATCACCAAGTCCAACTGCTCGCGGGCAAGTGCGGGCAACGGGTCGAAGTGGTGGCCGCTGGGAATATCAATCTCCACTTCTGGCCAGTGATCGCGAAAATAATCCACCGTAGGCATCAGCCACTGAAAACAGCTATGGCACTCAATGGCCATATGCAGCCGCCCCTGTTCCGTGCCTGCTAAGCGGGCTAGGTCCCGCTCAGCTTTACGCACCGCAGGCAGAATCTCATCAGCCAACGCCAGAAGACGCAGCCCTGCCCGGGTAAATTCAACGGGGCGGGTTTTACGCGCGAATAGAGGGCTGTCTACTCGGCTTTCCAAGTCTTTAAGTTGGTGCGATAAGGCCGACTGGGTGAGGTGTACGCGCTCAGCAGCCTCTACCAGGGAGCCGGTTTCTCGCAGAGCAAGCAGCGTTCGCAGATGGCGTAATTCAATCATTGTGATTTTATTTCATTTTGGGTATTAAAAACTTTAGTTTGATTCACCTTTTGTAGGTGGTCAGACTGTGAGAAGTCATTCACGTTGGAAGGATTCATCATGACAGTTTCTCATATTCTCGGCTATCCCCGCATTGGCGCTCAGCGCGAACTCAAGAAAGTAACCGAAGCCTACTGGAGAGGTGAGGTAACCCGTGAAGAGTTAGAGGCAACAGGACAGGCGCTGCGTCTGCACCATTGGCAAACGCAGCAAAACGCTGGCTTGGATTTTGTTAGCGTTGGCGATTTTGCATTCTATGATCAGGTGCTTAATGTTTCAGTGATGCTGGGCGCCGTGCCAGGGCGCTTTGGCGCTCAAAAAGAGGTCTCTGCGGGAGACGTAACGCTAGACACGGCCTTTCGCATGGCGCGTGGCCGTGCGCCTAGCGGCAAACCTGCGGCCGCCTGCGAAATGACCAAATATTTCGATACCAATTACCACTACCTGGTGCCGGAACTGCATGAAAGACAGACGTTTACGCTGGCTTCTCAGCGCTTGTTTGACGAAGTGGAGGAAGCCCTGCAGGCAGGCTTTACGCCCAAAGTAACCCTGACCGGCCCGCTGACCTGGCTGTGGTTGGGCAAAACCAAGGGCAGCGACTTCGACCGCTTAACGCTGTTGGATAGCGTGCTGGAGGTGTATAGCGATATTTTGTCTCGCCTGGCGACCCAGGGCATTGAGTGGGTGCAGTTGGATGAGCCTGCGCTGGTGCAGGATTTGCCCCAAGCGTGGCAACAGGCGTTTGAGCGCGCTTATCATCGCTTGCAGTCGGCACCGGTTAAGGTACTGGTCGCCACGTATTTTGGCGCGCTGGGCGACAACCTCTCATTAACTACCCGCTTACCCGTGGCAGGACTGCATATTGATGCGGTTCGTGCGCCCCAGCAGATTGACAACGTGATTGATCGGTTAAACCCGCACCAAGTGCTTTCTATTGGCTTCGTGGATGGGCGCAACATTTGGCGCGCGGATTTAGCTGCACTGCGTGAACGCTTACTGCCCCTAAAAGTACGCCTTGGACAACGGTTATGGTTAGCGCCAAGCTGCTCACTGCTACACGTACCGGTAGACCTGACTCAGGAAGCTGAGCTAGATAGCGATTTAGTGAGCTGGCTGGCCTTCGCGCGCCAAAAGATTGATGAAGTCGTTACGTTGGCACGTCTCGTCGATAATTGTGCCACTGCCTTAGACGAGCAGCGGGTGAGCGAAGCAACACGGGCCTTAGATACTCGCCGAGAGTCCGCGCGCATTCACCAGCCGTCGGTAAGCCAGCGTCTAGCGGCGATTACCAAGCAGGATAGTCAGCGTTGTTCTCCGTACGCGCAGCGCGCTGTGGCTCAGCGGCGGTCGCTGGCACTGCCGCTGTTTCCCACCACCACGATAGGCTCTTTTCCACAAACGAATGATATTCGCGCGGCACGACGGGCATTTAAAGCAGGTGAACTTAGTCAAGCTGACTACGAAGCGCGTATGCGTAAAGAGATCGCCTACGCCGTTGAGCGACAGGAAGCGTTAGGGCTAGATGTGCCGGTGCACGGCGAAGCCGAGCGTAACGACATGGTGGAGTACTTCGGCGAGCAGCTAGAGGGCTTTGCCTTTACCCGCCTTGGTTGGGTGCAAAGTTACGGTACCCGCTGTGTTAAGCCGCCGATTATTTTTGGTGACGTCACGCGTCCGACGCCGATGACCGTCCGCTGGAGCGAGTTCGCCCAAACTCTGACCCAAAAACCGATGAAAGGGATGCTTACCGGGCCGGTCACCATCTTACAGTGGTCGTTTGTTCGCGATGACCAGCCCCGGGCCACTACCTGTCGACAGATCGCCTTGGCGCTGCGCGATGAGGTGGTGGACCTGGAAAAAGCCGGTATTCAGGTGATCCAGATTGACGAGCCAGCGCTACGCGAAGGGCTGCCGCTGCGTCAGCAAGAGTGGCAAGGCTACCTGGATTGGGCCGTGGAAAGTTTTCAGCTAAGCGCTGCAGGCGTGGCTGATAGCACACAGATTCATACCCACATGTGCTATTCGGAGTTTAACGACATTATCGGCGCCATTGCGGCACTCGACGCCGATGTGATCACCATCGAAACCTCCCGCTCAGATATGCAGCTACTGGATGCGTTTCAGGACTTCGCCTACCCGAATGAAATTGGGCCAGGAGTGTATGACATTCATACTCCGAATATCCCCGAAGTGAGCTGGATGGTTGATTTGATGGAGAAAGCCTTGGAAAAGATCCCCGCCGAACGGCTGTGGGTGAATCCCGACTGCGGTTTGAAAACCCGTGGGTGGGCAGAAGTAGAGTCGGCTTTGGCTAACATGGTGGAGGCCGCCAAGATATTAAGACAGCGCTACGCTTAAAGAGCGAGCATTGGTGAAGAGTGAGTATTGATGCATTACCCCGCTGCACTAGGCAGCGGGTTTTTTTGATGGGGTTTGTAGATATACAGCTAGCTTTTTGACGCGTAGGCGTAGAGCAACGTTTCTTGAGCGCTAATGGCATCGCTGCTACCAGGATCCTGTAGCTGATAGCTGCCGTCGCTCTGCAGTAGCCAGCTTTGGCAGTTATCGACCAGGTAGGTTTCTAAGTCTTTACGAACCCGGTTGGCGAGCTTCTTATCCAGCAGCGGGAAGCAGGTTTCAACTCGGTGGAACATATTGCGCGACATAAAATCAGCGCTTGAGCACCAGATTTCCGATTTGCCGTCGTTGTGGAAGTGAAACACCCGGGTATGCTCCAAAAAACGACCAATTATAGAACGCACGCGAATATTCTCCGAGACGCCTTCAATGCCTGGTTTAAGGCAGCACATTCCACGGATAATCAGGTCGCACTCCACCCCTGCCTGGGATGCACGGTACAGCGCTTTAATCAGCTTGGGTTCTGTCAGTGAATTGCATTTGATAATGATATGACCACGCTTGCCCTTGCGGGCTAACTGGGCCTCACGGTCGATCATCTCTACCAAACGCTCGTGCAGGGTAAAGGGTGCATGGAGCAGGGTATCGATTTTTCGTGCACGGCCCATACCGGAAAGCTGCTGAAAGACTTTGTGCACGTCGGCACACAGTGCTGTGTTCGAAGTTAGCAGGCTGTAGTCGGTATACAGTTTGGCGGTTTTAGCGTGGTAGTTACCGGTTCCCAAGTGGGCATAGTAGCGTAGCTCGTTTTTTTCTCGGCGTACGATATGCAGCATTTTAGCGTGAGTTTTATAGGCCATAATGCCGTAAATCACAATGGCTCCAGCTTCTTGTAGCCTTGCAGCTAGCTGTAGATTGTCCGCCTCGTCAAAGCGCGCCCGTAGCTCTATCACCACAGTGACTTCCTTGCCGTGGCTAGCGGCTTCCACCAGGGCACTCACAATAGAAGAGTCGGCGCCGGTTCGGTAAAGCGTCTGCTTAATGGCCAGCACGTCCGGGTCGCGGGCAGCCTCGCGAAGGAGGTCCTCAATTGGCGAAAAGGCTTGAAATGGGTGATGCAGCAATATGTCGCTTTTAGCGATAGCGCTAAACAGGCTGCCGCCCTTGAGCACTTTGGGCACGCTGGGTGTGAAAGGCCGATACAGCAGTTCTGGGCGGTCAACATCGCCGAGTACTGCCATCATGCGGGTTAAGTTAACGGGCCCTTGTACCCGGTATAGGTCATTGGTTTCCAACTCAAATTGGCGCAGTAGAAAGTCGGCAAGATCATCGGGGCAGTTGTCGGCTACCTCCAAGCGTACGCCACTGCCATAGCGGCGGGCCAGCAGTTCGCCGCGTAGTGCCGAGGCAAGGTCGGAGACCTCTTCCGGGTCAACGGTCATATCTGCATTCCGCGTAAGCCGGAACTGGTAGCAACCGCGTACACGCATGCCAGGGAACAGCTCCTCGGCATGAGCGTGAATCATGGAGGATAAAAACACATACTCCGAAAAGCCCTCAGCGCAAAGTTCTTTGGGCAGGGCCATTAAGCGAGGCAGCGAGCGAGGTGCGGGAAGTATCGCCATTCCCCCCGCACGGCCAAAGGCGTCTTTACCCTCTAGCTCAACAATAAAATTAAGGCTTTTATTCACCAAGCGGGGAAAAGGGTGGGAGGGGTCCAGGCCGATAGGGCTAATCACCGGCATGATTTCGCGCTCAAAAAACGCCTGTACCCAGGCTTTTAGGGCATCATCCCACTGATCTCGGCGGCGAAAGCGTAGCCCCTGCGCCTCCAGGGCAGGCAGCAGCACCTCATTTAAAATTTGATATTGGCGCGCAATCTGCTGGTGGGCAATCTCGGAGACTTCTACCAGTAGCGCTTTAGGCAAGCGGCCGTCGGCGGCGGTGGTATCATCGCCCAGTGCTAGCTGATGCTTTAGGCCCGCAACGCGAATTTCAAAAAACTCATCCATGTTGGATGAAAAAATCAGCAGAAACATTAGTCGGTTAAGAAGCGGGTGCGCGTCATCCAGCGCTTGTTCCAACACGCGAATATTAAACTGCAAATGTGAAAGTTCGCGGTTGAAATAGAGCTGCGGGTCGTCCAAGTCGGCTTCCGAGTGGGACTCCCGTGCCTGCACACCGGTGGGCGTTCGATTGATGCGCAGTGGCAAGCTTTCCCCTTCGCCACTGTATGGCTCAGTAGGCGTTAATGGCATTGAATCTGATAGTTGGTTGTCCATAGCTGCCCCGCGTAAATGACCTATCTCAAGCATAGCGTGTTAACGCTTATTTACGGCAGTATGAAGGGGGTAGATGACAAACAGGTGTCACCTGTTTGTCATCTTAGCAGCGTAACTAGGGAAGTGAGAGGTTAGCGCTGTAGCAGGCGAGCGGCCTCAAGGGCAAAGTACGTTAATATTCCGTCGGCGCCGGCGCGCTTAAAGCACATCAGCGACTCAAGTATCACGGGTTCAGCCTCTAGCCAGCCGTTATCGAAGGCGGCGCGATGCATGGCGTACTCACCGCTTACTTGGTAGGCAAACGTAGGCACTTGCAGCTCGCTTTTGACACGGCGTACTACATCTAGGTAAGGCATGCCGGGTTTGACCATCACCATATCGGCGCCTTCAGCGATATCCATGGCAACCTCATGAAGTGCTTCATCGCTGTTGGCAGGATCCATCTGGTAAGTACGCTTATCCGCTTTGCCCAGGTTGGCAGCGGAGCCGACAGCATCGCGAAAGGGGCCGTAATAGTGAGAGGCATATTTGGCGCTGTAGGCCATAATGCGCACGTTGTGCAGGTGCTCCTGCTCCAGAACCTGACGGATGCCGCCAATGCGACCATCCATCATGTCGGAGGGGGCCACAACGTCGGCACCCGCTTCAGCGTGGGAGAGCGCCTGCTTGAGTAAGGTGTCTACGGTGCGGTCATTCAGCACATAGCCCTGCTCATCAATGATGCCGTCCTGACCATGAATGGTATAAGGGTCGAGGGCAACGTCGGTAATAATACCAAGCTCTGGTAGCGCCTCTTTTAGGGCACGTACGCAGCGCTGCACCAAACCGTTCGCGTTATAAGCTTCTTCCGCCAGTTCGCTCTTCTGCTCCTTGCCCACTACGGGGAAGAGTGCCAGCGCCGGAATGCCGAGGGCATGAGCTTCGCGGGCCTGTTCAATGAGCAGGTCGATGGATAAGCGCTCAACGCCTGGCATTGAAGCGACGGCTTCACGCTTGTTTTCACCCTCTAGCACAAACACCGGGAAAATAAGATCTGCCGGCGTTAACGTTGTCTCCTGCATCAGGCGACGTGAGAAGTCGTCACGGCGCATGCGGCGCATACGAGTGGCGGGGAAGTGACGGGTGCTTGGTATACTCAAAGGAGTTCTCCGCAAAACGCTAACATAAGGGTGCCCGTAGGCTTACAGTGAGTATATCAGCCATAACCTGCGGCGAAAGCCGCCTTGTGGCGGTTAGGCAGACTGACTAGAGTGAAACGTTTGCCAAGTCGCTAGGCAAGTGGTGAAAATAACGGCGACCATAAGGAGATAGGCATGACCAAACAGGTAGCAATCGTATTAGCAGGCTGCGGCGTTTTTGATGGTTCAGAAATTTACGAAACCACACTAACCCTGCTGCGCCTGGATCAGTTGGGCATTGGTTACCGCTGTTTTGCGCCGGATGTGGAGCAGCACCATGTGATTAATCATGTAACCCAGTCACCTGTTGAGAGGGAGGCGCGCAACGTACTGCAAGAGTCGGCCCGGCTGGCCCGAGGCGAGATCAGCCCTATCACCGAGCTAAATGCCGATGAATTTGACGCGGTGATTGTGCCCGGTGGGTTTGGTGCCGCTAAGAACTTGTCTGACTTTGCTACGCAAGGCGACAGCATGCAGGTGCTGGAGAGCCTAAAAGATGCGCTAGCGGGCTTTAAACAAGACGCTAAGCCCATTGGCCTAATGTGCATTGCACCGGTGATGGTGCCCCGTCTGCTGGGTGAAGGCATCGCAGTGACTATCGGCCATGACCCCGCCGTGTCAGGTGCCATCAGTGCTATGGGTGGGCTACACCGCAGCTGTAGCGTCGAGGATATTGTCGTGGACTTAGAGCATCGCGTCGTCACAACACCTGCCTATATGCTCGCCACGCGGATTAGCGAAGCCGCCACGGGTATCTTTAAATTGGTTGATCGTATTGATGAAATGATGGAGTGAACGAACGCTCGCCGCGGTTGAGTAAATAGAGCAAAAAACCCCTGCCATCTAAGATGGCAGGGGTTTTTTAGTGAGCGCTTATGGGTAGTTAGCCGCTATTCGTTCTCTTCATCGGCAGCTTCGGTCTTGCGCTTGCGCACTAGGCGGCCAAACAGCAGCCCCACTTCATAGAGCAGGTACATGGGGATTGCGAGAAGGCTCTGGGAAATAATATCGGGGGGCGTTAATAGCATCCCCACGACAAAGCAGCCCAACACAATATAGGGCCGTTTTTTGGAGAGACTTTCAACAGTGGTAGCGCCTGAAAGAATCAGCAAAAAGGTGGCAATGGGGATTTCAAAAGCGACACCAAACGCAAAAAATAGCTTCAGCACAAAGTTAAGGTACTGATTAATGTCGGTCATTACCGCGACATTTTCTGGACCTGTTTGGGTGAAGAACTCAAACAGCAGCGGAAACACCACGTAATAAGCAAATGCCGCGCCAGCGTAAAACAGCGCAACGCTAGACACCAAAATAGGAATCGCCAGCGCTTTTTCATTATCGTATAGCCCCGGCGCCACAAACGCCCACGCCTGGTGGAGCACAAAGGGGATAGCGATAAACACAGCGACCACTAAGGTCAGCTTAAAGGGGGCAAGGAAAGGAGAGGCTACCTCGGTAGCAATCATCTGTGACCCTTCAGGTAGCAGGGCCATTAATGGATCGGCAACAAAGGTATAAATATCATTAGCAAAGGCATAAAGACCGAGGAAGATCACCAGAATGACGACCACGGATTTTATGAGGCGCGTTCGCAGCTCTATTAGGTGCTCAATAAGCGGGGCTTGGCTTTGCTCGTTACGCGGCTCCTGTGAATCGCCAGACATGCTCATTGGTGATTGCTATCCTTTTTAACATCGGCCTTTTTAAGATCAGCCTTTTCAAGGTCGGCGGTGTGAAGATCCGTGCTATTAGCATCCTCGCGTACCGTTTGTAGGGCGTCGTCTAACCGGGCGCTGGCGCTGGCGACTCGCTGTTCAGTTTCATGCTGCGCGGCGGGCGTTGAGGTGTTGGCCGGGGATGAGTCGGCAATGCTCTCAACGTCCTGCTTCACTTTCGTTAAGCTGTCATCGAGCCTTTTTTGCTGCTCGTTAAGCTTTTGGCGCAGCTCTTCTGCTTCCAGCTGGGCGCTAATTTCACGCTGCATACCGGATACCGTTCGCTTGATCTTGCCAATCCACATACCCGCAGTACGCGCCGCTTTTGGCAAGCGCTCAGGACCGAGAACCAGCAGCGAGACGATGCCAATAAGCATGAGTTCAAGGAAGCCGATATCCAGCATGGGTTATTTGCGCTCTTGGTTGCTGTCTACAGGGCGGCTCTCTTCCGCTTGTGCCGCACGCTTCTCTTCGGCCTGCACATCGTAAGTGTTGCCAGCCTCTTCATGGCTTACCTTTGCCTGGGGCTGATCAGCGTCTTTTTTCTCGCCGTCTTTCTCTTCTTCGTGCATCGCTTTTTTGAAGCCTTTGACTGCACCACCTAGGTCGGTGCCCACATTACGCAGCTTTTTAGTGCCGAAAATCAGGATAATAATGCCCAGAACAATCAGCAGCTGCCAAATACTGATACCACCTAACATATGCATTTCCTCATCGGTGCAGGTTAACGTTGTGTGCGAGACGCTTTTTCGTCGTGACCAGAAATACCCAACCGCTTTGCTAGCTCATCGAGTACGCACTGGTGATCCAGGTCTAAGTGCGACAGCATCACCAGGCTATGAAACCACAGGTCGGCGGTTTCAGCGATCAACGCTTTACGTGCTTGCTCGCCACCGTGTTCGGCATCTTTTGCTGCGAGCAGCGTTTCAGTCGCTTCTTCGCCAACTTTTTCGAGTATCTTGTTCAAACCCTTATGATGCAAGGAGGCAACATAAGAATCTTCTGCTGACGCATGGCGGCGCTGCTTCAATACCTCGGCTAAAGCGTCCAATACGGGCGTTTGGTTAGCGGTTGTGCTCATGGTGTTCCTTGTTGAATCGGCAGGGCATTTTAGTCTCGCTGGCCGGCGGGTTTTACTGCCACAACAGCAGCAGTAGCCCTAGGCCAGCTGCGGCTAATACGGGCCACTCTTGGGTGGCAGCCCAGCTGCTAAGCGGTTGCCACGCTAAGGCAATTGCCACCAGAATCAAACCCACCCGTAGCCGGTACTGGCGTTTACCTTGGCGTGTTAACTGGCTGTGCATGTTACTCAGAGTGCTGACCTGTTGATGACGCTGGCGGTGCTCATGCTCCATACGGCTTAGCGCTTGGTGGGCTAATACCGGTAGCTCCGGCAGTTGGTGGGAAAGCTCTGGCGCTTGTCGCTTTAACGACTCCCAAAGGCCGCTTACGCCTGCACGGTCTTTCATCCACTGCTCAAGGTAGGGCTTTGCGGTGCTCCATAAATCCAGGTCAGGATAAAGCTGGCGGCCCAGCCCTTCGATGTTAAGCAGCGTTTTCTGCAGTAGCACCAGTTGGGGCTGAACTTCCATATTAAAACGTCGGGCGGTTTGGAACAGCCCCAAAAGCACCTGCCCAAACGAGATGTCCTTTAGCGGCTTCTCAAGAATAGGTTCGCAAACGGTACGAATGGCGGCGGCAAACTCATTGGCGCGAGTGTTTTCGCCCACCCAGCCGGACTCAATATGAAGGGCGGCGACTTCATAGTAATCCTGGTGAAAAAACGCCAGGAGATTTCGCGCCAGGTAGTCTTGGTCTTCCCGGGTTAAGCTGCCCACAATGCCGCAGTCGATGGCAATATATTGCGGATCCTCGGGGTTGTCACAGTTAACAAAAATATTGCCGGGGTGCATGTCAGCGTGGAAAAAATTATCGCGGAACACTTGGGTAAAAAATAGCTCTACGCCACGTTCGGCGAGTTTTTTTAGATTGGTACCTTGGGCTCTAAGTGTCTCTAGGTCGGCAACCGGTACGCCACGGATTCGCTCTTGCACCATGACATGCCGACGGGTGAAGGGCCAATAGATGGTAGGCACAAACAGCAGCGGCGAATCTTTAAAATTGCGCTTTAGCTGTGAGGTGTTGGCGGCTTCTTTGTAGAGGTCGAGTTCGTCAAACAGCGTGGCTTCATAGTCGCGGATGACTTCCACCGGGCGTAGGCGCTTGGCTTCGGGCACTTTAGCGAACAGCTTGGCGACCTGATACATCAGCGCCATATCCTGGCGCATAATACGGTCGATGCCGGGGCGGATAATTTTCACCACCACGTCTTCGCCGGTGTGTAGCGTGGCTGCGTGTACTTGCGCAATCGACGCGGAGGCCAGCGGCGCCCGATCAAATGCCGCAAACGCTTCGGTCAGCGACATATCCAGCGCTTTCTCCACCCTTGCTGCGGCCTTTTCGCCGGGGAAGGGAGGCACTTGGTCTTGAAGTCGCTTTAGCTCATCGGCGACGTCCTCGGGCAGCAGGTCCCGCCGCGTGGAGAGCATCTGGCCAAATTTAATAAAAATTGGCCCTAGTGCTTCAAGCGCCAGCCTTAACCGTTCGCCTCTAGAGCGCTGACCAACGGGCACTAAACGCAGTGGGGAGAACCACATCAGCGTGCGTAGCCACAGCGGCAGGCGTTCAATGGGAATCAAGGTGTCTAGGCGGTGGCGGGTAATTACCCAGACAATTTTGAACAGCCGCAGGCTCATGGGCGCTGCTCCTTGGTGTTTACGGGCGCGCTTGATGACGGCGGTGGCGCCAGCTGGCTTAGGCGGCGCTGAAGGCGATTAAGCCGCGCCTCCAGGCGGTCGGTAGCCACCTCAAGTTCGGTTAAATGGTCGCGTAGCACGCTGCGCTGCTGGCGGCCAGGCAATAGGCGGGCTTCTTCAAATACGTATTCCGACACATCTTGAAGTAGCTCGTCTTTGGCCCGTAGCCCCCAGCGGGCGGCGCGACGTATGCCTTCAGCCAGGGAGTGAGCCGGTAGGTCGCCTAGCCAACGGGCTAACTCACCTTCCCAGTCGATATCCAGGTCAAGCAGCAGGTCACGGGTAGCTTCTACCAAATGAATGCGGCCACGCACGGAGAGTTTGCCATCAAACATCAGCCGCTCGACAGAGGCGCCGCTAAGCCACTCTGAAAGGGTTTCCGGGGTAAGCTCGACAATGGCGTCTACGTCTGTCTCATCCAGCTCGTCACCCCGTAGCAGGTCGATACCGGCATGGTGGTAGTGAAGCACCAGCTGCAGATGAGGCTTTTCCAGCCTCACCAACAAACGGCTGCCCGCAAGTTGAGCCAGCCGGGTAGGGGCTGCCGGGTCACGGGCGAGGAGGGCGTTCAACGTGCGTTCACATCCGGCCAGCAGTAGGGTCGGGGTTACCAGCATGCTGACCTCTTGTTCAGTAACGTCATGGTTTACAGTGACTTCATAGTTTGATGCCACGGTGAAGGGCAACGATGCCGCCGGTCAGGTTGGTATATTCAACCCGTTCAAGGCCTGCGGTTTCCATCATCCCTTTCAGCGTTTCTTGGTCAGGGTGCATACGAATAGACTCCGCCAGATAGCGATAGCTTTCGCCATCGCCCGCCACTAGCTCACCCATTTTGGGCAGCAGACGGAAGGAGTACTCGTCGTAGGCTTTGGACAGTAGCGGGTTATCGGGCTTTGAAAATTCAAGCACCAACAGCCGGCCACCGGGTTTTAGCACCCGGGCCATGGAGCGCAGCGCGGCGTCTTTATCGGTAACGTTGCGTAGGCCGAAGGCGATAGTGATGCAGTCGAAGCTATTGTCGGGAAACGGCAGGCACTCGGCGTTAGCCTGAACGTACTCAACGTTGCCGCCTACGCCGTTATCCATCAGCTTGTCTCGGCCTACTTTCAACATGGACGCGTTGATGTCAGCAAGCACCACTTTGCCACTGGGGCCGACCAAGCGTGAAAACTTAAGCGTTAGATCACCGGTGCCGCCAGCAATGTCTAACACCTGGTGGCCAGGGCGAACGCCAGCGCGCTCAATGGTGAGTCGCTTCCAAACGCGGTGAATGCCCATGGACATGAGGTCATTCATAACGTCGTAGCGAGCAGCGACTGAGTGGAATACATCAGCTACCCGAGCGGCTTTCTCGTCAACGGGAACTTCTTGGTAACCGAAATGGGTAGTGCGTTTATCCGTGGGGCTCATGGGGCTGTAGCTCCCGAGTTCGAGGCGGTAATAATCGACCTGGAGGTCGTCGCATTAAAAAGGTTGGCGATATTGTAGCCTTCTCTGCCCCAATTTGTCTGTGCTTCACCTGGGGCGCAGCGTCACAGCTGTTTAAATTGAATGCTGGCTGGTTCCCGTGAGGCGCCTGCCTCTTCTAACCGTTGGAGATAGTTCTGCCAGTAGGCATCCTGGTGCTGGGCAAGATCAAACAGGTAGTTCCAGCTGTACAGGCCGCTATCATGTCCATCGTCAAAGTGTAGCTTCAACGCGTAATTACCCGCTTGGGTAATATTTTGTAGGCCGACATCTTTTTTGCCGACTTGAAGCACTGCCGTATCGCCGCCGTGGCCGCGCACCTCGGCAGAGGGAGAGTAAACCCGCAAAAACTCGACCGGCAGGCGGTAGCTGTCGCCGTTGGCGTAACCAAGTTCCAGCTCGCGGGCCTGCTTATGGTAGTGAACCCGGGTGGGGGTGGGAGCGTTCATGGATGACATTACCTCTTTACGGCGTCGGTGGTGGACATCATGACCGCTGCTTGGCCGTTGCGCACTTGCTCAAGCAGCGATGATGATGGCGCCTACCAGGCGTGCTCAGTTACGGATTACAAAATATAGCGCGACAGGTCTTCGTCCACCGCCAGTTCACCCAGTTGGGCGTTGACGTAATCAGCATCGATAACCAGGGGGCTATCCATATCACCGCCTTTAAACGAGGCTTCCTCCAGCAAGCGCTCTAGCACTGTGTGCAGGCGGCGAGCGCCGATGTTTTCGGTGCCTTCGTTGACCTGCCAGGAGATCTCGGCAATACGTTCGATACCGTCTGGCGTGAACTCGATATCCAGCCCTTCCGTCGCCAGTAGTGCCTGATACTGCTTGGTGAGAGAAGCGGATGGCTCGGTGAGAATCCGCTGGAAGTCGCCCGGTGTTAGGGCGTCTAACTCAACGCGAATCGGCAGACGGCCCTGCAGCTCAGGAATCAGGTCCGAGGGGCGCGACAGGTGGAAGGCGCCGGAGGCGATGAACAGTATGTGGTCGGTTTTCACCATGCCATACTTGGTGGATACGGTAGAGCCCTCAATCAGCGGCAGTAGGTCGCGCTGTACCCCTTCGCGGGAGACTTCGCCACCGCTGGACTGGCCGCTGCCTTTAGCGACCTTGTCGATCTCATCTAGGAACACAATGCCGTGCTGCTCAACAGCTTCAACAGCGCGGGCTTTGATCTCTTCTTCATTGACTAGCTTGCCCGCTTCTTCATCGCGCAGCAGCACCAGCGCTTCTTTCACCTTCACACGGCGCTGCTCGCGTTTTTGCTGGCCCATATTGGAGAAAAGGCTCTGCAGCTGGCTGGTCATCTCTTCCATTCCCGGCGGGGTCATGATGTCGATGCCCTGGCCCTGGGAGGAGACCTCAATATCGATCTCTTTGTCGTCAAGCTGGCCTTCGCGCAGCTTTTTACGGAAGACTTGACGCGTGCCGTTATCCTCGCGAGGCTTATCCTCTTGACCGCGGGGAGGCGGTAGAAGGGCGTCTAGCACGCGATCCTCCGCGGCGTCTTCGGCGCGGTGTCCCACTTCTTCTTTGGCGTGCTCGCGCACCATTTTAATGGCGGCTTCCATTAAGTCGCGGATTATCGATTCAACGTCGCGGCCGACGTAGCCCACTTCGGTAAATTTGGTGGCTTCAACTTTAATAAACGGTGCACGGGCGAGTTTGGCCAAGCGGCGGGCAATTTCGGTTTTACCTACGCCGGTGGGGCCAATCATCAATATGTTTTTTGGCGTGACTTCAGGGCGCAGGTCGTCATCGAGCTGCATGCGACGCCAGCGGTTACGCAGAGCAATGGCGACGGCGCGTTTAGCGTCTTGCTGA
The DNA here is from genome assembly GCA_002966495.1 of Halomonas sp. GFAJ-1. NCBI lineage: Bacteria > Pseudomonadati > Pseudomonadota > Gammaproteobacteria > Oceanospirillales > Halomonadaceae > Halomonas > Halomonas sp. GFAJ-1. The sequence continues at coordinate 1,457,726 of CP016490.1, forward strand.
CCAATAATATATTGATCCAGGGCGTGAACAATTTCGCGGGGTGTCATCTGGGTCATAAAGTTGGCCTCAACGGTCGTTGATGTTCAGCTCTTCAAGCGTCACGTGGTGATTGGTAAATACGCAGATGTCACCGGCGATTTGCAGGGATTTCTCGGTAATGTCGCGGGCGGAAAGCTCGGTGTTTTCGAGCAGCGCTCGGGCGCTGGCCTGGGCATAGTTACCGCCAGAGCCAATCGCAATAATGCCGCGCTCAGGTTCGACGACATCGCCGTTGCCGGTAATGATCAGCGAGGCGCTGTGGTCGGCGACGGCCAACAGTGCTTCAAGGCGGCGCAGTGCGCGGTCGGTGCGCCAATCTTTGGCAAGCTCAACGGCGGCTTTGGTGAGGTGGCCTTGGTACTTTTCTAACTGTGCTTCAAAACGCTCAAACAGGGTAAATGCATCAGCGGTGCCACCGGCAAAACCTGCCAGCACTTTGCCACGGTAGAGGCGGCGTACTTTACTAGCATTGCCTTTCATCACGGTATTACCCAGTGAGACCTGGCCGTCGCCTGCGAGGGCAACGTGGTTACCGCGGCGTACGGAAACAATCGTGGTCATGGAGATAACTCCTTGGGGGGAGGCGTGCTCCCGATGACTGATGGGCCGACTACAGCGGCCGCAAAAAAAGCGATTCCCAACAAAATGCGGGCGGCTGATAAAAAATCAACCGCCCGCACAATAAAGCCGGTAGATAAAGCGTGTTTGGGCCGTCTCTAGGTGATCGGCTTGCTAGTTTTGCAGCTGAATCAGCAGCGGCTCTATACCTTGGGTGCTCATAAGATCCTGGGCACGGTTCAGCTCCCGGGTATCTTCATAGGGGCCCACTTGAACGCGGTGCCATGTGTCGCCCCCGGCCTGCACTTCGCTAATTTGCGCAAGCAGGCTCAAGTTACGAAGGCGGCTGCGCAGCTGCTCGGCGTCGCTAAGCTCACGGAACGAAGCGGCCTGCAGTACGTAGCGATTGGGCGTGCTGGGGCTGGCGGGCGCTTGTTGGGTCGCGGTGATTTGTTCCTCCGGACGCATGTTGGCTGCAATGACCTGGGCAATCGGGTCGTCGCCAGGACTGCTATCCGCGGAGCTTTCGGCTGGCTGTTCGGCGACTTCTGGCCGGGTAACCGTAGAGGGCAGTGTGACGCCAGGCGCGATAACCTCGGTTTCAGGCAGCAGCGTATAGAACTCAAAGGTGGGCATTGAGGGTTCTGCCGCGCTCTCTGTTTGGCGCGCAGCGCTGCGTTCATCGCTACTGGATGGTTTGGGGAGCACGGTGGCCTGGGGCGTTGTCGTGCTCGGCTCTTGCCAAGGAGCGGTGCCGTGCTGGTGCTGCGCTAGGAAAAAACCAACGGCCACCCCTGCCAGCCCCCAAAGCCAGCCGGGAGCACGCCACCCACCGCCGGAGCGGTTAGTGGACTTGCGCTGCGAGGTGGCGCCGCGGCGGGTGGGCTTTTTGCGTGGGCTGGCCATAGCTTACATCTCCTCTGGGGCGCTAACCCCCATGAGATTAAGCCCGTTCCGCAGCACCTGCCGGGTGGCGAGGCCAAGCGCTAAGCGCGTATTGCGCAGGGTGTCGTCATCCACCATGACTTTGACCGCGTTGTAGCAGGTGTGGAAGTCGCCGGCTAAATCCAGCAAGTATTGGGCGACCTGCTGGGGTTCGCGGTTTTTGGCGGCGTTTTCAACCACTTCCGGGTAGCGAGCCAAACGGTTAAGTACGGCTTTTTCCTGGTCGCTATCCAGCAGCGCCAAGTTGGCCATGGCGAGGCCATGATCAAAGGGGTTGCCTGCATCCTCAGCTTTGCGCAGTATGCTGCATACCCGGGCGTGGGCGTATTGGATGTAGTACACCGGGTTGTCGTTTGATTGGGAGCGAGCCAAATCAATATCAAACGTCAGCTGCGAATCCGCCCGGCGAGCCGCCAGGAAGAACCGCGTCGCGTCGCGGCCTACTTCATCAATCAGGTCGCGCACCGTCACATAGCTACCGGCGCGTTTGGAGAGTTTTACCTCAACGCCTGAGCGGGTCACCATGACCATCTGGTGCAGCACGTAGTCGGGCCAGCCTTTAGGAATACCCACTTCCAGGGCCTGCAGGCCAGCGCGGACACGGGTCACGGTGGAGTGGTGGTCCGCGCCTTGCTCGTTAATCACGGTTTTAAAGCCGCGCTGCCACTTGTTGAGGTGGTAGGCCACATCGGGCAGGAAGTAGGTGTAACCGCCCTCGCGCTTGCGCATTACACGGTCTTTGTCATCGCCAAAGTCGGTGGTGCGCAGCCATAGGGCGCCATCTTCTTCATAAGTGTGGCCGTTGGCGACCAGCTTTTCGACGGTGGCGTCCACTTTGCCATCTTCATAAAGCGATGACTCCAAGAAGTAGACGTCAAACTCAACGCCAAAGGCTTTAAGGTCTAGATCCTGCTCCCGGCGCAGCCAGGCAACGGCGAAATCCTGAATAGCGCTCAGATCGTTAGCATCGCCTTTGGCGGTGACTTCACGGTCGTCGGCAGTCACTGTTTTGCCTGCCATGTAGTCGTTGGCAGCATCGATGATGTATTCACCACGGTAGCCGTCTTCCGGCCAGCTGGGGTCATCGGGCCCGAGCCCTTTCGCGCGTGCCTGTACGGAAAGCGCTAGGTTTTTGATCTGGGCGCCAGCGTCGTTGTAGTAAAATTCGCGGGTCACATCGTAGCCAGTGGCTTCTAATAGGCGGCATAGGCAGTCGCCAATGGCCGCCCCCCGGCCGTGGCCCACGTGCAGCGGGCCCGTGGGGTTGGCAGACACAAACTCCACCTGCACTTTTTCGCCTTTACCAATCAGGCTGCGGCCAAAGGCGTCGCCGCTATCCAGCGCTTGGGCAACGATTTGCGCCGCGGCATCAGCGGCGGCAAAAAAGTTAATGAACCCTGGGCCTGCAATCTCAGTTTTTTGAATCGCGTCGCTAGCGGGGAGAGCCGCCACCAGGACGTCGGCCAGCTCACGGGGTTTCATGCCCGCGGGTTTGGCCAGCATCAGCGCCAGGTTAGTGGCGTAGTCACCGTGGGCTTTATCTTTGGTGGGGTCGACCTTAATGGCTGGCTGTAAATCGTCGGGCAGCACGCCTTGGTGCTTAAGCGCGGTCACCGCGCCTTCGAGCAAATAAATAATCGTGTCTTTCATGTAAATATCCGGGTGTCGTCGATAGCGGCGTGTGCATGCGCGCAGTTTTGCGGCGTCAAAGCGGCCATTATCGGCAATTGGCGCGCAGTTTCAAAGCCGTATTACTGAGTAGGGTAGCGCAGACGGTACCGGGTGCAGCGCTGTTAAGCGAGGGTTTGCGGGTCAATATCGATCGACCAGCGCACTTTGCGCGCCTCGCGGTTGGCCTCAAGCCACTGAACTAACCAGTTGGCAGCGGCGTGCCGCTGGCTGCGTTTGTCTGCGGCCAACATTATATGAAGGTGGTAACGGTTTTGGCGCCGCTCCATGGGGGCGGGCACTGGGCCTAAACAGCGTACCGGCAGCGCTGCTTCCTTTAACCACTGGCGAAGTGCTTGGGCGGCCTGCTGTGCCAAGGCACGGGCCGCCTCTTCTTTAGGGCTCTCAAAGCGCAGTAGCGCCATAAAGCAGAACGGTGGCAGCTTAGCGATGCGGCGCTCTTCTAGCAGGCTGCGTGCCAATGCGCTGTAGCCGTGTTCGGCAAGTTGGCCCAAGTGCGGGTCATCCGGGTGCAGGGTTTGAACTAACACCCGCCCGGGGTGAGCGGCGCGGCCAGCGCGACCGGCAACCTGTTCCAGTAGTTGAGCGCTGTGCTCCAGAGCGCGGAAGTCAGCGGCGTAAAGGCCGCCATCCGCATTGACCACGACCACCAGGGTCACATGGGGCAGGTGGTGGCCTTTGGCGAGCATCTGGGTGCCCACTAACAGGCAAGGCTCTCCGCGCTGAATCTCTTTAAGTATTTGCTCAAAGCTCTCTTTTTTGCGCGTGCTGTCGCGATCAATGCGGTGAACGGTAACCTTAGGAAAAAGCCCTTGCAGGGTTTCTTCGGTACGCTCGGTGCCGCTGCCCAGCGCGCGCAGGTCGCCGCTGCCGCACTCTGGACAAGCGTCTGGCAGGGCGCGACGGCTATCGCAGTGGTGGCAGGCCAGCAGCGGTGGCTGACGATGCAGCGTCATACGGGCGTCGCACTGGCCGCATTCGGCCATCCAGCCGCAGCTATGGCAAGCAAGCGTGGGGGCAAAGCCGCGACGATTAATGAACACCAATACCTGCTTGCCCGCATTAAGGGTGCTCTTTATGGCTTTAATGGCGCCTGGCAGCAGCCCGCCCTGGCGGCGCTGGTGGCGTAGGTCGATAAGCTCAAGCTTGGCAGGCGGATGACGACTGGGGCGCTGGGTCAGTCGCAAATGGCGATACGTGCCGCAAAGCGCTTGCTGCAAGCTTTCAAAGGAGGGCGTGGCACTGCCCAGCAACAACGGAATGTTGTGGTAGTGCGCTCTTGCAACGGCTAGGTCGCGGGCGTGGTAGCGCAGCCCATCATGCTGTTTATAAGAACCATCATGCTCTTCATCGACAATAATGGCACCGGGGTTAGCAAGTGGGGTGAAAATTGCTGAGCGGGTGCCAATGATGACCAGCGCGCGGCCATTGGCAGCGGCTTCCCACACATCAAGGCGCTCATGGTCGGTCAGCCCGGAGTGCAGCGCCACCACGGGCACGCGAAAACGGCTTCTAAAGCGCGCCAGGGTTTGGGGCGTTAGGCCGATTTCGGGCACCAGCACCAGGGATTGCTTCCCCTTGGCGGCCAGCGCCTCAATGAGCTGTAGATAAATTTCGGTTTTGCCGCTGCCGGTAACCCCCTCCAGCAGGCAAGGGTGGTAGCTATCGAGTTTTTCATGTAGCACGGCCAGCGCCGTGGCCTGTTCGCGATTAAGTGGCAGAGAGGGAGAGGCCAGTAAGCTGCCAGTGGTAGGTTTGGAGGCGGTTAAAATCATCTCTTCGGCGCGGGTGAACCCTTTTTTTTGCAGTGCTAATAACTGGTCGCGGGTAAAGCCGTGGGCGCTGATAGCGCGCGCTGCCAAGCCGTGCGGATGCTGACGTAATAAGGCATAAAGCTCGGCTTGTTTGGGGGCACGCTGCAGGGGTGATGCATCAGGCGTTTCAATGGGTAGCCAAAGCGTTTGCGTTCGCCCTGCCATGGGATGCCCTTGGCGTAGCCTGGCGGGCATAGCCAATTGCATGGTGTCGCCCAGGCTGTGCTGGTAGTAACGAGCGGTAAAGTGGCACAGCCACTGCCAATCGCTTGGCAGTGGCGCGTCATCAAGTACGTCGCTAATAGCACGCAGCTGCGAGTGAGGCAGTTCGCTGCTGTTCGCCAGCGCTACGACAACGCCGACTACCTCCCGGTGGCCAAACGGTACGCGCACCCTAAGCCCCGGCTGCCAGCCCACTTTAGGTGTCTGGCGGGCGGGTAAATAGTCAAATAGACGCCGTAACGGCGACGGTAGGGCAACTTTAAGCACCTGGCAGGAGGCTTGAGTTGGCTTTTGTGAGCCTCCCAGGGAAGAAACGGAATCGGGCAATTGGCCTCCGGCGTTAAGTTTGCTAAAATGCGTGGCCGCTTCGAATCTGTCAGATCGAGCGACTAACCGGTTAGTAGTTTTTTCACACCCGTATGCGGTGCCTGGCAACGGATCAGGTGGCGGCATACAGCTCATGAGGCTCAAGATGAAACAAGGTATCCACCCGAATTACAACACGGTCACCGCTACTTGTTCTTGCGGTGCAAACTTCCAGGTTGGTTCTACCTCTGGTCAGGACTTCTCTCTGGACGTGTGCTCCAACTGCCACCCGTTCTATACCGGTAAGCAGAAGCAAGCGACCACTGGTGGCCGTGTAGAGCGCTTCAACAAGCGCTTTGGCGCTGCTGTTAAGCGCGGCTAATCCTAACGGATTTGCGCTTCGCAGGCACGTTATGTGCTTTGCGCAAAAACCCACGCTTCGGCGTGGGTTTTTTGTTGGGTGTCGAAATGATAATAGCGTGAAGATACCTCTTATAAGCAGTCTTAAAATGCTGCGCTGCATCAATAAGCAAACCTTTATGGCTGGTGGCTTGATGTATAAGTTGCAGCAAATGGCGGATAAAAGTTACGAACGTGAGTTAAAAATCGCTAAAACGGCCGTTTTTCTGTCAGGTTGACTATGCGCTTGAGACCCTTGGGTTTTTTCTATATTCTGAAGTGACTTAACTATTTTAGGCTAATTGGACCCTGACCATGACGGATGCAAACAAGCAAGCGGCTTTGGATTATCACGCTAAACCGATCCCCGGTAAGCTTTCTGTGGAGTTAACCAAGCCCACCGCGACTGCGCGGGATTTGGCGCTGGCCTACAGCCCGGGTGTTGCTGAGCCGGTGCGTGAAATTGCCCGCGATGCGGAAAATGCTTACCGTTATACCGGTAAAGGGAACCTCGTCGCTGTTATTTCCGACGGTACCGCGATTCTGGGTCTGGGTAATTTGGGGCCGCTCGCAAGTAAGCCGGTAATGGAAGGCAAAGGCGTACTGTTCAAGTGCTTTGCCGGCATTAACTCGGTGGATATCGAAGTTGACGCTGAGAGTCCGCAGGCGTTTATTGATACCGTTGCCCGTATTGCCGATACCTGGGGTGGCATTAACCTGGAAGATATTAAAGCGCCTGAGTGCTTTGAGATCGAAAAGGCCTTGATCGAGCGCTGTAACATTCCTGTTTTCCATGATGATCAGCACGGTACCGCGATTGTGACCGCGGCGGGCATGCTGAATGCTCTGGATATTGCGGGCAAATCGATTGAGAACGTGAGAATCGTCTGCATGGGCGCAGGTGCTGCCGCCATTGCCTGCATGCGGTTGTTGGTGTCTTGTGGCGCTAAAAAAGAAAACCTAGTAATGCTTGATCGTCGTGGAGTTATCCACACTCACCGCGACGGCATCAATGAGTATAAGGCGCAGTTTGCCCTCGATACCGATATGCGCACGCTAGACGATGCCATTGACGGTGCTGACGTGTTTATTGGTCTGTCTGGTCCTGGCCTGCTGTCCGCTGATCAGGTGAAGAAAATGGCCGCCGACCCGGTTATTTTTGCGTGCACCAATCCTGATCCGGAAATTCATCCAGACGTTGCCCGCGCAGCCCGCCCAGACGTGATTATGGCCACTGGCCGCTCAGACTACCCCAACCAAGTTAACAACGTGCTGGGTTTCCCGTTTATCTTCCGCGGTGCCTTGGATGTACGCGCTACGCGCATTAACGAAGCGATGAAGCTGGCCGCCGTGCACGCCCTGAAAGACCTGGCCCGTGAGCCGGTACCCCAGGAAGTGCTGGATGCCTACGAGCGTACTGAAATGAGCTTTGGTCGTGAGTACATTATTCCAACACCGGTGGATGTTCGCCTGCTAGCGCGTATTTCCTCTGCTGTCGCCCAGGCAGCCGTTGAATCCGGCGTGGCGCGTAAGCCTTACCCGGCTCACTACCCGCTGCAAACCATTAACGACGTTTACGGCAACTAAGTAACCGTAAGTCGCTGCTATACGCGTTAAGCCTACGCCCGCTAATCAGCGGGCGTAGTCGTTTTAGGGCATGTAAAAGGGACTGAGGTAAAAAGCTTTTAGCTATGCGGGTAGCGGGTTAGCCCTTCTTGGGCGGTAGACGCCACTAAGCGGCCATCGCGCTGGTAAATATGGCCGCGTGCCAAGCCGCGGGCGCCGCCTGCCCAGGGGGAGTCAATGACGTAAAGCAGCCATTCGTCCAGCCGTGTATCCTCATGCAGCCATAGCGCATGATCGAGGCTGGCGATGCGCAGTTTGGGGTCGGTGTATTTAATGCCGTGGGGGATTAACCCCGTGGTGAGCAGGTTAAAATCAGATGCATAGGAGAGCAGATGGCGGTGCAGTGCCGGGTCGTCAGGCAGCGTGCCACCTGCTAAACGAAACCACAGGCACTGGCCTGCAGGCGCGCCATTATCCGGATTTTCCGGTAAGTGTAAAAATTCAATGGGGTGGCCAGGAAAGCGGGCATGCTTAACATCACCGCTTTCAATCAGCGCCTCGGGAGTAGGTACTTTGGGCATTGCACGCTGGTGGCTGATGCCCTCTTCCTCGCTTTGAAACGAGGCGCTACAGAAGAAGATAGGCCGGCCTTTTTGAATCGCCGTCACCCGCCGCGTGGTGAAGCTGCCGCCATCGCGAATGGTATCAACTTGGTAGACAACCGGGCGATGGGGGTCGCCTGGGCGAAGAAAGTAGCCGTGCTGGGAGTGGGGGCGGCGTTCATCGGGTACGGTGCGGGCCGCCGCCGCTAGTGCTTGGCCTAATACTTGGCCACCGTAAAGCTGAGGGAAGCCCAAATCTTGGCTTTGGCCTCGGAATAGCGTCTCTTCGAGGGTCTCCAACTCTAGTAAACTTACCAGCGTATTCAGCGCATCATTCATGCTCAGTGTCCTTGGTGCTGTCTGTTGTGCCGCCGATGACCGAAAGCGTACCTAGTGCGGCTATCGAATTATTAAAACGATCGTTTTGCTACCTTAGCGGAGTTTGCCTTGATACGCAGCGATGAATTTTACATGCACCGGGCGCTTGACCAAGCGCATTTGGCCTATGCAGCAGGTGAGGTGCCGGTGGGCGCTGTGGTGGTGGACGCCCTGGGCGATATTATCGGGGTGGGTCGAAATGCGCCGGTGGCTAGCTGCGACCCCAGTAGCCATGCCGAAATTTGTGCTCTGCGTGAGGCAGGGCAGCAGCTGGGCAACTATCGTCTGGAAGGCTGTACGCTGTTTGTGACGCTAGAACCCTGCATGATGTGTGCAGGGGCCATGGTGCATGCACGCTTAAGCCGCTTGGTATACGGCGCGGCGGAGCCGCGTTCCGGCATGGTGGAATCGAAAGCCAACTTGCTGGCCCAGCCCTGGTTTAATCATCAAGTAGCGGTGACGCGCGGTGTTCTGGCAGCACCTGCTAAAAAGCTACTCAAGCGCTTTTTTATCGAGCAGCGAGCGTCCTCTGGTAATAAATAGGCGTTAAACATCTTCACGAGCATTAAGCGTGCCCCGCTCAATGCGATTGCGCCCGCGGTGTTTAGCATTGTAAAGCGCTTCGTCGGCGGCTTGCATCATACGCGCCATATCTGGATTTTCGGGAAGTGGTCGATATCAAACAGGACTAAGCTAGTGGGACGTATCGCTTGGGCAGTCTCCATCTGTTCCAGAAAATAGCGACGATTGGCAATGCCGGTTAATTCATCATGGCGCGCTAGCCACTCAATTTCTTGCTGTAGCTTGCTGTGTTTTTTGATCTCTTGTTGAAGCGCGGCGTTACTTTTTTGCATTGCGCTATGTTGCTGTCCTAAGCGCTGAAACGTTTAGAGCACGAGATAGAGTAAATAGGCAAGGATTAAGCCAATGACTAAGCTGATTGAGGGTAGTCGAGGTAATTGGCTAATCAGGTACTGGCGCCGTGGTTGATAAGAGAGGGTCAGTGACTTATCTAGTAAATAAATGGAGTAGTGGTATGCCCAGTGGCCTGGGTCGGTAGAGTCTCCATGTTCTGCCAACACATGAGTGTCGTTGTACCACTGTATGGCCCCTTGGTTTGCAGGCAACTGCGTAAACAGTTTCTCAGCAAATAAGGGCAGGCTGACAGCCATGGCTGCTGCGCCTAAGCGCACTCGATGGCGTAGCAGGAGTGCTAATGCGCTCAGTTGCAAAGCCAGGGTCATGAATAGCGGTGCTTGGAAGCGCTCAACGCTGCCAGGGTATATCCAAGCAGCCAGGGTTTCCCAGCGGGCCGTTGTTACCCAGTTTTCCGGTAGTAGGTAGCTGATAAGTCCCGGTAGCAAAACGCCAATCGTCCCAGAGCTGAGCAGGCTTGCAAATAGTCAGCGATCTTTTTGAGCGCATAGCAGGCCTAGCGCTAACAGCACGAGTGCTATTGAGCTAACGCTGGGTTGCATTACAACAAGCGTAATAGCAAAGCAGGCTGCAGTGACTGATAGCCAGCGCTCCGCTTGTGCAATGGGCATAGAGACTGCTTCCTCGTATCAATTAAGCGGCGGCACAAGCTCGAACAATAGCGGCGACTCATCGTTGATAGGCGTTTGCCCTAGTTGGAAAAACTGGAGCCGACTACGCTCAACATACTCAATCATTTCGTAATAGCGGCGTATGTTGCGCACATAGATGACCGGCTCGCCGCCACGGGCATAGCCGTGGCGGGTTTGGCTGTGCCACTCGCGCTGCTGGAGAAGCGGCAGCGCGGTGCGTACCTCTTGCCAGCTATCAGGGTCTCCGCCGAGGGTTTCTGCGATCCTGCGAGCGTCATAAAGATGCCCAAGCCCCACGTTGTAAGCCGCCATGGCCATATAGAGCCGGTCATCACCGGTAATGCTTTCCGGCAGCCGGTCTTTAATGCTGCGTAGGTAGCGTGCGCCGCCGTCGATACTTTGTGCTGGGTCCGTGCGGTCGGCAATGCCCATCTCGCTGGCTGTTGGGTTGGTAAGCATCATCAAACCACGCACCCCGGTAGGTGATACGGCATCAGGGTCCCAATGGGACTCCTGATAGCCCACGGCAGCCAGAAGTTTCCAATCAAAGCCTGTTTCCTGAGCTGCCTGTTTAAAAAGCTCGGTGTAGGAGGGCAGGCGCTCGTTTAAGTGCGCTAAGAAAGTGCGCGTTCCCACGTACTCAAGGTAGTCATCGTGGCCGAAGTAGCGGTTAACCAGCTGCTCCAGCGTGCCGTCCTCTTGGAGCGTTTGAAGAAATTGGTTGGCGGCTTCCAACAGCCCCAAGCCTCGACTGCTGGGCACTGCCCATGCCATTGACAGCGGCTCGTCGAGAAAAAATCCCCGTTCCACATTAGGAAAAAACAGCCGGTTAAGCCGGAACTGGTGGTCAAAAATGAGCGCCGCATCCAGCGTGCCGTTTTCAACTTGGGCAAGCAGTTCGGCAACTTCTATCTCATGAGACTCTTTCCAACTAAGTGCCGGGTAGTCGCTTTGTAGCGCCAACAGCGCTTGGCTGGTGCCTGCGCCGCTAAGCGTGCCAAGTTCAATGCCGACTAAATCCTCGGGGTGGGCAATTCCGTGTAGACCGCGTCGATACACCACCAGTGGCTGCATCTGAATAATGGGGCGGGTGTAGTGGATGCCTGGTGAGTCGGGCAGTAACGGCAGTCCCGCCGCGCCTAAATCGCCTTGCTCGCGCACCGCTGGCAGTACGCTTTCGGGATGATGGCTGGCGTTTAGATTTAAGCTGACGTCCAGGTGGTCAGCAAACCGCTGCATTAACTCGTACTCAAACCCGGTAGGGCCTTGGCGGCCCTCGTAATAGGTTGTTGGCGTATTACGGGTATGAATAGTAATAAAGTCTTTTGCCTGTATCTGGGTTAAATGCTCGCTTGGCGGCACCCAGGAAGGCGGGGTAATCATTACCAGTAAAACAGTGATAGCTAACGCCCTATAGGTGCTTAGGGAGGTAACAAAGTGTCGGTAGATCAGCGTTAGCATGGCGTCAGTTCAGCGTGAAACATGCTGTCACGATACCCAGCCTTTAAGAGGCTGTCACCTTGTTGATTTCGTGTGGCCGACGCTTTCCAGTATCATAGGCACTTATTGGTATCATAAAGAGGGGTCGCATTGCGGCCTGGTGATTTCCTGCTCGAACTCTTCCTGCTTTAGAGGCTCCCAGATATGCTCGAACTGCGAGGCGCACCCGCCCTTTCTGCCTTCCGCCATGAACGGCTGTTAACGGTGTTGCGTGAACGTGTTCCGGAGGTGGAGGCGCTATCCGCCCATTACGTCCACTTCATTGATCACCACGAAGAGCTCGATAACGCCACTCAAGAGCGTTTAGCTCAGCTGCTCGACTACGGTAGCCACGAAAGCCAAGACGCCCCGGAAAACGCCCAGCGTTTTCTGGTGGTGCCGCGCTTAGGCACTCAGTCTCCCTGGTCCTCTAAAGCAACCGATATCGCCCATAACTGTGGGCTGGGTCAAATTAGCCGCATTGAGCGAGGTATTGATTACCGAGTAGGGCTACGCGGAGACGTCAGCGCTGACACCCTGCAGGCAGTCGCCGCACTGCTACATGACCGCATGATAGAAACCGTGCTGGACGATGCCGCCGACGCCGCCAAACTGTTTGCCCATCACGCGCCAGCCCCCCTTGGCAGTGTGGATATTTTAGACGGTGGCCGCGACGCCTTAGCAACGGCTAACCGCGAGCTTGGCCTGGCCCTGGCAGAAGATGAAATTGACTACTTAGTGGCTGCGTTTGTTGAGCTTGGCCGCAACCCAAGCGATGTCGAGCTGATGATGTTTGCCCAGGCAAACTCTGAGCACTGCCGCCATAAAATCTTCAACGCGGACTGGGTAATTGATGGTGAAGCGCAGCCCTATTCGCTGTTTAAGATGATTAAGAATACCTTTGCGTCCTCGCCGGATAACGTGCTTTCCGCCTACAGCGACAACGCGGCGGTGATTAAGGGCAGCTACGGTGGACGCTTCTTCCCCACGCCGCTAACGGGTGCCGAGGGCGAGCGCGCTAGCTACGATGCTCACCAAGAGCCGATCCACATTCTGATGAAGGTGGAAACCCACAACCACCCCACGGCGATTGCGCCATTTCCAGGGGCAGCGACAGGCTCAGGTGGTGAAATTCGTGACGAAGGCGCCACCGGCATCGGCGGTAAGCCCAAAGCGGGTCTCTCGGGCTTTACGGTTTCTAACCTGCGTATTCCCGAATTCGTGCAGCCTTGGGAAGCCTTTGATTACGGCAAGCCCGAGCGTATGCAGTCGGCGTTGCAAATTATGCTGGATGGCCCGATCGGTGGCGCAGCGTTTAATAACGAGTTTGGCCGCCCCAACCTAACCGGCTACTTCCGCACCTACGAGCAGGATACGCTGAGTGAAGGTGGCATTGAGCGCAGGGGGTTCCACAAGCCGATCATGCTGGCGGGTGGCTACGGTAATATTCGCGCGCAGCACGTGCAAAAGGGCGAAATTCCCGTTGGCGGTAAGCTGATTGTCATGGGTGGCCCTGCCATGCTGATTGGTTTGGGCGGCGGTGCGGCGTCCAGCATGGCATCAGGTGTTTCAAGTGCCGATTTGGACTTTGCCTCGGTTCAGCGGGAAAACCCGGAGATCGAGCGTCGCGCTCAAGAGGTCATCGACCGCTGTTGGGCGTTAGGTCTTCAAAACCCCATTCGCTTTATTCACGACGTAGGTGCAGGGGGGCTTTCCAACGCGCTGCCAGAACTCGTCAAAGATGGTAACCGCGGCGGTCTGTTTGACCTGCGCGCGGTGCCCAACGCTGAACCCGGCATGAGCCCGCTGGAAATTTGGTGTAACGAAGCCCAGGAGCGCTATGTACTGGCGGTGGCGCCGGAAGATTTAGCTACTTTCGATGCGCTGTGTAAGCGCGAGCGCTGCCCCTACGCGGTAGTGGGCGAGGCTCTTGAGCATCATCACCTAGAAGTGCGCGACGGTCATTTTGACACCAAACCCGTCGATCTACCGATGAGCGTGCTGTTTGGCAAAGCCCCCAAGATGACCCGCACATTTGAGCGTCAAACGCCTGAGCTTTCCGGTGTGATGCTCGACAACCTGGACCTACGTGAGGCGCTGGACCGGGTGCTGCGTTTGCCTGCGGTGGCCTCTAAAAGCTTCTTGATCACCATTGGCGACCGCTCCATTACCGGCCAAGTGGCCCGTGACCAGATGGTTGGCCCGTGGCAGGTGCCGGTGGCTGATGTTGCTGTTACTACCGCAAGCTTTGACACCCATGCCGGTGAAGCGATGGCCATGGGCGAGCGCCCACCGGTCGCGCTGATTAACCCCGCCGCCAGCGCCCGTTTGGCCGTTGCCGAAGCGATTACCAACTTAGCCGCCGCGCCCATTGCCAAGCTATCCGATATTAAGCTCTCGGCTAACTGGATGAGCGCCGCGGACCACCCTGGCGAAAACCAAGCGCTATTTGAAGCGGTGCATGCAGTGGGTATGGAACTCTGCCCAGCACTAGGCATTGCTATACCCGTGGGCAAGGACTCCATGTCCATGCGCACCGCTTGGCAGGACGATGCTGACGAGAAGAGCATCACTTCACCGCTCTCCCTGGTGGTGACGGGGTTTGCGCCGGTGACTGATGCGCTTGCCACGCTGACCCCGCAAATCAATGTGGAGCAAGAAGAGTCTGACTTGATCCTGATTGACCTGGGGAATGGCCAAAACCGCTTGGGCGGCTCGGCGCTGGCGCAGGTGTATGGCCAAGTAGGCAACGAATGCCCCGATGTGGACGACCCCGAAGACCTAAAAGCGTTTTTCGAGGTAATCCAGGGCCTCAACCGCGACGGTAAGCTGTTGGCCTATCATGATCGCAGCGATGGCGGCCTACTGGTCACGTTGCTGGAAATGGCCTTTGCTGCCCATGCGGGCCTTGAAATTAAATTGGACTGGCTGATCGACGAGCCGGTGGAAGCCTTTAACGCGCTGTTCTCGGAAGAGCTAGGCGCGGTGATTCAGGTGAACCGGGCAGACACTGAAGAAGTGCTGACCCAGTTTGCCATCGCGGGTATTGAGACCTGCGGCGTTATTGCCCGCCCCCGCTACGACGACCAAGTACGGGTCACGCTGTTTGAAGAACCGTTATTAGAAACCACCCGCCAACTGACTCAGCGCACTTGGACTGAGACCAGCTATCGTATGCAGGCGCTGCGGGATAATCCTGAGTGCGCAAAGAACGAATTCGACAACCTGCTTGACGCTCGCGACCCTGGCTTAAGTGCCGCGCCCAGCTTCGATATTAACGACGATATCAGCGCGCCGTTTATTAACACCACAAAACCTGCGGTTGCGGTGCTGCGCGAGCAGGGGGTTAATGGCCAGGTTGAGATGGGCTGGGCCTTCCACAAAGCGGGCTTTGATGCGGTGGATGTGCACATGAGCGACATCCTGGAAGGCCGTGTTTCTCTTGATGAGTTCAAAGGGCTCGTCGCCTGTGGCGGTTTCTCCTACGGCGACGTGTTGGGTGCCGGCGGCGGTTGGGCGAAGTCGGTGCTGTTTAACGAGCGCGCCCGGGAGCAGTTTGCCGCGTTCTTCACCCGCGACGATAGCTTCTCGTTAGGCGTATGTAACGGCTGTCAGATGCTTTCACAGCTGAAAACGCTGATTCCCGGCGCTGAAAACTGGCCGGCGTTCGTACGCAATGAGTCCGAGCAGTTTGAAGCACGGGTCGCTATGGTGCGGGTAGAAAAGAGCCCCTCGATTCTATTGGCGGGCATGGAAGGCTCCAAGCTGCCGATTGCCGTGGCCCACGGTGAAGGCCGCGCCGAGTTCCGCGATACCGCGCACCTGCGCACCATGCAGTCCAGCAGCCAGATCGCGCTGCGTTATATTGATAACTACGGTCAGGTGACTACCCGCTACCCGGCTAACCCCAACGGCTCGCCGTCGGGCATTACCGGTTTAACCACGCCAGATGGCCGCGTCACCATCATGATGCCTCACCCGGAGCGAGTGACCCGCGCAGTTACCAACTCCTGGCGCCCCGCTGAGTGGACCGAAGATGGTGCGTGGTTGCGCCTGTTCCGTAACGCCCGTGTGTGGCTGGGTTAAGACCTGTCATTGCTTGTGAAAAGCGGCCTGCGGGCCGCTTTTTGCTTATGACAGAGACGTGGTTGCGGTGACAGCTGGGGTGAGATGAAACGTTTGTTTGAAAATGGGCCGCCCTCGCGCCACACTCAGTTCACAAGAGCAGGGTCGCCAATGGGTGGCGAGCCAAAAAATTCTGGGAGTTGGAATGCATCAAACCTTCAATGAGCGCGTGACGTTGACCTTCGTTGACCATGTGGCCGAGGTTATGTTGTCGCGTCCTGACCATCACAATGGCTTGGATTGGGCCATGATCGACGGTCTGCTGGCGGCACAGCAGCACCTAACCGAGCTTGCGGGGCTACGTGCCGTGATCTTGAGCGGCGATGGCGACAGCTTTTGCGCCGGCCTCGATATGGCGTCGATCATGGGTGAGGCAGAGCGGTTGCCTACTCTGCTGGCACCCGACGCTACGGGTGTCAATCCGGTGCAGCGCTTGGCCATGGGGTGGCGTGAGCCGGGCGTGCCCGTCGTCGCTGCCCTGCACGGGCACGTTTACGGGGGTGGGCTGCAGATTGCCTTGGGTGCTGATATACGCATTCTCCACCCGCAGGCGCGTCTCGGGCTGCTGGAGATTGATTGGGGCATCATCCCCGATATGGCCATAAGCGTGACCGGAGAGTGGCTGCGTCAGGATGTGCTGTATGAACTGGCGATCAGCGGGCGCAAGGTGTCAGGAGATGAGGCTTACCAGCTTGGGCTTGGCACTCGCCTGAGCGAAACGCCGCTGGCGACGGCGCGGGATACCGCCGCGCTAATTGCCTCACGCTCGCCTCAAGCCGTGGCGGCGGCGCGTGAGCTATTTACCCGAGGACCAGCCTTGGGTCACCGGGATCGGCTGGCGCTCGAAGCCCATTTGCAGCGGCAGCTATTGGCCAGCGCTGAACAGCGCGAGGCGGTAAGCGCACGAATGGAGCGTCGACCCCCGCGTTTTGACTAACATACCTCACTTAAACGCTTCCGCTGGCTCTGGCTCGCCACCCAGCCTGCGCCCCTACCAAACGGAGGCCGTGCAGCGGGTAGTGGAGCACTTCCGTGCGACCAGTGCGCCAGGAGTAGTCGTGCTGCCCACCGGCAGTGGTAAGTCGCTGGTGATTGCCGAGCTTGCAAGGCTTGCCCGTGGGCGCGTGTTGGTGCTGGCGCACGTGCGCGAGCTGGTAGAGCAAAACCACGCTAAATACCAAGCTTACGGGCTTGCGGCGGATATTTTTAGCGCCGGGTTAAAGCGCAAAGAGGCCAGCCGCCAAGTGGTCTTTGGTTCGGTGCAGTCAGTGGTGCGTAACCTTGAACGCTTCACTGACGCCAGCTTTACGCTGCTGGTCATTGACGAGTGCCACCGAGTCTCGCTGGAGAAAGACGCAAGCTATCGCCAGGTGATTGATCATCTTCAGCGTCAGAATCCGCAGTTGAAAATTCTTGGTTTAACCGCCACGCCGTTTCGCTTAGGGCAGGGGTTTATCTACCACCGCCACCACCATGGCATGGTGCGTGGTGATGACGCGTGCTTCTTTGCCGACTGCGTATTTGAACAGCCGCTGCGGCTGATGGTGAAGCAGGGCTTTTTGGCCGCACCCAAACGGCTGGATATGGCCATTGAGGGCTACGATTTTTCTGCTCTTGCACCCGCCGCTGGGGGGTTATTCCGCGAGGAGGAGCTTAATCGCGTGGTGGCGGGCAGCCGCGCTACGCCCGGCATTATTGCCCAGGTGGTTGAGTACGCTAAAGAGCGTCAGGGCGTGATGATTTTTGCCGCCACCGTGGCCCACGCCGAAGAGGTGATCAGCTACCTGCCCGCGGAGCAGGCAGCGCTCATTACCGGAGCGACGGCCACACAGGAACGCACCTCGATCATAGCGCGGTTTAAAGCCCGTGAGCTGAAGTTCCTGGTAAATGTCGCGGTGCTGACCACTGGCTTTGATGCCCCCCATGTGGATTTAATCGCTATTCTGCGGCCCACTGAATCGGTGAGCCTCTACCAGCAGATGGTGGGGCGGGGGCTGCGGCTTTCACCAGGGAAAGCCGATTGCCTGATTCTCGACTACGCGGGCAATCCGTGGGATCTCTATGCGCCCGAAGTGGGGGAGCCAAAGCCTGATAGCGATAGCGAACCGGTGCAGGTGGCGTGCCCGGCCTGCGGTCATGCCAACCTATTTTGGGGTAAGCGCGACGGAGAGCTGGTGATTGAGCATTTCGGTCGCCGCTGTCAGGGGTTAGTCGAGCAGCCTAACTTGCCTGTTAGCGAGAGCAAGGGTGGCCGGGGCGCAGCTTCGGGCGTCTATAAAAAGCAGTGCGACTTTCGCTTCCGCTTTAAAGTATGCGATAGCTGCGGTGCTGAAAACGATATTGCCGCCCGCCGCTGTCACGGCTGCCAACAACTGCTGGTGGACGCCGACGATAAACTGAAAGATGCGCTCAAATTAAAAGACGCTAAAGTGCTGCGGGTCAGCGGTATGCAGTTAGAGGCGACCACCAATGGACGGGGCTTGCCGCGCTTAAAGGTCACCTACTACGACGAAGATGGTGTGAGCCTTGCCGAGTGGTTTGCACTGGAAACCGCCGCTCAGCGGCGGGCGTTTTACGCTGTCTTTTTACGCGACCACCTGCGTGCCCCAGGCGCCAAGTGGCAGCCGATGACGCCGAATGAGGTGGTTGATGAGCAGTGCCGCCTGCGCTACCCGGATTTTGTGGTGGGCCGTAAAGTCGGGCGGCACTGGCAGCTTCGCGATAAGCTATTCGACTACCAAGGCCGCTACCGCAAGGCCGCCGAGGCGGGCTAGGGGAATGTTCGCCTTCCTGCGGCGCTGTTACACTGGCGCCATCATTTAATGCCTGCATAACCGAGGGGTTCGACCCGCGTGAGCGAGACGCCAAGCGCCATCGTTGACCATTTTGATACCACAACCGCCGAGCCTGTGGTGCAAGCGCTTGGGCGGCTGTTTGATGAGCCCATCACTCAGTTGCCGGAAGATCTCTATATCCCACCGGAAGCGCTGCGGGTGTTCTTAGAGGCTTTTGAAGGGCCGCTTGACCTACTTCTCTACCTGATTCGCCGCCAGAACCTGGATATTTTGACCATCAATGTGGCGACCATTACCCACCAGTACATCGAGTACGTGGAGCTAATGAAGTCTATGGAGATTGAGCTGGCCGGAGAGTACCTACTCATGGCGGCCATGCTGGCGGAAATCAAATCCCGCACGCTGCTGCCCCGCCCGCCAAAGGCAGAGGGTGAAGATGAAGAGGACCCCAGGGCTGAGCTGATCCGTCGCTTACAGGAGTACGAGCGCCTTAAAGAAGCTGCCGAAGCGCTGGATACGCTGCCTCGGATAGGGCGCGACTGGTTTAGTGTCCAGGCCGGGCTGCCCCCCTTGGACACGCGGGTGATTCACCCGGAGGTAGGGCTGGATGAGCTGCTAGGGGCGCTTTCCGATATCATGAAGCGTGCTGAGCTTGTCCAGGCCCACCAGATCAGTCGCGAGGTTCTTTCTACCCGCGAACGCATGCTGAAAATCATGGCGCTGCTTAGCCACGATGATGCCCAGCAGCGCTACACGCCTTTCGAGGCTTTATTTACTCTGGAAGAGGGGCGTGCCGGGGTGGTGGTGACCTTTATGGCGATTTTAGAGCTTGCCAAAGAAGCCATGATCGAAATTGTCCAAAACGCACCGTTATCGCCCATTCACGTGCGTGCACGGCGCGCAGCCTTGCCAGATGGGGAGGAGAGTGCATTTGAAGACGCCGATGAAGAAAGTGGCGCTTTTGAAGAGTCCGCGTTTGAACCTAGCGAGGAGTCCCGGTGAGAGACACCACGTTAGACGATATTATTGAAGCGGCGCTTTTAGCCGCAGGGGAACCCCTCGCCGTTGAACGTCTTGAAACGCTGTTTTTGGCCGATGAGTGCCCATCGAGAAAGGCGCTGCGGGATGCGCTGGCGCGGCTTGCGCTTCGCCATGATGCTGGCGCGCTGGAGCTGGTTGAAACCGCCTCGGGTTTCCAGTTGCGTATCCGCCCACGGCTGGCACACTGGGTGTCTCGTTTATGGGATGAGCGCCCGCAGCGCTACTCGCGGGCGCTGCTGGAAACGCTGGCGCTCATTGCCTATCGCCAGCCGGTGACCCGGGGTGATATCGAAGAGGTGCGCGGGGTGAGTGTCAGCAGCTCGATTATGCGTACGCTGATGGAGCGCGGTTGGATACGCGTAGTGGGGCACCGTGATGTGCCCGGTCGCCCGGCAGTGTACGCCACTACCCGCAGCTTTCTGGATGACTTCGGCCTGAAAACGCTGGATGCGCTGCCACCGATGCACGAGATAGCGAGTTGGCAAGAGCCGCTAGAGGATGACACTCAACTTACGTCAGCAGTGGCTGAGAAGGGCGAGCCTGACAGTGGCGCCCCCGAGGAGCAGAATACGTCTCAAACACTGGACGAAACGCCAGAAACCGTGCAGGATGCGCCACCCCAGCCAGAAGCGATAACTACGGCTGAGACAGCCGATAACCACGCCGAGAAGGCGTTAACCCAGCCGCTAAGCTTTGCCGATTTAGAGGCGCGGCTTGCGGCACGTGCGCAGCGCAGCGACGACAGTGCCCGCACGCAGACCAACGATGTGAGGTCAGACGACCATGAGTCAGAGCAATAACACCACGCCCCCCACCAGCGAAAAGCTGCAGAAAGTGCTGGCCCGTGCAGGGCTTGGCTCCCGCCGTGAAATGGAAACCGCCATTGCCGACGGCCGGGTAAAGGTGAATAGCCAGGTAGCGAAGTTAGGCGACCGAGTTGAAGCCCGTGATAAGGTTAGTTTCGATGATCGGCCAGTAACATTGCGGCCTGAAAATGAAGTGCCGCGTCGGGTCATTATGTACAACAAGCCCGAAGGCGAGCTGTGCACGCGTAAAGACCCGGAAGGCCGCCGCACGGTATTTGAGCGGCTGCCGCGCTTAAAAGGCGAACGCTGGATTGCGATTGGTCGCTTGGATATCAACACCAGTGGCCTGCTGCTGTTTACCACCGATGGCGAGCTTGCTAACCGCTTGATGCATCCCTCCACTCAAGTGGAGCGTGAGTATGCGGTACGGGTGATGGGCGAGGTTAAACGCGAGCACATTGTGGCCATGGTAGATGGCGTAATGCTCGAAGATGGCCCCGCGCGCTTTACTGACGTACAGGAGTTTGGCGGCGAAGGCATTAATACCTGGTTTCACGTGGTGATTTTGGAAGGGCGTAACCGTGAAGTGCGTCGCTTATGGGAATCTCAAGAGCTGACGGTTAGCCGCCTTAAGCGCGTTCGTTACGGCAATATCTTCCTGGATAAGCGCGCCAAAGCCGGAGAGTGGGTAGAGCTTTCTCAGGACGAAGTGGATGATTTGGCAACCCTGGCGAATTTAGAAACTCGCAAAGTGCCTGAGCTGACTCCAGATGAGAAAAATCGCTGGAGCCGCGACAAGAACAAGCGTCGCCCGGTTCAGGCCATGCGTAAGCCCAAGCCTAAGACCAAGCATCGTTAGTAGCGCTAAAGTAACGGGTGTTTATAGGCTAAAGATAAAAAACGCTTGCCATCGATAAGCTGTATCCGTACTATATGCATCCGTTCGAGGGGGTCGTTAGCTCAGTTGGTAGAGCAGTTGACTTTTAATCAATTGGTCGTAGGTTCGAATCCTACACGACCCACCATTTCGAACGGCTATAGCGCATTAAGTAATGTAATATTTATTACTTAGCGATTATTAATATAGCGCTTATCAATATGGTTTTAAGTAAAAGAGTGAGTCAGCGTAGTTACTGCTTATTAAATACTACGTAGCAAAATTTGGGTCGTTAGCTCAGTTGGTAGAGCAGTTGACTTTTAATCAATTGGTCGTAGGTTCGAATCCTACACGACCCACCAAATTCAACGCCCTTGGTAGCTTGCTGCCAAGGGCGTTTTGCTATGCAGTGGGCAGCCCTCGAAACGAACTTTCTGCTTGCAGTAGGCAACAATTGTCCACCACAATAGTCCAAGCTTTAGCTATCGGTGACACCACGATAGCGCTGGCCGCATTATTGAGGCCAGAGCGGCGAGCCACCGCGAGAGACGCAGCGGCACGTCGCATCGAGAGCGGCGCGTGCGGAGTGCATACGCCGTGACTGATGTTTAACAGGGGGATTCCCTGTTTGTCACAGTGGTAGACACGATGACTATTATGACTTCCCAAGCTGAGCTTGATGCTCCGCTCCCAATTCCGTACTGCCCCACCCGTATTCCTGCGGAAGATGAGGCGCGGGTTGCTGAAATTAAGCAGTTGCTTAACGCCCACAATGCGGTGTTGGTTGCGCATTACTACACCGATGATGCTATCCAACAACTGGCTGAAGAGACCGGCGGCTGTGTCGCTGACTCCCTGGAAATGGCCCGCTTTGGCGCTCGTCACGATGCGACGACCTTGGTTGTTGCAGGCGTTCGTTTTATGGGGGAGACGGCAAAAATTCTTTCGCCAGAAAAACGCGTGTTAATGCCCACCCTAGAAGCGACCTGTTCGCTAGATATTGGCTGCCCAATTGATGAATTTAGCGCTTTCTGTGATGCGCACCCGGACCGCACGGTGGTGGTCTATGCCAATACGTCTGCCGCTGTAAAAGCGCGGGCCGACTGGGTGGTCACATCGTCTATTGCAGTAGAGGTGATTGAACACCTTCAGGCGAAAGGTGAGAAAATTCTCTGGGCACCGGATAAACACCTTGGTGGCTATATTCAGAAGAAAACCGGCGCCGACATGCTGATGTGGGATGGCGCCTGTATTGTTCATGAAGAGTTCAAGGCCAAAGGTATTGAGGATCTGAAGCGTCTCTACCCTGATGCTGCAGTGCTGGTGCATCCCGAGTCACCGGACGCCGTCGTCAAGCTGGCGGATGTGGCGGGGTCGACCTCCCAGTTAATTAAAGCAGCCCAAACGCTGCCTAATGAGCAGCTGATTGTGGCTACTGACCGCGGTATCTTCTTCAAGATGCAGCAAGCGGTGCCGGGCAAGACGCTGTTTGAAGCGCCTACCGCTGGCAATGGTGCGACCTGTCGTAGCTGCGCCCACTGCCCGTGGATGGCCATGAACGCCCTGGATAATTTATCAGGCGCACTGCGCCACGGCAGCGGTGAAATCTTTGTGGATGAAGCACTGCGTCAGCAGGCGTTAAAGCCGCTAGAGCGCATGCTAAGTTTTAACGCCTGACTTTTAACACCTAACTTTTAACGCCTAAGTTTGAATAGCGACGTCAGTCGCCTGGGGCTTGCTGAGTGCTGAAAGGTTTGTGCACGCAACGCCTTTACAACGACCCGACCCGAACCGCCATAGGTAGTTCGGGTCGTTTTGTTTCTTTACATCAAAACTTATCAAGCGCTTCACGGTACCCAATAAACGCTTCCCGCCGCTGTTCAATACGCGCTAGCGCTTGCTGGTCATTCTCCTGCTGAGCCGCATCTTTGGCGATGCTGAGCTGGCGAATGCCACGATCTATTCTGCCGGTGAGCTGAAGATGTTCAGCACGGGCCAGGTGCGCCCAGCCATTATCGCCACTGCGGCCCGCGGCTTCAGCAAGCAGGCTAAACCCTTGCGGGTTTTCCGGGTGGCGTGCGGTAATGTCTCTTAGCAGACTGTAAGCGGCTTCCGGATTTCGCTGTAACTGTGCTTCAGCCAATACTAACTGTGCGGGTAAATAGCTTGGTGATAGCCTTAGTAACCGTTGGCTGCGGGTAATGGCGTCGTCATAGCGCTGAGCATCAAGCGCTATGCTGGCGGCAGATGCAGGTAGCATGCTGTAATCAGGCAGTTCACGGGCTAATTGATCAAGGGTATTGAGGGCGCTATCCGTTTGGCCGTTATGCGCCGCAATGAGGGCGCTTAGGTAGCGCTGTGCGGGTTCTTCTGCGCCCTCCTGGGCAAAGCGGGAAGCAGCCTGCTGAGGGTTATTGCGGTTAATGCTTAGCAGTGCTCGTGCGCGCATCATGTCGTACAGCGTATCGCTGGTGTAAGTATCGGCAACCTGGAGCTGGGATGCACGGGCCTGGGCATCACTTAAGCGGCTATCAGAGACAGGGTGGGTCAATAAGAACTCTGGCGGTGAGCCTCCCTGCAAGCGCGCCATGCGCTGCATAGCACCAAACATACGTACCATAGCCTCCGGGTCGTAGCCTGCATTTGCCATGGCTTGAAGGCCAATCCGGTCGGCCTCTTGCTCAAAGCGGCGAGAGTAGCTGAGCTGGTCTTGAATCAGTGCTGCCTGGGACCCCATGGCAGCGGCAATGCCCGCGTCGCCACCGCCGCTTGCGGCAATCAACATGCCCGCCAGCATGGCGGCCATGGCGGGCAGCTGGGTCTGCTCAGCGCGGGCGCTGCCTCGGGCATAATGGCGCTGGGAAAGATGGCCAAGCTCGTGAGCGAGTACTGACACGAAAGCGCCTTCATCTTCGGCAAAAGCAAACAGCCCCGAGTTGATGCCTACAACACCGCCGGGAACCGCGAACGCATTCAGTGAGCGGTTGTCGACCATGACGATAGTGGTTTGCAGGCTGCCGAGTTGACTGTGGGGGGCAAGGCGGGCGATCAGGCCATGCACGTAGTCGCTAACGATAGGATCCTGCCACTGGGGGGCGTGGGCGCGAAACTGACGCAGCCACGCTCGGCCCAAACGATACTCTTCATTGCTCACTGAGGTGGCTGCACCGCCAAGACTAGGCAGTTGGTAATCATCGATGGCGTGGCCCGAAGGGCTAACGGCAGCCGTGCTAAGCGCAAAGAAAAGCGCAAGGGCCCAGCGTGGGTAAGCAGTGCGAAGGTGCGACATGGCATCCTCATGAGTGAGTCTGACGTAAAGTATTATGCGCAGTGAACAGCGGTGTGACATTGATTCAGGCAGGGAAGTGCCGTTAAATCAAATCCACAGCGGGCATCGCGAAAAAATAGTTTATGCAACAATGCCATATTTAGGCGGCATTTTGAGGGAGAGGTTATGGCTGGGCAAACCCCCGATTTAATACTGGATGCGAGTGGGCTGCACTGTCCGCTTCCCTTGTTAAAGGCAAAACAGGCGCTTTCAGGTCTTGCGCCGGGTCAACTGCTGGAAGTCCGTGCGACCGATGCTGGCGCGTGGCGGGATATGGCATCATTTACCGACCAAAGCGCCCACGTGCTAGAGCAGCGTGAGCAGCGCGATGATGTTTACTTTTTTTGGATACGTAAAGCAGGGAATACACACTCATGACCATGCGCACTATTCTGAAAAGTTGGATTGATCGTTACTTTTCAGACGAAGAGGCGTTAATTCTTCTGCTGGTGCTGGTAGCGGGCTTTGCGGCCATTATCTGGTTTGGCCGAATGTTGGCACCGTTTTTTACGGCGCTCGTGTTGGCGTTTCTGTTGCAAGGCGTGGTGAACGTGTTAACGCGGCGAAGTGTGCCGCATTTGTTATCCGTGATTATCGTTTTTCTAGGCTTTATTGGCGTGTTGCTAACGCTGGCCTTTATTTTGATGCCGCTTATTTGGAACCAGTTGGTAGGGCTCGTACAGGAAACGCCGCGCATGTTTGCCAGTGGCCAAGGGTGGTTGGATGAGCTGCAGGCTCGCTACCCAAACTTGATTACACCTGACCAAATGCAGAGCTGGATTGGCGTTGCCGGGCGTGAAATTAGTCAGGTGGGTCAGCGCGCGTTGACCCTTTCGCTGGCTTCTCTGGGTAACGTGATGTCGCTGATTATCTATTTGGTATTGGTGCCCATCCTGGTTTTTTTCATGCTTAAAGACCGTGAAGCGTTAGTCGGTTTTACGCTCTCGTTACTGCCGCAGAAGCGCACGCTGCTAACGCGTATTTGGCATGAAATGGACCATCAGATTGCTAACTACATACGCGGTAAGTTTATCGAAATTATCATTGTCGGCAGCGTGGCTTTTTTTACCTTCGCTTTCTTTGGCCTGCCTTATACGGCGCTGCTTGCGGTGTTAGTCGGGCTGTCAGTGCTGGTTCCTTACATTGGCGCGGCGGTCGCCACACTACCAGTGGCGGCAGTTGCAGGTTTTCATTTCGGTATCAGCGAGCAGTTTGCCTATGTGCTGGTGGCGTATGGTGTGATTCAAGCATTGGACGGTAACGTGCTGGCGCCCGTGCTGTTTTCAGAAACTAACAATATCCATCCCGTTTCGATTATTGTCGCAGTGCTGTTTTTCGGCGGTATTTGGGGCTTTTGGGGCATCTTTTTTGCGATACCGCTGGCAACACTGCTTAAAGCGTTGGTGTATGCGTGGCCGAGAGGTGTTGAAGAGCAGGAGGAAAATCGTTTACTGAATCATTCGGGGCAAGAGTTGCCTAAAGATTGATCGCGCTCTGCCTATTGGGCAGAGCGCAAGTTGCCAGAAAGTAGAGGAGCGCTTAGTGCCCGGCGTGCAGTGCTTCAGCAGCGGCTAGCACTTCATCCACATGGCCGGGGACTTTCACGCCGCGCCACGCTTGGGCGAGTTTGCCCTCACTGTCGATTAAGAACGTGCTGCGTTCAATTCCCAAATGCTCTTTGCCATACATCTTTTTTAGCTTGATAACGTCGAATAGCTGACAAACGTTTTCATCTTTGTCAGAAATGAGCTCGAAGTTAAAGTCTTGCTTGGCTTTGAAGTTCTCCTGGGCACGGATGCCGTCCCGGGAAACGCCGATAATGACCGTATTGGCCGCATCAAACTGGCTTTTACGATCGCGAAAGTCGCCCCCTTCGGTGGTGCAGCCCGGCGTGCTGGCTTTTGGGTAAAAGTAGATGACGACTTGTTTGCCCTTGAGCTCCGAAAGCGTGATGGTAGTGTCGCCCGTGGCAGAGGCGGAAAAGTCGGCTACTGGCTGGCCAAGTTCAATAGACATACAGACTCCTTTTTGAGGTAACGTTCAAGAGGGATTACACGCAAGTGCAGCCCGCCTGTCAAAGCGGATCACCCTGGTTAAGCAAACTCACTGCGCTTTACGCTGTACAGGCTTGAGTCGCCTGAGTACCATTTGCTGGTTATGGGCGGGGCTGACCATGCTCCTCAAGGTATCAATGCTGCGTTTTAGCTCAATGAAGTTCATTGCGTCGCACGTGGCAGGTTGATTTCAACATTTTGCAGGTGAGGGAAAAAACGGATGATCACAGGCAGCATTGTCGCCCTGGCGACGCCGATGAAGGTCAATGGCGACATCGACTGGGAGGCGCTTCGTCGTCTGGTGAACTTCCACCTCGACAATGGTACCGATGCCATTGTCGCAGCGGGCACCACGGGCGAACCCACTACCATGTCCTTTGCCGAACACTTTGATGTGATTCGTAGCGTGGTAGAAGAGGTGAATGGTCGAATTCCAGTCATTGCGGGCACTGGCGCCAACGCTACATCTGAAGCGGTAGAGCTGGCGCGTTATGCCAGTGAAGTAGGCGCTGACTACTGCTTGTCGGTTTGCCCCTACTACAATAAGCCCACCCAGGAAGGGCTCTACCAGCATTTCAAAGCGGTGGCCGAGGGCAGCAAATTACCCGTAATTCTGTATAACGTGCCTAGCCGCACCTGCTCTGACCTCTACAATGAGACCGTTTTGCGCTTGGCCGAGGTGGATAATATCATCGGCTTGAAAGACGCCACGGGGAACCTTGAGCGCGCAGAAGATCTAATTAGTCGCCTGAAAGGCAGTGGCTTTATGCTCTACTCAGGTGATGACGCTACGGCGTGTGACTTCATGTTGATGGGTGGGCATGGTGATATTTCCGTTACCGCCAACGTTGCCCCGCAAGCGATGCACGATTTATGTGCCGCAGCTATTGCCGGTGATGCTGATAAAGCTCACCAGCTCAATACGCGTTTGATGCCGCTGCATACTAACCTGGGAATCGAGTCCAACCCGATTCCGGTTAAGTGGGCGTTGCATCGCATGGGCTATATGGACGCAGGTATTCGTTTACCGCTAACGTGGTTGTCGGAAAAGTATCATGGCACCGTCAGCGAGGCGCTGCAGCTTGCGGGCGTTGTAGAGGTGTAACCCGTCGCGATACCCCTTGCTACCCGGCGTAAGGCCCTTGGGCCTGCCGGGTATCTAATTTGTTGACTGTTAAGGTGGCTTGATGAGCCCTGTGCTTAAAAAACCTGTGCTTGAAAAACGTGTGCTTAAATGGATACCGCTGGCACTGGCAACCGCTGTTGTGCTCGCTGGCTGCGCGCGGGATGGTTATTACCATGACCGTAACCTGGATTACACCGAAGTAGCGCCTGCCCCGCCCCTGGTGCTGCCCGAAACCCGTAATACTCAGCGTTACCGTGATGCGATGCCGGTGCCACAGGCAGCGACCCAAGGCACGCGGATTGAGAGAGCGGCAGACATTGCGCCACCGCAGTCGTTGACGATTGGAAGCGGCTTAGAACCCGATTATGTTGAGCGTCGTCAGGTAGGTAGGCAGTCGTGGTTGGTGGTAGCCGCTGAAACCGGCGCCGTATGGCCGCAGTTAGAAGCCTTTGCACACAGCCGGCAACTAGGTGTACAGCAGAGCAACGCCAGCCAAGGGGTAATTGAAACTTCTCAGGCGACGCTGCGTTTGCAAAGTGCGCTACGTGCAGGCAGCAGCGAAGTACGCTGCGAGCAAGGCGGACAAACGCAAGCTAGCTGTCTTGACGCATTAGAGCAGTATTTGGGCGCACGCAGTGCATCAGCCAGCGCGTCTTCTTCCTGGACAGCCCAACGCCTTTCCAGTCAGCAAACCCTGCAGGTACGCCAACAAGACGATGAGTGGCAAGTGGTGATTCCCCAGCCAGCTGATCGTGTTTGGGCAGAGCTAAACCATTATCTGGCACTCGATTTTAGCGTTGAAGGCCAGCGTGAGTTGATCGACACCTCTGCGGAAAACTACGAGTTTTTAGTTGAATATATGACGGAAAGCGAGCGTGGTCGTAATCCGCTGCAAATTGTTTTCAGCCAAGATGTGCGCCGCATGTCGCAGGAGATTCGTCTTGCCCTGCAGCCTGATGGCGACAAGACCATACTGCGTGCGGTCAATGCCAGCGAGCGCAGCTTCAGCGCCGACGATCAGCGCGAGTTGCTTGAGCGTGTCTCCGGCTACTTACGTTAATTTTTGATGTTGCATCCTTTTCGGAGCCCCCATGGAAAAGCGCCAAGAACTCTATGCCGGTAAGGCAAAATCTGTTTATACCACCGACGACCCTGACCTGCTGGTGCTGCACTTTCGGGACGATACCAGCGCCTTTGACGGCAAGAAGAAAGAGTCGCTAGCCCGCAAAGGCATGGTGAACAATATTTTTAATGCCTTCATTATGGAGCGCCTGCAAGAGGCAGGGATCCCTACGCATTTTGAGAAACAGCTTTCCGACACGGAAAGTCTGGTGAAAAAGATGCAGATGATTCCGGTGGAGTGCGTAGTGCGCAACATAGCCGCCGGTGGTTTGGTGAAGCGTTTGGGTGTGGAAGAGGGCGTTGCGCTCAATCCGCCCACCTTTGAACTGTTCCTAAAGAACGATGAAAAGGGCGACCCGATGATCAACGAATCATTGGCGGAAACGTTTGGCTGGGCGACCCCAGAGCAATTAGCAAAAATGAAGACGCTGACCTTCCAGGTAAACAACATACTTAAGCAATTGTTTGCTGACGGCGACATGCTGCTAGTGGATTACAAACTTGAATTTGGAGTGTTCAAAGACGAGATTGTACTGGGCGATGAGTTCTCGCCAGATGGTTGCCGCCTGTGGGATGCCAATACCCGTGAGAAGCTGGATAAAGACCGCTTCCGCCAAGGACTAGGCGGCGTTATCGAAGCCTACGAGGAAGTAGGTCGCCGTTTGGGGATTACCTTTCCCGCATAGCCCCCGCTAACTCGGAAATGTGTCAACTGCCACCACCTCTAAGGTGGTGGCACTGTTTTTAGCATCTAAGTCTTTAGAACTTGAATTTTGAGAACCTGAATTTTGAGAACCTAAGTCTTTAATATCGGCGTTTTTAATACCTGGGTTGTTAATACCTGGGTTTTTAACATCTGAGTGTCTACTGGCTGAGTTTTGAAGCGCTGGATTTATAACAGCGCGGAACTTCACATCTACATCGCGTAGGCGCACGCCGTAAAGTCGTTCGCTGTGTGCGTCGCGCTGGTAGGCGGGGCGTGGATCCTGTCCTAGTACCTGTTCAATTAAGGCATAGAGTGAAGCGCTATCGGCACGGGCTGCAAGGCTTTCCTTTGCTGCTTGGCTGAAGTGGACCGGAAGTAGGTCGGGTGCATGCGGCGCAAAGCCTGCTCTTGCATCGGGCCGCGCCTCTGCCCAGGGCAAGTAGGGTTTAATGTCCACCACAGGGGTGCCGTTTACTAAATCGCAGCCTTCAAGTTGCAAACGCACCCCGTGGGACGTATCGACTCCTGTAAGTGCGATAAGCGAAAGGCCTAATCGATTAGGTCGGTGGGTGCTACGGCTGGCAAATACGCCGACTTTACGGTTCCCCCCTAAGCGAGGGGGGCGCACTAAGGGTGTCCAGCGTGTGGGGCTTTGGTGAAAAATAAAGGATACCCAAATATGGCTAAACGCCTCTAGGCCACGCACGGCTAGCGGGTCGTTGAACGGCGGGGTAAGCACTAAGTGTGCCTCTGCTGCGGGTGCTAACCCTGGCTGGCGGGGCACGCCGAACTTATCGGGATAGTCACTTTCGATGTGGCCGATTGGCGTGATCGAAAAATGTTCGCTGTGCGGGCCATCATCCATCACACTGCCTTTTGTTAGAGTAGATTGAAAAGTAGTGACCGTAGTATAAAGCAGCCTGTTGGCCTAAGCCTGCTTGAATGACGCATCGAACGATAGTTCAACAGTCCAGAGGTAACGCATGACGAAAACTGAAGAGTCTAAAGCGCCTGCCTCGAATACGCGTGTTGTGTATCGCGCAGCTTTGGCGCGGGATGCTGCTGACCAAGCCGAGGTGTTTTATCACGCAGTAATGCAGGGAGCTGCTACCCATTATGATTTGGGTGAGCGGCGTGCCTGGGCGAATGCGCTGCCCCGTGAAGCGAGCGCTTGGGCTGCCCGTCAAGCGCTTTACACCACGTTAGTGGCTACCTGTGATGGGCGCTGTGTGGGGTTTTTAGAACTGGATTTAACCATCGGGCGTATCGAAACACTGTATGTATGGCCTTCGCTGGCTGGGCAGGGGATAGGCACCACGCTGCTTATTCACGCCGAGCGTTTTCTGTTGGAGCAGGGCCAGTCCCACGTTGAAATCGAAGCCAGCTTGGTACTCTATGAGCGCTTGCTTCGCCGAGGATTTAACGACCACGGCGAGCAGTGGGTAGAGCGTAGCGGTGAGTTACTTAAGCGTTACCGCATGACGAAACAGTTAAACGCGGTGGAAACCTAAGGTGCTTAGACGTTAAAGGTTTGGGTAATGCGCATGGAAAGGTCGATGGACTTCACGTCTTTGGTCAGTGCGCCGCTGGAAATGCAGTCTACACCTGTCTCAGCAATGGCTTTTAGCGTCGTGGCATCCACATTGCCTGATGCCTCCAGGGTTGCTCGACCGCCATTAATCTCCACCGCCACATGCAGGTCTTCCAAGGCGAAATTGTCGAGCATAATAATGTCGGCGCCAGCGGCCAATGCTTGGTCAAGCTCTTCAAAGGTTTCCACTTCGACTTCTACTGGAATATCGCTTGCCAGCTTGCGGGCCTGAGCAACGGCGGCTTGGATGCCACCACAGGCAGCAATGTGGTTCTCTTTGATCAAAAACGCATCCCACAAGCCGATACGGTGATTATGACCGCCGCCACAAGTGACGGCATACTTTTGCGCAAGGCGCATGCCGGGTAGCGTTTTTCGGGTATCGAGCAAACGAACGCCAGTGCCTTTAATCAGGTCGACGTAGCGGTGTGTTGCTGTTGCCGTGGCCGAGAGCGTTTGCAGCACATTAAGCGCTGCGCGTTCGCCGGTGAGCAGGCTGCGGGCGGGCCCTTCCAGCTCTAAAAAGTACTGCTCTGGAGCGAGCTGGTCGCCATCCGCCGCCTGCCAACGCAGGGTGACGCGGCTATCTAAACGGCGAAATATTTCATCCACCCAAGCAACGCCGCATAGCACTGCTGCCTCTCGGGACATCACTTTTGCCGTGGCCCACTGGTTCTCTGGAATTAACTGCGCGGTAATGTCGCCTGGGCCAACGTCTTCGGCTAGCAGGTGCGCAGCGCTGGAGCGGATCTCTTCGGCAAGTGCGTTTTGATAATGCATGGTGGATTCTCTGGGCGTCATCAAGTGTGAACCGCATTATAGTGAAAGTAAGCGTCAACGTAGAGGAGCATGTGCCCGTAATGAATAATGAAGCCATTGGCGGCGACTGGGGATCGGCGAGACAGGTGGCGTCGCCAAACTGCGATGCCCGACCAACCAACGAGGTATCGCTACTGTTAGTCCATGCGATTAGCCTTCCTCCAGGCCAGTTTAGCGGTGGTGCTATTGAAGCGCTGTTTACCAATCAATTAATACCTGATGAGCACCCCTTTTTTGCTGAGATTGCCCACCTGCGCGTTTCTGCGCATTTTTTAATTCGTCGCGATGGTCAATGTGTGCAGTTTGTTGATACGGATCAGCGCGCTTGGCATGCCGGGCGTTCACGCTGGTGGGATAGGCGCCAACATGGATGGCGAACTGCATTAAATGATTTCTCAGTAGGAATAGAGCTGGAAGGGGATGACATAACCCCTTTCACCCAAGCACAGTATCAAACGCTGGTGGCCGCGACCCATTGGCTTATGTCGCGCTACCCATTATTGGATCGGTCGCGCATTACCAGCCATGCGCATGTCGCACCGCTACGAAAAACGGATCCTGGGCCAGCGTTTGATTGGGCTTATTTTTATCAGCAGCTAGGCCCAAAGAGCTTGCTTTAACGTTGGTTAGTAAATGTGCTTAGGAAAGTGGAGAATTAATTAAGTACTTCACCTGTAAGTAAAACAAACGGTAGTTTGGCTACATTTTTGCGCGCCAATTAGCTGCGACTAAAGCATGGTTTTTTCCTTATGTTGCGGTGCAGTAGTTTGTTTTCGATGGACTTTTCCCTTGTGTTGGAATTGGCAGAGTGCCTGCTTTGCGGTATCTTCGCATATACAAAAGGCTAACTTTTACGACATTTTTGTAGCTTTACTACATTTAAAAGCATGTAGCTTATTGAATGTAGAACGAAAATCCCTGCACGACGCACATGCGTCGGCTGTTTATTGGCTTGTGGTGGCTAAACACCGCAGCTGCCCCAGGCCCCTTGGGTTAGCGGGGCTCATTGTCATTTATCGTCATTCGGAGAGACCTCTATGAGTCTGGAGACAAGAGAAGATCTCGATACAGTCGAAACCACGGAGTGGCTGGACTCCCTGGAATCGGTACTGGATCGTGAGGGCGAAGATCGTGCCCGTTACCTGATGACCCGCCTGGCGGATCGCCTGCGCCGGGATGGGATGAAGGTACCCTTCTCGGTGACGACCCCGCACCGCAACACGATTCCGGTTCACCGCGAAGCGCCCATGCCTGGCGATTTGTTCATGGAGCGTCGTATCCGCTCTTTGATTCGCTACAACGCCATCGCCCAGGTGATTCGTAACAACCGCGCTAACCCGGGTCTGGGTGGCCACATTGCCAGCTTCATGTCATCAGCAACGCTTTATGACGTTGGCTTTAACCACTTTTTCCGCGCCGCTAAGGATGACTTTGCGGGCGACCTGATTTACATCCAGGGGCACGTGGCGCCGGGCATCTATGCGCGCTCCTACCTGGAAGGGCGCCTGTCGGAAGAGCAGATGGACAAGTTCCGCCGCGAAGTTGACGGCGATGGCCTCTCCTCGTACCCGCACCCGTGGCTAATGCCGGACTACTGGCAGTTCCCCACCGTCTCCATGGGCCTTGGCCCCATTCAGGCGATCTACCAAGCCCACGTGATGAAGTACCTGCATCACCGTGAGCTGAAAGACATGCACGACCGCAAGATCTGGTGCTTCATGGGCGACGGCGAGTGCGACGAGCCGGAATCTCTAGGCGCGATTTCCCTGGCCGGCCGTGAGAACCTCGACAACCTGATCTTCGTGATCAACTGTAACCTGCAGCGCCTGGACGGCCCGGTCCGCGGTAACTCCCGCGTGATGGACGAGTTCGAAGGCGTGTTCCGCGGCGCCGGTTGGAACGTGATCAAGGTGGTCTGGGGCCGTCACTGGGACCCGCTGTTCGAGAAGGACAAAAAGGGCGTCCTGCAAAAACGCATGGACGAAGCGGTCGACGGCGAGTACCAGAACTACAAGGCCAACGGCGGCTCCTACACCCGTGAACACTTCTTCGGCAAGTACCCCGAAACCGAAGAAATGGTCAAAGACCTCTCCGATGAGGATATCTGGAAGCTCAACCGTGGTGGCCACGACCCGTTCAAGGTCTACGCGGCCTACCATGAAGCGGTTAACCAGACCAACGGCAAACCCACGGTCATTCTGGCGCACACCGTTAAAGGCTACGGTATGGGCAGCGGCGATGGCGAAGCAGCCAACGAAGCGCACCAGGTTAAAAGTATGGAGTACGAGGCGCTGCGTAAATTCCGCGATCGCTTTGGCATTCCGCTCACCGATGAACAGCTTAAAGACGTGCCCTACTACAAGCCGGAAGAGGACTCCCCCGAGCTTAAGTACATGCACCTGCAGCGTGAGCGCTTGAATGGCTACCTGCCAAGCCGCCGTAGTGATTTTGACGCGCTGGAAATACCGGCCCTTGAAGATAAAACGTTTGCCTCGCAAATGGGCGGCTCCAAAGGCCGTGAAGTCTCCACCACCATGGCGTTTGTGCGGATTCTCAATGGCTTGGTGAAGGATAAGGCCCTTGGCAAGCTGGTCGTGCCGATCATCCCTGATGAAGCGCGTACTTTTGGTATGGAAGGCATGTTCCGTCAGTTAGGTATTTATACCGCTGAAGGCCAGAAGTATGAGCCGGTGGATAAAGGCCAGATCATGTACTACCGCGAGGACCAGAAAGGTCAGGTCCTTGAAGAGGGTATTACTGAAGCGGGCGCCATGTCTGCCTGGATCGCTGCGGCGACCTCCTACAGCAACAACCACGTGACGCTGCTGCCGTTCTACATCTACTACTCGATGTTTGGCTTCCAGCGCATTGGTGATTTGGCCTGGGCCGCCGGCGACCTGCAGGCCCGTGGCTTTATGGTCGGTGGCACTGCCGGGCGCACCACGCTCAACGGTGAAGGCCTGCAGCACCAGGATGGTCACAGCCTGATTCAGGCATCGACCATCCCCAACTGCCGCAGCTACGACCCGACCTATGCTCATGAAGTGGCGGTTATCGTTCAGGATGGTCTGAAGCGCATGTTCACTGACAAAGAGAACTGCTTCTACTACCTGACGGTGATGAACGAAAACTACGAGCACCCCGCACTGGAAAACGTACCCGCCGACGATATCGTCAAAGGTATGTACCTGCTCAACGAAACCCAGGGTGACAAAGGTCGCGTTCAACTGCTGGGCTCCGGCACTATCCTGCGCGAAGTCGAAGCGGCCGCCGAGCTTCTGGCCAACGACTGGGGCATTGGTGCTGACATTTGGAGCGTCACCAGCTTTAACGAGCTGCGCCGCGAAGCGCTGCTGCTGGAGCGCGAAGCCTTCTTGAACCCCGATGACGAGGCCGCCAAGCCCCACGTCACGAAGTGCCTGGAAGGCCGCGATGGCCCGGTCATTGCCTCCACCGACTACATGAAGCTGTATGCGGATCAGGTGCGCGCTTGGGTACCGGGTGACTACACTGTTTTGGGTACCGATGGCTTTGGTCGTTCGGATACCCGCGAGAAGCTGCGTTACTTCTTCGAAGTTGACCGCTACTTCGTAACGGTAGCAGCACTGAAGGCGCTGGCTGATCGTGGCGAGCTTGATCGCAAGCACGTCGGCGAGGCGCTGAAGAAGTACGGCATTGATGCCAACAAGCCCAACCCGCTGACCAGCTAAACCGCAGCCCGGCGGGCAGACGCCCGCCGGCTCGATCCGATTTGGAAGGAGCGCGACCTTGAGTAGCGAAATCATCAAAGTTCCCGATATCGGTGGCGATACCGATGTCGAAATCATCGAGATTGCGGTGTCAGAAGGTGACGTCATTGAAGCAGAAGACACCCTGATCACCCTAGAATCCGACAAAGCCAGCATGGACGTCCCCGCCCCGAAAGGCGGCAAGGTGCTCAAAGTGCTGGTCAAAGAAGGCGATACCGTCTCCGAAGGCGACGACATCGTTGAGCTGGAAGTTGAAGGCGGTGGCGAAGAGAAGCAAGAGACTTCGTCTGATAGCCAGCCTAAAGACGCGCCAGTAAAAGAAGATACACCTAAAGAAGCCTCTCAAGAGCAGAAGCCTGCGGCTAAAAAAGCAGCTGGTGGTAAGCAAACGGTTGATATTAAAGTGCCGGACTTGGGCGGCTCTGACAGCGTTGAAATTATCGAAGTCGCGGTCAGCGAAGGCGATGAGGTTAATGCCGAAGACACCCTGATCACCCTGGAGTCTGACAAAGCCTCCATGGACGTGCCGAGTCCTTACAGCGGTAAGATCGTGGCGTTCACCGTCAAAGAAGGCGACACGGTATCTGAAGGCGATGTCATCGGCAAGATGGAAATCGCCGGTGAAGGTGACGACGCAGAAGATGCTGCTGATGAGCAGACATCCAGCCAAGCCAGCAGCGAGCCACAAGCGGCTGAGCAGGATGACGAGCCAGAAGAAGCCGTTAGCGGCGAGCCAGAGCGCAAAGAGATTCGCGTGCCGGATCTTTCTGGCTCTGCGGACGTGCCGATTATTGAGATCGGCGTGGCCGCCGGTGACGAGATCAACGAAGAAGACCCGCTGATCACCTTGGAGTCTGATAAGGCCTCCATGGATGTGCCTAGCCCCTACAAAGGTAAGCTGATTGAGCTAACCGTAAAAGAGGGTGACACCGTCTCTGAAGGTGATGTGATCGGCTATATGGAAGTGGCGGGTGCCAAAAAAGCGGCGCCCAAAAAAGCGGCACCAGAAAAGGCCTCGCCAAGCAGCTCGCGGCAGTCGAGCGCTAAACCTTCTGAGTCTCCGGCGGGAACGCCTAGCCCGGAAGCGCAGATGGCGGCCCATAAGCCACGTGATGGCAAGCTGGTACACGCAGGGCCCGCGGTGCGTATGCTGGCCCGTGAGCTGGGTGTTGACTTGGAACTCGTCAAACCGAGTGGGCCAAAAGATCGCGTGGTTAAAGAGGATGTGCAGACCTATGTGAAGCAGGTTATTGCCAATCAAGGTAAAGCACAGCCTGGCGCGGCAGCTGCCACCGGTGGCGCTGGTATCCCGCCGATCCCGGAAGTCGATTTCAGCCAGTTTGGTGAGGTGGAAGAGAAGCCGATGGGTCGCCTGCTTAAAGCAGGGGCGACAAACCTGCATCGCAGCTGGCTCAACGTGCCCCACGTGACCCAGTTTGACGAAGCCGACATTACCGAGCTTGAAGCCTTCCGCAAAGCCATGAAGGCCGAAGTAGAAGCCCAGGGCGCAAAGCTCACGCCGCTGCCGTTTATGGTCAAAGCCTGTGCCTTTGCGCTGCGTAAGTTCCCCCAGTTCAACGTCAGCCTTAAAGGCGATGGTGAAACCCTGGTGTGGAAAAACTACGTGCATATCGGTATCGCGGTGGATACGCCGGACGGCCTGATGGTGCCTGTGGTGCGTAACGCCGATAAAAAATCCTTGGTTGAGATTGCTAAGGAGATGGCGGAGCTAGGCAAGAAGGCGCAAACCAAGAAACTTAAGCGTGATGACATGACCGGTGGCTGCTTCACCATTTCGAGCCTGGGCTCGATTGGTGGCACAGCATTTACGCCGATTGTTAATGCGCCGGAAGTAGCCATATTAGGCGTGTCGAAAGCGCAGATGAAGCCGGTCTGGGATGGTAGCACCTTCCAGCCGCGTTTAATGATGCCGCTGTCGCTCTCCTACGATCACCGGGCCATTAATGGTGCGGATGCGGCGCGCTTTACCGCCTTCCTGGCGGATGTGTTAACCGACATTCGGCGGTTATTGCTGTAAACGTTTTATGAAGCAAGTTACATGCGGCGCCCACTAGGGCGCCGCATGTATTTATAGCCACCCGATTTGCCAGAAAAGTAGGGGTTACCAAAGTACAAGGAGTCTCCACTTTACTGTTTTCGTTTAAAAAAATATTAAAAAAGCGTCTCTCAGGCTTTTGGAGAGTTGTGTCGCCTGAAAGGCACGGTTATTGTCGACTTATAATTTTATTCTATTGCCATCATTCAAGGAGCAGTGCCATGCGTTTAATCCTGTTGGGTGCCCCCGGCGCGGGGAAGGGAACTCAAGCTCAGTTTATTTGTGAGCAGTATAAGATTCCCCAAATTTCCACCGGGGATATGCTGCGTACGGCTATCAAGGATGGCACTGAACTGGGCCTGAAAGTAAAAGAGATTATGAATAGCGGTGGTCTTGTATCAGACGACATCATCATTGATCTGGTTAAAGAGCGTATTAGCCAGCCCGACTGCGCCAATGGCTTTCTGTTCGACGGCTTCCCCCGCACGATTCCCCAGGCCGACGCCATGAAAGAAGGCGGCGTTAAGCTTGACCACGTGCTGGAAATTGCGGTTCCCGATGAAGAGATTGTTAACCGCCTAGCCGGTCGCCGCGTACACCCGGCATCAGGACGCGTGTATCACGTTGAGCACAACCCGCCTAAAGAGCAGGGTAAAGACGATGTCACGGGTGAGATGCTGATTCAGCGTGAGGACGATCAAGAGTCCACCGTGCGTAATCGCCTATCGGTATATCATGACCAAACCGCTCCGTTAGTCGACTACTATCAGCAGTGGGCCAAAGAAGATCCACAAACCGCTCCCCAGTACCACCGTGTTGAGGGGATTGGCAGCGTTAATGATATTACTCGCCAAGTAAAAGAAGCGCTAAATTAAGCAATACCTGCCCTTTGATAGTCAGCTGGTGGCCCGCTTTATGTGGGCCATCGTCGTTAAGGCTGTGCAGAGGTATAATGCCCCTCTATTTCTACTGAGTGCGACACTGCTATGCCATCACTCCTACTCGCGCTGGATGCCTCCTCTAGCGCCTGCTCAGCCGCGCTAATACGCCAGCAGGGATCGCAGCGTGAATGTATAGCGCGGTATGAACTAACCCTTCGTGCCCACACGCGCCGACTGATGCCCATGGTGGATGACGTATTAGCAGAGGCGCAAGTTTCTCCCCAGCAGCTAGATGCGGTAGCGTTTGGGCGGGGACCCGGTTCGTTTACGGGTTTGCGCATCGCAGCAGGCACCGCCCAAGGGTTAGCATTTGGTTTAGATTGCCCGCTGATGGGGGTTTCAACGCTGGAAGCCTTAGCCTTGCAGGCCCATCGTCGCTATCACTTCCGTCATCTTGTTACAGCGCTCGATGCGCGGATGGGTGAAGTCTATGTGGCTACCTGGCACTGTTTAAACGATAGCGTCAGCCGTCAAAGTGATGAGGCCGTATTGGCGCCGGAAAGGGTGCACCTGCCCCCAGGTGAAACCGACTGGGTAGGCGTTGGTTCAGGGTTTACCTTATGGGAGCAGTTCACTACCGAGGTCCAAGCAAGCATGACTCAGCACCTTAATGATCTTGAGCCGCGAGCCGAAGAGATGGCATGGCTTGGGATACGTGACCTGGAGGCTGGCTTGGGGCAGGCGGCCCACGAAGCTCAGCCGGTTTATCTACGTAACGATGTGGCTTGGAAAAAGCCTGCATGAGGTCTGACGAATGGCACGCACTGCCTGAAGCGTTGGTGCTACCTTCGGGGCTTACATTAGCCCAGCACCAAGGCCAGTTAGCGCTTGTAGGCAGTGAAGGGCAGTATGGCAAGCCGCTCAGCGTTGACTTTGTCGCAGGCAAAGCCGCGCATCGACGCCAGTTTGGGGGCGGCCGGGGGCAGTTAGTGGCTAAAGCCTGTGGCTTAGCCAAAGGCGTTACGCCCAGCGTGGTGGATGCCACGGCGGGGCTAGGGCGGGATGCGTTTGTGCTGGCAAGTTTAGGTGCACAGGTGCTGCTAATCGAGCGGGTGGCGGCGATAGCCGCGCTGCTTCACGATGGCCTTGCTAGGGCGGCGCAAGCGGCAGAGACCGCCTCTATTGCGGCGCGCATGCAGTTGCGCCATGGTGACGCAGCCAATACCCTGGCCGAGCTTGTGGCTAGTGCTAGTTTCGACCCGCAGGTTATCCATCTTGATCCGATGTTTCCCCACCGGGAAAAGTCCGCGTTGGTAAAAAAAGAGATGCGCCTGTTTCGTGAGCTGGCGGGTGATGATGATGACGCCCCTCGGCTGCTGGAAGCCGCGCTTGATGTAGCGACACATCGTGTCGTGGTTAAGCGGCCCCGCAAGGCGCCGCCGATTGCCGGGCCTGCCCCTCAGCATACCCTTGAAGGGAAAACCAGTCGCTACGATCTTTATGTGCACCGTTCGCTAACCCGCTAACATTTATTTACTCAAAAAAGGAGCTTGTATGCAGCATGTGTGGCGAGAAGGGAATCGCGTTACCCTGCTGCCGGAGGCGTCGTGCTTTCTGCCGGCCATGTTTGATGCAGTCAGCCAGGCAAGATACTACGTGCTGGTTGAGCTGTATCTCATGGAGTCGGGTAAGCTTGCCGACCAAGTATGTGATGCGCTTATTGGTGCCGCTCAGCGGGGGGTGAAAGTCTATCTATTGCTGGATGGGTATGGTGCCATGGGCTTGGGTCGCCCGGAGCGTACCCGTTTGCAGCAGGCAGGTATCCAGCTACGCCTTTTCAACCCTATAGGCTTTCATTCCCTAGCCCGTAACTTAAGCCGTGATCATCGAAAAATTGTGGTGGTAGACGGTGAGGTTGCCTTTACCGGTGGCTTTGGGGCGGTGGATGAGTTCTTGGATGCTTGGTACGAAATTGCGGTGCGTATGGAAGGCCCGGTAGTGGCGGATTGGGAAAAGTTATTTCGCCGCCTATGGCGCTCACGATTAACCCGGGCAGAGAAAGGTAATTTAACGACAGCAGGGCTTGTTACTCAGCGGTCGCCTGAACGTTATGCTGATGGTGTTAAGGGGCGGGTGGTGTCGGCCAGAGGGTATCGCTATCAGGCCATTCGTCACTCACTGTATGGGCGAGTCAGCGAGGCCAGCGAGCGCCTGTGGCTCTGTACCCCCTATTTTGTGCCCACTTTTTCGCTGCGACGCAGACTTGCCCGCGCGGCTCGTCGAGGAGTCGATGTTCGCTTGCTACTGCCAGGCAGCGAGCATGACCACCCCGGCGTGCGCTACGCCGGGCAGCGTTACTATCAGGCGCTCCTCAAAGCAGGCGTGCGAATTTTTGAATTCCAACCCACTTTTATCCACGCTAAGTTTGTGCTGGTTGATAACTGGGTCAGCGTGGGATCATGCAACTTCGATCACTGGAACCTGCATTGGAATCTTGAAGCGAACCAAGAGTTGGAATCCGAAACGGCAGCCAATGACGTAGGTGCGCTGTTTGAGCGTAATTTTGCCGTCAGTCAGGAAGTGGATGCTGCTGCTTGGGCCGCGCGCCCCTGGGGGCAGCGCGCCCGTGAGTGGATCTATGGCCTGTTGAATGCCATGGTCACCCGTCTTAAATAAAAGCTTTAAAAGGCTTACTTGCGCTTTTTGCCTTTGGCTGGGGTTTTCTTGCGCGGCTTGGGTTTGGTGGTTTCCGGCGGCACACGGTAGTGCAGGTAGAGGTCAAGCACTAGCTCGGGTAGTTGGGCAACTAAGGCCTCTTGGTTGGCTTGATCCTGCGCCATTTCTGCCATGTCGGGCTCATCTTCAAATAGCCCGGACAGCAGCATGAAAGGTAGCAGCAGGGTGGCCGCCGCTTCCTCGTCATCTTGGAACCAGGCGCTCTCATCGCTGAAGACGCCTTCCATAAAGCCAGCACACCAATCGCCAATCGGCGTCTCTTCAGCGGGTAGACCATCTAAGGTAAGCTCAAAGGGCAGCTCAGGTAAGCCGCCTTGCTCAAGCACTGCCATCGCGTTATCCCGCAGCAGTGTTAATAGGTGAATAATGCCGTCGCGTTCTGCCTCGTCGCGATAGTTAGGCTCACCCTGAAACAGCTCGGCTAGCCACTGGGCGGGCGGCAGCTCGCTTGGCGCCACGGCCAGGGCCACTAAAAAACCGTGGGCAGAAATCAGATCAAGCGCATCTTCGCCTACCTGCTCGGAATCTAAAAAGTCATCCAGCCTATCCAGCTGGTCATCCTCAAGCAGCGGCTGAGGCGGGGCGTTGTCGGGCGAATCTGTTGCTGGCACGTTATTGCGCTCTGCCATGGGGAGCCTCGTTTTATAAAGTCGTCTTTGTGAAAAAGATGCTGATCGGTAACAATCGTTTGCAACGTTATTAATGGCTAGTTTATCACTAATGAAGACCTCACCACTGCCCCCTTGGCCTGCAGAGCAATTGGCGGCCTTATCGGCTCAAGCGTTGCACAGCGCAGCCCAAGAGCGGGTGCACGAAGCGCTAGAGCGCTGTCGGGAAGTTTATCCAGAACTGCCTACGCCACGGGTATGGTTTGACCTAAAAGGTGCCTCAGCAGGCCAAGCGCACCTGGGGAAAGGGGGGCTTCGCTTCAACCCAGTACTGTTAGAAGGTAACCGCAGCGCCTTTTTTGACGACGTCATCCCTCATGAAATGGCACACTGGCTAGTCTTTCACTTGGCAAATGGGCCGCGTTTAAAGCCCCATGGCCGCGAGTGGAAGTCTGTCATGCATGATCTATTTGGTTTAGAGCCGAAAGTGACCCATCAGTTTGATATTAAGCACTCACAGGTTCGGCCTTATCATTACAGGTGTCATTGCCAATCTCACTATTTTACCGCTAGGCGTCACTCTTTAGTGTTAAAGGGGCGCCGTTATCGTT
The DNA here is from genome assembly GCA_002966495.1 of Halomonas sp. GFAJ-1. NCBI lineage: Bacteria > Pseudomonadati > Pseudomonadota > Gammaproteobacteria > Oceanospirillales > Halomonadaceae > Halomonas > Halomonas sp. GFAJ-1. Next base: position 1,500,322 of record CP016490.1, read on the forward strand.
GTCGTGATTGTGCTCAGACCTTGGTCTACTGCACTATTGATTAACCTCTGATCAGTTTTAACCTTTTGTTTTTTATATTAAAAATGTTAATACCAATGTCTAAGAGGAAGCCTGCTCAGGTAGGTTTATGCTAGGTAAATATTAAACGGGTCGGTGCGACCAATAATAATGCCGACACCATTTTCCAGAGAGAGCATTTTCACGGACAGAGGCAATTTCATGAGCGAACATAAAAACGTCTATCCGGTACGCGATAGCTTCGCCGCCAGCGCATGGGCAGACAAAGATAAATATGCAGCCATGTATCAACAGTCGATGGACGACCCGGAAGGCTTCTGGGCCGAGCAAGCCAAGCGACTCGACTGGATTAAAGCGCCCACTAAGATCAAAAACACCTCCTTTGCACGTGAGAATGTCGATATCCGCTGGTTTGAAGATGGCCAGCTTAACGTCACTGCTAACTGCCTGGATCGCCATTTAGAAAAACGCGGCAATCAAACTGCGATTATTTGGGAAGGTGATAATCCCGACGACTCTAAACACATTAGCTACCGTGAGCTGTATGAGCGCACCAATCAGCTAGCCAATGGATTGAAGTCGCTGGGTATTAAGAAAGGCGATACCGTTACGCTGTATATGCCGATGATCCCCGAGGCAGCAGTGGCGATGCTGGCGTGTGCCCGTATTGGTGCCGTTCACTCTGTCATATTTGGCGGCTTCTCTCCTGATGCCGTTGCTCAGCGGGTTATTGGCGCTGATTCTAAGTTGGTGATTACCGCCGATGAGTCGGTACGTGGTGGTAAGCATGTGCCCTTGAAAGAGAACGTTGACTCGGCGCTGACGCGCGACGGCACCGACGTTTGTAAAAACGTTTTGGTTGTTAAGCGTACCGGTGGTGATATCGAGTGGCAGGAAGGCCGTGATATTTGGTTTGATGAGCTAGTCGACAAGCAGTCCACCGAGTGCCCAGCGGAAGCCATGGGCGCGGAAGATCCGCTGTTTATTCTGTATACCTCTGGTTCTACCGGCGCGCCTAAAGGTTTGAAGCACACTACTGGTGGCTACCTTACGTACGCTGCGATGACTCACCAATACGTTTTTGACTACCAAGAAGGCGAAGTGTACTGGTGTACGGCTGACGTGGGTTGGGTGACAGGTCACAGCTATATTGTATATGGCCCGCTTGCTAACGGGGCGATTACGTTGATGTTTGAAGGGGTGCCGAGCTACCCAACCCACGGCCGCATGGGTGAAATTGTTGATAAGCACCAGGTCAATATTCTTTATACAGCACCCACCGCCGTTCGCGCCCTGATGGCCCATGGCGATAACGTGATGGATTCGAGCAAGCGCGACTCGCTGCGTCTGTTGGGCTCGGTGGGTGAGCCGATCAACCCGGAGGCCTGGGAGTGGTTCTACCGCGTCATTGGTAACGAGAAGTGTCCTATCGTGGATACCTGGTGGCAGACGGAAACCGGTGGCTTCATGATTGCGCCGCTGCCTGGCGCCATTGATCTAAAACCAGGCTCAGCCACGGTACCTTTCTTTGGTGTGAAGCCAGCGCTGGTCGATAATGAGGGCAATCAGCTAGAAGGTGCCGCCGAGGGTAACCTCGTCATTCTGGACTCCTGGCCAGGCCAGGCGCGCTCTATTTGGGGCGACCATGAGCGTTATGTCCAGACCTATTTCTCAACCTACGATGGCATGTACTTTACTGGTGATGGCTGCCGCCGTGATGAGGATGGTTACTACTGGATCACCGGCCGCGTGGACGACGTTCTCAACGTTTCGGGCCACCGCATGGGTACCGCTGAAATCGAGTCCTCGCTAGTCGCGCACTCTGCGGTAGCTGAAGCAGCGGTCGTGGGCTTCCCACACGATATTAAAGGCCAGGGCATCTACATTTACGTAACCTTGAATGGCGATGTCGATCCTACTGACGAACTGAAAAAAGAGCTAACGCAATGGGTGCGTAAAGACATCGGCCCCATTGCCTCGCCGGACGTCATTCAGTGGGCGCCTGGTTTGCCCAAAACGCGTTCAGGTAAAATTATGCGTCGTATTTTGCGCAAGATTGCCGCTAATGAGTGCGACGGCCTCGGGGATACCAGCACACTGGCAGACCCGTCGGTAGTTGATGACCTGATTGAGCATCGCGCTAATCAGTAGCGCTGAGTGCCCCTGTCGGTTAGCGGCAGGGGCATGCTTTTCAACGACATTGTTGTCCCACGACAATGTTTTCCAAAGACAATATCTTCCAACAGATATGTTTTTCAACAACAGAGTTAAGCGTTTGCTATGCTGTATCAGACTCAATACGCTAATTCGTAGCAGTGCCGGCCGTGGAGCCGGCACTGCTGTTTTTAGTTGGATAACCGACAGATAACAAATTGTGCATGTGATGCTTGGGCATGACGAAGCCCATGGGGTACCATGCTTCAACCGTAAGAGCCTAGCGTCGCGGCGGCAGGCAACCCCGCTGCTCGAGGAACCGGAGGAATATCCATGGCAGTAGCCCATAAGTTTATCGTCGCTGACGACCATCCACTGTTTCGTGCAGCGCTCACCCAGGCGTTACGCCAGTTGGCCCCTCAGGCTGAGATTGTCGAAGCCGATACGATGGCGGCCACCAATGAAGTTGTGAATCGCCATCCCGATGCCGATTTGATTTTGCTGGATTTACATATGCCTGGCGCCCACGGCTTCTCAGGCTTGATTCAGCTGCGTGGCCAGATGCCGGATATTCCGGTCGCCGTTGTATCGGGAAGCGATGAGCCCTACGTCGTGCGTCGTGCTATCGACTATGGTGCGTCTGGGTTCATTCCTAAGTCTTCCTCTCTACAGCTAATCGCGGAAGCAGTAGGAGAGATTCTGCAGGGTGAAGTATGGCTGCCCGAAGCGTTAGCCAATGTATTGGAAGAGACCAGTGAGGAAGAGTCGCGCTTTGCTGAAGCGATCGCTTCGCTAACGCCACAGCAGTTTCGCGTGCTCAATATGTTAACCGAAGGCCTGTTGAACAAGCAGATCGCCTACGAGTTGAGCGTTTCTGAAGCAACGATTAAAGCCCACGTGACCGCTATTTTACGTAAACTGGGCGTGCACTCGCGCACTCAGGCGGTTATCGCCGCGCAAAAACTTGAAGTAGAACCGCCCAAAGTCGAGTCGTAACACGCTTTAGGTAGTTGTTTGGCGCCGCGCTTATGGCAACATAAGCGCGGCGCTGTCGTTAATAAAGAGAGCTATCACTGGCTATTTGTTCGATGCTTGCTGTGCATCTAGTTAGCGGCTCGGCTTGCTTGAAGCGTGCGTGTTAACAGGGCACGCAGCGCTGCAGGCTTAACCGGCTTCAAGAGCAGCTGATAGCCCGCTCGCTTAATTTCTTCAGCCACCGCTTCGGTGCGGTCCGCCGTAATCACAATCCCTGGTACGGCGCTCGTAAGCCGATCGCTTAGGGCTTCCAGCGCCATCAAGCCCGTCACTTCGTTATCCAGGTGATAGTCGGCCAGTATCGCGTCGGGGTCGCCATCCATATTGCGCAGGATCGATTTAGCCCCGCCAATACTGGTGGCGGTAAATACTTCGCACCCCCAGCCGCTGAGCATGGCGGTCATGCCTTCAAGTATTAACGTTTCGTTGTCGATACATATAATGCGAGTACCCGCCAGCTTATTGCCACCACGGCGCCCCTGAGGCTCTTGATCGGTGGGTACCGTTTCACGTGCTGCCACGATAGGCACGCTGACTGCAAAAACGGTGCCGACACCTTCCCAGGAGCGTACCTTAATGGGGTGGTCGAGCACCCGGCTCATACGGTCGGCAATGGAGAGCCCTAACCCCAATCCTTTTTCACTCTCTTTATGGCGCGATACCTGATCCAAGCGGCGAAATTCTTGGAAGATTTCCGATAGTTTAGATTCAGGAATGCCGGGGCCGCTGTCCCAAACCTCAATAGAGAGGCGGTCTCCGTAGCGACGGCAGCCCAGCAATACCCGCCCTTCCTGGGTATAGCGGATCGCGTTGGAAAGGAAGTTTTGCACAATACGCCGCAGCATTTGCGGGTCAGAGTCGACCCATTGTTGAGTCGGCACGACGTTGAGGTCCAAACCACGGTCATCAGCCATCACCTCAAACTCAGCCCGCAGCGGGCGGATAATATCCGCTAGGGCAAAGTGGCTGCGCCGGGGAGTGAGCGCACCGGCATCCAGTTTGGAAATATCCAGCAGAGTACCGAGTAGCTCTTCAGCGGCCTGGAGAGAATTATCAATATGCCCGACGGTGCGTTGGGTATCGCTAGTAGTAACGTTTTGCATTAACGCAGAGGTAAATAGGCGTGCAGCGTTTAGTGGCTGAAGCAGGTCGTGGCTGGCGGCGGCCAAAAAGCGTGTTTTAGAGGCATTCGCATCTTCGGCTAGCTGCTTGGCTTGGCGTAGTGCCTGCTCGGCCTCCGCTCGCACGCGGTTCTCCTGACGTAGCGCCGCGTTCGCCTCAGACAACGCCTGGGTGCGTTCACGTACGCGTTCCTCGAGGGTTTCGTTGGTTTCTTTAAGCGCAATTTCAGCTTGGCGCCGCTCGGTAATATCTTGATAAAGCGCAAAAAAACCTAGAATCGACTGGCTATCGCCAAAGTGGGGCGTATAGGTCACCAACATATAGCGCATTGCATCGTTAACGCGCATCGAGACTTCAAAGCTGACACGCTCTCCTGCCAGTGCGCGTTTCACCCAAGGCAGGCGCTCTTCGGCTTGCTTTACGGGCAGTACGTCTTCATAGCGTCGCCCAATGACGGCATTACGATCAATGTTAAACGCCTGCTCGTAGGCACGGTTAGTAAAGAGGTAGCGGCACTCTTTATCGAAGTAGGCGATTAACGCGGGCACATTGTCGGTGTAAATGCGGATATTGTTTTCAGAGCGGATCAACGCCTCTTCGATACGCTTTTGCTGGGTGATGTCTTGGTAGGTATAGACAAACCCACCGCCGGGCATCGGGTTGCCCTGAACCTCCAGTACGCTGCCGTCCTGGCGGTAGCGCACGTAGCGGTGGGGCTGGCCATCGCGAATATTATCCATCAACAGTTGAACGTGCTCTTCGGGATCGCCTGGGCCGTACTCGCCGCTGTGGGCGTTATAGCGGAAAATGCGATCCATGGGTGCACCTACCCGGATCAAATGGTCAGGGAAGCGGAATAACTCTAAATATCGCTGGTTCCACACGACTAGCCTGAGGTTCTGGTCAACAACGCTAATGCCTTGATTGATATTCTCAATAGTGGCCTGGAGCAGGGCTCGGTTAAATTCCAGTACCTGGGAGGCTTCATCAACGATGGAAATAACATCAGAAATCCCAATGCCGCGTCCTTGAAGCGCTGAGTTGACAACGATCCGCGCCGAGGAGGCGCCTAAGACCGAAGCCAAAAAACGCTCGGTAAACTGGATAACGTCAATCGAAGCGCGGGTGCCTTCGTCCAGCGGTTTACCTGCCCGGCGTGCATAATCTTCAAAGGCGCGATCAACCTGGCCAGCACCTAGAAAGCGTTCACAAAGCACTTTTAAGTCGCCTACCGTGGTGGCCCCCGTCCAGGGGCGGTTAACCGAGGTTTGACGGGTTTCGACGCTATCGACAAACAGCGATGCCTGGATACGCTCCACCACGCGCTGAGAAGTAATCTGTGAAACAAAAATGTAGCAAAACAGGTTAACGCCCAGTGAGAGCATTACCCCATGGGTAAAGGAGTCGCCTAGGTTTAGGCCAAACAGCGCCGTGGGTGATAGCCAAGTCAGTCCCAAAGGGCCGCCTGCTAACCAGTCCGAGGGTAGGACGCCAGCGCTAATCATGGCTGGCATGAGAAGGCTGTAGGCCCAAATGCCAAAGCCTGCATTCATGCCGACAATAACGCCTAAGCGGTTGCCCCGCTTCCAGTAAAGCCCGCCTATCAACGCGGGCGCAAATTGAGCGGCGGCTGCAAAAGAGAGCATGCCAATAGACGCCAGCGATGTGAATTCGGCGATCAGGTGGTAAAAGCCGTAAGCCATTGCTAGCACGGCCACAATGGTCAAGCGGCGAGCTCGTAACACGAGTCGGCCATAGTCACGGGCTTTGGTATCAAACCAGCGCAACCTGAAAAGGGCCGGAATGACGATCTCGTTTGAGATCATGATAGAAACGGCTACTGCCGCGACAATAACCATGCCGGTGGCAGCGGAAAAGCCGCCGATAAACGTTAGCAGCATCAACCACTCGTGCCCAGACGCCATTGAAAGTGCTAACACGTAGGTGTCTGGTTCTACACCGCTTTCAGAGAACAGCAGTAGACCCGCGGCGGCGAGCGGTACCACGAAAAACGCAATGGCGAGCAAATAGAGTGGAAACAGCCAGCGTGCTTTATTGGCATCGTCTGGGTGGATGTTTTCGACGACCGCTACATGAAATTGGCGTGGCAGGCAGAGAATTGCCAGCATGGCGAGTAGGGTTTGTGCCCAAAAGCTTTGGCCGAAATCCTGATTAGCCAACTGGCGCTGCAGTTCGAGCTGGCTTTCCGCATGGGCCATGAGTTCACCTAATCCACCAAACATGCCCCATGTGACAAACGCGCCTAGCACGAGAAATGCCGCGAGTTTTACCAGCGACTCAAAAGCTACCGCATGGATGAGCCCTTCATGGTGTTCCGTCGCGTCGGTATGGCGTGTGCCAAACAGAATAGCGAAAATCGCCATCACGACCGCTACGTAAAAGGCAGTATCGCCAAAGAGCGAGGTGTGGGTAATGTCCTGTGCATCGGTCAGCACGCTAAACGAGGTGGCGACGGCTTTAAGCTGAAGCGCGATATAGGGCAGGGTACCAATCAGGGCAACGAGGCTGGCAAAAGCGGCAAGGGATTGGGTTTTACCGTAGCGGGAAGCAATAAAGTCGGCGATTGAGGTGACGTTCTGATGCTTTGCCACGCGGATCATCTTGGCCAATACCGGCCAGAACAGCAGAAAAGTCAGGATCGGCCCGACAAAAATGCTGGCAAATGACCAACCAGCAGTGGCTGCTTGGCCAACTGCGCCGTAAAACGTCCAGGAGGTGCAGTAAATCGCCAACGCCAAGCTGTAGATGATTGGCCGACGGCGGCTGGCTCCGTGGGTGCGAGCGTGGCGGTCGCCAAACCAGGCAATACCAAACAGAATTGCGATATACAGCAGCGATACGGCAATCAGGGTTCCGCCATGAAACATATAATTCCCCATAAGCACTAGCCCGCTAGACGGGTTCGGTCAGATTCATGCCCCGCCGTAAGCTGGCGCGAAAGAACCTACCCTACGTAGTAAATACACGCTCTCGACATCCAAAGCGCTTGCCTAAAAAAAGAAAAGCGCCTGTTTTAGAGGTTAAAAGAGCTCAGTTTAGGGGAAAATCGCCACAGCGTCAGTGGGTACGGTGATGCCTCTATGTGATTCCTTGAGCATTTAGGAGCGGCATAGCGCCGTATAAATGCCTGAATCTTCGCGCAAGATACGTATAGAGTGCGTATCTAGTTCGCCAGCCACCGTATCCATGGGCACTAGTTCACGCGATGAGCAATTCAGTAAGTAGCCTTGAACCGTCACTGCATCAACATGATGACGTTCAAACTGATACAACATGAACTCTACAACCCGTGTCGGCGACTCGCTGATATGCACGCTATCGCGATCAATAACCGTAAATTTCGTGGTGATAGGAAAAGCAAACGTCCATGGCCGCCAAACGGCACTGCTGGTTTCGCTGGCGACGACCTCTGCTGAACTAGGCAGTTGCGCTTGCTTGTGCTCGAACCAGCTGTACTCCGTGGATACCTGATATCCCAGCATGCCTAAGCCACCAAAGACGGGTACGATCCACTTTGGAAGACGTTTGCCGCTCAATGTTCTAAGTAATAAACCAATACCCGCAGCGGCCAGGCCGGAAAAGACCGCGGCTACTAAGTGCCAAATCATAAAATATCCTTTCTAAAAGCCATCGGGCTTCCCTGAGGAAGCCCGATGGCAAGCTGTCATTCCGCGTCTCTATGGGCAGTATGCCTTATAGAAGGAATGATTATGACTTAGTGATCAATCGCTACACCAGCACCTTTCGGATAGCGGACGCTTTCCACCAGGTCTTGAATCTCCTGGGGAGGCTCTTCCGTTGCGCTAGAGACTGCAAATGCAACCGCAAAGTTGATCATCGCACCTACTGCACCAAAGGAGAGCGGGGAGATACCCAGGATCCAGTTATCCGGCGTGTTGGCCAGCATATTGGTGCCTGGAATAAACAGCCAGCCCAAGTAAGTGAAGATATACAGCAAGGTAGTGATAAGGCCCGCTAGCATACCTGCAATAGCCCCTTTGCTGTTCATACGCTTAGAGAAGATACCCATCATCAGCGCTGGGAACAGTGAGGCCCCCGCAATACCAAAGGCCAGTGCTACGGTTTGTGCTGCAAACCCTGGTGGGTTTAGGCCCAAGTAGGTTGCCAGCAGAATCGCGCCACCCATGGAAATACGCGCTGCAAGCATTTCACCTTTTTCAGAGATCTTCGGATTGATCATGGTTTTGATCAAGTCATGGCTAATAGCGGACGAGATAGCCAGCAATAGGCCTGCCGCGGTTGAAAGCGCCGCTGCAATACCGCCTGCTGCAATCAAGCCAATTACCCAGCCCGGCAGGTTAGCGATCTCGGGGTTAGCAAGTACCATGATGTCGTTGTTGACCTCTAGCTCGCTGCCAGACCAACCGAGTTCTGAGAAGTCTGCATTGTCATTGTACATCTGAATGCGGCCGTCATTATTGAGGTCGCGGAACTGAATCAGACCCGTTTCAGCCCACGTTACCATCCACTCAGGCACATCGGGGTGATTGGTCCACTCTTCGGCCAGTGCGTAGCCCTGAGCATCTGTTGTCGTGATTTCACCGTGCTGAATGGATGACTGTAGCGCTTCTTCGACATTTTCTACCTGACCAGCAAGATCTGGGTAGATAGTTGTCGTTAGGTTCAAGCGTGCCATGGAGCCAACCGCAGGTGCGGTGAGATACAGCAGTGCAATAAACACTAGCGCCCAGCCAGCAGACCAGCGTGCATCAGCTACTTTAGGCACCGTGAAGAAACGAATGATTACGTGGGGTAGACCGGCAGTACCAACCATCAGCGACAGGGTAAACAGCACCATGTTCAGCTTGTTGTCGACATCGGCGGTGTAATCTTGAAAGCCAAGAGCAACTACGACTTCATCTAGTTTTTCCAATAGCGGCACGCCGGATTCAGTATGTGTACTAAACATACCGAACATTGGAATTGGGTTGCCGGTAAGTTGCATGGCGATGAAAATTGCCGGAATAGTGTAGGCAATAATCAGAACAACGTACTGCGCTACCTGGGTGTAAGTGATGCCTTTCATGCCACCAAATACGGCATATAGGAAGACGATCAGTGCCGCAATCCAGATGCCCCAAGTATTGCTGACTTCCAGGAAGCGTGAGAACGCAACGCCAGCGCCGGTCATTTGACCGATAACGTACGTCACTGAAGCTACGATCAAGCAGACAATCGCCACAAATCGGGCGGTGTTGCTGTAGAAACGATCGCCAATGAAGTCGGGCACGGTAAACTTGCCGAACTTGCGTAGGTACGGAGCAAGTAGCATCGCAAGGATAACGTAGCCGCCGGTCCAGCCCATCAAGAAGCTAGAGTTGGCATAACCGCCGGAGGCTAGCAGACCAGCCATGGAGATAAACGACGCCGCTGACATCCAGTCGGCAGCCGTGGCCATACCGTTGGTGATCGGGTGAACGCCGCCGCCGGCGACGTAGAAATCTTTCGTGGAGCCGGCTCGCGCCCATATCGCAATCCCGATATAGAGCGCAAAGGAGGCGCCAACAAATAGTAAGTTAATTGCAAACTGGCTCATGCTGGCTTACTCCCCAAGGCCAAATTTTTCATCAAGTTTGTTCATCTTCCAGGCGTAGAAGAAGATCAAAGCGATGAAAGTCAAAATTGAGCCCTGTTGTGCAAACCAGAAACCCAGGTCAGTTCCGCCAACAGGTATGCCCGCCAGCAGTGGGCGAAAGAGGATAGCGCATCCATAAGATACGAACGCCCAAACCGCTAGGCATCCGAAAATTAAGCGGACGTTGGCTTTCCAGTATTCAGCAGCATTGGTTTTGTCGTCTGCCATTGTGTTGCTCTCCACTTGTGATTTTTAGGGTTGGAAAGTGAACTCAAAGTAGCGTGTGATTCATCAGGGCAATCGCACGAGGGAAACTGCTTTTTATTAAAAGTGACGTGTCAGCTTTGCGAGGCACGCCGCTCAATTATTCTTGCAGTGTTCCCCTTTTTAAACGCTAACCAAGAGTGACCATGTTGAGCCAAGTTAAGCGATTTAATTGGCACCTGGTAAAGCATTTGGTTAGTGAATTTGAGAACCCCGACTGCTTCACCGGTAATACTGGTCAATAAATGCAAAAAATAAATCCCAGACTTTGGTATCAGGTAGCTATGTAAGCGCTTTTGCATACGTTTTTATACGCAGAAATGCCTATTTTTTCTAGTTTTTTTGTTATTTTTTGATATTCATTTAAACATGATAGGACGATGGTCTATGGCTCGCTTAAAAGCAATGTTTGCTACCTTAAAAAAAGGTTTTTCTTAGTGTCGAAGTTGTTGCAATAAGGCGCTACTTTAGTCGCTAATAAAACGTCGATTCGACGTTAGCGGCATAGCTAAAGGTATAAGAAAGTGAGTAGATAAAATCTATATGGTCATTTTATAGTTTTAGCTTGTTTAAAGGTATGAGAGTTAAGAAATGCTGGCAAAGAAGCGCTAGTGAAAAAGGAGAGTGGCCAGGCGGGTGCGGTCGCTAGGTAATTAGGTTGCAGCGTCGTAGGGTACTTTATTTGCCTTTAGTAGAGTGAGGTCGCGCATGGTAGAGGTTGAGCTGTCCCAGCTGCCGTTTACACTGCTGGATGAAGAGGGGCGTGATTATGTTCGCCGTGGAGTAGACCTAGCCTACTTTGACCGAGATGAGATTATTTTAGAAACAGGGCAGGCGGGTGAGTCCATGTTTCTCATCCATAAGGGCGAAGTTGCCGAGATTGATCCTACGCTGCCAGCGTCTAGCGCGCGCATCGGCCACTACACGGCGGGCGATCTGTTCGGTGCTATCAGTATCCTAAATGGTAAAAGTCGTTACCGTTTTCAGGCCGAGCAAGAAAGCCTGTGCTACATCATGCCCAAAGCGCTGTTTTTGCAGCTATGTCGCCATTATCCTGACTTCGAAAACTTCTTTAAGCAGACGCTCTCCCACAAGACGCGCTTGCTGAGTGAAAAGCGCGCGGAAGGTGGCGTCACCATGGCCGGCTTTATGCTCGCTAAAGTAAGTGAGTGTATGCGTGAACCGTTGCTAATGGAGGCGACGGCCGATATTGCTAGTGCCGTTGCTCAGCTGAACGACAGCCATGCTGACAGCCTACTGGTCAAGACCCAGGGCAAGCATGGGATGGTTACCAAAACGGATTTGCTGAATGGCTTGGTGCTTGGCAATTGCACGAATGCTACGCCCGTTGAGGAAGTAGCCCATTTTTCCCTGGTGACTGTGACGCCAGATCAATACCTCTTTGAAGCCCTGGTGTTGATGACACGCCACAAGGTGGCGCGGGTTGTGGTGGTGGAGCAAGAGGCACTCAAAGGGGTTGTCGAGCTAACCGATGTGCTGAGCTACTTCTCCAGTCGTAGCTATGTGGTTAGCCTTCAAATTGAGCAGGCGAATGACTTAGAGGCGTTGGCAACGGCAAGTCAGCGCACCCCTGAGCTGGTAAAAGCCTTAATGGCCCAAGGGGTCAAGTTACGTTTTGCGATGGACCTCTTAGCCGCGCTCAATGGGCGCATTATGAGTAAAGCCTGGTCATTTACCGTTGATGAAGCTCACCATAACGATAGCTGCATGATGGTGATGGGAAGCGAGGGGCGTGGCGAGCAAATTCTCAAAACAGACCAGGATAATGGTCTGATTTTAGCGGATGACAGTCAGTGGCCTGACGTGGCCGAGCAAATGCAAACGCTGACGAAAACGCTTATTCAATTAGGTTACCCGCCGTGCCCCGGCAACATTATGGTGTCTAACCCCGAGTGGGTCGGGACAGTGTCTCAATGGAAAAAAAATATTGTGAAGTGGGCCAGTGCCCGGGATGGCGATAGCTTGATGAAGCTGGCGATTCTGCTTGATGCCCACGCAGTGGGTGGGAATCCCACGTTACTAGAGAGCGTGCGGGAAGAACTCTTTGAGCGCTGCTCCCGAGACGAGCTGCTGCTCTCTTACTTTGCCAGAACGGCCCTGCGTTTTTCGACACCGCTGACGCTCTTTGGCTCGCTGAAAAAGCCCCAGCACGGTATTGATATAAAAAAAGGCGGCATTTTTCCGATTGTGCATGGCGTGCGCACTATGGCGCTTGAGCGACGGATTAAGGCAACGTCGACGCTGGATCGTTTAGATGCCCTAGCGACGGATGGCCGGTTGGATCGTCGCTTCGCCGATGATTTGGGGGAGGCATTAGCGCTGTTTACAGAGCTGCGGCTAAAACAGCAGCTTCAAGAGTTGGATGGTGCGTCCGGTACGCGCACTAACCGTGTGGTCGTGCAGGAACTCTCCTCCCTTGAGCGCGATTTGCTTCGCGAAGCGATGCATATTGTTAAAGATTTCAAACAGCGCCTTTCCCACCGATATCATCTGGAGTATTCGTGAGCGGCATGCGATGGTTAGATCGACACGTGTCGCTATTCAGCGGCTCCCTGCGCACCCTCCTGCAGCGAGAAAGCGACCGCCGCCGGTGTGTTGGCTCTCCCTATGCATGGCTATTCCAGCCCTATATGGGGGAAGAGCAGGTGGCCCTTGCGTGTTATGCGTCTGCAGGTGAGCACCCGGTGATTAGTGTGGCAGCAGTGGTGCTGAGCCAGCGCCATGTTCAAACCAGCAGAGCCTGGGTTGCCACGATAGCGAACACCCGTAGCGCAAATGCCGCTACGCTTAGGCGCCATCAACACGTTTATGGTACGACCGTCGCTTTATCGCCCAATGCAGAGAATCTCGGGGCACTGGCTGAGTTTATTGGCAACCGGCCCTTAATAGGCTGGCAAATAGACCGCTCTCTTGATCAGCTAAATATGCAGTTCAAGGAGGCGCTTGGCTTCGGTTTGCCCAATGCGCAGGTGGATGTCGCCAAGCTTCATCATCGCCAGCTGCGACGTTTACACCCCCAGGTAGATATCGGCAACGACTTGGGCGAGGCGCTAGAGCGATGGCAACTGCCCGCAATGAACAGCCACGGGGTGCTAAGTGAAGCTGCTGCGAGTGCGCTGCTGTATATCCGTTTGCAGCGTGAGACTGCCCAGGTGGCTTAAACCCGCTGGGTTTCTGTTGGGTGGAGCTGTCGAGTATTGTTAGAATGGCCGCTGCTTTTTCTACCAGCGGCAGTGCCTATACCATGCAATCTCTTGATTATTTTGACCCGGCGACCATCGATGCCGCCCAAGCGGCCAGCCAGCAATCCCTACCCGACACCCAAGACGCAAAACAGAAGCGTGAATTCAACAAGTTGCAAAAACGCCTGCGTCGCGAGGTGGGTAACGCAATCATCGATTATCAGATGATTGGCGAAGGCGACCGGGTGATGGTGTGCCTATCGGGTGGCAAAGATAGCTACACCATGCTTGAGATTTTGCGCAACTTGCAGCGCAACGCCCCGGTTAACTTCTCACTGGTGGCGGTGAATATGGATCAGAAGCAACCGGGTTTTCCAGAGCACATCCTGCCGCAGTATTTGGATAAGCAGGGGGTGGAGTACCATATTCTAGAGCGGGACACCTACTCGGTGGTGAAAGAGAAAACACCAGAAGGAAAGACCACGTGTGCACTCTGTTCGCGACTGCGTAGAGGGTCGCTGTATGGATTTGCTGAAGAGATTGGCGCTACCAAAATTGCTTTGGGTCATCACCGGGAAGATATTTTAGAAACGCTGTTTTTAAATATGTTTTTTGGCGGGACTTTAAAAGCTATGCCGCCTAAGCTGCTATCTGATGATGGTAAAAATATCGTCATTCGTCCGCTTGCTTACTGCAAAGAGGCGGATATTGCCGAGTTCTCCCGGCTAATGGAGTTCCCCATCATTCCCTGTAATCTGTGTGGTTCGCAGCCCAACCTCCAGCGTCAGGTCGTTAAAGATATGCTGGCAGAGTGGGATAAGAAGCATCCTGGGCGGCTGGAAAGCATGTTTAAAGCGGTGACGAATGTGGCCCCCTCCCAGCTTGCCGACCGCCAGCTATTTGATTTTGCAAACCTTGAAAGCAAACAAGCAGCACTGATGGCCGGGCGCATTCAAGCATTTAACGTGGGGTAGCGGTCTGCTCGTCCTCTTCGGCCAAGATAATTAACCGCTGCATGTCGAGGATATTAATTTCACGCCCTGACACGGCTACCACGGCTTGTTGCTGGAAACGGCTAAGAATGCGGCTGACGGTTTCTACCGCGAGGCCCAAGTAATTTCCCATATCCGCCCGGGACATAGAGAGCCGGAAGCTGTAGGGGGAGTAACCACGCCGACGAAAGCGGTCTGAGAGCGTGATTAAAAAGCTAGCGAGTCGCTGGTCGGCGGTTTTGCGTGATAGCAGGCGCATCATGCGGCGGTCATCTTTCAGCTCTTTACTCATGCTCCGGTAGAGCTGTCCCCGTAGTTCGGGAAGCTCTTCAGAGAGCGTGTCCAAGCGGTCGAAAGGGATTTCACAAACGGTCGTGGTTTCCAAGGCAATAACGCTGCCGGGGTAATAGTTTTCATCAATGCCGTCTAACCCCACCAGCTCGCTGGGCAGGTAGAAGTTGGTAAGCTGGTCGTTGCCATTCCCTTCGCTGGTGACCTGTTTAAGGCTACCCGAGCGAACGGCATACACACTGGTAAACGGGTCTCCCTGGCGAAACAGCGGCTCACCTTTTTTAAGCGGTGCCCGGCGGCGGATAATAGCGTCAAACTGCCCCATGTCCTCAAGCTCAAGGGCCAGCGGTAGGCACAACGAACTAAGGCTGCAGGTTTGACAGCGTGCTTCTTGCAGCAGTGAACGTCGGGGGCTGGCTTGGTGAGGCATGTAATTCTCCGTTTATCATTTGCCATGATAGGCGCCAGGCAAGAGCGCCTCAATAGGGTCACATAATTTTTGAATAACGCTGAGACGACTGGCCGGATAAATAAGCATCGAAGGCCATGGCAAGATGACGAATAAGCAGTCGGCCTGTGGGTGTGGCGCTCAAAGAGAGGCCGTCACGTATCAGCAAGCCGTCCTGTTCTGCCGCGTGAAGCTGCTCAAGAACGGGAGAAAAGTAGTCAGCAGCATCAATTCCCCAGCGCTGGCCTACTGCTGCTAGATCAATTCGCATATCACACATTAAGCGTTCAATAACGTCTCGCCGTATTAGGTCGTCCTGATTTAATCTTAAACCTTTTGCTGTTGCTAGCCTACCTTGATCTAGTGCTGCTTCAAAGTGTTCAAGAGAGGTTGGGTTTTGCGCATAAACGTCATCCACGCGAGAAATGGCTGAGACGCCTAGCCCTATCAGATCACACTGAGCATGGCTGGAGTAACCTTGGAAATTACGCTGAAGTGAGCCGTTGCGCTGGGCAACCGCCAAGCTATCATCCGGTCGGGCAAAATGATCCATACCAATGTGTACATAGCCTGCGCTGGTAAGCATCTCAATAGTCGTATGCAAAATAGCGAGTTTCTCATCGGCACTTGGTAAGTCTTCCTCATTAATACGTCGCTGAGGCGCAAAACGAGTGGGCATATGGGCATAGTTAAACACTGATAGCCGTGCTGGGTTTAGCTCAATAACCTGCTGCAGTGTGTCGGCAAAGCTCTGCTCGGTTTGAAAGGGCAGGCCATAGATCAAATCGAGATTAAGTGAGCGAAAACTTAGACGATGAGCTTCATCCATTAATGTTTCGGTGAGCACTCGCGGCTGCACACGATTAATCGCTTTTTGTACCTGTGGGTTTAAATCCTGTACGCCAAGGCTCAGCCGGTTAAACCCAAGTGACTGTAAGTGGCGTAGGGTAAATACATCGGCTTCCCGTGGGTCAATTTCAATAGCGTAATCACGATCAGGCGACATGGATAAACCAAAGCGAGCGTCTAAACGGTCAATCAGGTCGCTCATTTGTGCAAGCGAGAGAAACGTCGGTGTACCACCACCCCAGTGCAACTGTTGTACTGGCCGCTGAGTATCTAGGTGGCGGGCGGTTAGAACCATTTCACGGTCGAGTCTAGAGAGATATGGCTCTGCCAGCTGGGTGTTTTTGGTAGCAATCTTATTGCAGGCACAGTAAAAGCAAATTTTGCGGCAAAAAGGCACGTGCACATAGAGCGATAGCGGTCTTTGGCTCTGATTGCTACGCTCAAGCGCCTGGGTAAAATCATCTGCGGTGAACTGCTCATTGAAAGCGAGCGCGGTTGGGTAAGAAGTGTAACGGGGGCCGCTTTTGTCATAGCGGCGAAGCAGCGCTTCATCCCAGGCTGTGGCCGGAGGCGCTGCAAGTGTAGGGTGTGAAACGGCAGCAGTGGCATGTGCAGGCATGGAAGGCGCTCCAGGGTTTAAAAGCAAGGCTTGCACCAAGCTTGAATAGCAAGATCAAAAGCAATAGGGGATCACAGGTGTTAATGCCGAGAAAAACAGGCTTAAACGCTGCTAAATGCTAGAACAAGCAAACCATGAAAGCGTTGAGCTGCATCAAGGTATACGCGTCAGGGTGTTAATGGGCGCCATGACCCATCAGCGCCCATAGCTGCCATACCGCAAAACCAATAATAGTCAGTGCAGCGATGCTACGAGTGGCCGGATGGCGTATTAGCTGGCTAAGCTGCTGGGCAGCCAAGCCGGTGGCCAGCAGCGCTGGTAGGGTGCCTAAACCAAAGGCGCCCATCAGCAGTGCACCTTGGAGTGGGTCGGCGATAGCGAGGCTCCAGGCCAGCATGGAGTAGACAAGGCCGCAGGGTAGCCAGCCCCATAGCGCGCCAAGGGTGAATGCCTGGGGAAGGTGCACAACGGGCATCAAACGCCGCCCTAGCGGCTCTATATAGCGCCATAGGTGTCGCCCAATGGCTTCGACCTTAAGCAGACCCTTCCACCAGTTGGCAATATACAGCGCCATTAAAATCAGCATGAGCGCGGCAAAGGCTTGCAGCATAATGCGGGCGGTGGGAGAAAGCGAAATAAGCGTACCCAGCGCCGCCACTAGGGCGCCTGCGACCATGTAGCTCAGAATGCGGCCAGCGTTATAGCTTAGTAAAAGGCCACCCATACGGGCGGGGTGGCGCATGCTTGGCGGTACAGCAAAGGTCAGTGCGCTCATAATGCCGCCACACATGCCGATACAGTGAGCACCCCCCATTAAACCAAATACAAAAGCCGCCATGACCGGTGGTAAATCTAAGCCTGTTGGGTTCATGACGGCGGTTCTGAGTCGTTTGGCTTAGCCTGTTTGCGAGACGCTAATTTACGCTCGTCGCGCTGCTCCTTGGTTAAGTCATTCTCATCGTCATCGAACAGAACGCGGTAGGCGGGCCCTTCAAGATCATCAAACTGGTCGTGCTTAACCGCCCAAAAAAACGCCCAGACGGCGAGGCCGAGCAAGATAAGTGATAGAGGGATTAGCAAATAAAGAATTGTCATGCGTTCACCGGATGGGTAGTCGCTATCAGTGGAGCCGATTGGGTGCGCCAGCGTGACAGGCGCAGCGCATTACCCACCACTACCAGAGAGCTAAGCGACATGCCAATAGCGGCAAGCCATGGTGGTATAAGGCCCATGGCGGCCAGTGGCAGTGCTGAGAAGTTGTAGCAGACTGACCACAGCATATTTTGTCGCATGATCTTGCGCGTGGCTCCGGAAATCTCGATAGCGTCATATATCCGCATCAAACGGGGACTGAGAAGTACCGCATCGGCGCGCGTGCGGGCTAAATCCGTGGCGCCGTTCATGGCAATCGCCACGTCAGCACCCGCTAAGACGGGCACGTCGTTGATGCCGTCGCCAATCATTACGACACACTCGCCTTGGGCTTGTAGCTCGCGTAGTCGCTCAAGTTTTCCTTCGGGTGACCTGCCCGCATGCCAGGTGGTGATATTGAGCTGCTGGGCGAGGCTCTCAACCGCCTCTTGGGTATCCCCAGAAAGAAGTTCAACCGTTAACCCTCGGGCCTGGAGGGCGGCCACCGTTTGGGCTGCATCATCACGAATGCCGTCATGCAGTTTAAACCATGCGCGCGGCTCGCTATTTTCGCTCAGCAGCAGCCACTGCCCGGGGCCGGGCGGTGCAATAGCCGTTTTACAGGCAAAGTCCGGTTTCCCTAGGCGCCAAGTAGAACCGTTTAGCGTGCCTTCTAACCCAGAGCCGGTATGGCTTTGTACGTGATGAGCCTGCAGCGTAGCATCGCGGAAAGGGCGGAATGCCCGAGCGATAGGGTGCTCTGAGTGGGCTTCCAACGCTGCGGCAATCGCCCTGGCTCGCTCAGCGCTGAGTTCGGGCAGCTCAGCGGAAAGGCCAGTAAGCGGAGTTGTTTGCGTGAGGTGCATTTCGCCCCGGGTCAGCGTGCCTGTTTTGTCGAAAATAACCCGAGTAACGTTCGAGAGCGACTCCATGGCATCGGCGCGGGTGATTAGTACTCCGCGTTTGCGCAGCTGACCATGGCCAGCCGTTAAGGCAGTAGGGGTCGCCAGGGCCAGCGCACAGGGGCACGTGACGACCAGCACTGAAAGCATGATCCATAGTACTCTTGATGGATCGATGTACCACCAGGCAAGGGTAACGCAGGCCGTCACTACCAGCAGGCGCAAAATAAAGAGATGCGCCATACGTGCGGCCATTTGCGCAAGCCTTGGGCGGCTGGCAAAGGCGCGGTCGGTTAAATCTACAATGCTCGCCACGCGTGCTTCACCACCCGCATGGGTAACGGTGACGACCAGCGGGTTTTCCATATTCTGACTGCCGCCGGTGACGCTATCGCCCACGCGCCGCGTGACCGGCAAGTACTCCCCGGTCAGCATGGACTCATCGAGACTGGATTCACCCTCTTCGATAATACCGTCGGCGGGCACGCCGTGGCCGGGTTTGATGAGTATTCGGTCGCCTGTTGTTAGTTCGCTAGCAGGCAGAATCCGCTCGCTGCCATCGGCTTCAAGACGCGTGGCGGAAACCGGCAAAACACCGCTTAATGCGTTGCCACTGTGGCCGCTGCGTCGTCTGGCGCGGCCTTCTACATAGCGGCCAAACAGCAGGAAGAACGTAAACATGGCCACTGAGTCGTAATACACCTCACCCACTCCAAACAGCACCGCATAACTGCTGGCTAAGTAGGCGCCACCGATGGCCAGCGAGACCGGCACATCCATGCCCAGCACGCCGGTTTTAAGATCGCGCAGCGCATTACGGAAAAAGGGTTGGGCTGAGAAAAGCACCACGGGCGTTGCTAGGGCAAACGATAGCCAGTGGAAAAGTGCATAAAAATCCGCGCTGATTTCGCCAGGCCCTGCGACGTAGATCGGGATAGAGAACATCATGACCTGCATCATGCCCACTGCGGCGACAATCAGACGGCGTACGTTCATCCGCTCTTCATGTTGAAGACGCGCTTGGGCTTGATCAGGTTCGTAGGGCTGGGCGTCGTAACCAATTGCCGCCAGCTCGGCGAATAGCTGCGATAGCTTGACAACGTTTGGATCCCAGCTCACTCGCAGGCGATGATGGGTCAAATTTACCGCACTGGATCCTACGCCCTCAAGGGCATTCAGGCGGTGTTCAATTAGCCAAGCACAAGCAGCACAAGTAATACCCTCAACCGCTAATGTCGCCCTAACAAACCCTTCGTCACCATCTGCGTGCACAAACTGTGCCTGCAGGCCGGGGTCGTCAAATACCGACCAAGTTTCTGCTTTGGTGGCTTGGCGCTCATCAGGGCGCTCAGGTAGCTCGGTGCGGTAGCGGTAATAGCTTTCCAGCCCCCCACCCACAATAGCATGTGCTACTGCTTCGCAGCCGGGGCAACAAAGCGGATGGGTAGTTTCATCAAGGGCAATTTGCCACGGTGCCCCTGCGGGCACCGGATTGCCGCAGTGGTAGCAGCTAGAGGACGTCAAGGTAGTGCTCATTCGCTTTCAGAACGTCCTCCGGGTAGCAGGGCAATGCTATTTTCATTAGGAAAGCGTGCTACTCCGATGAGGCGCCAATCGGCATCCTCTTCGTCTGGCTGTAGCTGCAAGTACCAACGGTAGCGCAAGTTATCGGGTCCTTGGGCGAGATAGCGCCCCTCTCTGACATGCTCAAGCACAAACTGCTGATCGCGATCATCCTGCGTAGGGAAGATCAGTTTCAAATATAGCGTGTCAGGATGCACGTCACCGTCGAGGTCAAGAACGATATCGCTGGTGAGCGGGTCAATACGAAGCTCTGCGCTCAGGTTTAATTCACGCGCGCGCTCCTGCTTAGCAATGACCACGTTAATGGCTCGGCCATGCTCGTAGTAGTCATCTTGGACCAAACCATCGGATGTGCGTATCGCCATGACAGCGAGTGTGCTACTGGCAAAGATAGAAACACCTAAAAGCCCAAGTAAAAACCAGGGCCAAACTTGCTTATACCATGGGGTAACGCTCTGGGGTGACATGGTGCCTTTATCTCCTGATGTCGCCTAGGAAGCGTGCTTCACGCTCAATGCGTATACGCTCGTCCTGCTGGGCTTGTAAAGTAAATGTAATGGGGTGGCTCGGCTCACTTAGATCACTTGCGTCTACGAGTACAGTCACTACCCGGAGGCGAGAGTCGCCCGCGGGGACGCTTACCACGACATCGTCTAGCGTAAGGCTTGGTAGCCCCGATACGCTTAAGCGATACGTATGGTCTTGGTTGTCTAAGTTGCGGATGTTCAAGCTATACACATTGCTAATGCGCCCATCCCGCGTGGTTTGGTAAAGCTGGGTACGTTCGCGCTCAACGTCGAAACCTAGCGGCATACGGTCGTTAACCGCCCAGGCAAATGCGGCCACCATCACGACGAGCGCAGCAAAATAGCCAAGCAGGCGAGGGCGTAAAATATGGCTTTTTTTGCCCTCCAGCGCATTTTCAGTGGTGTAGCGAATTAACCCCCGGGGGTAGCCCATTTTATCCATAACGCTATCGCAGGCATCAATACACGCCGCACAGGTGATGCATTCATACTGCAGGCCATCACGAATATCGATGCCCGTTGGGCACACCTGAACACACAGGTCGCAGTCAATACAGTCGCCAAAGCCCGCTTCTCTAGCTTGGGTATGGCTAAGTGATTTTTTGCGGCTACCACGCGGTTCGCCGCGTGCTTCATCGTAGGAAACGATGAGCGTGTCGCGATCAAACATTACCGACTGAAAGCGTGCATAGGGGCACATATAAATGCACACCTGTTCGCGCAGCCAGCCTGCATTTAGGTAGGTGAACACTAAAAAGAAGCCCACCCAGAA
Source organism: Halomonas sp. GFAJ-1 (assembly GCA_002966495.1). NCBI lineage: Bacteria > Pseudomonadati > Pseudomonadota > Gammaproteobacteria > Oceanospirillales > Halomonadaceae > Halomonas > Halomonas sp. GFAJ-1. The sequence goes on from CP016490.1 coordinate 1,521,850, forward strand.
GTAAGACCAGCCGTGGGCTTCCAGGGAGGGGAGTTCGATAACCAGCGTCCGAATGGGGGTAAAGTAGCCGACAAAGGTAATGCCGGTAGCAAGAGCGATCAGCAGCCACGCAGCATGCTTAACCCCTTTACGCCACGCCTTATTGGCGGTGAGCGGCTGCTTGTCCAGCTTGATACGCTGGTTTCTGGAGCCTTCAATGCGGTGCTCAAGCCAAATAAACAGAAACGTCCAAACACTTTGTGGGCAGGTGTAGCCGCACCAAACACGCCCTGCAAAGACGGTAATAAAAAACAGCCCAAAGGCGCAGATAATCAGCAGCCACGACAGTAGGACAAACTCTTGCGGGTAGAACGTTGCGGCAAAGATATGAAATTCACGGCCGGGTAAATCAAACCAAATAGCCGGGCGGGAGCCCCAGTTAACCCATGGGAGTAAGAAAAATACCAGCATGAGCGCCCAGTTAGCGCTGCGCCGAACCTTTTGAAACAGGCCTTTAATTTCGCGCACGTAAATGTGGCGGCGTTTGGCGTACATTTCCTGGGTTTCACTTTCCCCCGGGGTATGATGCCCAACAGTCGGTGGCGTTATATCGCGGCTAGGTATTTTTTCCATGGCAATGATCGCAGCTCACAAGGCAGGAATAGATGGCAGCACGGGGATCAGCTGTCAACCAGATAACATTCAGCGATGAATAGTGTATCGGGTTGTGGATGAAGAAAGGGTGCGGTATGTAACCGCACCCCCTTTAATCAGCCTTTTAAAACAGCTTAGCGATGTTTAGTCGTTAAACCGTAAGCTGTAAACATAGGCGGCTACTAAGTGAACACGCTCTTCACCGATATAGGCAGCCTGTGCTGGCATGTGACCATTACGGCCATTACGTAGCGTTTGACGAACCGAATCTGCAACGCTTTGGCCAGGCGCTTGATAGAGCCAAATATCGTTGGTCAGGTTGGGCGCGCCGAGCGCAGTGTTGCCGGTGCCATTAGGCGCGTGGCAAGCCGCACAAACCGCCATATAAGTGCTTTCACCGCTGTCAGCTCGCTCAGCATCATGCTCTAGGCTGGATAACGCTAGAACGTACTGGGTGAGGTTCTCAATGTTATTCTCACCTAGCTGCTGCCACGAGGGCATCAGACCGTTACGACCATGGTTCAGGGTGGCTAGAATATTTTCAGGCTCTCCACCGTACAGCCAGTCGTCATTGGTCAAGTTCGGGAAGCCGTAACCACCCTGAGCGTTGGAACCATGGCATACAGCGCAGTTATTCTGATAGATACGCTCTGCTACCTGCATGGCATCGTCATCTCTTGCTAGTTCAGGAATAGGGACTTCCTGATACTGGGCAAAAATTGGCGTGAAGCGTTCCTGAGCGTCGGCCACTTCCTGCTCCCACTGGCTCTCCTGGGACCAGCCCAAAATGCCGGCGTAGTTACCCAGTCCTGGGTAAAGAACCAAGTATCCGAGCGCAAATACAACTGTTAGAACAAATAGCTGGAACCACCACTTAGGTAGTGGATTGTCGTACTCTTCAATGCCATCAGCTGCGTGACCTGTAGTCTCAACATTGCCGTCAGCGTCTGGAATCTTATCGGTACGGCGGTTGGACATTAAAATCCAAACGCTTAGAGCGATAGTGCCCAGCGTGATGACAATAATCCAGGCACTCCAGAAGCTGGATAGGGAGTCACCCCATAAATTATTCATCTGTTTTTATCTCCCCTGTCGTGGCGGGAATCTGCTTCGCGATCAGGCGAAGCATGCTGATCACTGGCTGTTTGCTTATCACTGTCGTCGGCGAATGGCAGGTTGGCTGCTTCGTCAAAGTCTGGTTTACGTCGCTTTGAGTAGGACCAAACAAAAATGCCTATAAAAGCGATAATCAAAAACAGCGTAATAAGACCGCGGAAAGTTCCCGTATCCATAGCTTAGCGAGTGCCCTCAAGCACAGTTCCTAGTTGCTGCAGGTAGGCGACCAGCGCAGTGATTTCCTGCTGACCTCGAACGTCTGCAGTAGCCGTGGCGATGTCCTCATCAGTGTAAGGCACGCCTAGTCGACGCAGGGTACGCATTTTAGCTGGGGTAGCGTCGCCATCAAGGGTGCGCTCAAACAGCCAAGGGTAAGCCGGCATAATAGACTCTGGCACCACATCGCGGGGGTTATACATGTGTGCACGGTGCCAGTCATCGCTGTAGCGGCCACCGACGCGTGCTAGATCTGGGCCAGTACGCTTAGAGCCCCACAGGAAGTTGTGCTCGTACACTTCCTCACCGGCAACGTTATAGTGGCCGTAACGCTCGGTTTCTGCACGGAAAGGGCGCACCATTTGCGAGTGGCAGCCTACGCAGCCCTCACGACGGTAAATATCACGCCCTTCCAGTTCCAGTGCGGTTAAGGGGCGTAGCCCCTCAACAGGTTCGGTGGTGTCTTTTTGAAAGAACAGTGGAACCACCTCAGCCAAGCCGCCAAAGCTGATCGCAACCAGGATCAACACGGCGAGCAGGCCAACGTTCTTTTCGACAATCTCGTGTTTCATTGGTCTCAACTTCCCCGATTTAAGCGGCTTGCGGCGCTGGTTGGCTGATAGCTTCGCGGCGTTTCACGGTCATATAAACGTTATATGCCATAAGCAGCATGCCTACGATCCAGAAGAGGCCACCAATCAAGCGAACAAAGTAGCCGGGGCCACTGGCTTCAACCGATTCAATGAAGGTGTACATCAGGGTGCCATCGGCGTTAATTGCACGCCACATTAAGCCCTGCATGATGCCGTTCACCCACATGGCGGCGATGTAGAGTACGGTGCCGATAGTGGCTAGCCAGAAGTGCACTGCGATCAGGCTTATGGAATGCATTTCAGTGCGACCAAACAGGCGAGGAATCAGGTGGTACATAGAGCCAATGGTGATCATGGCAACCCAGCCAAGCGCGCCAGAGTGTACGTGACCAATGGTCCAGTCAGTATAGTGAGAGAGCGCGTTAACGGTCTTAATCGCCATCATCGGACCTTCAAAGGTCGACATGCCGTAGAACGAAAGCGCCACGACCAGGAACCGCAGGGTAGGGTCAGTACGCAATTTATGCCAAGCACCTGACAGGGTCATCATGCCGTTAATCATGCCGCCCCATGAGGGTGCCAGCAGAATAATCGACATAATCATACCCAGCGACTGCGCCCAGTTGGGCAGCGCGGTGTAGTGGAGGTGGTGCGGGCCTGCCCACATGTAAATCATAATCAGCGCCCAAAAATGGACGATGGAGAGGCGATAAGAGTAGATCGGCCGCTCAGCCTGCTTGGGTACGAAGTAGTACATCATGCCCAAGAAACCTGCAGTCAAGAAAAAGCCAACCGCGTTATGGCCATACCACCACTGCACCATGGCATCTATTGCGCCTGCGTAAATAGACGTGGAGTACATTGGGGTGACCGGGATGGCGGCATTATTGACGATATGCAGCACGGCAACCGTAATAATAAACGCAGCAAAGAACCAGTTAGCCACGTAGATATGCGACGTGGTTCGCTTCTTAATCGTCATTAAGAAGACAATCGCGTAGCTAATCCAGACAACGGCAATCAAAATATTGATTGGCCACTCAAGCTCTGCATACTCTTTGGTCGTGGTATAGCCTAGTGGCAAAGTGACCACGGCAGAAAGGATGACCGCCTGCCAACCCCAAAAAGTAAATGCGGCAAGCTTGTCAGAGAAAAGGCGTGTCTGACAGGTGCGCTGAACAACGTAGTACGATGTCGCAAATAGCGCCGAGCCACCAAAGGCGAAAATTACGGCGTTAGTGTGTAACGGGCGTAGACGCCCGAAGCTCGTCCAAGGTAATCCGAGGTTCAGTTGCGGCCAAACCAGCTGTGCGGCGAGGATGACACCAACGGTCATACCTACGATGCCCCACACAACGGTCATAATCGCAAACTGCCGAACCACCTTGTAGTTATAGGTCGGGTGTTCCAGTGCTGTGCTCATTTCATGTTCCCATCGAACGCGGTTAGGGGGTAACCCGTGGCATTTTGCACGGATGCGGCCACCCGCTTGATGATGCAGGTCAAGATCCAGTCGCGATTCTAGCGCAGCAGCGCCTCAAGCTGAACAAGCCAATTGGAATAACACGGAATTACTAGGAGTGCATGGTGTCTCTTTACGCTGAGTTGGGTTTCGTTAACATTGGGCCAGATGAGTTGCCCAGTGTCATTAGTAGCGGCACTAAACAGCGGTTTATAGTGGATGGTTATGGGCCTTTAGCGATTTCGGGCATTCCAAAATATGGCCGAATATTGTTTGCTCATGGCGCGGGTGCCGGGCACTTGTCAGATTTTATGCGTCAATTTGTCGCGACGCTGGCAGGCCATGGATTGCAGGTGCTGGCTATTGATTTCCCTTACATGCAGCAAGTTTACGAGCAAGGAAAACGCCGCCCGCCACCCCCTGTTAAGCAAACCCTGGCCCACTTTAGCGCTTGGTATGAGTTGCTGCATCCGCTAGGGGAAACTCCCTTGTGGGTCGGTGGGAAGTCAATGGGCGGCCGTATTGCCTCTATGTTTGCCAGTGAGGCTTTCACGAGTGGGCATGCAAACAGTCAAAATGGTTGCCCTGGTGTTGTTGTCGCAGGTTACCCTTTTCACCCGCCCAGGCAGCCCCAGAAGCTTCGCGTGACGCACTTTTCGTCTATTAGCTGCCCAATGTTGATTCTCCAGGGCGAGCGGGACCCGTTTGGTAGTGTGGGAGAGGTGGCCGGTTGCTCACTCCCCGCCACTGCCCAGCTAATGTGGCTACAGGATGGGGATCACGATTTTAAGCCGCGCCGCGCTTCTGGGTTAAAACATACGATTTTGATTGACGAAGCAGCCACTCATGCGGCATTCTTCGTCCGCGCTCACCACACGGTAGCGGCAGGATGAGTAACGTATTGGTTTGAATCAAAAGATTTAAACACGATGTATTGACATTCAGCCATACTTCTGTAGAATGCAGCGCCACGTGACCAGCGGGCGGTTAGCTCAGTTGGGAGAGCACCAGCCTTACAAGCTGGGGGTCACTGGTTCGAACCCAGTACCGCCCACCATTTATTTGGTGCCTGGAAGCGTAAAGCAGTACTAATTGATGTAGAAGTGGACCGGTAGTTCAGTTGGTTAGAATGCCGGCCTGTCACGCCGGAGGTCGCGAGTTCGAGTCTCGTCCGGTCCGCCATCATCAGTCTGTATTGTAATTAGTTGTCGTTAAGTGGACCGGTAGTTCAGTTGGTTAGAATGCCGGCCTGTCACGCCGGAGGTCGCGAGTTCGAGTCTCGTCCGGTCCGCCACGATAACGTAAGAAATTGAAGTGTTAAGCACACTTGCTTAAATACTTTGGGCGGTTAGCTCAGTTGGGAGAGCACCAGCCTTACAAGCTGGGGGTCACTGGTTCGAACCCAGTACCGCCCACCATTTAAAAGCATTTTTCGCAGTTAAATGGTTTTAGTGCCTTGATGTGGACCGGTAGTTCAGTTGGTTAGAATGCCGGCCTGTCACGCCGGAGGTCGCGAGTTCGAGTCTCGTCCGGTCCGCCAGTCAAGTTGCACTTGTGTTGCAGTTAATACATCGGCTAAAGCCGAACGAATTTAAAAAAGCCCGGATCATCGATCCGGGCTTTTTGTTGCGTGCAGTTTAATTTCGTATGGTTATTGCGTGCAGCATAGAGGCTGCACGCTGGCATCAGGCAATCGCGCTCACGCCTGCCTTGGCAACTTGCACATCCTGGTCAGGCTTGACGCCTGAAATGCCTACAGCGCCCACCACATGGCCATCTACCGTGATGGGTACACCGCCTGATAACAAGCCCTGAAGCGGGGCAGAAATAAACGCGGTACGGCCGCCGTTGATCATCTCCTCGAAAACCTGGGTTTCTTTGCGGCCAAGTGCGGCGCTGCGTGCTTTTTGCGTGGCAACATCAGCACTAAAAGGAGCAGCGCCATCTAAACGGCGGAGTGCCAAAAGGTGGCCGCCGTCGTCGGTAACTGCAATGGTAACGGGCCAGCCGTTGCTGTCAGCTTCTTTCTGGGCGGCGTCTAGTACGGTAATGACGTCAGCTTGACCGAGAATTGATTTGGTTTGCATGAAAAACTCCTTTTTATTAAGGGGGGGGAGTGCCGCGCAGCCAGCCAGGCGTGGCTGTCACGGCAGAATAAGTTAGCGGTTATACCAGCGCGGCATCAACCACTTCCACCCAGTGGCGAACCGGGGTGCGGTTGGCGCTGGCAAGGTGTGTTTGGCAGCCAATGTTAGCAGTTACAATGACTTCTGGGTTACCTGCTTCCAGCGCATTTAACTTGTTGTCCCGTAATTGGGTAGCTAGCTCCGGCTGGGTAACCGAGTAAGTGCCTGCTGAACCGCAGCAAAGATGGCTATCTTTGACGGGTGTGAGTGCAAAGCCTAGCTTGCTGAGTACGCCCTCAACTGCGCCGTTGAGCTTTTGCGCATGCTGTAGGGTGCAGGGGCAGTGAAAGGCTAGGCGCTGGTGCTCTTTAAGCTTGAGTTGCTCAAGCGGTTCGTCGCGCAGTACTTCAACGAGGTCTTTCGCCAGCGCGCTGACCCTTTGGGCTTTATCGGCATACGTGGGGTCATCTTTGAGCATGTCACCATACTCTTTGACGAAAGCGCCGCAGCCGCTAGCAGTTTGCACAATCGCTTCTACGCCCTGTTCGATATGTGGCCACCAGGCGTCGATGTTAGTACGCATGCGAGTGCGACCGTCGTCTTGGGCATTTAAGTGAAAATCGATGGCCCCACAGCAGCCAGCTTCGCTGATGGGCGTTACGCTAATGCCCAAACGATCCAATAAGCGCGCTGTGGCCGCGTTAGTGTTGGGCGAAAGGCCGGGTTGAACGCAGCCCTCTAATATCAGCACTTTTCGCTCATGGCGCTGGCTGTCGGGGCGCTGGCCAGCATCCACGGGGGCGGGGGGCATTTTGCTGCGCAGTTTGCCGGGTACCAGTGGCTTAAAGGTTTGCCCTAATTTTAGCAGCGCTTTGAAGCGCTTGGGTTCCACCAGCATTTTGCGCAGGGCATAACGCTGGGCGCGCTCTGAGGCCGAGCGTGGCACACGACGCTCAATTTCAGCGCGGCCAATATCAAGCAGTTTGTGGTACTCAACCCCAGAAGGGCAGGTGGTTTCACAGTTGCGGCAGGTGAGGCAGCGGTCTAAGTGAAGGCGTGTCTCTTCGGTGACTTGATCATCGTCATCGCGACTTTCAAGTAGCTCCTTCATTAAGTAAATGCGCCCACGGGGGCCATCGCGCTCATCGCCCAGCAGTTGGTAAGTGGGGCAAGTGGCGTTGCAAAAACCGCAGTGCACGCAGGTGCGCAGAATACGCTCAGCTTCCTGAATATGCGGTTTTTGAAGGTCCGCGTCAGTAAAATTCGTCTGCATGTCAGCTCTCCTGATTAAAACGCCGCATAAAGACGACCGGGGTTGAAAATGCCATGGGCATCCAGCTCCGCCTTCAGGTTGCGATGGTACTTTTCAACCACTGAGTTGAGCGGAGTAAACGGCGACTCTGCCCCCCCATTGGCGTGGGGAGTATAACAAGTGGCGTGTCCGCCTGCGGCGCGGCAAGCCGCGCGCAGGGTGTCTGCGTCGAGGTGGGTTTTCACCCAGCGCTGGCTGCCGCCCCAGTCATAGAAAATGTCATCCTCAGCAATATCTAGCGCCAAACGGGGGGTGTGGGGCGGTAGTGATAACCGCCACAGCGCCTGCCCTTCGCCAAGGGTGAAAAATTCGTGCTGATGATCGCGCAGCTGCTGCCAAAATTCTGCGGAAAGGGCTTCGCCACCTAACCGTTCTTGAGTGGCGTTAACAGAGCTTATACCGCCTTCTAGGCGAATAAATAGCTCACCTGCGCGCCACGCGGCGGCGGTGATGGGTAACGGCTGACGGCCAAGTTCTGAGAGCTTGTTCAGCGCGTCGTCTAGTCCCATGGTAAGGCGAAGGCTGTGGCTGGCGTTGGGGATTGGCAGTACCTTAAATGAGATATCCGCTAGCACCCCGAGCGTGCCCTGGGCGCCGGCCATCAGGCGCGACAAGTCGTAACCCGCTACATTTTTCATTACCTCGCCACCAAAGCGCAGTAGTTTGCCTTCTTGGGTGATCACCCGGGTGCCCAGTACAAAATCTCGAGCAGCGCCTGCCCAGGGTCGGCGTGGGCCAGAGAGTCCGGTGGCCACGGCGCCGCCGATGGTGCTGGCCTCACTGAACATGGGCGGTTCAAAGGCCAGCATCTGATTGTGTTCAGCAAGTGCTGCGTTGAGTGCGCTTAAGCGTGTGCCCGCGCGGGCAGTCACCACCAGCTCTACGGGGTCGTACGACACTATGCCGCTGTGGGCGGCTATGTTGAGTGCTTTACCTTCTACCGGGCGACCATAAAAGGCGCGGGAGTCGCCCGCCACAATGCGCAGCGGCGTTCGCTCAGCGTAGGCGCTGCGCACTTGTTCGCACAGCTCGGCAGCAATGTCCTGGTCGGCAGCGTTAATCGCTAGTTCGGTCATGGTGATTCCTAATGATTATTTTCCTAGTGATGGTGATAACTAGGCGCCGCCTTAGAAGCGCGGTAGCTCCGGATGCGGTAACTCATTGTTATGCACATGCATAGCGCCAAACTCGGCGCAGCGCGCCAGGGTAGGAATATTTTTCCCTGGGTTCAGCAGGCGTTTAGGGTCAAATGCGGCTTTTAAGGCGTGGAAAACGCTAATTTCATCGGCTTGGAACTGGCTGCACATTTGATTGATTTTCTCTCGCCCTACGCCATGCTCGCCGGTAATTGAGCCACCGGCGGCCACGCAAAGCTCAAGAATTTTGCCGCCTACATCTTCCGCTAACGCTAGTTGACCCTCTTTGTTGGCATCAAACAGAATCAGTGGGTGCATATTGCCGTCACCCGCGTGGAAGACGTTGGCGACTAGCAGGCCGCTCTCTTCGGAAAGGGCGGCAATACCTTTAAGTACCCGCGGCAGTTCTCGACGGGGAATCGTGCCATCCATACAGTAGTAGTCGGGTGACATACGCCCAACAGCGGGAAAGGCGTTCTTGCGGCCCGCCCAGAACTTGGCGCGCTCGGCTTCATCGCGCGCCTGCTGAATGTCCGTGGCGCCTGCTTTCTCCAATACCCGGCGAACGGTATTACAGTCGTCGTCCACATCGGCTTCAACGCCATCCAGCTCGCAGAGTAGAATCGCTTCTGCTTCAACGGGATAACCCGCTTTGATGAAATCTTCGGCGGCTTTGATAGCCAGTTTGTCCATCATTTCCAGGCCGCCGGGAATGATGCCTGCAGCGATGATATCGCCCACGGCTTGGCCAGCTTTTTCGATATCATCAAAGCTTGCCATCAATACTTTAGCGGTTTCAGGCTTGGGTAGTAGCTTGACGGTGATTTCGGTGACCACCCCTAGCATACCTTCAGAGCCATTCATCAGCGCGAGTAGATCAAAGCCTGGGGCGTCCAGGGCCTCTGAACCCAGCGTCATGTGTTCACCTTCAATGGTTAGCACATCGACCCGCATGACGTTGTGTACCGTCAGGCCATACTTCAAACAGTGAACGCCGCCCGCGTTTTCGGCGACGTTGCCACCAATGGAGCAGGCAATTTGCGAGGAGGGGTCGGGGGCGTAATACAGCCCGTAAGGCGCTGCTGCTTCGGAAATAGCCAAGTTGCGCACGCCAGGCTGTACTTGGGCGAGGCGTGCGTCGGGGTCTACCTTAATGATTTGATTAAACCGCGACATCACCAGCAGTACGCCATGCTCAAGCGGAAGGGCGCCGCCTGAAAGGCCGGTGCCTGCCCCTCGGGTGACGACAGGTACGCTTAGTGCGTGGCAGCGTTTCAGCAGACCTTCAACCTGCTCTAGAGTTTCCGGCATTGCTACCAGCATGGGCAGTACGCGGTAAGCGGCTAACCCATCGCACTCGAAGGGGCGTAGATCCTCTTCGCGGTGAAGCAACGTTAACGAGGGAACGGTGCTTTGCAGGTCGCTAAGCACTTCAGCTTTGTCACGGTGGACGAATTCCCCATCGAGGCGTTCGTCAAAAAGGATATTCATAACGACATCCTAGCTTTTTATCATGAGAAGTAATGGCCACAGACTAACCGCGGCATTGTTATACCTACCGACCAATTTGAGCTTTTTTTGTGCGCCTGTCTAGGTTGTGGTGCAATGGTCTGACCAGTAATTAGTCGATAGCTAATCCCCTGCTAATTGCTTTCATCGCCTTGGCGTCTTCGTGAGCCAATAGCTATTGCAATGTGGTCTAACCCTAAGGGGTGTGAAGGGATGGCTAAAGGAGCAATCAGTGGTCGTAAGCAGTGACGATATTCCTATGGGGCGGCGCACTCCCGAGCATGTGGCCGCTAAGCTTGAGGAGTTAATTCTAGAAGGCGTTTTTCGCCCCGGCCAACTGCTGCCTTCGGAAAGGCGCTTATGTGAGCGCTTGGGCGTGTCTCGCGCATCGCTGCGCGAAGGGTTAAGAATTCTGCGCAGTAAAGCCATTATTAATACGCGACAGGGGCACGGTTCAACGGTGGCGTCGCTACTGCCGGTGCACCAGCAAAGCCCTCTGATGCATCTGTTTCGTGACCATCCGCGCACGCTGTTTGACTTGCTGGAGGTGCGTGCCTTGCTGGAAGGCGAGTCCGCCTATTTGGCCGCCAGGCGCGGTACGTCTATGGACCGCGTACTGATTACTCGTCGCTACCGAGCGTTAGCCGAGTATGCCGCTCAACCTGACGGCATCGATGTCGAGCAGTTGGCCCGGCTTGACCACGCTTTCCATTTGGCAGTTTCTCAAGCTTCCCATAATCCGGTGCTGGTCCATACGCTGCAGAGCCTAACTGATTTACTGCTGAGTTCCGTCTTTGCCTCGGTGAAGCACCTTTACCATCGCCCTGGCCCCAGGGAGATGATCAATCAGCAGCATGCCAACTTGCATGATACGGTGGTTAGCGGCGATGCAGAGCAGGCAAGGAGCATCGCGTTAGAGCATCTGACCAGTATCAGTGAGCTGCTGCGCGAGGTAGAGGCAGAGCATGACCGTCTCGAACGTTCGGCAATGCGCTTAGAGCAGTGGTAGCTATGCATTAGGGTTTCATCCGTAATGGCCGTGGGTGCCAGCTAATAAAAGGAGTGTAATGTGGCAATTTATCAATTTGGCGAGCTAACGCCCGATATTCATGATGATGTGTATATCGCCGATACGGCTGATGTGATTGGGCAAGTGACTCTCAAGGCGCGCTCAAGCGTTTGGTATCAAGCAGTTCTGCGTGGCGATAGCGATCATTTAGAAGTAGGCGAAGAGAGCAATATCCAGGATGGCGCAGTGCTCCATGCTGACCCAGGCTACCCGCTTAAAATCGGCAAGGGCGTCACGGTGGGACATCAGGCGATGCTGCATGGCTGCACGGTAGGTGATGGTTGCTTGATAGGCATTCAGGCGGTGGTGCTAAATGGTGCCGTCATTGGTGAAAACAGCTTGGTAGGGGCGGGGGCGTTTATCAAGGAAGGTGCGGTATTTCCTCCCAATTCGCTGATTGTTGGCTCGCCGGCCAAAGTAGTGCGAGAACTTTCTGCAGACGCAATAGAAGGGCTGAAGTTGAATGCGCAAAGCTATGTGATGCGTGGTCAGCAACATGCGACAACCCTAAAGCGTATCGACTAACCGTTCTAATCTGCCCTTAAAACGCCGCACCCCAGGCTAGGCCTGGGGTGTGGGAAGTGCGCTATCGATTTATTAGCCTTGCTTATCAGCTCGGACTATTTACATAAGCGGGTCGGTAACGCCTATGACATAGAACGCGATGATCGCAATGATACCGCTGAAGACCAAGTAGTAGATGGTCGGGATAATAGTTTTGCGAATCGTCGCGCCTTCGCGGCCAAGTAAGCCAACGGTGGCTGAGGCGGCTACAACGTTATGGATTGCAATCATGTTGCCCGCTGCCGCGCCCACTGCCTGGAGTGCCACCATCATCGCGGTAGAGAGGCCTAGCGATTGCGCAATGTTAAACTGGAACTCCGCCAACATCAGGTTAGAAACCGTGTTAGAACCAGCAATGAAGGCGCCCATGGCACCTACCGCAGGCGCAAAGAACGGATAGATACCGCCGACGTTGTCAGCGACCGCCTGAGCCATCATTACCGGCATGGAAACCAGGTCAGCACCATTAACACCAGAGTTGATCAAGATGCGCACCATTGGCACGGTGAAAATCAGTACAAAGCCAGCACCAAAGATCGTCTTGGTAGACTCTGATATTGCTGCGCTCATTTGGCGCGGATTCATCCTGTGCAAGAAGTACGTCACTATGACCACAGCAACGATGATGCCGCCTGGCAGGTACAGAGGCTGCAAGCCGCCGCTGACGCCCGTTTCACCGAAGATATTAGCCCAGTTCAGGTTGACAGAGGTAAGCGCGTTGCGCAGCGGCTCGACGGTGCGTGAAGCCACCAGGAAAATCGCCAGGAGTACGTAGGGAATCCAGCCTTTCAGCGTAGACATCGGCGCTTTGCCTGCTACATCATCTAGTTTGATCTGCAGGTTACCGATCCACTCATCGGGCCAAGAGGAAGATTCCGGGAAGTCCCACGTATCTTTGGGCAGCAAGAAGCCTCTACGTGCTGCAGGAACCACAATCGCTAAGCCCACCATCGCGCCAATCATTGACGGGAATTCTGGTCCTAAGAAAACGCCAACCAACGTGTAAGGTATAACGAAAGCGAAACCAGTGAAGATAGCGAAAGGCACAATGGAAAGACCTTCTTTCCACGAGCGATTAGCACCAAAGAAGCGCACCATAATTAGCACGAGAATCAGTGGCATTAAAATACCCACGATGCCGTGAGTAATCGCAACGCCATTGGTTACCATTTGGAAAAACACATCCCAGCTTGAACCTGTAGCTTCTAGCTGAGCGGTAATGCCAGCACGGTCAAGCCCGCTGCCTACCCCTACTACAACGGGAGTGCCCACGGCACCAAATGAAACCGGAGTAGACTGGATCATCATGCCGACAACCACCGCCGCTAAAGCGGGGAAGCCAAGCGCAACCATCAGCGGTGCTGCTACGGCGGCTGGTGTGCCAAAGCCTGAAGCGCCTTCAATAAAGCAACCAAATAGCCAAGCAACAATTAACGCCTGCACGCGGCGGTCAGGGCTAATGCCCGAGAAACCGTTACGAATAGCGGTAATGCCACCGGAGTGTTTTAGCGTATTCAAAAGCAGAATAGCGCCAAAAATAATCCACAGCAGGCCCGCGGTCTGAATCAAGCCCTGGACGGTCGAAGCGGCCACGCGGCTGAACGACATATCCCAAGCGGTCAGAGCGATAATCGCAGCGGTGAGGAAGACAATCGGCATCGCTATTTTGGCAGGTATTTTAAAGCCTATGAGCAAAATACCTGCTAGCAACAGCGGCAGAAATGCCAGGAGTGCAAGTGTAGTTTCATTCATGGGAGGAACGGCCCCTTGTTATTTATTTGGTATGCTCCGCAGTAGCCGACCAGCCTGCCACTGCAATACTGGTTGGGTCAGTGTGAAAGATACGTTTAGGTTGAGAGAATGACTACATTGGAAAATTGGTCTTACCAGAGTGGAGCGTGTTCTATATGAAGGTTTGCGCCGCTTTTGTTTTTCTATCCTGTTGTTTTAACTGTTTTTTTAATTATTTTTAGAAAAAATAATTCTGACAAGGTCATTAGACTAATAGACAGTACAGTTGCCAGTTAAAAGATCAGTATAGCCTTGCTTGCGTCATGAGTGGCTTACGCTCATTGTTATCAGCTGTAGCACTTTTAATAACTACAACCAACTTTACGGAGTTTCTGACAGTGGCAATTACTCTTTACGATTTATGTGGCCGCGATGAGCGTTTGCGGTTTTCACCTTATTGCTGGCGGGTGCGTATGGCGCTAGCCCATAAAGGATTATCGTTTGAGACCGTCGCCTGGCGGTTTCTTGAAAAGTACGTGCTCGCTTTTGCCGATTACGACAAGGTGCCCGTCCTCACCGATGGCGATACGGTGGTTACCGATAGCTTTGAAATTATGCGCTACCTAGACCGCACTTATCCCGATGCTCCCATGTTGGGTGAAGGTGCTAGCTTCCAGCGCGTGCTGTTTTTTAAACACTTCGTTGAGCGTAGCGTGACCCCGGCACTGTTCCGAATAGTAGCGATGGACTTACTGAACGCTATTCACCCTGATGACCGCGCCTATTTTCGCGAGACTCGTGAGGCCCGTTTCGGTGCGCGTTTAGAAGAGGTGCACCAGCCAGAGCAGGGGCGCCAGCAGCTTAAACAGGCGCTTGCCCCAGTGCGCGAGTTATTAAGAGAGAGCCCGTATTTGGACGGTGAAGCCCCAAGTGGAGCCGACTACTTGTTATTTGGCAGTTTGATGTGGGCCTACACGGTCTCATTAGAAGCGTTGGTTGAGACCGGTGACCCGGTGGATGCGTGGTTCACACGTATGCTTAATGTGCACGATGGTATAGCGGGTAACGCCATAACCGTGCGTGACTTGTAATAGTTGACCTAATTGCGGGAGTTGGGTTTTAAGATAGCCCGCTATGCTTCTTATTGAGTTAATTGATAAGTTTTTTTAAAGTACTGTTTTATAGCGGGTAATAGGTAGTTATTGAGTAGGTTTTTGATTCTCGGTGGCAGGTTTGCGAACGTATGATAAAAATCATGTTGCGCTGCACAAAAAGCACTGCTAGCTTTGTAGGTAGTAAAGGCAAACGCCTAACCATAAACCGCTTGCAACGGTGCATTGAATCGTTAACACGCTTAAGGAGACTACCTAATGAATAAAACAGTCGAAAAAACTAACCAGCAGCTTGAGTCCGCATTCTTAACGCCAATGCGCTCTTATACTCTGGCAGCGCTTGATTACTATGAGTTGCTTCTCAATGCCCAGTTAGATGCGGCGCGTGCATACTCAGACATGACGGTCGCTCAGGCGCGCACCTGGCTAGACGTTAAAGATGCGGAAGGCTTTAAGAAAGCCATGGAAAGCCAGCAAAAAACCGCTTCTGACCTGATGGAGCGTATGAAAGGCGATTCTGAGAAAGTCACTTCTATCAGCCAAAGCTTTATGGAAGATAGTAAGAAAATGACTGAAGAGAGTACTAAAAAAGCGGTTGAAGCTGTTAAGCAGTAAACCGCCGCAGCTTTAAGCTGAAAATACCGCGCCCTTGGCGCGGTATTTTTTTGGATAGAATAAATCTATTTTAAAGTAGCTGTGCGTATGCATAGTTAAAGGTGTTAATAATCAGTGGTGTTTTTAGTACAGTTTTTAGTACATTTCAGCAGACCCTACCGATATACGTTTTTTTAACGCTGCTCTTACAACACTGCTTTTACGAAGCGGCGGTTCGCTATTTTGCTTTCTACCCTTTAATGCGTTGCTACGTTGTCTCGGCTCGCGCTCTTAGCCGGAAACGAGCGATACGAATAATTTGTTCAATGGCGGTTTTTCGCTCCTGCGCTAAATTATTGTGTAAGCGTGTCTCAAACGCTGCCAAGATCGCATGGCGGTCAAGCCCTTTAACAGCGATAACAAACGGGAAGCCGAATTTAGCTTTATACGCGGCGTTGAGCTGTTCAAAGCGAGCAAATTCTTCAGGTGTGCACTGATCTAATCCGGCACCTGCCTGTTCCCGGCTGGAGTCTTCGGTCAGCTCCCCTGCCAGTGCAGCTTTGCCGGCTAAATCCGGGTGCGCTTGAATGACAGCAATTTGCTGCTCAGGGGAAGCTTGCTGCAGCATCAGTCCCATTAGATCTGCAAGTGCGTCGGGGGCATCATGCGTCTCGCTTAGCCCCTTTGCCCATGCGGCTTCTGCCACCCACGGTGAGTGCTCATAAATATCGCCGTAATGATGGGTAAAGTTTTCTAAGCTGCAGGTGCTCGGCGCAGGTGAAAGAGTAGGCGAGGGGGATGTAGGCACAAAAACTCTCCGAAGCGTTTTATGATGGAGTGAATGTATACAATAAATAGTAGCAATTGTACTCTTTGACCGATAGGTCAATCCTAGTAAATAATTTTAATAACTCATTTCAAAGGAGTGGCTTATGGGACGTTTAACCACCCATGTGCTTGATACCGCTAAGGGGCAGCCTGGCCAAGGCATTATGATTGAAGTGTTTCGACTTTTTGGCGATAGCCGCGAACATCTAGGCAGTGCGGTTACCAACAGCGATGGCCGCTGTGATACGCCTATTCTGGAAGGCGATGCATTTACATCGG
This sequence comes from Halomonas sp. GFAJ-1, assembly GCA_002966495.1. Lineage (NCBI taxonomy): Bacteria > Pseudomonadati > Pseudomonadota > Gammaproteobacteria > Oceanospirillales > Halomonadaceae > Halomonas > Halomonas sp. GFAJ-1. The sequence continues at coordinate 1,538,130 of CP016490.1, forward strand.
GTGAGTACGAGCTAGTGTTCCACGCAGGTGACTATTTACGTACCCAGGGGGTCGCTGCTCAAGAACCGCGCTTTTTGGATGTTATTCCACTGCGTTTCGGTGTTGTGGATGCCAGCCAGCACTACCACGTACCGCTATTGCTCTCGCCTTATGGGTACTCTACCTATCGCGGTAGTTAACATGACCAATATAGTGGATGAAGAGTGCAATACCATCGGGGCCTGGGAAAGAATGAGCACCGCTCTTAAGCGACCAGCATATGGCTGAGTAGCCCAGCGCTAGGTGTAGCGCTTAGGGAATGTTTCATAACTGTCATGTATAGCGCGTTAAACTGATAAGCTAAGGTCATTAAACGTTAATTTGCATGGTTGGAACGCTATGAACGCACTGCACTTCTCTACAATTCGTCGCACTAAAATTGTCGCAACCCTTGGCCCAGCAAGCGACCGTGAAGGAGTGCTGGAGGCCATGCTCGCGGCGGGTGTGGATGTGGTGCGTTTGAATTTCTCCCATGGCACCGCCGACGATCATCGCCGCCGTTTGGTGAGAGTGCGAGAAATTGCCGCCCAACTTGGCCGTAGCGTAGCCGCATTAGGTGACCTTCAAGGCCCTAAAATTCGTATCGCACGCTTTCGGGATGGTGCGGTAGTGCTAAAAGAAGGCGAGCCGTTTGTTCTGGATATGTCGTTGGATAGTGATGCTGGAGATATCCACCAAGTGGGCTGTGACTATAAAACACTTTCGCAAGATGTTACTGCCGGTGACCGCCTCCTGTTAGATGACGGGCGTGTGGTGCTTGACGTGACCCACGTTGAAGGTCAGCAGGTGCATACCCGCGTGGTGGTAGGTGGCAAGCTCTCCAACCATAAAGGCATCAATAAGCAGGGTGGCGGGCTGTCTGCGCCGGCATTAACCGAAAAAGATAAAATCGATCTAAAAACCGCCGTTGAAATTGGCGTCGATTACTTGGCTATCTCGTTCCCGCGCCACGCTGAAGACATGCACGAAGCGCGCCGCCTGCTGGGCGAAGAAGGCAAAGAGATTGGCTTAGTGGCTAAAGTAGAGCGCGCCGAGGCCGTAGCAGACGACGCTACCCTGGATGGCATTATTGAAGCCTCTGAGGCAGTAATGGTGGCGAGGGGTGATCTAGGCGTTGAAATTGGCGATGCCAAACTGGTCGGCGTACAAAAGCGCATGATCAAGCGTGCGCGGTCGCTGAACCGCGCGGTCATTACCGCCACGCAAATGATGGAAAGCATGATCTCAGCGCCGCTGCCCACCCGCGCCGAAGTGTTTGACGTGGCCAACGCGGTGCTGGACGGCAGCGATGCAGTCATGCTGTCAGCGGAAACGGCCGCCGGTGACTATCCGCTGGAAACCGTAGAAGCCATGTCGCGGGTATGTTTAGGTGCTGAGCGTGAAAAAACTGCTCAAGAATCGGGCCACCGTATGCATGAGGGCTTTTCTCGGCCTGATGAAACCATCGCGCTCTCTGCAATGTACGCGGCGAACCATATGGAAGGCATCACAGCCATTGCGTGTATGACCTCGTCTGGCTATACGCCGCTAATTGCTTCCCGCATCCGCTCGGGTCTGCCCATTGTTGGCTTGGCACATAACCCTATCGCCCAGCGGCGTATGGCGCTCTACCGGGGCGTGGTATCACTTCCCTTTGATACATCTGAAATGAGGGCCACGGAACTCAACGACCAGGCGCTTACCCTGTTAGTGAAACAAGGGGTGGCAAAGTCCGGTGACTACGTGATTCTTACCCGTGGCGACCACATGAATGCCCATGGGGGAACCAATACCATGAAGGTAATGGCCATCACTGAGTTCCACGTTGCGCAAGCGCAGGCGTAATCTTATGCGCACGCTCCTGCTGGCGTTTTTTATGCTCTTTAGCACACCGGCATTGGCCGGTGCGCAGCCGCCGATAATCGCAGCGGCATCTGATCTACAGTTTGCGCTCACCGAAGCAGCGGAGCGGTTTAAGGCGCAGACCGGGGCAGGCGTAAGGCTCAACTTTGGCTCCTCGGGTAACTTTCGTCGTCAAATCGCCCAAGGGGCTCCCTTTGAGCTCTATCTTTCTGCTGATGAAGCCTATGTCTTTGCGCTTCATCAGGAAGGACATACCCTGGATGAGGGCACTATTTACGCCATTGGCCGGCTAGCATGGCTACAGCGTTCACAGCGTGGAGATTTGCCTGATGAAGCTGCCCCGTTAGCAGGCGTCGAGCAAGCCATAGCCGCCAGTGCTAACGGCACGCGCGAGCGCATCGCTTTGGCAAATCCTGAGCATGCGCCTTACGGCGTTGCCGCCCAGCAGGCGCTGAGCTATGCCTCGTTATGGGAGCCGGTCGCGCCGCTTCGGGTGCTAGGAGAGAATGTCTCCCAAGCGGCTCAGTTTGCGCTGGCAGATGATGCCCGCGGTGGCTTGGTGGCTTATTCGCTGGCGTTAGCCCCAGCCCTTGCCCAGCGCAGTGAGTACGTACTGATCCCTGAGGAGTGGCATGCACCGCTGCGCCAGCGCATGGTACTCACCCGCCAAGCGGGTGACGTGGCGAAAGCCTTTTATGCCTGGCTTCAGGAAGACGAAGCGCTGGCGATTCTCAAGCAGTATGGCTTTAGTACCGAGTAATGGATTGGTCGGCACTGTCTGTTTCACTCCGTTTGGCCGCCTTAACGTGCCTGTTTTTACTTCCCGTCGGAATATGGGCAGGTCGCGCCCTGGCAACGGCTAGGTTTCGTGGCAAAGGGCTATGCGAAGCCCTTATTGCGCTGCCGCTGGTGCTGCCACCCACGGTGCTGGGGTTCTATTTACTGCAGCAGTTTGGCCGTGACGCGCCATTAGGCAGCGTATGGGCAACGCTTACCGGGGGCGGATTAAACTTCACCTTTAGCGGCATCTTGCTAGCGTCGCTCATTGCTAATCTTCCCTTCGCCATTCAGCCTATTCAACGAGCCTTTGAACACGTGCCCGCTAATCTGCGCGAAGCTGCTTGGTGTAGCGGCCTTAGCCCATGGCAAACCCTCTGGCGTATTGAGCTGCCGCTAGTGTGGCCAGGTATTCTCTCCGCCGCTGCCTTAACCTTTGCCCACACGCTGGGTGAGTTCGGCGTCATTTTGATGGTCGGGGGCGCCATTGATGGTGAAACCCGCACCTTAGCCATTGCTATCTACGACCGTGTGCAGGCATTTGACGAGCAGGGCGCGGCGCGTATGTCGGCGCTGTTATTGTTCGTGTCCCTCACCACCTTGGGCTTGGTGTATGGCCTTGCAGGCAAGCGTAGGTGGGCGCGTGGCTAAACTAACGGTAACTGCCCAACAAAGCGGCCCAATACCGCTCAATGCGACGTTTAGCTGCGGACCCGGGGAGCTGCTGGCGCTGGTAGGGCCCTCTGGCAGCGGTAAAACCACGCTGCTGCGCACCATTGCTGGGCTTTATCAGCCTAAACAAGGTCAGGTGACTTGCGCCGGGCGTACATGGTTTTCAACATCTGAGCGGGTAGGCGGCAAGCGGATTTCGCTGCCTCCCCAGCAGCGTCAGATCGGCATGGTATTTCAAGATTACGCGCTGTTCCCTCATTTAAGTGCGCTGGATAATGTTCAACTCGCCCTTGGCCACCTGCCCCAGCCCCGGCGCTATGCTCATGCAACACAGTGGTTGAGCAAGGTGCGTTTAGAGGGGTTGGAGGCACGCTTTCCCAATGAACTTTCCGGCGGCCAGCGTCAGCGAGTGGCGCTGGCCCGGGCGCTTGCCCGGGAGCCGCAGGCATTGCTGCTGGATGAGCCTTTTTCGGCCGTAGATCAGGTCACGCGGCGCCGCCTGCAGCGGGAGCTGGCGCTGCTGCGCCAGCAAATACCCATTCCCATTGTGCTGGTGACGCACGATTTAGAAGAAGCCGCGGCGCTAGCAGACCAAATCTGCGTGCTGCACAACGGCACAAGCTTACAGCAGGGCGAGCCTGAAACGCTTTTCCGACGGCCAGCCTCCCCGCTAGTGGCGCGTTTGCTTGATCGTCATAATATCTTTGAGGGAGAGGTCGTGGACTGGCATGGTCAGCGCCGTCTCAAGTGGGGAGAATGGCTGCTGGAAGTAGGCGAAGAGCTCCAGTCGCTTGCCGTGGGCAGGCGTGTTGCCTGGTACCTGCCGCCATCGGATATCGTGCTGCACCGGCGGGGACGGCCATCCCATGGAGAGCGTGAAAATCCCGTTGCGGCTACGGTGTGTGAAATGGTGGTGCTTGGCGGTATAACGTCGATAGCGTTAAGAGTTTCAAACGGCGATATGCTACGTTTCGACATCGCGACGCATGCAGCCAGGCGTAACCAGCTAACCCTGGAAGAGCACGTGCATGTGTCACTCCTGGCGGAAGGGATACACCTTATGCCGGAACATCGTCCACACGTGGCGCCGCACAACAAAAGGAACCTGTTATGACCCTAACTCGTCGCCAGTTGCTAAAAACGTCACTCGGCGTTTCTCTGGCCGCCAGCCTGCCGCTACCGCTGCTTTCCGCGTGGGCGGCAGAAAACAGCCAAGCCACCACCTTGCCGCTCGCTATTCATAGCCGGGAAGGCCCTCACCGCTTGGATGTGGAAGTGGCGGAAACCACCGCCCAGCGCCAGCGTGGCCTAATGGGGCGTGAACATTTGCCGGAAACCCGGGGTATGCTATTTCGCTTCGAGAGCGAACAGCCGGCGGGCAACGCATTCTGGATGTACCGCACGCTGATTCCGCTGGATATTGCTTATATAGACGGTGAAGGGCGCATTGTGGCGATTAACACCATGCAGCCCTGTGAGTCTGAGGCGCCGCGTGAGTGCCCCACCTACCCAGCAGGGACAGCCTATTACTCTGCCCTTGAGGTAAATGCAGGCTACTTTGCCGAGCGCGGCATTCAAGTTGGCGACTGTGTGTCCGTTCCTGCCCTGGCAGGGTTCTGTCGTCCTGAGTAGTTAAGTGGCGCTGGTGATTATGCCACCTTGGCCGGGTGGCGCTTACCGATGTTCAACACGATGAGCGCGATGCCGGCAACCACTAAACCGCCGCCAGCAAGTTTGTGAAACCCTAAGCTATCGCCCATGAGTAGCGAACCCAGGCCAACTGCGAGTACGGGGATAAGCAGTGTCATCGGCACCACGCGATTAACCGGATGACGCCGCAGCAGCCCATACCAAATCCCGTAGGCCACAATAGACGACATCACGGCGGTGTAAATCATTGCTCCCCAGCCTAACCAACTTGCCTGCTGCATCGCCTGCCACTGGTTGCTTTCAAATAGCCACGACCCTAGTGCTACCTGGGGTATTGCAAACAGCGCCACCCAGCCTGCCAATGCAAGCGGTGCGATGGGTGGCCCGCGTTTGATCAACAGTTGCGATACCGCCCAGCCAAAAGCACTTAACAGTAGAATGGCCAAGGGGAGGGGCGTGGGTAACGTGGGTCCACCCGCTAACACGACGATCCCCGAAAACGAGAGCAGCAGCCCCGCGATACGTTTTGGGCCCAGCTTCTCTTTAAGAAATACCACGGCTAACAGCGTGGCAAAGGGAGTGCCCATCTGTACCAGCAGCGCCCCGGTGCCCGCTTCTGCCTGCCCCAGGCCAATAAACAAAAGCGCAAAGTGAAACGTGCCAAACGTCACCGAAAGGAGCAGTAAAAAAGGCAGCTGAACTCGGGCAACGGGGTAGAAGGGCACCAGCAGCGCAGCGACCAACATAAAGCGCAATGTGGTCATTAATAGTGGCGGAAGTTCTGCCACCCCCACCTTAATGACAATAATATTCAGCGCCCAAATAGCGATAACCAACAGGCTGAGCAACAGGTCGCGTAGTGGCACGTTAATGTCCCTGCCGTTATAAAAAGTGAGTTGCGTAGCTTAGCAGCAAGCGTTCGATACCGTAACGCTCGGCGTCCTTTGCACCAAAAGTTGATGGTTAAAAGGCGCATCAAGCGCTTTCTTTCACCACGTGAGTGCCTACAATGGAGCGCTCCTGGGTTAGCGGGCGATGCCTGTTAACGTAAGCTGAGCAGGATAAAAAATAGCAAGGCCCCATAAAAATCAAAAAAGGATCAATACAATGACGCTGACACGTTCTATGGCTCGCTTCACCGCTGGCTTGGCCGGTGTGGCACTGCTTTCTGCTTCACTTTCTGTCCACGCTCGTGAACTCTCGGTTTCCACGGTTTTGTCTGACGCCTTTCCTTGGGGGCAGGCCGCTGAAAAGTGGGCCGAGCTGGTTGAGGAGCGTAGCGGTGGTGACCTAACCCTACGGGTCTACCCGAACTCTCAGCTGGTATCGGGGGATCAAACCCGCGAGTTTTCCGCCATGCGCTCGGGGTTGATTGATGCGGCGGTGGGGTCAACCATCAACTGGTCCCCCCAGGTGCCTGAACTCAACCTGTTCTCTTTACCGTTCTTTATCCCCGATGAGACCGCCGTCGATGCAGTTACTGGCGGTGAGGCGGGGGAGATGGTCTTTGAAGCGATTGAGTCTCGCGGTGTGATGCCGCTTGCATGGGGCGAAAATGGTTTCCGCCAGGTTTCTAACTCCCGTGGGCCGATTAGCCAGCCAGAAGATCTAAACGGCTTGAAAATTCGTGTTGTCGGCTCGCCACTGTTCCAAGATACGTTCTCAGCACTGGGTGCAGACCCCACGCAAATGAGTTGGACGGATGCCCAGCCCGCGCTGACCACGGGCGCGGTTGATGGCCAGGAAAACCCGCTTTCCGTGTTTGACGTGGCGCGTATTGACCAAGTAGGCCAGGAGCACTTAACGCTCTGGAACTACATGAATGACCCGCTGATTTTTGCCGTCAACCAGCAGGTATGGCGTTCACTGAGCGAAGAGCATCAGACGTTACTGCGTGAAACCGCTGAAGAAGCGGGCGCATGGGAAATCGCCATGACCCGTGAGGAGGAGAGTGAGCGCTTGGCGGCTATTCAGGAGCGCGGCGTCACGGTAACGGAGCTAACCGACGAGCAGTATCAAGCCTTTGTGGATGCGACCCAGTCCGTTTATGAAAAATGGGCGCCGCGCATCGGCGAAGAGCTGGTAGAGGCCGCTCAATCGGCCATCGACGCACGTTAAGCATTTTGGTGTTTCAACTACCGGCCCTTACGGTTGAGGGTCGGTAGTTTTTGCTGTGAGGTTACCCCATGAAAGGCTTTCCCGATGCGCGGCCCGAGCGCTGGCTTGGTGCGCTTTCTCTTATTGTTATCTCATTGATTAGCCTGGGTAATGTGGTAACTCGGTACCTAACAGGCGGCTCGTTTTCGTTTACCGAAGAGTTTTCCGTTTTCCTACTAGTCGTGCTGACGTTTGCAGGCGCATCGGTGGCGCTAAGGCGCAACCGGCATATCCGTATTGGCTTTCTAGAACGGGCGCTGCCTGGGCGGTGGCGTAGTGCCTTGATTCTGTTTCAAGCCGTGTGTGGGCTGATCGTGTTGGGGTTGATTACCTGGTATGGCGGCAAGCTAGCATGGCAAGAGTACCAGTGGGAGTCGCTTTCACCGGGGTTAGGGCTGCCCCAGTGGTGGTATCTACTTTGGCTGCCGGTATTGTCAGCTGCCATGCTATGGCGCTTGGTTCAGCAAACCCGCGACAGGCTAGAAGGGAGGCTGAACAGTGACGCCTGATATCTGGATGATACTTGCCTTCGCAGGGCTGCTCATTGCCGGTGTGCCGGTGGCCTTTTCGTTAGCGCTTTCTGGTGCGGTGGGCATCTTGGCGGGGCTTTCCCCCGACATGCTGGCAACGCTGGGTACCAACACGTATAACAGCATTGCGAAATATCCGCTGATTGCCATACCCCTGTTTATCCTGACCGGGCTGATTTTTGAACGCTCGGGCGTTGCGTTGCGGCTAGTGCGCTTTGCCCAGGCGTTGATTGGCCCGCGCCATGGTGGCTTGGCGCTGGTGGCGGTGCTGGTGTGTATGATTATGGGCGGCATGAGTGGCTCCGGCCCTGCGGACGCGGCGGCAGTGGCCATGGTCATGTTGCCAAGCATGACCAAAGCGGGCTACCCGAAGCCATTTTCGGCAACGCTTATCGCTGCCTCAGCATCCACGGCGATTTTAATTCCCCCGTCGGTGGCGCTGATTCTTTACTCTATTGTGGTGCCTGGGGTGGATCTTCGCGCACTGTTCGCAGCTGGCCTCTTTCCCGGTATTTTGGCGGGGATGGCGCTATTGGTGCCAGCAATGATCGTTTCCAAACGCTACGGTTGGGAGGGCGGCACGCCGGTGGAGGGGGCTGAGTTACTCAGCGTACGCACGACGTTTAAGCAAGCGTTGCCTGCACTCTTTGCTCCGGTGCTGATTTTGGGTGGTCTCCGCTCTGGCCTATTCACGCCTACTGAAGCCGCAGTGGTGGCAGTTGCCTATGGCACGCTGGTGGGGCTTTTTCTCACCAAAGAACTTTCGCTGCGCGATTTGTGGGAGTTACTTGGGGAAGCGGCGATTATCTCAGGTGTGGTGATGCTGATTATCTCCCTAGCGGGTATTTTTGCCTGGGCGGGGACAATGCTGGGCACCTTCCGTCATTTAGCCGAGTGGATTATCAGCCTAACCGATAATGGTGTTCTGCTATTGATACTGGTGATGCTAGCGGTACTGGTGGCCGGTATGCTGCTGGATGCTATTTCCATCTATCTGATTATGATGCCGATCCTAATTCCTGTTATGCAGCACTTTGAATGGAATCCGGTTTGGTTCGGGATTTTATTAGCGATGAACATTGCTATCGGTCAGTTTACGCCACCCGTCGCCGTCAACCTTATGGTTACCACTGAGGTGGCAAAAATACGCTTAGAACATACTGTGGGCTGGGCGCTGCTGTTTGTGGTGGCCATGGGGTGCGCGTTGGCGTTGGTCGCTATTTTTCCTAGCATCGCGCTGTGGTTGCCGACGGTACTGGGTTACAACGTCTGATGCCGGTATATACCGATATATTTGTACAAAACGTAGCCACTGTTGACTTAAAAGTTAATGGTGGTTATTAGTATATTCCTTTTGGTTTTATAGTGCGCTGCTCGCACCTGCCGTAGTTACAGTGGCCATATTCACAGTGGCCGTAGTTACATTTGTCGTAGTTACCTTGGAGATCATATGCTGTTTCCCCCTCGCTTCGCCCCGATAGTGTTCGCGTTTTTAATGTCGATCTACATGGTCACACTAATGACGTTTGTAATTACCTGGGCAAATACAGGCCTGATGGATGGCTTTTTCGGGCGTTGGTGGCGCGCCTTCTATATTGCTTGGCCAGTTGCATTTTGTTTGATTCTGCTTGGCGCGCCACGGCTCCAGCGGTTGGCTGCAGTGCTTATAAAAAGACCACGTTAGTCCTAAACCTGTAGCAATATATGCGTGTGTTTAAAATATTCATAGGTCATGCACGACACGCATATATTCCCGCCATTCTCCCCAATTAACGCCCACTAAACGTTCAAGCCCGCTAGACTTACAAAATCCACAGCGTTAGTGGCGCTTGAAACTCAAGTCCTTGTGACAGAATGGGGTTTCGCCAAACGCGTGTTTTTTCGCTAAAGTAGTAATAGTCGGCACTAACTGTCGATGCAGTTAACAGATTGTCTTGAAAACGTTTTGATATCGAAATACCTGAGGGGAACCGTTCTGCAGGTGGTTTCAAAGCGCATAACGCTCACAACATCAAGATAAAGAGGTATCTCCATGAAACGCCATGTATTTTCTACCGCTGCCTTTTCAGGCGCGCTGATTGCAGCGGCAAGCTTTGCTTCACCGGCAGTAGCTCAAGATCGTTACATTACCATCGGTACCGGTGGTCAAACCGGCGTTTACTATGTGGTTGGCCAGTCGGTCTGTCGTATGGTTAACCGCGGAAGTGACGAGCACAACATTCGTTGTAACGCACCGTCTACCGGTGGCTCTGTTGCCAACGTTAACGGTATGAAAACTGGCGAGCTGGATATGGGCGTCGTTCAGTCTGACGTTCAGTACCGCGCTTATCACGGCGAAGCCAACTTCGAAGAAGATGGCGCCTGGGAAGAGATGCGCTCTGTGTTCACCATGCATGGTGAACCGTTAACCGTTGTTGCTCGTGCTAACTCCGGTATTGAAAATATCAGCGACTTCCCAGGCAAGCGCGTCAACATCGGCAACCCTGGTTCTGGCCAGCGCAACACCATGGATGTGGTCATGAATGCGTTCGGTTGGGATGAAAGCACCTTCGCGCTGGCATCTCAGTTAGATGCCGCTGAACAGGCTGCCGCGCTTTCAGACAACAATATCGATGCCATGGTGTACGTGGTAGGTCACCCCAACGGTTCCATTCAGGAAGCGACCACTACTATTGATGCGCGCATCGTGTCGGTGACCGGTGACGAAATCGATTCCCTGATCGAAGAGTATCCCTACTACACCCGTTCTGTTATCCCGGGCGGTGTGTACCGTGGTAACGATGAAGATGTCGAGACCTTCGGCGTAGCAGCAACCTTTGTCTCTTCTACAGACGTTGATGAAGACGTTATTTACGAAACCGTTAAAGCGGTTTTCGAAAACTTCGACCGTTTCAAGCGCCTGCATCCAGCGTTTGAAAACCTGAACGAAGAAGACATGATTGCTGACGGCTTAACTGCTCCGCTACACGACGGCGCAGAGCGTTACTACCGTGAGCGTGGCTGGATCGAGTAAAACGGTAGCGTGACGTGATACCCATAGCAGTAGATGAGTAACACTCACTTTTTGAGTAATAAAGCGCGGGCACCCTGGGTGTCCGCGTTTCTTGTTGAAAGCGCTGACTGTCAGCGCTGACCATTAGGTAGGGCAAGCGTATGCGTGATGACAAACACCCTTCGGCAGCCGCTGATAATGACCTTGAGGATATGGTCTCATCCAGCGACACAGGGGCACGGAAACCCCTGGGAGTACCCGGTAAGCTGCTTGTCTGTATTGCAGCATCGTGGTCGCTGTTTCAGCTATGGATTGCATCGCCACTCCCCTTTGTTTTTAATTTTGGCGTTTTTAATTCCACGGAAGCTCGCTCAATCCATTTGGCGTTTGCGCTTTTTTTGGCCTTCATGGCCTACCCTGCGCTAAAACGGTCACCTAGGGACCGTATTCCGCTGCAAGACTGGGTATTCGCAGCGGTGGCCACTTTCTGTGGCGCTTATCTTTTCTTATTTTATTCTGACCTTGCCCAGCGACCGGGGCGCCCCATTACTCAAGATGTAGTGGTGGGGGTTATTGGTATTGTGCTGTTGCTGGAGGCGGCGCGACGAGCGCTTGGGCCACCGTTGATGGTGGTTGCCGGTATTTTTATTGCTTACTCGTTGTTTGGCCCCCACATGCCGGGCATATTGGCTCACCGTGGCGTTAGCCTTCATGGGTTAATTAACCACCAGTGGTTAGGCACTCAAGGTGTTTTTGGTATTGCTGTTGGTGTTTCCACCAGCTTTGTTTTCCTGTTTGTTCTCTTCGGTGCGCTGCTAGATAAGGCGGGGGCGGGTAACTATTTCATTAAAGTGGCCTTCTCTATGCTTGGGCACTTTAAGGGTGGCCCGGCGAAAGCCGCCGTGGTGGCATCAGGTATGACCGGCTTGATCTCGGGGTCGTCGATCGCCAATACGGTGACAACGGGTACCTTTACGATTCCGATGATGAAGCGAGTCGGCTTTAGTGCTGAAAAGGCGGGGGCTGTTGAGGTCTCCTCGTCAGTGAATGGTCAGATTATGCCGCCGGTTATGGGGGCCGCTGCATTTTTAATGGTCGAGTATGTCGGCATTTCCTATGTTGAAGTGATTAAGCACGCTTTTTTGCCTGCGCTTATTTCCTATATTGCCTTGATTTACATTGTTCACCTTGAAGCACTCAAAGCGAACATGTCGGGTCTGCCGTCTAGCAACCCCGTTCGTCCGCTGCTAAATAAAGTGATTGGCTTTTTAACCGGCCTGATTCTGCTGATGGCGCTCTCGTTTGGTGTCTATTATGGGCTTGGTTGGCTAAAACCCCTGTTGGGAGATGCGACTTTCTGGGTGGTCTCTGTGGGTCTTGCGGCTGCTTACATTGGTTTGTTGAAGGTAGGTTCTTCTTATCCTGAGCTGGAACTAGACGACCCGAACTCACAGGTGGTCACGCTGCCTCAAACGCGACCCACTGTTATGGTCGGGCTGCACTACATTTTGCCGGTTGTCGTATTAGTATGGTGCTTGATGGTAGAGCGCCTTTCACCTGGGCTCTCTGCGTTTTGGGCAACGGTGTTCATGATCTTTATCATGGTCACCCAGCGCCCCATCATCGCTCTGTTCCGTGGTCACAGTAAGCTAGCGGCCGATGTAAAAGAGGGCTTCATTGACCTTTGGGATGGCTTAGTGGCTGGCGCGCGCAATATGATTGGCATCGGTATTGCGACCGCAACGGCGGGCATCGTAGTGGGTGCTGTATCGCAAACCGGCGTTGGGTTGGTATTGGCCGATGTGGTGGAAATCCTCTCCGGTGGTAACCTGATGATGATTCTGCTGCTAACCGCGCTGCTGAGTCTGATTCTAGGTATGGGTCTGCCTACCACGGCCAACTACATCGTTGTGTCGGCATTGATGGCGCCCGTCATCGTCATGCTAGGCCAGCAAAATGGCTTGATTGTGCCGCTTATTGCGGTTCACTTGTTCGTTTTCTATTTTGGCATCATGGCGGATGTAACGCCGCCGGTGGGGCTGGCCTCGTTTGCGGCTGCTGCTGTATCTGGGGGCGACCCACTGCGTACCGGCTTCCAGGCGTTCTACTACAGCCTGCGAACAGCCGCTTTGCCCTTCCTGTTTATTTTCAATACCGACCTGCTACTGATAGATGTGTCGTTCCTCCAGGGGATAGTCATATTTATTATTGCGACCATTGCCATGCTGATTTTTGCAGCGGGAACTCAAGGCTATATGGTGGTGCGTAGCCGCTGGTATGAGTCGCTGTTGCTGCTGTTGGTTGCCTTTACCCTGTTCCGCCCTGGGTTTTGGATGGACAAGATTCACGACCCCTATGAGTCGGTTCCGCCTTCTCAGTTTGTTGAGGCGCTAGGCCAGGTGGAAGATGGCAGTAACCTGCGCATACAAATTGCGGGTGAAGACGACTTCGGTGACCCCATGACCACCTACCTGCTTGTACCTGTACCTCGTGGTGATACGGGCGAGGAGCGCATGGAGCAGCTAGGCATAGAGCTATGGATAGAGGGTGAGCAAGCGACCATTGATTTTGTTCAGTTTGGCAGCTTGGCTCAGGATATCGGTTTTGACTTCGATCAGGAGATCATCGAAGTGCTCGCACCGGTAGACCGTTGGGCGAAGGAGTGGATGTGGATACCAGGCTTTGCCGTTTTTGCCTTGGTCGTTCTTCTTCAACGCCGTCGCCGTAAGAATGAGCGTTCAGAAAAGTCGGCTGCAGCAGCCTAAAGGAGGTCACCATGTATCAAAAGATATTATTGCCGGTTGATCTGAATGAGCCAGCGTCATGGCAGAAGGCACTGCCTACCGCGATCACGCTTTGCCAGACCTTCGGTGCTTCGTTGCACTTAGTAACTGTGCTGCCAGAATTTAAGATGCCCATGGTGGGTGCTTATTTTCCTAAAAACTTCTCTCAAAAAGCCCACGAGGCTATTAAAGAAGCCCAGCACACGTTTATCAAAGAGAACGTACCTGAAGACGTTAAAGTGCAAAGCGTGATTGTCGATGGTTCTCCTTGGGAGGCCATTATTAAAGTGGGTAAAAAAATTGATGCCGACCTCATTGTGATGGCTTCGCATAACAAGCGGAAGTTTGTCGATTATGTACTTGGCCCTAACGCCGAGCACGTAGTACACCACTCTAAGATATCGGTAATGATCGTACGCTAAGCGGTCACTAGCAACACCAACAACGCCAGGCTTTAAGCCTGGCGTTGTTGGTTTATGCAGCGTGCTTTTGTGTTAGCTGACCGATAACTCACTGGTGTGCTGGGCCTTTTCACCTTGGTCATCTTGCCACTCAAATATCAGTTTTCCACTCTGTTGCGGCGTCAAATGAAAACGCAAATAGGGGTTAGCCGAAATTGATTGATAAAGCTGAGCCTCGAAAGCGACCTCATCTCCCAGGCGCACGGTAAAGTGCTCAATTATGTGACGTGGCAAAGGCTCACCGTCACTGCCTTCCCTTAACCCGGTTTCCATTGGGTGGTTAATTAGCGTGCGGACTTCCAGGGCGTCGCCTGCAGCGACTTGTTGGTTAACGCTGACGCGAGGATTCGACAGCGGTTCAGGCTGGCTATCTTCGCCGCGCATTAGGCAGCCGCTCACGGTGATGCGTACCTCCTGAGAAACCGCGAAGGTTTGCCCTTGGTAGGTGTTGGCAACAGCCACCACGTGCTGGGTTTCATTAAGGCGCACGCGAGTGGAAATCTCAGGGTAACGGCTTAACTCGCCAAGCCGAAACGTGGCGATTTCGGGCTGAGGGTTGCCGGTGGCAAACAGGTGAATATCGGTTAAATAGTCGTTATCCGCTAATTCACCGTCGAACTTGATACCTAAGGGGACGGCTGAACCATCCTCTGAGACATGAGGCAAATCAAGCGTCAGGCCTTGGGTAATTGGTGTTTCGCCATTTAGAAGGTGCTGGACAGCATCCAGCTGTTGCCAAACCTCATTGGCCCAAGAGATGGGCGACAGCAAGACTAACCCTACGCCCGCCATGCCGTGTTGCAGAACTTTTCGACGAGATAGCGCTGATTTTATGCACCATGAACGAGACATACGCCTCTCCTAGATAACGGGATGTAGTCAATGTAGCGAACGGTGGTTGTTAGCCATGTGGGAGAGTGCCAACGGGCCTTTAACCCCCAGGCAGGCCCCAAGCAAAATGCACAGCAGTGCGATAAGGCTGGGTAGGGCAAGCGTCGACATACCGGTAATTCCTTGGCCTATTGAGCAGCCCAGTGCCAGGACTCCGCCAACCCCCATCATCATTGCTCCCACCATACTGCGCGCCATTTGGCCTGGCCCTTGGAAACCCTGCCAGTGAAAGTCGCGTCGGATCAGTGCCGTGATAAGTGCACCGAGAATAATACCCCCTACCACCGCGACGCCAAAACTGAGTCGAGTACCTGTTGAAAGCATTACATACTGCAATGAGGCACCGATAGGCGCCACAAACGTCAGGCTTGCTAAGCGTACCGGCTCAAAGTCATCAAAGCCGAGCACGCCCGTTGCGTACCAACCTGCCGGCACTAAAGACCCAACGATAAGGCCACTGACCCAGTCCCGGGGCGAGGCGCGAAAGTGTGCGCTAGAAAATGCCCAGGCAGCGATAGGTAAACCCAGCAGAGAGGCAACGGCCCACCCAGGCAGCGCAACCAGTCCGGCAATGTCCTGGGTGGTCAGTGGAATTGAGGTGGCTTGTTCAAGATAGATGCGCCCAGGCGCCAGCACGCCGGAAAGGGCCATATAGGCCCCAATGCCAAGGCACATCACCACGACCACACTGCGCAGGTTGCCGCTACCCAGTAAAACCAGCGAGCGGGCGCCGCACCCGTTAGCTAACGCCATACCGTAGCCAAACAGCAAGCCGCCTAGCGGAAGGGCAAGCCAGGAAAATGATGGCGTAATGTAAAGCGAGTTCGACAGTGAAAAGTAACCCAGAGCGGCAAGCCATTGGGTTCCCAGTAGTGCTGTGGCCATAGCAAGCACAAAGGCGCGGAGTTTGCGAGAGTCGCCCTTTGCACTATTGGCGACTCCACGCAGTAAACAGAAGCCGCTGGCCTGCCCCACGGCGCCAAACAGCAGGCCTATTACCACGCCTGCCCACAGGGTCAGCGCAATATGACTCATGTGAGTCTCCTTTTATGGCAAGGGGGGCTAGTTATAAAACGGGCCGCCGTTCAGGCAGCCCGTGAGTACATGTGTTTAACGTGTTAGTGCCTATACTTGCGTGCCCCAGGTGTCTTGGCAGATGGCATTGTACCAGCCCACCGCATAATCAGCTTCTAGCGCCCGAACAGTGTCCGGCGCATCGGCAGGGCTAATGCCTCCCGCGCCATCGACTTCAGCAATGACCCCGTCGGTGACTCTATAGACACCCGCAACAGAGATCCCGTAATTAGGGCCGACCAAGCTATAGCAAGTGTTAGCCCAGTAAGCGGTTGGCGCTGGCTGATGTTCGAGTGAGGAAGCAATGGCGGCGGCTACTACTTTCGCTTGGGCGTTGGCGCAGAAGCCTGATTTTGGCATCGGCGCGGCGACCGTGGCGTCGCCCACCACGTAAATGTCGTCCACCTGCTGTGATTCAAACGTCTCGGGTTTGACGGGCACCCACCCAGAGCTATCGGTTACGCCGGCACGGTCTGCGATCCAACCGGCTTTCTGGGGAGGTATGACGTTGAGTACATCGGCGCGGTGGCGCGTACCAAACTCGGTTTCAACTTCTAAATTATCCGCATCGACCCGGGTAACGCGGCCATCGTTGGAAAGGCCCACCCACTCTATACGGTCGCCATAAAGACGCTCCCACCCTGCAGTGAACAAGCCTTGCTTAGAGAAATTATCCTTGGCGTCTAAAATTAATACCTTAGAGTTAGGTTTATGCTCTTTGAAATAGTGTGCCACCATCCCCGCGCGCTCGTAAGGCCCGGGTGGGCAGCGGTAAGGATTGCCTGGTGCCACCATAATAAAGGTGCCGCCATCTTCCATGGCTTCAAGCTGCTGCTTTAGTAAGGTCGTTTGATGGCCTGCTTTCCAAGCGTGGGGCGCCTTCTCTGCGGCAGCTTCATCGTAGCCCTCTAATGCGTCCCAGCGCATATCAACACCTGGTGACAGCACTAATCGGTCGTAGTGCAAGGTATCACCGGTGGATAAGCGCACCTCATGTGCTTCGGCATTTATGTCTTCGGCTAGTGCATGCACAACGTCTACGCCGTAACGTTGGCGCAGCTCATCATAGTTGTGAGCAATAGAGCGCATATCCCTCAAACCGCCTAGAAAAAGGTTACTAAAGGGGCAGGTGTAAAATACGTCTGCTGGCTCAACAAGCGTTACTTTAATAGCTGGGTTGGCTCGCTTGAGGTATTTGGCGGCCGTTGCCCCGCCAAAACCACCTCCCACTACCACAACGTGCCCTGCATGCTGCCCCCCAATTGCAAACGTTGGAAGAGCACCCATCAAGGGAAGCGCTGAAGCGCCACCTAACCCTTTTAATAACTGGCGACGGCTAAGACGGTTCCAAGGCTGGCTCATGGTGTCAGCTCCTCTTTTGCAGGTAAGTGAGAGAAGTAGTCGGCCAAGGTAGCCAATTCCTCATCGGTATAACCCTTAGCAATGCGGTTCATAATAGTGGCGCCGGAATCCTCCTCATGCTTGAACGCCAGAAGGCGTGCTTCTAACTGATCTGCAGAGCGGCCTGCCAGTGAAGGCACTACCCCCTCCATGCGCCCCTCAGTCCCATGGCAATTCGCGCAGCTACCCGCAAGCACCTCTCGCTGCAATGCCTCGCTATCTAGCCCCGTTTCCGCAACGGCGGAATTTAACGCTCCTATCGCTACCGCAAGAGCAAAACCAGCACGTAGGCGCATGCCCATGGAAGTACTCCTTAACTGTTTGTAATAGAGGTATACCTTAAATCAGCGCTATTAAAATAAAAAAGAATATTTAATGATTTTTTTATTCTTTTTTAGATGTTTAGGAAGCGCTAACGCATCGATTAAATTGGCTGAAACTGCCCTGTGGTGGATTTTTTGTACTTGCTGATGACCTAGGCTCTCAGTATTGCTGTGTTCAACTACATTAAAAAGACGTTAAGCCATTAAGTTGGGATTAATGGGACAGGCAAGAATGCAGCTCTGGTACATCACAGGAGTTATGCCATGAATGCGACAACTACAAAAACACAAGACCACGCAGATATGCCAAAGACTAACGAGATACCCCTGGTTAAAATTACCATCAATAAAGTAGGGATGGATCGCCCCCGCGCCTGGTTAACCTCAGGCCTTGAAGACTTCCGGCGTGCCACCGCCGTTAGTTTGTCCTATGGCATGTTTTGGGTGGGCTTGAGTATAGCCATCACGTTTGGAGCATTCACACTGGGATACTGGTATTGGCTACTGCCAATGATTGCAGGTTTTATGTTTGTGGGTCCTTTGGTCGCAGTGGGCTCATATGGTATCAGTCGAGCGCTAGAGCAGGGCAGAGTGCCTAACTTGGGCGATGCGTTTGGCAGTTGGAAGCCTCATGCTGGGCAACTAGCGATGATGGGCGTCATGATGATGATCTTCTTTCTCGCCTGGATTCGTTTGGCTACGCTGCTATTTGCGCTGTTTTTTGGTTTTGAAGTGCCAAGCCCCGAAACACTTTACACCGCGTTACTAACCACCCCTGAAGGGCTTGGTATGTTGGCTGTTGGAACGGCGGCGGGCGCTATTTTGGCCTTTGGTGCCTTTGCCATTAGCGTAGTTGCGATTCCCACTCTCATGGATCAAGACCTGACCTTTATGGAAGGTATCGAGGCGAGCGTGCGCTGCGTTGCGCGTAATTTCCGCCCTATGCTGCTATGGGCCGCTATTCTGACTGGCTGTGTGCTGGTGGGGGTAATGACGTTTTATATCGGCTTGGCGCTCATACTTCCGGTGCTAGGTCATGCCAGCTGGCACGCCTATGAGGAGCTAGTGCGCTTTGAAACAGTCGAAAAAATTGAAACCTAACCACTTTCGTATCCAATAGTCTGGCGGCTTAATGACGAAAAACGCGTAAATAGCCTGACCTACGAAAAGAGATGGCGTAACCTCTATGCTGTCTCTTTTTTATTGCTCGCGATGGGTAGCCTGGGTATATCAGGCTATGCCCTAAGCGCTTCGATACGAGGTAATGGCTGTGAAAGCGTTATTGTTGGGGTCGATTATGCTGGCGTTCAGCATTCCTCAAATGGGGCAAGCTGAAACGCAGTCCGCATTAGCGCTGCCTGATGGGCCGGTGATGCTGAAAGTAAAGGGCGACATTGCGCGCACGAATATAAGCACGGGTACGGGTGATAACGGTGAAGAGGCGCATTTTGATAGGGAAATGCTGCAGTCATTGCCACAGCATGCGTTTGAAACGGGAACTCCCTGGACTGAAGGTACTAGCCACTATAGCGGGCCATTAATGCGTACGTTGCTGGAGCACTTGGGTGCCGAGGGTGAAAGCGTGCATGTATTGGCGCTTAACGGTTACGAAGCAGATATTCCGCTCCGCGATTTTTACGACTACGACGTTATCCTGACCCTCGAACGCGATCAAAAAGCCATTCCTATTCGTGAATATGGCCCGCTGTGGGTGTTGTATCCCTTTGATCAGAATGAGGAATTGCTGAGCGAGAAAATACGTTTTAGAGCCGTCTGGCAGGTAATGCAGATTAATGTCCATTAGCGGCCCTATTGCCAATACGCCCCGCCTACTGCGCTATCCACGTCGCTTTAAGGTTGTCGCGATGATTACCGTGCTGCTGTTTGCGGGAGCACTGGTGGTTGCGGCACTGGCTGCCTGGCGGCAAGATCACCTGACCCAAAGCCTAAGGGAAGATACAGCCTGGGTCGTGTATAAATTGGACCGCGATGCAGTTCAACTGCTTAATCACCTGCTAGCTGCCACCCGTGGGCCCATATCGCCAGCTGAGCAGGATGCGCTCAACTTACGCTTTGAACTGCTTTATAGCCGCATCACCCTGTTAAATGAGGGTGAGGTTAACTCGTTATTGCAAAATGTCAGGATGGCAAACGAGCTGCTTGACCAAATCCAGCAGCAGTTAGATACGCTAGACCCAATGCTTGAACCTCACGACACGCTTGCCCAGCTACCGATTACCAGCCTGGAGACAGAGCTACAGGCGCTCACTCGGCTGACTGAACGCTTTGTGATCGCCATCAATGGCTATCTGGCAGAATCCGCAACGGAAGAGCGTGCGCTGCTCAGCACGCTATATAAAGCCTTGATGACACTGCTCATTGGAATGAGCTTAGCCGTACTGCTGGTGATTGGGTTTCTAGTGCGTGAAATGCGTGAGAGCGCCGCCGCACGGCGTGAACAGGAGCAGTTAAGCCGCCAGTTGGAAGTTACCGCCAAACAGGCCCAAGCAGCCAACCATGCAAAGTCTGATTTTCTAGCGATGGTCAGCCATGAGATTCGCACCCCGCTCAACGGCGTCATCGGCATGAGCGAGCTACTGCGCGAACCGGCAAGCGCTGCCCAAGTTGAAGACTACGCTAGCACTATTCACGACAGCGCCAACCAACTGTTGGCGATGATTAATGAAATACTCGATTTCTCTAAGATAGAAGCGGGTCACCTAACCCTTGAAACCTCTCCCACGGCGATAAAACCGCTGGTGGATAGCGTGATGGCGCTATTTGGACCTCGCGCCCAAGCCAAGGGGCTTCAACTTGTGCTCGACATCGACCCCTTGGTACCCGCCTGGGTCATGATCGATGCAGGCAGGTTAAGACAAATTTTGCTGAACCTGATTGCCAATGCGATCAAGTTTACTGACCACGGTAAGGTGACGCTGCGGCTTTATGCCACCGTTAACTATCTCTCGTTTGAGGTCAGCGATACCGGCTGTGGTTTGAGCCAAGAGCAGCAGGCACTGCTGTTTGAACCTTTTCAGCAGGCAGATGAAACCGTGGCTCGCCGCTTTGGTGGCACCGGGCTGGGGCTTGCCATTTGCAAGCGCTTAAGTGAAGCCATGCAGGGGCGCTTAAGCGTGACCAGTGCGCCGGGCCAGGGGAGTACTTTCTACTGCGACCTCCCTTTAGTGGAGGCCAGCCCGGTCAGCTCTCCGCTACCTTCTGAGCCCACGCGGGACTTTACCGGCACGTCGTTACTGCTGGTCGAAGATAACGCCGTAAACCGCAAAGTCGCTACTGGGTTGTTATCGCGTTTGGGCTGCGATGTGGTGTGCGCGGAAAATGGCCAGGATGCGCTGGAAATGATCAAGAGCCAGCAAGTGCATCTTATTTTTATGGATATTCAGTTGCCGGATATGGATGGCCTTACCGTTACCCGTAAACTGCGAGCGGTGGGTGGTTGGCTTGCCCAGGTGCCCATTGTGGCAATGACCGCAGGTGGCGTTGAAGATGATCGATCCCGTTGCCTGTCAGCCGGCATGAATGACTACATCACCAAGCCGCTTTCACTGTTATCGTTGAGCAACGTTTTATCTCTGCAGCTATTCCCCTCGTCGCAGCGGCTGCCCCCGCTTGCCGCCTTCGCTACGCCTAGTGAGGGGCAAACAGTGCTTAATAGCGCAACGCTAAGTATGCTGCTGGGCTCTTTAGGGCAGGAGAGCCTTGCCCAGCTAATAATGCTCTACCATCAACAAGTAGACGACTACGCTGCTCAGCTTGGTGCGTACCTTTCTAGCCCCGGCGCACTCTCTATCGCTCAGGCTCATCAAGTGGAGCGCTTAGCCCATCAGCTCAAGGGCGAATCGCTAAGCGTTGGCGCAGAGCAATTGGCGGCCCAAGCGAAGCGGCTGGAGGCATTAATGGCCCTTGAGACGCGTTCTCCCTGCCAAGTAGACGAAGCCTTTAGCGCATTACGCCACAGCGTGGCGCGTACCCATACAGCCTTGGAGAAATGGCGCCGTGACAGCTTCCCTAAAGCATAACGGACTATTAACCGCCGCCAGCAATCATCCCAAGCCAGACCAGGCAGCCAGGGAGCTGGCCCAAGCGCTATGCCACGAACAGCTTGGCTTTGTACTGTTTTTTTGCAGCGCAGAGTACCCGCTAGGTGCCTTAGCGGACGCGCTAGGGGAGGCGTTTGGTAATGTGCCAATGAGCGGCTGTACCACTGCCGGTGAGATTACCCCTCAGGGGTATGATCGCGGCTCCATTGTGGCGATCGGATTTGATCGGCGGGTCTTCGCGGTGGAAACAGCGCTGATTGATGACCTTGAGCATTTTGACCTTCCCCGTGCACAGCCGCTGGTGGATGCTTTATTAGAGCGCTGCCGTCAGCAGGCCTTGGCGCCCATTAATGAACACAGCTTTGCGCTTACCCTGCTCGATGGATTGTCCAGCCGTGAAGAGCAGGTGCTGGCAACGCTGGATGCAGCGTTGGGGCGTATTCCCAGTTTTGGTGGCTCGGCGGGGGATGATAACCACCTAACGCACACCCATGTGTATGCTGATGGGCGATTTCACACCCGTGCCGCGGTGGTGGTCATGCTTAATACCCGACTACCGTTTGAGGTGTTTTCGAGCCATCACCTCGTACCCCTTGCTCATAAGCTAGTGGTTACGAATGCTGACCGCGAGCAGCGTCGCGTATTAGAGCTTAATGGGCTGCCCGCCGCTGAGGTATATGCAGCCTTGGTGGGCTGCCGTGTTGATGCCCTAACCCCTCACATATTTGCCCAGCATCCCCTTGCCGTTCACCTTGGCGGTCAGCACTATATCCGCTCTATTCAGCGGGTTAACGATGACAGCAGCCTGAGCTTTTACTGCGCGGTTGAGAACGGCATTGTGCTCACTGCAATGCGGCCAGCCCCTCTGCTAGAAGACCTAAATGCGATGCTGCTAGGCGTGCGTAAGCGCCTGGGCGATAACGCCACTATTATCGGCTGCGATTGTTTTTTGCGCCGCATGGCGCTGGAGTCTCTGCAGCAAATTGACCCAGCATCGGCGCTGCTGCGACAGGCACGGGTGGTAGGGTTTAATACCTACGGTGAGCAGCATCACGGTATGCACGTTAATCAAACCTTTACGGGGGTGGCGTTTGGCGCTTTTCCAACTAGCGGCGGATAACGACAAAACAGCTGATAACGCTGCACTGCGCGAAGAAAACAGGCGCCTGCGCAAGGTCTGCCAAGCGCTGATGGAGCGGGTAGAGTCGGGCGGTAGCCCTAACGGCGCGCCGTATGCGGCGTTTGAGCGCTCGGTACTGTTGGCTGAGCAAGTGCGTGAGCGCACCGATGCGCTGCATCGCACGTTGGATGAGCTTAGCCAAGTGAATGTCCGGCTGTTAGCCGCGAATGCCGAAGCGGAAGCTGCCAACCTTTCAAAAACCAAATTTTTAGCCGCCGTAAGCCACGATTTATTACAGCCCTTAAATGCCGCTCGATTATTTGCCAGCGCTTTGGAAACCCATGCATTGCCGGACGCCTCCCAAGCCCTAGTGGGGAATATCGGTCGCTCGCTTAAGGATGTGGAGGGGCTACTTGGCACGCTGGTGGATATTTCCCGCCTGGATGCGGGAGTATTGCATGCTGATAAAGCGCCCTTTGCGGTTAGCACGCTGCTGGATGCGCTTGCAGAGGAGTATAAGCAGGTGGCGGCGGTACGTGGGCTTACCCTGCACTATGTGCCCTCCAGCGCGTTGGTAACGTCTGACTTAGCGCTTTTAGCACGCGTAGTGCGTAACTTTCTAAGCAATGCTGTGCGCTACACCGAACATGGCCACCTGCTGCTAGGCTGTCGCCGGCGCAAGGAGGGTCTGGAAATTGTCGTAGGTGATACGGGCCCGGGCATTCCCGAGCCTCAGCGCCAGGCGATTTTTCTTGAATTTCGCCGCGCTACCCAACCCAATGGGCAGCATAGTCGTGGGCTTGGGTTGGGCCTAGCGATTGTGGACCGTATCAGCACGATGCTGGAACACCCGGTGTCACTTACCTCAAAGCTTTCGTGCGGGTCGCTGTTTTCCATTCTGGTGCCTTACGCGCCTAATGATGCTGGAAACAGTGCTTCTGGAAATAGCGCTGAACGAAAAGCCTGGGAGCCGTTACGCAGCGCCTGGGTGCATGACCCGCTGCAGGGCTGTGTCGTGTGGGTCATTGACGATGACCCAGCCATTATTGAAGGTATGCAGGCATTGTTAGGTAGTTGGGGATGTCGGGTGCGGGCAGCTGCAACGGTAAGCGCCCTAGAAGCGGCGAGCGACGGTGAATGCCCAGCGGTACTGCTAGTGGATTACCACCTGGGGGAGCACCGTGAAAACGGGATCGATCTAGCCTCTCGTTTGCGGCGGCGTTATCCAGGCCTTGCGGCGGTTGTGATAACCGCCAACCACGAAGCCGCAGTAAAGCGTGCCACCCGGGAAGCGGGTATGCACTGCCTGCTGAAACCGCTTAAGCCGCTGCGCTTAAAGATGTTGCTGGGCACGCTACTCGATAGCCATTAACAGGCTTATCGCTGGGCGAAGGCGCCAGCACCCTCGTCGCTGGCAATCACGATGGCGTGAACTCGGCTCGTCGCACCAAGTTTGCGTAAAATCGCCGACACATGTGTTTTGACCGTGGTTTCGGCAATCGATAGCTCCCGAGCGATCTGTTTGTTAGACATCCCCTGGGCCATGCAGCGCAGCACGTGCCGCTGTTTGCCGGTTAAGCGCGCTAGCCGCGTTTGCCTCTCTTCTGACTTGGCTTCTAAGCCGGGCGAGCGCGGCACGTTTGGCGGCGGCGGGCGGCGCATAACATCAGCGGGCAGGTAGAGCTGGCCCTGGAGTATTTGGGTTAGCGCCGCCAGCAACTGCTCTCTGGGCGTGGACTTCGGAATATAGCCCACTGCACCCAGCGCAATGGCGTCCAGTACCAGCTGGCGCTCCTGGTGCGCAGAAACAATCGCAACGGGTAGCCATGGGCAGGTGTCTCGCAGGGTTTTCAATCCCGCCAAGCCTTCGGTATCGGGCAGGCTCAAATCCAGCAGCAGCAAATCCAGCCCCTCATGAGCCTCAATGCACTCCATCGCCGCTGCCAGGCTGTCGGCTTCCAGCAGTTGGGTATCGGTTAATCCAGCGCCCACTACCGCCTGTAGCGCATCGCGGAACAGCGGGTGGTCATCTGCCACTAATAGCGAGTACATGGCGTCTCCTACCAAGGGATGAGGGTGCGTCCTGCCATCGGGCTATATCGAGAATGGCCTGTGTGTTCAACACTGGGTAGGCACCTTTTAATAACCATAATACTCAGGAGCTTTACGATGATCTACGCCAACCCAGGTGATGCCGGTTCCGTTGTGTCGTTTGAAAAACGATACGGAAACTATATTGGCGGTGAGTTTGTTCCTCCCGTCAACGGTCAATACTTCGATAATATTAGCCCCGTTAATGGCCAAGTGTTTTGCGAAATTCCCCGCTCTAGCGCTGAAGATATTGAAAAAGCGCTGGATGCAGCCCACAAAGCAGCGCCTGCCTGGGGTAAAACCTCCGTTCAAGAGCGCAGTAATACGCTACTCAAAATTGCCGACCGGCTAGAGCAAAACCTGGAAATGCTCGCCGTGGCGGAAACCTGGGACAACGGTAAAGCAGTGCGCGAAACGCTGAATGCCGATATTCCCCTCGCCATTGACCACTTCCGCTATTTTGCGGGCTGCCTACGCTCCCAGGAAGGTACCGCCGCAGATATTGATGCTAACACCGTGGCTTACCATTTCCATGAACCGCTGGGTGTCGTGGGGCAAATTATCCCCTGGAACTTCCCGATTTTAATGGCCGCCTGGAAGCTTGGCCCCGCGCTTGCTGCCGGTAACTGCGTCATACTGAAGCCAGCTGAGCAAACACCCGCGTCCATTTTGAAAGTGATGGAAGTCATCGGCGACCTGCTGCCGCCAGGGGTGTTGAACATTGTTAACGGCTTTGGCGCTGAGGCAGGGCAAGCGCTGGCTACCAGTAAGCGGATTGCCAAAATTGCCTTTACGGGGTCAACCCCCGTTGGTTCGCATATTCTTAAATGCGCCGCAGAAAATATTATTCCCTCTACCGTCGAACTAGGCGGCAAATCACCCAATATCTACTTCGCTGACATTATGAACGCCGAGCCGACGTTTATTGATAAAGCGGTAGAAGGACTGGTGTTAGCGTTCTTCAACCAGGGGGAGGTGTGTACGTGCCCCTCACGCGCGCTTATTCAGGAGAGCATGTACGACGAGTTTATGGCCAAGGTCATTGAGCGCACCAAAACCATTAAACGCGGCAACCCGCTAGATACCGATGTGCAGGTGGGCGCTCAGGCCTCCCAAGAGCAGTTCGACAAAATCATGTCCTACATGGATATCGCCCGTGATGAGGGTGCGGAGTTCCTCTCCGGTGGCGATAAAGAGACCCTGGACGACAGCATCAACGGTGGCTACTACATTCAGCCTACGCTGCTGAAGGGCAATAATCAGATGCGTGTTTTCCAAGAGGAGATCTTTGGCCCGGTCGTCGCGGTCACTACCTTCAAAGACGAAGAGGAAGCGCTGGCCATCGCCAATGACACCGAGTTTGGCTTGGGCGCAGGCGTTTGGAGCCGTGATATCAACGTCGCCTTCCGCATGGGCCGGGGTATTCAAGCGGGCCGCGTGTGGACCAACTGCTACCACCAGTACCCTGCCCACGCCGCCTTCGGCGGCTACAAGAAATCTGGCGTTGGCCGTGAAACCCACAAAATGGCACTTGAGCACTACCAGCAAACTAAAAACCTGCTGGTAAGTTACGACATCAACCCGCTTGGGTTCTTCTAAACACGCCCATTTCCGCTCAGGCCAAGGGCCTGAGCGGAGTTGTTTGCCTCTCTCCAGCTTTTGTTTGCTGTCTCCCGCCTGTTTTTACACGTTCTTCCTACACGCTTGAGGTGCTTTGCTGCATCATGACGCTTTTATCTACGGCAAGGCGGATCATGAGCGATATCGAAGCACCGGATTTACACCAGCAGCGGCTTCTTCACGTAGTGGAGCGGCTGCGCGCCAGCGGTGCTCGGAAAGTACTGGACCTAGGGTGCGGTTCAGGTGGCCTATTGCAGTATCTACTCCACCAGCCCCAGTTTGAGAAACTGGTTGGCCTTGAGTTAAGCGGCGAGCTACTGGCCCAAGCCAAGTTTCGTCTGGAGCAGCTGCCGCAGGCAGGTCACGGGCGCTTAGAGCTGATATGCGGCTCCTACACGGAACATCATCCAGGCCTTATGGGGTTCACAGGCGCGGCCATGGTGGAAACCATTGAACATATTCCGCCTGAGCGGTTATCCACGGTAGAGCAGGGCGTGTTTGGCGGATTACGTCCCGAATACTTGGTAATGACGACGCCTAACAGTGAATACAACCCGCTGTTTGATTTAGCCGATGGCGAATTTCGTGATCCTGACCACAAGTTCGAATGGTCACGGGATCGCTTTCGTGACTGGGCGCAGGGCGTGGCGCGTCGTAACGGCTATCGTGTGCGTTTTGGTGGGATTGGCGAATGGCATTCCCACTTGGGGCAGCCCACCCAGCTTGCCGCTTTTGAGCGTCACCCATAAAAAAATCCCGGCCGCCTGGCCGGGATTTTTCGCTTACGTCTGCTGCTTACATCTGTGCATCTTCCGGCGGTTCGCCGATGGTGCCGGGCATCGCTTGCACGTGCCCCATCTGCTGGCCAGCCAGGGTGAGGAAGTGCAGGTGGCGCTCATACTCCGCGACTAAGTCTCCAATCACCTGACCACGGGTGTAGCCGTTAAGGTCTTTATCCTGGCCGCCTTCCGCTAGGTACACATCCAAGCGCACGTAGAAATCATCATCCACGGGGATGAAGCTTGGGGTGCGCATGCGGTGCGGGCACACTTGATAAACAAAGCTGGTGGCGTCACCGAAATCAACCTGTAACGTCAAGTTGGGCAGCGACTCACCTTCAACGTGCTCTTCGGTTACGTTGGCGGTTTGGCCACGGCTTTCAAGCTCCTGGGCAAACTGCGTCATCGCCGGACGAATAGAGTGCTCAATTGTCGCGGCGGCACCTGCACGATTCGAGGTGTCCAGCGCGCGATCCAAACGCTCGCGCCAGTCGCCGCCTGGGGCGCCACCAGCAATCATGCGACGGGCGTCGGCTTTTTTGCCCTCAAGTTTCAGCGCTTTGTACATACCCACCATGACGGCGAAAATGACCAGCGAGAAAGGCAGCGCAGTAATGACTACCGCACTTTGCAGCGCAGCAAGCCCGCCTGCCATCAGCAGAGCAATAGTAATTAAGCCAATCACTGCCGACCAGAAAATGCGCAGCTTTACCGGTGCATCGTGGTTTACATCACTCAAAATGGAGGTGAAGTTGGCCAGTACCAGGGCCCCGGAATCCGCAGAGGTAATAAAAAACACGATACCCAAAACCGTAACAACAGCGGCAGTAATGCTGACGTAGGGGTAGTACTCAAGCAGGGTATAGAGCGTGGTTTGCGGGGTACTAAGCGCTTGCTCACCTAGCTCGGCAACGCCCTGGTTGGCGACCAGCTCAATACCGCTGTTACCGAATACAGACATCCACACCATCATAAAGGCTAGCGGAATAAACAAGGCGCCTGCGACAAACTCACGAATAGTACGGCCGCGGGAGATACGCGCCAGGAACAGGCCTACAAACGGTGTCCAGGCGATCCACCAGCCCCAGAAGAAGATCGTCCACCACATTTTCCACTCTTGAGCCTCTTCACCGGCAAAGGCGTAGGTATCAAAGCTGGCACCGACAAAGCCTGATAGGTAGTCACCGGCGTTATTGACGACTTTATCCAGTAGTACCAGCGTGTCGCCGGAAAAGAGTACGAACAGCATCAGCGCGAGGGCCAGCAACATGTTGAACTCAGATAAACGACGAATACCTTTCTCAACGCCGGTCACTACGGAAATCGTCGCCAATATGACCACCAGCACAATCAAGATCACCTGTACGCTCAGCGTTTCGGGCACGCCAAACATATAGGTGAGGCCATAATTGAGCTGCATAACGCCAATGCCAAGGCTAGTGGCAATACCAAACACGGTAGAAATGACGGCAGTAATATCGACAGCATTACCAATGGGGCCGTGGATACGCTTGCCGAGTATTGGGTAAAGGGCGCTGCGAATAGCCAACGGCAAGCGGTGACGATAGCTGAAGTAGGCCAGCGCCATACCCATCAACACGTACAGTCCCCAACCGGAGAGCCCCCAGTGCAGATAGGTTTGAACGACGGCATTACGCATTGCAGCTTGGCTTTCTGGGGTTAAATCCGGCGGAGCCAAGTAGTGGGCAACAGGCTCAGCAACGCTGAAAAACAGCAAATCGATACCGATACCTGCGGCAAACAGCATGGCTGACCAAGAGAGCAGCGAAAACTCAGGTCGTGAGTGATCAGGCCCGAGACGAATGCTGCCAAACCGCGACATGCCAATGGCAACCACAAACACCAAGTACGCCACAATAGCGAGCATGTAATACCAGCCAAAGGTTTTACTCACCCAGGCCAGCCCAGCATCAAAAAAGGCGCCAGCCTGTTCAGTGAACACCATGGTGAGCACTAAGAAAATAAGGATACCGGCCATGCTGCCGTGGAAAACCACGGGGTTGAGGCGGTCCCGGGAGGGGGTGATGGGGTTGTCTTTCGCCATGCAGGCGGACTCCTCTTGTTAGACAAAGTGGGGGTGATATTTATTTTGAATGAACGTTCAAATAAAATACGCGGTTTAGTTGTCCAGTTCAAGTCAACGTCCTCTCAACACTTGGCATTTTTAGGCGTCTAGAAACAGAAATGCCCGGCAAAGCCGGGCATTTAATCGCAGTTAAAAAGTAAGTAAATGCTTACTCAGCGGCGTTTTCCGCTTCAGGTTTATCATGGTGGTAGCCACGCTTACCGTGCCCACGCTCGCTGCGGTACTCTTCGTGAACTTCACGCATTGCTTCGCGCACTGCCTGCTGCTCTTCTTCGCTAAGAATCTCCGCGACCCGCGCGTGGTGCTCCTCGTGGAGTGCTTTTAACGCTTCACGGTGTTCGGCATGGGCTTCGTTTAACGCTTCTTGCTGTTCTTCACTTAGCTCCGCGCGCTGAAACACTTCCTGGCGGCGCTCTTCCATGCGTTCTACCATCTGCTCGCGGTCATAGCCGCGGCCTTCATGCCCTTCATGATGGCCTGCCTGTGCAGTGAACGCTAACGGCGTTAAAGCGACGGCGAGTAGGGCGGGGGCAAATAGCTGGCGAAGTGTCATATAAAGTACCTCTTGGTAACGAGTTAGCGTTTTAAATTGCTAATCAGACAATCACAGTATGGTAGAGGCACGTGCAAACCGTTTGCATTAAGTGTGCAACAATCATGATCATTTAAGGCGCTAGGGGGTCATAGCGTTAGGGTGAGGGCCCGGTCAATCACGTGAGTTTAATAAGGAGGCATGAATGCCAGCTCTACGCACTGTACGTCACTACCTTAGCCTAAGCGCCCTCGCACTTTTCATTAGCGGCTGTGGGGCAACCCACCAAGGCACCACGGGGAACCCGGCCATTGAGCAGGCCTCTCTCCAGCAGAAGACCGTTCCCTTTACCCGCTTACCGTCTCAGCGTTACACCCCAGCGGAGTGGCCCCAAGCATTAGAGGCCCGCGTACTGCTTCCTACAACTTCCGGGGCTGAACGGCGCCCCGCTGCGCTGGTGGTGCATGGTGGCGGTTGGCGTAATCGCGGCCCCGACGATATGGAGAGCATTGCCGAGCAGCTGGCCCAGCAGGGCTACGTGACGGTCAATATTGAGCACCGTTTTGCCCCCGAGTACCGCTTTCCCGCCCAACTGCATGATTTACAGCTGGCAATGGCATGGATTCACGCCAATTCAGACGAGTGGAACATCGATACCCAACGCATCGTCGGCGTTGGCTTCTCATCCGGAGCGCACTTAGTGAGCCTGCTGGCCCTGGCGGGCGAAGAGGGGCCATTGGCCGAGCCTTATGGCGGTGAACATACTCGCCTAGCGGCGGTGCTAGCAGGCGGTTTGCCGAGCGATTTGCTCAAGTTTAATGATGGCCGGCTAGTGGTCGATTTCATCGGGGGGACCCGTGCGGAAGAAAACGCAGCCTATCGGCTAGCGTCTCCCGCCCGGCAGATCACCCCAGCGGCACCGCCGTTTTTCCTGTTCCATGGGAGTTGGGATCGGCTTGTCCCCGTTGACCACGCCACCGATTTCTATCAAGCGTTGCAGGATAACAACATCGAGAGCGAGCTGTATCTGCAGCGCTTTCGAGGCCACTTCGCCAGCTTCTTGCTGCGCGGCAGTGCTATCGATGCGGGCATCGCGTTTCTTAACCGGCAGGTGATGCACTAAGCAAGGCGTTTACCCTTCCGGCTGATACTTATAGCCGACGCCATAGACCGAGCGGATGATTTCCATCTCAGGGAGCGCTTCGTGGATTTTCTTGCGTAGCTTTTTAATATGGCTGTCCACGGTGCGCTCAGAAACGATGCGGTTGTCGCGGTACATGTGATCCATCAGCTGTTCACGGCTGAAAATCCGCCCCGGTGACTGCATCATTACCCGCAGCAATTGGAACTCTACCGCCGTCAGACCTAGGTCCTGGCCGTTGGCTAACGCCTGCCAGCCATCTTCATTCAGCGTAACCGGGGCTTGGCGTGCTGCCTCAGCGGGCTCAGTTACGTCAGCGGCCGCCTGGCTACGGCGTAGCACAGCTTTAACCCGGGCGACCACCTCGCGGGGGCTGAACGGTTTGCAAATATAGTCATCTGCACCCAGCTCTAACCCTAGCAAGCGGTCTACTTCCTCTACTTTTGCGGTGACCATGATGATCGGCAGCGTAGGCCACTGTTGGCGCACCTCACGGCAGAGCGTTAACCCATCTTTACCCGGCAGCATAACGTCCAGCAGCACTAGGGCCGGTACCTGTTGGCGTAACCACGGCATGACCTCGTCGCCGTGACTAATGATTGTGGTGTCGAAGTTGTGGCTTGTTAAATAGTCGGCCATTAGCCGGGCAATTTTGGGTTCATCTTCAACGATCAACAGTGAGGCGTCTTGAGACGCGTCTTGTAAAGACATAGTCAGCTCGCTAGGTAATGGGTAGACGTGAGAAGAGGGAAGCGCAGCGTCCATTTAAGGCCGCCAAGGGTCGAGGCGTTGGCCTCTAGGGTGCCGCCATGGGCACTCACCAGCGCACTGGCAATGGAAAGCCCCAAACCACTGCCGCCGCTGGCCCGGTTCCGCGAGCCCTCAACGCGGTAAAGGCGCTCGGTTAATCTTGTAAGCTCACTCTCGGGTACGCCAGGGGCGCTGTCTTGCCATACGACCACCGCGTGTTTGTGCTCAATGCTGAGCGTTACCTGCAACTCGCCGGGGGGCTGGGTATAGGCGCAGCTGTTATCGAGTAGGTTGCTCCACAGCTGGCGCAGGCGCTGGGCATCACCGCGAATCATCACCTCGGGGCTTATTTGGGTTATGAGCGTTAAGCCGCTCTCTTCAAGCCAGCGGTCGGCATCGGTTAAACGGCCGCTCAGGCACTCGCTCAGGTTCATGGGCGCGAGCTGAATATCCAGTGCTCCGGCATCGCTTTGGGAGAGCAGGCGCAGGTCAGTCACCAGCCGTTCAAGCTGGGCGACCTCCTGGGCTAACGAGGCGAGGTTTTCCTGGTTGAGGGGGCGAATGCCGTCCTGCATAGCCTCTATTTCACCACGTAGCACTGCAAGCGGGGTGCGCAGTTCGTGAGCCGTATCGGAAACCCAGCGCGCCCGGGCGTCGCGGCTGGCCTCTAGGGTGGCTGCTAACACATTGAAGTCCCGTGCTAGGCGAGAAAGTTCGTCACGGCCCCGTACCGCCAGGCGGGTATGGTAATCACCTTCGGTGAGGCGCAGGGTGGCGCCCGCTAAGGCGCGGGTGCGCCTGCCTAACCACCAGGAAAGCCCGCCCGCCAACAATAAAGATGCCAATACCAGCGAGACCACAATCACCACTAGGTTGCGCTGCTGGCGCTCCAGGAACCGGCTCTCCATGCGCTCCATCATATGTTGCGGCGGGCGAAACCCAAGGGCACCGATAGCCTGGTTGCCGCCGCTTTCCGCCATGTCACTGTAGAGCGTTAGCCATCGCCAGTCGCTGGGGCCCTGGCGACGCTCGCTGGGCGCGATGACATAGTTGCCGTCGGTATCGCGC
This sequence comes from Halomonas sp. GFAJ-1, assembly GCA_002966495.1. NCBI lineage: Bacteria > Pseudomonadati > Pseudomonadota > Gammaproteobacteria > Oceanospirillales > Halomonadaceae > Halomonas > Halomonas sp. GFAJ-1. Next base: position 1,570,991 of record CP016490.1, read on the forward strand.
AGGGCAAAATCCCGCGCCTCGCCCAGCGGGGAGGGGCGGTCGCGATGCTCCTGACCTAGCTCAAAGCGCACAATAAATGGCCAGCGCTCTGGGGACTGTTCTAGCCACTCCCAGCTGCCCTGGGTTTCCCAGCGGGTAATCAGCCCGTCGGCGAGCAGCGTTGCCCGCCGCTCTTGGGATTGGTTCAGGTAATCAATAAAACCACGGTCAATACTGTAGGAGACCGCCAGAAACATACTTGCTGCAATGGCGACATTAACGCTCAAAATCGCCACAAACAGCTTTAACCCGAGCCGAGAGGGTCGCCATTGGCGGAGCGAGTCGAGCCTTGCCATTAGCGAGCTCCTTCTGGGCTGGGTGGGTGCGGCTTACTCAGCCGTTCCCGAAGATTCTCAAGGCCGAGGTAAAGGCAGGGTACCAATACCAGCAGGATTACCGTTGCGAAAATCATTCCAAACCCTAACGAAATCGCCATGGGAATCATAAAGCGCGCCTGACGGGAAGTTTCCAATATCATTGGGGCAAGGCCTAAAAAGGTCGTCAATGTGGTCATCATAATCGGCCGTAAGCGTCTGGTGGCGGCAGCGACAATGGCCTGCCGTGGGGCCATGCCTTCGCGGCGCTTGCGGTTAGCGTAGTCGATTAACACCAGGGCATCGTTAATCACTACGCCCGAAAGGGCCAGCATGCCCAGTAGGCTGATAATCGAAAGCCCAAAGCCCATAATCATATGCCCTGCCACGGCCCCCACAATACCAAACGGAATCGCGGCCAGTACCAGCAGCGGCTGCAGGTAGCTTTTAAACGGAATAGCCAGTAGCGCATAGAGGGCAGCAAGCATTAACCACATGGCGGTGCGCAGGGTAGCGAGATTATCGGCGGTATCCTGCTGGCGCCCGCCCATGCTGACCTCAAGCCCGGGCCAGGTATTGCTAAGGGTGGGAAAAACATCTTCCTGCAGGGTAGCGAGTACCTGGTTAATCGACTCATCGCCTTCAGTGTCGGCGGTCACGGTGATAATCCGCCGACCATCCACACGCTGAAGGCTACTTGAAGCTTGGCTGAGGGTGATATCGGCGACCCGTGATAACGGCACGCTCAGCCCATCAGGGGTGCGTATCGGCAGGCGGTAGAGTTCGTTTAAGCTGTCACGGTCCTGTTCGGGCAGGCGCACTTCAACGCTCACCTCCCGCCGACCAATAAACTGCTCGACGGCGGTAGCCCCTTGAAGGGGCGCCCGTAGCGCCTGGGCAAGATCGCTACCGGTTAAGCCCAGCGCACGCCCTTCAGCGGAAAGGCGCATTTCAAGCTGCGGCTTGCCATCGCCTAAACCGCTGTCGATGTCGGTTAACCCGTACTCGCCCAGCAGCTCTGCCAGCCGGGCGGCGGCGGCTTCCAGTACCAGGGTATCCGGATGAGAGAGGCGTAGGCTCAGCGCCGCGCCGCTGCCTGGGCCGCCAAAGTCTGATTCAAAGCGCACCGACTGCGCGCCGACTAAATCGCCGGTTAGCTCACGCCACTCTCGGGCAATACGGGAAGGCGGCCACGCTTCCAAGCTGTCTCTAGCAATATCCAAACGAACGGAGAGGCTTTCACCGTCCAGACGGCTGCGGGAGCTGCTAAAGCTGAGCGTCTCTTCTTGCTCGCTTAGTTGCTCGGCGGCTTGCAGCAGTTGCTGGCTAAGCTCCCGGCTAACGCTGATATGGCTGCCAATAGGTAGGGTAACGCTGGCTTGCACCTGATCAGACTCTGCCCGCGGCATTAGCGAAAAGCCCAGTCGCCCGCTCATTGCCCAGGCCAGCGCGATGGAGAGCACCGCCACGCCAATGGCGACAGTAAGCAGGCGTTGATTGAGTGCCCGCTGCAAAAATGGCTCGAACTGTTGGTAAGTAAAGTGGTGCAAGCCACCCTGCATGCGCTGGCGAACGGCTTCAATGGGGCGTTGCCAGGCGGGCGTTTGGCGCGGTTTGCGGCTGTGGGCAAGGTGGGCGGGAAGAATAAACAGCGCTTCCACCCAGGAGATTAAGAACACGGTAATCACCACCACCGGTACCGTGGCGAAAATGAGCCCTAAAAAACCGGGTAAAAACAGCAGCGGCAAAAATGCCACAATATTAGAAAGAATGGCAAAGGTGAGCGGGACGGCAATTTCCCCCGCGCCCTTCACCGCCGCATCGCGCAGTGAGTAGCCCTCCTCGCGGTAGCTGTAGATGTTCTCGCCCACCATAATGGCGTCATCCACCACAATGCCAAGTGCGATGATAAAGGCGAACATCGACATCATATTCAGCGACACACCGATCCACGGCAGGAACAGCATGGCGCCTAAAAACGCGGTGGGAATGCCCAGGGTTACCCAGAATGCCAGTCGTGCTTCCAAAAACAGCGCCATCAGGATCATGACTAGCGCAAGGCCCATCCAGGCGTTTTTCAGCAGCAGGCTAAGGCGGTCTTCGTAAATGACCGAGCTATCCCGGGAAACATCCAGGCTGACACCCTCAGGCAGGTTGGCGCGCAGTTGCTCAAGTTCGCCGTAAATCGCGTTGGAAATGCTGGTGGGGGTTTGATTGCCAATTTGATAGACATCCACTGAAAGCCCCGGCTGGCCGTTGTAGAACTCCTCGCGGTCGGTTTCTGCAAAGCCCTCACTTACCCTGGCGATATCACCCAGCACAACCTGGGCGCCTTGGGCAGTGGTTAGAATAGGCAGCTGGGCGAATTCAGTGGCGCTGTTACGCCGCCCTTGGTAACGGATTAACCACTCACCTTCGGCGGTGGTGAGCTGGCCGCTGGCTAAGTCCAGCGCCTCTTCGGCGATGCGGCTGGCAAGCTGCTGGTGGTCCAGCCCGTAGCGCTCAATGGCTTCGTCGTTTAGGTGAACCTGGATTTCGCGATCACGGTTGCCGGAAAGCTCAACCCGGGAAATACCGCTGGTGGCCTGTAGTTCGGCGCGCACGTCTTCGGCGGCGTCGTGGAGCGCTGCCAGGCCCACCGAGCCGTAGACCTGAAGGCTAACCACGCTGCGCGAGCGGCCTGCTAAGGTAAAACGGGGTGGGTCGGCAGCGCTGGGCAGGGTAGTAATCGCATTCACCGCCTGCTGAATATCCTGATAAGCGCGCATTACTTCAACGCCATCAGTCAGCGTTGCTCTCAGCACAGCGCTTCCTTCGCTGGCGCTGGCGGTGAGTTCATCAATGCCTTCTACATTGGCAATGGCGGCTTCTACGGGGAGTAGAAGGCTCTGCTCCACGTCTTCCGGGGTGGCGCCGGGGTAGCTAATAGTGACTTGAACAATTTCAGTCTCAAACTCAGGGAATACCTCTTTTTTGATCGCAAGCGACGCGAAGAGGCCGCCGACGATAAATAGCACCATCAAAAGGTTAGGCGCCACACCGTGGTCGACCATCCAAGCCAGCGGGCCACGGCGGGTCATTGGGTGGCTCCCTCATCACGTGCAGGGGTGTCGCCTCGCTGGCGTAGCCGTACCTGCTGGCCTATACGGGGTTGGGCAAGGCCCGCCACCACCACCCGTTGGCCTGCTTCTAGGCCGCTGCGCACCAGCGCCTCTTCCTGGCCACGGTAGGCCAGGGTAACGGTGGTAGTGCGCAAGCGCTCGTCGTCATCTACCCACCACACCTGCTCGCCGGGGCGTAGCGCAGCAGAGGGCAGGGCAATCAACGCTTCATTGGCTGTGGTGTGGTAGGTAATACGCATTACATCCCCCAGGCGCAGGGCGGGGGCGCTGTTTTCAAGGGCGAGGGGATCATCCACCGCGATCAGCAGCTGCGCTTGTAAGCCGTTCTCCTCCAAATTGGGCAGTATTGATAGTAAACGGCCTTCCCGCGAGGCTCCCTCTGGCCAGCCTTGGCTTGTTAATGTGACAACGTCGCCAGGCTTAAGCCACGCTAAAGTGTCCCCGGGTAGCGAGGCGCGCACCCAAAACTGCTCAACGCCCACTAAGCTAAGCACTTCCGTGCCTTGGTTTAACAGGCTGCCCGCACCTACTAAGCGGTCTTGAATCATGGCCCGCCAGGGCGCTTTTAACGTAGCGCGCTCTAGATTTAATGCCGCCTGATCGCGTGCTACGCGTGCCTGGGTAAGCTGCGCTTGGGCTTGGCGCAGCTGGGGCTCACGCAGTACCAGCGCACGCCGTTCTGCGGAAAGCTGGCGACCAAAGGACTCATATTCGCTGCGGGCGCGCTGCTGCTCGGCCTGCTCTAGGACAAGTAGGGCTTGGGCGTTGGCCAGCTGCGCTTGTGCATCTTCAAGCGCTAGCTGTAAGTCGGCTTGGTCGATATACACCAGTGGGGCATCCTGCTCTACCACTTGGCCTGGCAGTACGCCTTGCCCAAAGCGCTCAAGCTGGCCAGCAACGCGGCTGGCCAATAGGGTGGATTTTTCTGCCTCTACCCGACCAAATCCGGTTAATCGCGGCGCTTGAAGACGCTTTTCTACGGTAATGACATCGACAACCGGCGGTGGCGTGGGCGGCGGCGGGCGCCGCTCAACGCGGGGAGGTTGGCTAAGAATCCACCACGCCAGCGCCAACCCACCGGCGAATACCAGCAGCGCTGCCAGGGCGCCGAAACGAATGCGGCCTTGTTGATGTGGTGCGTAATAGCGAGAAGGGGTCATTAACGCGCGTTATCCGTTGGCTAGGGGCGAAAATTCCAGGTCATTAGGCGTATCATGCTAGCATCTACGATTCCTAAGCAGCGATTAGGTAAGTAATGTGCAAATTGCGTGCAACACGCTTGCCGAGTGCGACGTTACCTAATAGCGTCGTTAAAGAGAACGACTGCTCACTGCATTTGAAAATTATTAGACTACTGGTCTACGTAACATGATAAAAAACACCGCTACCCGCGATAAGTTAATAGAGACTGGCGCTGCACTCATTGCCCAACAAGGGTATAACGCGACAGGTATCAATGCCGTTCTAAAAACCTGCGGTGTGCCCAAGGGCTCGTTTTATCACTACTTCTCCAGCAAAGAAGATTTTGGCTTGGCGGTCATAGAGCGCTTTGCTAATGAGTACGATGAAAACTTGGCCGCGCTGCTTGAAGATTCGACCCTGCCGCCCCTAGAGCGCTTGCGCCGCTACTTTGCCACTGGCCGCGCACACATGCGTGAATGCGACCATACAACCGGCTGTTTGATTGGCAACCTGGGTCAAGAGCTTTCCGGCCAGAGCGATACCTTCCGCGATGCGCTGAACCTTGTGTTCCAGCGCTGGGAGAAACGCCTTGTCACCTGCTTACGCGATGCCCAAGCCGAGGGCGTGGTGAATACCACTATCCCCCCAGAAGCCCTGGCGAGTTTTGTGCTTTCTGGCTGGGAGGGCGCTATTCTTCGCGCTAAAACGCTCAAATCCGTCGCGCCTATGGAGCATTTCGAAGCGATTTTGTTCGAGCAGGTATTAAAGGCGGATTCGCCCGTCAGCGCTTAAACATCTCTGGCGCAACCACGCCAGTGCATGCAGTGGGGTGAAGGTATGTTTAAAGGGTTTGAGAAGCGCACGCGCCACGTTAACGGCACTGAAATCGCCTTTCGTATAGGTGGTAGCGGCCCTGGGCTACTGCTGCTTCATGGCCATCCGCAAACCCACGTTATTTGGCATAAAGTGGCGGCTATCTTGGCCCAGCACTTTACCGTTATTGCGGCAGACCTACGCGGTTACGGCGATAGTGCTAAACCCGACGACGACCCTGAACACCTCAACTACGCCAAGCGCACTATGGCCAACGACATGGCCGCGTTAATGAGTGCGTTGGGGGTTGAGCGCTTTAACGTACTGGCCCATGACCGCGGGGCGAGGGTGGCCCACCGCCTGGGGGTAGATCACGCGGAGCGCGTTGAGCGCATGGTGCTGTTGGATATTGCCCCAACCCTTGCCATGTATCGCGGCACTAACGAGGCCTTTGCCCGCGCCTACTGGCACTGGTTTTTTCTAATTCGCCCCCAGCCACTGCCAGAAATGCTGATTAACAGCGACCCCGCCTGCTACCTTAAAAGCGTGATGGGCGCTCGCAGTGCGGGCATGGCGCCTTTCGCCTTAGAAGCGCTCGCGGAGTACGAGCGCTGCCTCTCGCTTCCCGGCGCCGCCACGGGTATTTGCGGCGATTACCGCGCCAGCGCCAGTATTGATTTGACCCACGACCAAGCGGACATCGACGCAGGCATTAAGCTTACTTGCCCTTTAAAAGTCATGTGGGGCAGAGATGGCGCGATAGAGGCGTGTTTCGATGCGCTTGCTGAATGGCGCAAAGTAGCCACTCAGGTTGAAGGCAAAGCACTTCCCTGTGGCCACTACATCGCCGAAGAAATACCCGATACCTTGCTGGATGAGGCGCTGCCGTTTCTACTGCAGCCTCATTAGCACTGTGGGTTCAATCACGCGCAGCGAAGCAGCCTAATCAGCGCGTCGAGCGCTGCATGGAAAGAACGCCCTTAGCAGCTATAGTGAAGGGGCAACACTCAACAGAGTTAACGCTATTCGCTAACGACCGCCACCAAGGATTAGGAGGTAATATGAACACCGAATTTTCTGCCGCAAGTGTCCACCCAGACAAAGACGACCCGAAGAAAGACCAGCGTGATGACCATCACGATGATGCTAACCCCATGCCCGATACGCATCAAGTGAATCCAGGTTCTAAAGACGACGACGCATCTGATAAGAAAGATCGCAAATAGATGTGTGTTGGCTAGCCCCTGCATTCGCGGCGCTACTTTTTGTAGCGCCGTTTTACTTCCACGCTGAGTTTTCCTTCACCTAGCCGTAGCGAGAGCTTCTGGCCGGGTGCGGTGTCGTCTGCACGGCGAATAATGTGGCCTTTTTCGTCTTGGGCGATGGCGTAGCCGCGCCCCAGTACGGCGAGGGGGCTAACAGCGTTTAGCTCGCGGGCGGTGCTATTGAGCCTTACTTGCCGTGCTTCTAAGGCACGCTGCATCGCACTGGCCAAACGGCGTTGTAGGTTATTGAGGCGTTCCTGCTCAGCGTGGTATAGCCGTGCCATGTCCTGGCTGGCTAAACGCTTTTCCAGTTGGGTTACCTGGGCTTTTTGCTGGGTGAGCGTTTGCTGCATGGCGCGCTGCAAACGCTGGGTGAGGGTAGTTAAGTGCTGCCGCTGATGGTTGAGCTGCTCCCCAGGGTGGCGCAGGCGAGCACGCAGGGTATCTAGGCGCTGGCTATCCCGCTCTAGGCGGGCCTGCATAGCGCGGTGCAGGCGGCTTGCTGCCTGTTCCAGCTGGCGCTTCAGTGTGTTTTGGTCAGGCACTAAGCGTTCGGCGGCGGCGGAAGGGGTTGGGGCGCGCATATCCGCCGCAAAATCCGCTAGGGTGACATCCACTTCGTGGCCCACCGCCGACATCACCGGCAAGCGGGAGTGAAAAATCGCCCGCGCCAAGTGCTCATTATTAAACGCCCACAGGTCTTCAAGGCTGCCGCCGCCACGGGTGATCAGCACCACATCTAGCTCGGGGTCTAAGCGTGGTTGGCGGTTTAATAGCCCCAAGGCAGAAATCATCGCAGGCGCCGCATCAGCCCCCTGAACAGGCACGGGAATCAGCGTGACATCCACCAGCGGCCAGCGTGCTTCAAGCACGGCCAATACATCGCGAATGGCCGCGCCGCTGGCGGAGCTTAAAATCAAAATTTTGCGGGGCGGAAAGGGTAGGGGGCGGGTATTTGCGAACACACCTTCCCCTTCCAGCTGTGCTTTTAAGCGCTCATAGGCGGCCAGCAGCTCGCCTAGGCCCGCCGCCTGCACCGCTTCGGCAATTAATTGATAGTCGCCCCGTGGCTCAAATAACGACACCCGCCCACGCAGCTTTACTTGGTCGCCATCGCGCATGGGGGCGGCCACAAAGCGCGCCCGCTGGCGAAATAGCGCGCAACGAACCTGCGCACGATCGTCTTTTAACGTGAAGTAGATATGCCCTGAGGCGGGCCGGGATACGTTAGAAAGCTCGCCTTCGACCCATACCTCACCCATGTCTCGCTCTAGCGCCTTGCGCGCCTTGAGATTGAGTTCGCTGACTGAGAAGATGGCGCTGTTTGAGGCGGTCATGGAGGCAGGTGTCGTCCAACGCTTGCGGTGCGATAATCAGTTAGGGTGCAACCATTAGACAATACGCTAACCTGTCTCAGCAAACGTATTCGCCAGGGTGCTTAGGTTTGCAGCCGTGATGCGAATATTCACTGCTTTGTTTTGTGTTCGTCATCAAAGTGTCACATAACCATGGTACGTTGCTCGCCGACACAAAACTGTCATCAAAACGTCATACATAGATTGTCCACCAACACGGCAGACCACTTATGTCGAATCTCGGACCTTCCACCGATCGTCCTGCTCTTGCTCGCGAGGTGCCTCGTGAGGTACCGGCCTGGTTGCGCGGTATTTATGCGGGCTTGTGCCTCTACTTTTTTCTGGCTGCACTCAATGTGCTGGGCGCTGGCCTAGGCACCTTTGGTGGCGATAGTGATGTTTTAACGCGCGCTTTTGCTTATGGTGAAAATCCCTTTATCGCCCTGATGGCCGGGGTGTTAGTCACCATGATCGTGCAGAGTTCGTCATTTACCTCGGCACTGATTGTGACGCTGGTGGCGAGCGGGGAAATGACCCTGGGTACGGCTGTGTTTGCCATTATGGGTGCCAATATTGGCACCGCCGTCACCGGTGTCATCGTGGCGCTGGCGAACGTGCGCATTAAACGCAACTTCCGGCGCTCTTTTACCGCCGCCATGATGCACGACTTCTTCAATATCCTGACGGTGCTAGTGGTCTTCCCGTTGGAGTGGCTAACGGGGATGTTCCACGACGCTGGACGCGGTATCTTCACCCGCCTGGCGGCTTGGCTAGCCGAGCTGATTGGCTTAGAAGAAGTGGCACGCCCCAATAGCCCCATTAAAGTGATCACCGCCCCTATTGTTGATGCCGCTAACTGGCTGGGGGCCACCCTGATGCCCAGCGTGGCGGCTGCAGGGCTTTTTGTGGCAGCGTTAGGCATGTTGCTGATGTTCGCGGCGCTGATCTTTATGGTGCAAAACCTGCGCGGCGCTCTGCTGCGGCACATGGATGGCCTGTTCCGCACCTATTTCTTCCGTACCGATGCCCGTGCTTATGGCGTTGGGGTGATATCTACTGTGCTGGTGCAGTCGAGTACGATTACCAGCAGCTTAATGGTACCCCTTGCAGGGGCGGGCGTTGTACGCCTGCGCCGGGTGCTTCCCTTTATGATGGGGGCTAACCTAGGCACGACCGTAACCAGCGTATTAGCGGCTACGGCTAACCCTGTTGCTGCGGCGATGACGGTGGCGCTGTTTCACGTTATCTTCAACTTAACCGGTACGGCTGTTTGGTGGCCGCTGCGGGTGATTCCGCTGCGTATTGCCACCTGGTATGGCCGCTTGGCGGGTAAACAGATCCGCTATGCCTTCTTATTCTTGATTGGTGTATTTCTGGTGGTGCCGTTGGTCGGCATTACACTGACCGAATTGTTCATGCGCCTGCGCTAAGCGCGGCCAACCGAGGGGTTTCCCATGTTTAAACAGCTTTATAGTGCGCTTACCTCGGAAACCAGCATTGACCAGGCCTACGCGGACCTGACCAAGATGCTGGAGCATGGTGCTTGGATGTTCGCACGTGCCAACGAGGTGCTTTACAGCACAGTGCCTGCCGAAGATGTGCGCCAACCGCTTTACCAGCGCGATGTGGCGGTCAACGAGCTTGAGCGCTCCATCCGCCGCAAGGTGTTGCGCCACCTGACCGTTAATCCCGGCCATGATGTGGCTATCTGCCTTGCGCTGATGAGCGTTGCAAAAGACGCCGAGCGTATTGGCGATTACTGTAAAAACGTCTTTGAAGTTGGCGCTTTCTACAGCGAAGGTTTTCATGTAGACCGCTACCAGAAGCCGCTAGATAAGGTTTCTGAGCGTTTATCAGGGTTGTTTAAAGAGTTGATTACCGCCACGCGGGACTCAAACGAAGCCCAGGCGCACCGCATTATCACGGCTGCCCGCGAAATAGGTGGGATTTGCGACGACCTTATCGAAGCGCTATTGCGTGAAGAAGAGGCGGTCGAGTTTCATGAAGCCGTGGCGTACTCGCTGCTGGCTCGCCACTACAAGCGGGTCTCCTCGCATTTGGCGAACATTGCCACGGCGGTGACCGGGCGTTTGGAGGATCTGGACTTTCCCAGTGAAGCCGACGACCGCGCGCTAGACTAAGATTTTTCTAGGTTAAACAAACAAGCAGCAACCCTCAGCGGTGCTGCTTGTTTTGTATATGCCGCCATCGCATTGCTGGTATGGCCTTCCAAACGTTATAATGGGGGATTAACTTTCCACGCCCCACTTCCTCTTCCATCAGGGTGTTGCCGCTATGCTACGTATGGCCCAAGAAGCACTTACGTTCGATGACGTACTCCTCGTTCCCGGCTTCTCCGATATTCTGCCCAAGGATGTCAGCCTCAAAACCCGCCTGACCCGCAATATTTCTCTTAACATCCCGCTACTTTCCGCTGCAATGGACACCGTTACCGAAGCGCGTCTAGCGATTGCAATGGCACAAGAAGGTGGCATCGGCATCATCCACAAGAGCATGGCCATGAGCCAGCAAGCCGCTGAAGTGCGTAAAGTTAAAAAGCACGAAAGCGTGATTGTAAAAGACCCGGTCACCGTTAGCCCCAAGGCGAAGCTAGATGACCTGCTGGCCATGGCGCGCGAGAACGGCTTCTCTGGCTTCCCGGTGGTAGAAGGCGAAACCCTGGTAGGCATCGTGACCGAGCGCGACATGCGCTTCCAGCCTAACCACGGTGACAGCGTGGCGGACATCATGACCCCCCGCGAGCGGCTGATTACCGTCAAAGAAGGCACCGACCTTGAAACCAGCAAAGCCAAAATGCGCGAACACCGCATTGAGAAAATGCTGATCGTCGATGACGAGTTTCACCTGCGTGGCCTAGTGACTTTCCAAGACATCGAAAAAGCACGCACTTACCCCATGGCCGCTAAAGACAGCGACGGTCGCTTGTTAGTGGGTGCAGCCGTAGGCACCGGCCCGGAAACCCCGGATCGCGTGGCGGCCCTGGTCGAAGCTGGCGTGGATGTGATTATTGTGGATACCGCCCACGGCCACTCCAAAGGCGTCATTGATCGCGTTCGCTGGATTAAAGAGAACTTCCCCAACATTCAAGTGATTGGCGGCAACATCGCCACCGCCGCCGCCGCAAAAGCGCTGGCCGAAGCGGGCGCAGACGCGGTTAAAGTGGGTATTGGCCCCGGTTCTATCTGCACCACACGTATTGTGGCAGGCGTCGGTGTACCGCAAATCACCGCGGTGTCTAACGTTGCCGAAGCGCTGAAAGAGTTTGATATTCCGCTGATCGCCGATGGCGGTATTCGTTTCTCGGGTGATTTAGCCAAAGCCATCGCCGCTGGCGCAAGCGCGGTGATGGTGGGTGGCCTGCTGGCCGGTACCGAAGAAGCGCCGGGTGAAGTCGAACTTTACCAAGGCCGTACCTACAAAGCCTACCGTGGCATGGGTTCCATGGGCGCCATGTCTCAGAACCAGGGCAGCGCCGACCGCTACTTCCAAGATAAAGCCGAAGGTGCCGAGAAGCTGGTGCCGGAAGGCATTGAAGGCCGCGTGCCCTATAAGGGAATGATGGGCGCCATCGTTCACCAGCTGATGGGCGGGCTGCGCGCCTCCATGGGTTATACCGGCTGCCGCGATATTCAAGAAATGCGTACCAAGCCGGAGTTCGTACAAATTACCAGTGCTGGCTTTAACGAATCTCACGTTCACAACGTGCAGATCACTAAAGAAGCGCCCAACTACCGGGTGAGCTAACAGCGCAACGACCATGGAACCTCTGATTAACCGGATGTCATCGTTAATCGGAGGTTTCCACATTAAATGGCGGCGGGCACTTAGCCCCGCCGCTTGCTTTTTGGCTTTACCAGCGGCACCTCCACCGCTCAACCGAGACCCCGCCATGAGTGACATTCACGCCCATAAGATTCTGATTCTCGACTTCGGCTCCCAGTACACCCAGCTGATCGCCCGTCGGGTTCGCGAAATCGGCGTATTCTCTGAAATCCGCGCCTTCGACATCACCGAAGAAGAGATTCGCGAATACAACCCCAACGGCATCATCCTGGCCGGTGGCCCGGAATCCGTCACTGAGCTGGATTCCCCCCGCGCCCCCCAGTGTGTGTTTGAAATGGGCCTGCCGGTATTTGGTATTTGCTACGGCATGCAGACCATGGCTGAGCAGCTTGGCGGTAAGGTAGAAGGCTCTAACCAGCGTGAGTTTGGCTATGCCCAAATTCAAATCGACGCTGAAACCGCGCTGTTCAAAGACATTAAAGACCACGTGGATGCGGACAGCGGCAAAGGCCTGCTAGACGTATGGATGAGCCACGGCGATAAGGTAGCCAAAGCCCCCGACACCTTCACCGTGACCGCTTCCACGCCGAGCTGCCCGATTGCTGCCATGGCCTGGGAAGAGAAGCAGTTTTACGGTGTACAGTTCCACCCGGAAGTGACCCACACCCTGCAAGGCCAGCGCATTCTTGAGCACTTCGTGCTGGATATTTGCGGCGCCGAGAAGCTGTGGACACCGGCACAAATCATCGAAGACCAAGTAAGCCGTGTGCGCGAGCAAGTGGGCGACCGCCACGTACTGCTGGGCCTCTCCGGTGGTGTCGATTCTTCTGTTGTGGCCGCGCTGCTGCACAAAGCCATTGGCGACCAGCTGACCTGTGTGTTCGTCGATAACGGCCTGCTGCGCAAAAACGAAGGCGACCAAGTGATGGAAACCTTCGCCAAGCACATGGGCGTTAAGGTGATCCGCGTAGACGCCGAAGAGCTGTTCCTCGGCAAGCTGAAGGGCGAAAACGACCCGGAAGCCAAGCGTAAAATCATCGGTAATACGTTCATTGACGTATTCGATGAAGAAGCCAGCAAAATTGAAGGCGTCGATTTCCTGGCCCAGGGCACCATCTACCCGGACGTGATTGAATCTGCCGCCTCTAAAACCGGCAAAGCGCACGTAATCAAATCCCACCACAACGTGGGTGGCCTGCCGGAAACCATGAAGCTCAAGCTGGTCGAGCCGCTGCGCGAACTGTTCAAAGACGAAGTGCGCAAACTCGGCCTAGAGCTCGGCTTGCCCTACGATATGGTTTACCGCCACCCGTTCCCTGGCCCCGGCCTGGGCGTGCGCATTCTGGGTGAAGTGAAGAAAGAGTACGCCGATATCCTGCGTGATGCCGACGCCATCTTCATCGAAGAACTGCGCGCCTCCGGTTGGTACGATAAAACCAGCCAAGCCTTCGCCGTGTTCCTACCGGTGAAATCGGTAGGCGTAGTAGGCGACGGCCGCCGCTACGAATGGGTCATCGCGCTACGCGCAGTAGAAACCATCGACTTCATGACCGCCCGCTGGGCGCACCTGCCCTACGAGCTGCTGGAGAAGGTTTCCAACCGGATTATCAACGAGTTGGAAGGGGTTTCGCGGGTGACTTATGACGTGAGTAGTAAGCCGCCTGCTACTATTGAGTGGGAGTAGTGTTTCTTTAGTAAGCCGCTGATTTAATTGAATTTAAAAGTTACACAAAAGTGGCACGCAAGGAATTCACTCGTTGATTTCCTTGCGTTTTTTTTATAGCGTTGCACAAAATGTCGCACAGAACTGTGACTACTGCGGACAGTAGTACTTTGAGACTTGGCAATGACTATAAAGAAGAAGAACTTTTCAGAAGACGAAATAAAGATTTTTGACGAAGCCATAATATACAAGCGAGGCGAATACTGGCATTTTCGCATGTGGCTGGAGAATGAGAAAAAGTATGCTAGGAAAAGCTTGCGTACTCGCAGCCAATCGACTGCTATGGAGAAGGGGAAAGAGCTCTACTTAGAGTTGTATGCTAATCAAAGAATGGGCAAGACATACTTTTCCCTAACCACGAAAGGTGGCGTAAGCAAGTATCTTGCCCAGCGTCAGAAAGACGTAGAGAGCAAGTTGATAGTAAGTGGCAGGTTCGTGACTATTAAAACGCATCTCCAGCACTGGCTAGAATTCATAGGTAAAGAAACCAAGCTTAAAGAACTGTCGCGGACTGATTGCGCAGGATACTTTCATCATAGAATGAAATTGTCAAAGGGTAATGTAAAGCAAGTTACGCTTAAAAACGAGCAGAGCACAATTAATAGCTGCATGCGCTACTTGTTCAAGCAGCACGACACTCACATTGATTCTTTTGATTTTCCCAAGCTCCCCAAGGTAGACAGAAATAATGAGGCTGTGAGAAGGGCGACTTTTACAAGCGAAGAATACGATAAGCTTGTTAAGGTAATGAGAGCATACTGCGCCAAGTCTAATAAAAAAATCGACGCTGACGAACTGATTATGCGACAGCTTGTAAGGCACTATATTTTGATTGCCGCAAATAGCGGATTGAGGGTTGGTGAGCAACGTCAGCTTAGATGGAATGATGTCGAAATCGATATCGTAAAAAGCCAAGGCATAGAAAAAAAGCTGGCGAAAATCAGAGTTCGTGCAGAGACTAGTAAGGTTAGAACTAGCAGAATTATATATTGCCGAGGTGGGCAGTACTTTGAGAGGCTGAAAAAAATTGCAGTGCCATTGTCAGCCGACTCGTTGGTGTTTAGTACTGATGGTGAAACAGAAATGAGTAAGCGTGCATTGCTTTATCACTTCCATAAGATTGTAGAGTTGGCAGATATTGAAGATAAAGAGAACAGAAACCTGGTGCCCTACAGTCTTCGTCATTTTATGATAACGCAGCGAATTATGAGTGGGTTGAGCTTCAGGCAGATTGCCGACATGTGTGGTACTAGTGTTGCTCAGATAGAGAAGACATACTATCATCTGAACGATGAGATTCGGTTAACAAATGCGTTAGCAGACTATCGCAGAAATGAAGATGGCACCATTGTGACGATTTAGGAGTTAATAAAAATGTCAAGTTATCTTATAAAGGAATTATGGAGAAATAGTCTTGCTTTTTATGACGCGTATGAGAGGCTCGTTGACGGAGTTAAACTCATTGCTCGCCGAGAGGAGTTTAACGACTTCACCAAAATAGAAATTGAGTTTCCGGATTCATCTGAGCTCCCAAGTGATGAGGATGATTTAGAACTAAATGATTACAAGTTCCATATAATTTCGATTGAAGGCGATATGGATGTTTATTGGGACATTGACGGTGATATAGACGAAGACAAAAAAGGGGAATTGCTGGAAGAGGTTGAAGAAGATGATAACGAGGACGAAAAGTGGATTCTTATTAAAGACAGCCACGAAGCTATTCTCCACAATGGTTATGTAATATTAGAAAAACTGTGAGTTTATATAGATTCAATAGCCTTACGAAGCATGTCATCGTTCACATCTATGTAGCGTTGGGTGGTTTGTATACTCTGATGTCCTGCCAGCTCAGCAAGCACCCTAACGCTTACCCCCTTGCCAGCTAGCTCCGTAATGAACGTGCGGCGTCCGCTGTGACTAGTAGCGCCCTCGATGCCGGCACGTGCGTACAAGCGCTGTAGGAGCTGCGTAGCAGTGTTTGCCGTGAACCGCTGGCTCTTTTGCGTGTTGAACAGATAAACGCTGCGAGCGGGCTTCGTTGAGCGCTGTACGTAGTTCTGTAGCTCCTTCCGCATGCGAGAAGGCACGTACACGACGCGAGCGCGCTTGCCCTTCGTCTGTGACGCTGTCAAACGTATCTCTGAGCGAATGCTGCCGTCCTCGCTTACGACGTCGCTCACCCGCAAACTGGCAACCTCACCAACGCGCATCCCACACCAGTGCGTGAGCAGCAGCATTGCCCTGTTCCGCTCACTGTAGCGTTCGCAAGCGTCAATGTACTGGAGCACGCGCTTTAGCTCCGTTTTGCTGAGCGTCTTTGCCTGCGCCATACCTTCCTCCACAAAATGTACATTTATCGTTCAATAAGTATATTTTCTGACGTTTTAATTGAGCAAGCTATATAGCTGTACTTTTCTCTTTATTGATTTCAGTGGTTTATGCGGTAATGTAAGGTATTATGTATTTTCTTACATTTGTGATTTGGCTGTTGTGTCACTGCTACGCAGTTCCTCAAGCGCATGCTGCATTTGCTTCGAAACAGCTCCGCTGTCTCTCACAAATGAATCAGCGCTCTTTTTGTTTTATTAACTCGGGGGCTTTCTGTAGATTCTGAAGTCATAGTGAGGCTTTGCGCCTCACTAGTGACAATGGACTTTCTGTGAGTTCCTCTGTCAGTGTTTGCACACAACCAGCTAGGCTGGTGTTGGTGGGGTTACGCTGTTACCTTTACGTGTGGTGAGTTGTTCGCAACGCAATGCTGAAGCAGACAAACACTTTCCACTTCAACACATACAAGGTACTGACTAAGTCAGCCTCCTATCTTGTTCCTCTTCTGCTGAAATTGCCTCTGATTAAGCAAAGTGGGCGGCAAGTTCTGTCGGCAACAGCATAGCTGGCAGACTCAATGCCTTTGAATGGAGCCCTTGTTCAGATAAATACTTGCAATGGGTGGTTGCATAGTATCTTTAGTTATTTATCAACGGGAGGTAATTAAGTGTCAAAAAAGATTCTAGGTGATGTATTTTTACTCTTGCGTGGAATGGGGGTGGTTTCGAGTGAGAGTGAGTTTTGTATGGACTGGCTAGGACGTAGTGAGTGCTATCTCAGGACGTTAAGATTCAAGGGGAGTGAGCCCAGTATTGCTACACTTGCTATATGCGCTAGCAAGCTTCAGCACTATGCAGGCTTGATAGAGAGTTTAGTCGAGTACAAGGCTGAGTCAGAACGGTTCTATGAACTGAGTGAGCTGTGCCACAAAGAAATTAACTTGAAGAGCAAATCCTTATGGTGCTCTTCTGAAATTGGTTCTACAGCCTAATGAATTTTCATTTTACAAAAAATTGTGGTGGAGTACTTACAGAATCTGCCTGGTGATTATAGCTCTGAATCGCCCCGGATATTCTAGACACCCGTTAGGCTCTTAAAGTAACGCCTTTCATACTCAACCGGTGACAAGTTATCACTTGTGCCGTGTCGGCGCTTTGGGTTGTAAAACATTTCAATATAATTGAACACGTCACATCTAGCTGCTTCGCGTGTTGAATAAATCTGTCGCTTGATTCGCTCTCGCTTTAGAAGTTGAAAGAAGCTTTCAGCAACGGCGTTGTCATGACAGTTACCACGTCGGCTCATGCTGCCTACCAAGTGATTCGCTTTCAGAAAGCTTTGCCAGTCTCCACTGCTAAACTGGCTTCCTTGATCCGAATGCACCATCACCGTTCCTTGTGGCTTGCGTCGCCAGACTGCTGATAACAAAGCATCCAGTACCAACTCCGTAGTCATGCGAGACTTCATCGACCAGCCAACCACTTGACGAGAAAACAGGTCGATAACTACCGCTAAGTAAAGCCAGCCTTCATAAGTGCGGATGTACGTGATGTCCGTCACCCAAGTAACATTTGGCGCTGTTACTTCAAACTGACGGTCTAAATGGTTAGGGGATACAACAGCCGGTTTTCCACCGCCATAGCCGCCAGGGCGTCGTCGATAGCCTGTCTGAGAACGTAAACCTTCCCTACTCATAAGACGCGCCACACGGTGCTTCCCGCAAGCTTCGCCAGCTTCACGCAAGTCCTGGTAGACCTTGCGATAGCCATATACACCGCCGCTTTCAAGCCAGGAGTGCTTGATCAATCCCAGCAAGCGCTCATCTTCTCGCGCTCGATTAGAGAGCGCTTTTTTACACCATGCGTAGTAACCGCTGGGGTGCACTGCCATCATCTGACACAAGCGACGTACCGAATATTGGCTCGCATAATTTTGAATAAACGCGTACCTCAGTCGGACTCCCTGGCGAAGTACGCGGTGGCCTTTTTTAATATGTCTCGCTCTTCTGATACGCGTTTGAGCTCGGCCTTCAAACGACGGTTTTCAGCTTGGAGATCATCATCTTCTTGCCGTTGTTCTACCGGCTTATCGTAGCGCTTGATCCAGATGTACAGGCTGTGACCTGACACGCCTAGCCGCTCAGCGACCTCGGCCACGCGATGGCCGCGCTCTACCACCTGCTTGACGGCTTCGATTTTGAATTCTTCAGTGTAGCGGGGATAGCTCATGGTTCCTCCTAGATACCTTTAGTATAAGGCCTGGAGGTGTCTACGAAACCTGGGGCGATTCAATGATAGGAATCTACGCTATTTCATTAGGGCTAACTGTGAGTAGCTATCTTGTGGCGAGTATGTTGCCGAGAGACTATGCAAAGAAGCGAAGCCGTTAAACCGGCTTCGCTCAAGCTTACTTAACGATGCGGATATTATTTTTTATTGGCTTCTTGGCTACAGTCGTGTTATTTATTGCATATGAAACTTTCATTAGGATGTCTCGCCAAGTCCCATCGCTATGCTCTATGCACTCATCGATAACACCGTCTTCCATCGTAACGACGCCGTTGGAGTTTAATATGTCTATGATTCGAGATTTTATACGCTCCTTTTTAGCAGCGTTAAAGTTAATCTGTATGCACCTATCTAGCAGTCCCCTGTCTAACTTTTGAAGATAGTTTGTTGTCAGCACGCATATAACATCTGAATTGTTTAAAAAAGCTTTTAAAGCCCTTTGTGCCGGTTCGGTTAGGTTGTCAGCTTCATCAAATATGAAATAGTGGTATCCACTCGCGTTGAAAGAAACAAAAGAGCGCTGGTTGTTGCATCTTTTAATTATGACGTCTATTGACTCGCTCTTGTTGCAGCTAATGAATAGCGGTTCGGCAACCATTTGTTGAGAAGTTAAAGCTAGTTCAAAGTCTTGGCAAAACAAGCCTGCGCATGTTGTTTTCCCTGTCCCATAGCTTCCATATAGGCATAGTGCAGTTTTTCCAAATCTAGGGAATGGGATTCGTTGATGAATAATATCATTCACTATTGTCTCTGATTGACTGTCGGAGAAAACAATGTCGTGGATGTTAGTCGGTGTTGTGTTTTTCATTTTATTTTCCTTCGTTATGCTGCGGTATGGGTTTTAACGTTGGCTTCATGTTTGCTTTTTACATCGCCAATATTAACAAGTGCTGATGCTTTGTCTGCTGCTGCTTTCTCGGCATTATTTTTATCTTCGGCTTCCTTGGTTCTTTTCCTGTGATTGCTATACAGATTTGCTAAGGCACCGTTTATTACAGTTGTGCTTCCGACTGTGTCCGAGGCGCTTTCGGAGTCATAAACAACGTGCTTTATTTCCAGCTCGCCACTTGCCGACATGATGCCCAACAAGCAAACCGCGTGGTTTTTGCTGATAGTCGCCTTGGCTTTTAATTCATCGCATGTAACACTGGCAATAGTTGTAGCTTCCTGAAGTAGAGCTTTTCCTGCCTCTGCTCTTTGTCCAGGTGTTTTACTTGACTTGGTGAGCGAAGCTCTAACCTCTTCAATTCCGCCATACTTTCTAATGAAGTCAGGGATGTCATCGGCTACCTGTACGTCTGGTGATTGAGAAGCTGCGATTAATACTCTTGAATATGAACTGACACGCTTGCTGTCTACACCGGCATCACTAAAAACAAGCTTAGTGATGAGTTGTATAAAGTTTAGGTTTTTGCCGATTCGTAAGTTTTTAGATTGGCACTGCTCCATTAGCCACTTACGCTTTAGGGAGTCAGCTTTTGAATTTCCTTTAGTTCCTTCGTACAGCTCGAAGACTTTTACAAGCAAAGCATACAGGCTGTCATTTGCTGACTTATAGACAGTTGATTCCCAGTGCTGCCTTTCGCTTATTGTCGTGTTAACACGATTTTTGAAAGTCTCAAGGGTGTGTTGAATTAGCTTTTCTGAATCTTTCATGGTGTCTACCTCGTGTGTGGTTGGTTGAATCGCTCTCAGCAAGCGATATGTACAGTCTACGGTAGGTGCGCTAATCTCGATTCCAACTAGGATCACTACTTTTGATGGTTGTTAACGTGTACCGCTACTTCATTTCCCAGTACCCTACGTTTGGCTCCTACAAGAAGCCCAAGCCCTACCTTGTCGAAGCCTCGCCGTACTTCTGGTGGTGGTATGCGCTTACCCTAAATAAGACGTATTCGTGTTTATGTGATTTGCACGACTCTGAATCTCTGTTAACCGATTCTGAAACTGACTTTCCAGAGGCTATGTTGCAGGTATACAAAGACTTTGGAGATGTACGTTACGAAGGATGTCGTTATAGAGCCTTTGCCAAGTGGTGGCGTGAACGTGTTGATACAGGAGAGACTAGGGGAGAATACTTGTTTGCTGAGCCTAAAGTAGAACCTGCGGCCAGTAGGATCGTTAAGGAAGCTGAAATAAATGCAGCTATCCAATGTTTGGATACAATAATTATATCAGTTAATGTCAAGCATCAGCGTCAGCACATTGATGCAGCAATAAGTCGCATTCTAAAAAGAAGTTTGATAACCACAAAGGGACGAAAAGTTAGGAATCCAGAAAGTAGTGCAGCTAGGTACCATTTGCCTAAATCTTTTAATATTTCTGCCCTTAAAAAAACCTTTCGCGTTTATGAGCTGAGAATCGAGGGGGAAAGAAGTGGGAAGCAGATTACTAATTATAAAATTGCCGACATGGTTGGGTTGAGTAGTAAAAGCGATAATATTGAGATAAAAGATGCGGCCTATGAAAATAGAAAAAAGTCAGTTCAAGTGTCTCGCCATTACCGGATGGCTAATGATATAATAGACTCAGTTGGCTGTGGCGGATTTGTTTTCTAATGCAGAGGATTTGTGTGTGAGATTGTTAGATAAAAGTCTATTAGAGTCACTTCCTTCCAGTGTGGTAAACATTGAAGAGAAAACAAGAGGTAATCTTTTTTCTTGGAGAGGGCAGTTTTCACCTCAGCTTATAGAAAAGATTATAGAGGCATACGGACATGAAGGGGCAGTTTTGCTCGACCCTTTTGTGGGAAGCGGAACTGTTTTATATGAATCGGCTTGCTTTGGGCTAGATGCTTACGGGTGTGAAATTAACCCTGCAGCAGTGTCTTTTTCAAGAGTATATGAGTTAGTTACTAAACCGAAGGAGGATGTATTAGCTTCGGTTATTGATATTGATATTTTTGTTTCTCATTTTGTCAGTGATTTACCATTGTTTTCTAGCCTTTCTACTGAAGACTTCAAGGAAGCTCTAGTTGCCAGGTGCAAAAGTGCCAAGTATGATATTGAATTGATTATTTTGCGTGCGCTTGTGGCTGGAATGGATTTTGAGGCTAAAAAAACAGATGTTAAGCGCATTAATAATGTTTGGGCTGCACTCAGATCCACTATAGAACTTCTTCCTTATTCTTCTGTGAAAATCAAATGCTTTAATTCAGATGCGCGCGCAATACCTTTGCCCGATGAATCAGTTGACCTCGTAATAAGCTCACCACCTTATATAAATGTATTTAACTACCATCAAAATTTTCGTAAATCAATTGAGGCGTTAGGTGTAGATGTTTTGTCTGTGGCTAAGTCTGAGATAGGAGCTAATAGGAAATACAGGCAAAATAGATTTATGACAGTTGTTCAGTATGCAATGGATATGTATCAAGTTTTTCTTGAACTGAGGCGAGTGTGCACGAAAGACGTTAAAATGTTATTGGTTGTAGGAGTTGAGTCGAATGTAAGGAAGACTTCATTTAAAAATTCTTCTATTATTAAATCTGTTGCAGCGCTATCTGGATTCGATATTGTTGGGGAACAAGTCCGAAGTTTTAGAAATAAGTTTGGTGAGTTTATCTTTGAAGATGTTATGAGGTTTCGGATGGTTGATTTAGAAGGCATAACTGATGTATCTTTGGCTCGTGACATTGGTGTTAGTGCATTAGAAGATGCACTGCTATATTGTGATGATTCTGTGGTGGAAGAAATAAAAAGTGCAATAATGAAAGCTGGCTCAATTATGCCTTCGCCGCAACTTACTTCAGGAGTCTTTGAATGATTTTTCCTACGCCTCATTTGGATAAGATAAATGCTTCAATCGTTAATGAGAAAATGACTGAGGCTGGGGCCCAAATTTTAAGGGATGCAATACCAGTGTATGATAAATGGGTTGCAGATATGAATGCAGTTAAAGGAAGTCAGGAAAATGTAATACAGGAGCTTGTTACGTTACTAAATGGTTATAAATATTACATGGACCATGATTTGATTTTTTGTGGAGAGAGCGATTTTCTTTACCGGCAAAAAGGACAGCTTAAATTAGATAATAGTATCATTGAAGAGTTTATGCCTTATTTGATAACTAAGTGCTTCCCAGAGCTGAAAGATGTTTCTCTTGGCCCGACGAAATGTTTTTCTGCTGCTTATTTTAGAACTAGTTTGGCATCGAGAAGAGACAGTAGTGGCTTGTCGATAAGAACAAAAGATCAGGACTTTGCAATCGCAAAAAAAATATACTTAAAATCATCTAGGCAGCAGAGCTTTCAAAATTCAGAGACTGTTGAAACATACCTTGGGTATGTGACTGCCGAATGTAAAACAAACTTAGATAAAACCATGTTTCAAGAAGCTACTGCGACAGCTCATGATGTTAAGTCTGCAATACCTGGTTCTAAATACTTCCTATTGTGTGAGTGGCTCGATATGACGCCCATTAGCACAGCTCCAACGGATATTGACGAAGTTCTTATACTAAGAAAATCGAAGCGAATTGCGTCAAATAAAAGAAAGGAGTTTAGTACATATAAAGGTAGGCTAAAAAATGCAGATTGGTTCCGTGATTATTTGATTATGCATCCATTTGAGGTTAGTGTTTTTGAGCGGCTAATTGGGCACATAGAAGGTATAATGGGTGACGAAGATCCTGTGGAAAATAATGTATTAGATGATGGTTTTTTCTAAAATTGGATGACAGCCTCCTGTGTCTGAAGCTACATTGTAGTTATACAGAACAGGAGGCAACTTTTATGTCTATTCTCGATTCGTTTAAGCTCGTTCAGCACAATTCCCAAGCCGCCAAAGATCCGGTTGTTAATCGTAGGAATAAGCTTGTTGATAAGATTGAAGAGCAAGTTGCTCTCGCTACGGATGCTGATTTTTCGCCTACTAAAACAAAGTGGGTGAAAGATGAAGAAGGTGCTCAAAAGAAGATTGAGTACGTCAAGCGAGTTAAGCGCTGGTGGACGAATGCAGCTGATGGAACTGTTTTGCTAACTGTTCGCTATGGTAGCAAGCCCCTTGGGTTTGCCAAAGGAAAGCAAGCAATAGCCCTGGCTAGCGTTGATGAAGTTGTACCAACGCTACATAAGATTAAAGAGGCTGTACTTGCTGGCGAACTCGATGAAATTGTCGAGCAGCAAGCTACACACGCGCGAAACGTGCGAAAGGCTAAGCGCTAACTATTCATGTTAACACGATTTGGTGGTGTCTTGCTGCTGCTTGGAGCTTGAGGTGAGCTTTGAGCGGTAGCACAGCGTGTAACAACTTAGCGTAACCTATTGATTTTATAACCTTCGGTGGATTTATATGTTTTTCGCATCGTTGCACAAAAGTTACACGTTATTATTTTATGTGGTATAAACTACTGAAAACATAGTATTTTAATTTAGGGTTGTTATGGAGTGGGAGTGATCGCGTCCAATTAGGATGACGATTAGCTAGACTCTTTCAGGCCGCTCGAAATATCGAGCGGCCTTTTGTATTTTTTGGGTATGCTAATTGGGTGCAGCATGGCACGCAAAAAGATCAAACAGAAGCTTGTGGGGCTGGAGTATGGAAGATACAAACAAGCGGCGAGGTAAGTCGCTCTTATGAGTCGCTATGTTGTTTCTGGTAGCGAAGGTGAGTACCAACCTGGCTCGGAAAATAGGGTGCTGGGAAATCTCATTGGGATCACTGACACCGTAGAGATAAATATTGCAGAAACAGAGCTGCTTGCAGCTCTTTATATGCAGGTTTTTGACGACTTCCCTAAAACGCTTACTTTCCAGACAATTTGCCGATGGCACAGAGCTTGGCTGGGCAATGTGTATCGTTGGGCGGGCCAATTTCGAACCGTTGATATGTCCAAACCAAATATTCGGTTTGCATCGCCTATATAGATCCAAAGGCTGGCAAAAGAGTTTGAGGGTCAGTATCTCTCACGTTTTGCTGAGTTACCTGAGGTAGGGGACGAACAGCTAATTACATTGCTTGCCGAAATGCATGTCGAGTTTATACTGATTCACCCATTCCGAGAGGGTAATGGGCGGATATCGCGCTTGCTGCTAGATGTGATGGCCGTCAAGGCGGGTGCTCAACCACTCGATTACAGCCTGTGGAACGAGCATAAAGACTATTACTTCAAAGCGATTCAAGCCGGGCGTGACGGTGATTATCAGTTTGTTGAACGCTTAGTACGAGACGTTTTGGAAATACAGTGAGAACGAGCTGATAGTATCAGAGAGCTAGGGTTAACTTGGTAAACCGACGCGTATGAGACTTCAGACGCTTCTCAATCACTGCCGTGCGCTCGCCTGTTTCAATCGCGCTTGAACTGGCCACTGCGCGCAAAATATGCTCGCGGGAAACCATGACTTTATCAGTTGGGGCTTTACGAACCATCTCAACGCTCCTAGACAGACCAGTAATTATTATAGCAGTAACCCCGCTTGTCGTGCCTGTTACTTGGCCTAAAAGGTGGCCAAGTGGTGCAATCAAAGCTCGTCGAACTTAATTTAGATAAGTGGGCTTAGTCGACGATTGGCGCCGCTACGAATAGATCATTGCGCTCCGCGCTTTTGAAACCATCGGCTTCATCTCCTAATGCGCTATATAGTTTTTTGTTGAAGTTTTTAATTACTGCCCCTTTTTCGCGAAGTTAAAGCCCCATGAAAATCGATCTATACCAAGTAGATGCTTTTGCCTCAAAGCCCTTTGAAGGTAACCCAGCGGCTGTTTGCCCGCTGGGTGCGTGGTTGGAGGATGCGCTGCTGCAGGCCATTGCCGCAGAGAACAACCTTTCCGAAACCGCTTTTTTTGTACCCACGGAAGCAGGCTACCACCTGCGCTGGTTTACGCCTTCGGTGGAGGTGGATTTATGCAGCCATGCCACGCTGGCCGCGGCGTGGGTCATCTTTAATGTGCTGGGCGATAGTACAGAAACGCTGAAATTTGAAACGCGTAGCGGGCCGCTATTAGTGCAGCGTGATGGCGATGAGCTGGCGATGGATTTCCCCGCGAAAACGCTTGCGCCATTAGCAATGCACGCGGAGGTAGCCGCAGCCCTCGGCTGTATCGAGATCGAGGAGCTGTTGGTCTCGGATGACATTGTGGTGGTGGTTGAGGACGCCAGTGTGATTGAACGCCTTGCACCGGATATGCAGCGGCTTAAACAGCTGCCGGGGCGGGGTGTGGCTGTTACCGCGAAAGGCGATGACGTGGACTTTGTGTCCCGTTGGTTTGGCCCCAAGGTGGGCGTGGAAGAAGACCCGGTGACTGGCTCGGCGCATACCTCGCTTGCCCCGTACTGGGCGGCGCGTTTGGGTAAGCAAGCGCTTACTGCTCGCCAAGGTGGGGCACGCCAAGGCGCGCTTAACTGTGTTGTAGAGGGCGAACGGGTGGTGATTAAAGGGCGTGTGGCGCCTTATTTAACCGGGCAGATTATGCTGCCCAACGCCTGAGGTGAGATTAACCACGTGGTTGAGCCGAATACTGCGGCTATTCGGCTCAGTAGGTGAGCCGAATAGGCCTCTGCAGTTCTCAAACGTTTTGGCGGTGTTCCCATTCACCAGCGCTAACTGGGTGTGACGAACCGGTCACCTAAAAATGCATTAAGCCTCTTCGAGACCCTCCACCATAAACACCCGGTAATCTGCCCCCAGGAAGCGGTGCTTGCGGGCTTCCTGGTAGGCGGGGCTTTCGTACCAGGCGCGGGCGGCGGCCATGTTGGGGAAGCGTAGAATCACTGCTCCCTCCATGGCGCTGCCTTCCAGCACTTCAAAATCACCATAGAAGGCTAGCGGCTGTGGGTCGTGGCCTTCTCGGGCGGCTTTTGCTTTCTCGCTGTAGCGCTGCATTTCCTGAGCATCGTGCGTGTGTTCTCGGGTAAGTACGACATACGCGGGCATCAACTTCTCCTTGCTTATCGATGAAGAGCGCTATTCAGAAAGCTTTTTGAGCAGCGCTTGGGCGGTGGCTTCTGATGAGCCGGGATTTTGCCCGGTGATCAGCAGTCCGTCCACTTCCACGTGGGAACTCCAGTCGTCACCTTTGGTGTAGCGGCCACCAAGGTCTTGCAGCATGTCTTCTACTAAAAACGGCACTACATCAGTTAGGCCAACGGCCTCTTCTTCGCTGTTGCTGAAGCCGGTAACGTTGCGGCCAGCTACCAGTGGTTTGCCGTCGCTGCCTTTCACGTGGCGCAGCACGCCGGGGGCGTGACACACCGTGGCGACTGGCTTGTTGGCGGCAATGGCATCTTCAATCAGGTGGATTGAGGTGGGGTCTTCGGCGAGGTCCCACAGCGGGCCGTGGCCGCCTGGGTAAAAGATGCCGTCAAAGTCCGCCAGATTGATATCGGCCAGCTTGTGGGTATTTGCTAGCACTTGCATGGCTTCGGTATCAGCCTCGAAGCGCTTGGTGGCGTCGGTTTGGGCATCCGGGGCGCTGCTGGTGGGGTCAAGCGGCGGCTGGCCACCGGCAGGAGAGGCCAAAGTTAGCTCGGCGCCCGCATCCTTAAAGGCGTAGTAAGGTGCGGCCAGCTCTTCAAGCCAGAAGCCGGTTTTATTGCCGGTGTCGCCAAGCTTATCGTGTGAGGTAACAACGAGCAGAATTTTCATGTTGGAATCCTTTCTGGTGAGTAAAAGAAGTGTAGTGGTTGCTTTGTCAATGTTGAAGGTTGCAGCAGCGCGATGGGGTTAGCTTACGTTTGATTAGACCAGTCGTCTAGTGTTGGGCGTCTTGCTCTTATCAGGCTTGTTTGAGTCATTCTTTATAACAGTAGGGGCAGCAAGAAAAATCGTGGCTTATCTTAGGGCACCTTTCGGGTCTGTCTTGGGTTGTGGCTCTGGCTCAAGGATGATTTCTTGACCCTGCCACTCCTTTTCCAGTGTCGCCAGGGCAATTTCATAACAATCCTCAATATGGCTATTGCCCATGTACTTCATGGCCGTAAAGCTGATGCTGCCAGCAACGGCACTGCCTACCAAGGGGACGAACTTGGCAACGCCTTTTGAGGCAACCTTGACCCCCATCTTACTTAGAAGCATCACAATGAGCTTTTTCGTGATGTATTTACCCGCCATCTTGCTGCCCGTATTGGAAATGGCGGTCATTACAAACAGCTTGCTTTCGGTATCCATGCCGTCGATTTGTTCAGGCGACAAGCCGAATTTTTCATTAATTTTGGGAATTAATCGCATCAATATGGCAACGTCTGAACCAATATCCAGCCCGGGTATGGGGATCATCGCGGAGCCAGCAGAAAGCCCCGAACTTTTTGTCACCATGGCATGGCACGCCTTTTTAACGGCTTCAAGCTCTTCTCGTGACTCGATCATTCAATGATCCTCTTTATTACGCGGGTGTGTCATAACCGTAGTCGATGGCCGGATGAAGTTCGATGTTGTTAACGTTAGCTGGCGTACGGCGATACCGCGCTACTCGTTTCTTTCCCCGCATCCCCGCTCGCTGCACGTGGGCTGGTGGTCATACAGCGTTTTAATAATGCGGCAGTTGGCAGCCTTGCCACCTCGGCATTGGTGAACCAGTTGGCGCAGCTCATTGGCCAGTGCCTGTAAGGCGGTAATGCGTTCTTCAAGATGTTGCAGGTGGCGGCTGGCGATATCGTCGGCGGCGGTGCAGTCGTTGTCGGGGTTATCTGAGAGCGCCAGTAGTTCCTGAATACTATGCAGGTCTAGCCCCAAGCTTCGGCCATGGCGAATAAAGCCAATACGCTCTAGTGCTGCTTGGTTGTAGCGGCGGTAGCCTTGCTCTCCACGCTGTGGTGGTGCCAGTAAGCCCAGTTTTTCATAGTGGCGAATGCTTTCAGGAGAGCAGCCTGTACGGGCGGCCACTTCACCAATACGATAAGCGCTTTTCATCAGCTTGACCCTGTAACGATTACAGGGTTTAGGCTAGCGGTTACTCGGTTGGTTAACAAGCAGGTAACAGGCGATGAAGCTGGTGTCAGAGTTATTAAGCATTGCGTTAACCGCGGCGCCTTGGCTGCTGTTGGGGTTGATGATCGCAGGGCTAATTAAGGCGTGGATGCCGGAACACTTATTACAGCGTTGGATGGGCGGTCGCGGGCTGGGCAGTATTACCCGGGGAGCGGTGATTGGCATGCCGTTGCCGCTGTGTTCCTGTGGAGCGATTCCCACTGCGCTGGCGTTGCACCGGGGTGGCGCGGGCCGTGGGCCCACCACGTCTTTTCTGATTAGTACCCCCGGCGTTGGCGTGGACTCAATGCTTATCACCAGTGTGCTGTTAGGCCCATTAATGGCGCTGGCGCGGGTGCTGGGGGCCTTGGTAACCGCGATAGTAACGGGCATTTTAGTGGGCTTTACCGGACAATCAGCAGTGCCGAACAATACCCCTGTTAGCAGCTGCTGTGCATCAAAAGGCTGTGAATCTAAAGAGGTGAGCGATGAAACAGGCGCTGCCGCTGAAGCGACGGGGGTAAGGGCAGGGTTAATGTATGCCTTTAGTGATTTACTGGATGACATCAGCCGTTGGATGTTTGCCGGTTTATTGCTGGCGGGGGTGTTGGTGACCTTTGTGCCGCCAGAAACCCTGGTGGGTTTTTCGGGTGGGCTGCTGGCGCTGCTTCTTATGGCGGTGATCGGCATTCCCTTGTATATCTGTGCGACGGCAGCCACGCCTGTGGCTGCGGGTTTGCTGTTGGCGGGCATTTCACCGGGAATGGCGTTAGTCTTTCTGCTGGCTGGCCCGGTAACGAGCCTAGCCTCCCTGGCCATTTTGCGGCGTGAATTTGGCAGCCAGGCCTTGGCGGTTTATCTGGGTAGCATTCTGCTGGTGACGGTGCTGATCGGCTGGGTGTTTGATAAGGGGCTGGCGATGACGGGATGGGACCCGGTTCAACAGGCCAGCCAAGTGCAGGAGCTGCTACCGGCCTCTGTTGAATGGTTGGCCTTAGCTATCCTGTTGCTGGTCGCTATTCGGCCTGTTCGTAAGCGGTTGTTGGGGTTTTAGATCGCTGCATTCACTAATAAGTCTTTTGAAGAAATGATTATAAATAGAGCTGAGCTTTACCGGCAGTTAGCCTTAGAAACGCACCTGCGGCAGGGGTTGTCGACCATTAATAGAGTCATCTGTGTGCTGATTCTGCTGGCATCGCTGGTGGCTATTTTGGAAACGGAGCCAACGCTGCGGGCGCTTTTGCCACGCCTTTTTCCTACCTTAGAAACCGTGTTGGTGGTGATCTTTATCGGTGAGTATTTACTGCGTCTGTATGTTGTCGGTGAAGATCCGCGTTACCGCGGTATAAAAGGCCGGTTGCGCTATGTATTTTCGTTTTGGGCCATGGTGGATTTACTGGCGATTTTGCCTTACTTCCTGGGGTTTATGGTTCAAAACAACGGCTTCTTACTACGTATGTTGCGTTTGGGGTTAATGCTGCGGCTCACCCGTTTAGGTAGGTTCAGCCAGGCTTGGGCAGCACTGGCAGAGGCGCTGAAGTCTCGTTCTCATGAGCTGTGGTTGAGTGCGGGTTTAGCGATCCTGTTGCTGTTACTTTCCTCTTTCTGCCTTTATTTAGCAGAAGCCTCAGCCCAACCTGACGCGTTTGGCAGCGTGCCCCGTGTGCTGTGGTGGAGTGTTACTACGCTGACGACGGTGGGGTATGGCGATATGGTTCCTATCACTGGGCTAGGTAAGTTTTTTGCGGGATTAACGGCGGTGGCGGGCATCGGGATTATTGCGATGCCCACGGGGATTTTAGCGGCGGCATTAAGTGATGCGTTTCAGAAAAATCACTAGACTCAGATAGGAGGCCAGCCGCTCAGGCTTTTGGGTGTTACTCCTACGACGAGCGGGGCGTCACGTCGTGGAAGGACGAGTTACTAAAACATCCAAGTAGCCCCGAGTAGTGGGCCGCTCATTGAGACATCGACGCGAGTGCCGTTTTCGTCGCGGTCTACGGCTAAGTGTCGAAACCCTGTGGAAAGGAGAAAGGTCTCATTTATCTGATAGTTGGCGGTAGCGACGGCTTGCCAGGTGCTATCAGAGCCGATGCCGAAGCCGCCGGCATCAACATGCACCAATGTTGACCAGTTAGTCGCCCAGGTGGAGCGCAGCCGGGCGGCCAGGAGTGGGTCGACCCAGCGTTCGGTGTCACTGGCGCTCACCCCTAAGGCGGGCACCTTTACGTCGGCTTCGATCCGCCAAGCGCGTGCGCCCGCTAGTAGATCAAGGTATTGGGTCGGCGTGCTGACCACTTGATAACCGGCGGCAGCGGTCAGTGAGCGCTGGCGCAGGTTGCCTTTCACTGCAACGCCCGGCAATAGCATGCTCTCATTGCTAAGGGACGCCCAGGTAATATCGCCAAACAGCACCCAGCGATCTTGTCGCGCGCTACCGGCCATAAAAAACGCGCCTTCCAGGTCATCCATTACGTTGCTAAACGAGTGTGACGTACTGACAGTGGGGGAATTAGCCAGTGGGCGCAGGTCACCGGATAACCCTGTCATCCATACATAGGGGGTGAGCTGGTAACGCCACGCGCTTTCTTGCGCATGGGTATGAGTCGCGAAGCCTGTGGCTATCAGGCCAATGGCGGCAACCAGAGAGGAGGATTTAAGCATTACTATTATCTTTGTAAGGTGTCTTTGTAGATGCGTCCACCTTTGATAATCAGGCGTAGGTTACGCTCTGGATCATGAAGAAAATCAAGATTTTGGCTAGGGTCACCATCGACCAAGAGCAGGTCGGCAAGCGCGCCGGGTTCAATTTTACCTAGCGTGCCGGGGTAGGGGTTACGCGGGCCAGAAAGCGCTAACAGTTCGCCGTTGCGTCCTGTTGCCATAGCCAGCACCGTTAAGGGGTCGTAAAAGCGGGTGAGCTTGGCCAGCTGGCGCAGTTGATTGGGCGTATTTTGCGGGCTAAACAGAATATCGGTGCCCCAGGCGGTTTTAATATCGAAGCGCTGGGCGAGCTCATAGGCCCGCACCGTGCCTTCTGCCACTTGGCGCTGGGCTTCGCGACGAGCCGCATCGGGGTAAACGTTGGCATCTTCATCCTGGAGGAAGGGTTGAAGGCTCCACCACGCGCCTTCGCCCGCCATCATTCGGGCGGTTTCTTCATCGGCCAGCTGGCCGTGCTCTATCGATTTAACGCCAGCTCTTAGCGCCCGCTGAATGCCCCGGGGGGTATACACATGCACCATAACGTAGGTGCCCCAGTCTTCCGCCGCTTCAACCGCTGCGCGTAGTTCGCGCTCGGTAAATTGGGTGCTATCCAGTGGGTCGTAGGTGGAAGCGACCCCGCCACCCGCCATTAACTTAATTTGCGTTGCCCCTAGCATCAGCTGCTCACGGGTGCGCCGTAGCACTTCGGCTTCACCATCGGCGATGGCGGCTACCCCTTGGCGCTCCTGTTCGCTCAAGGGGGTCGTGCTACCCCGAGGCACGTCATGGCGCATACGAAAATCGCCGTGGCCCGAGGTTTGGGAGATCATGGCGCCAGCAGGAAAAATACGCGGCCCCGCCACAATGCCTTCATCAATAGCGCGTTTTAGCGCGAAAGACGGCCCGCCTACATCCCGCACCGACGTAATGCCCCGCATCAGTGTGCGCTCTGCTTCCTGGGCAGCCACTAGATGCACATAGCCTACGTCTGAGGTCATGGCGGCGACTTGGCTAATCGCCGCCAAAGTGGTGTGCCAGTGGGCGTCGATCAATCCCGGCATTAAAACGCGGCCGCCGCAATCGATCAGTTCGGCACCTTCCGCAGGGGCATCCTGAGGCAAAATTGCCTGAATGCGGCCCTCTTCAATGCGCACGGTTACACCTTCGCGCAGCGCTGTGCCGTTGCCATCAAACAGGGCAAGGTTGGTTAGCAGTAGAGGGCCACCTTGACGCTTGGGTTGGCTACCGATTGACGCTGGGGCATGTAAACCAGCAAAAAGCGCCATCACCGCCGCGGCACCACCGATTAATTGACGACGGGAGATCTCGGCCATCATGCGTTCATGGAAGCGTTGAAGCAGCGGCGAGCCACAGCAACAAGCGCCATGGCCCGGGTGATGTAGCAATGAAATTTGCAGCGGAGAGACAGCGGGGGGCATAGACGTCACCTTTGTCAGTTCTGTTCAGGCGTTACTGGGCAATAACGCTGTATAGCAGGGCCTTCCATGTCAGTAAATTATAGTGAGGCAATGCATTACACAAGCTGAAATCTGCGGCGCTATGAGCTTTCCCCTTTCAACGTATGTGTGTCCTCTCCTGTTCAGTATAGGTGGCTAACCTGTGTGTGCCGTTTCTAACAGCGGCTGAGGCGATAGCGTACTTTAGGCAGTGTGCGGGCGATGGAGGGCAGGCGGGTGGCCATGATAAGCGCCGCAATAGCGGCGTACATCGCCCACTCTTGCAGGTCGGCACGCACTACCCAGAAGAAGTGCAGCAGCACTAAGCCTAAGATGGGGTAAGCGTACTTGTGCAGCGGCTTCCAGCGTTTGCCGAGCCGCTTCATCGACCAGCGGTTGGAGGTGGCGCCCAGTAAGCTCATCCACTAA
Source organism: Halomonas sp. GFAJ-1 (assembly GCA_002966495.1). Classification (NCBI taxonomy): domain Bacteria; kingdom Pseudomonadati; phylum Pseudomonadota; class Gammaproteobacteria; order Oceanospirillales; family Halomonadaceae; genus Halomonas; species Halomonas sp. GFAJ-1. The sequence goes on from CP016490.1 coordinate 1,603,723, forward strand.
GCGGCTTAAACGGCGGCCCTCTTTAAGGGCGATATCAAGAAAGCGATCCTGCTCCTCAGGAGTAAGGCGGTCACGCCTTAACTTCAGGCTTTCAATATACCCTTGCATGGAGGCCAGTGGCGTACGCAGGTCATGAAATACCTGGGCGATCAGCTGGCGGCGCTGGGCGTCTTTCTCTTTGAGTTGTTTGATCTGAGAGACAATCTGTTGGGCCATATCGTCGAAGGAGGCACCCAGGTAGTCGATCTCGTCACGTACCACTGGTCGTTTGTCGCGCCATTTTGCGCTGTTAAAATCAGCAAGTTTGTTCCCAGCCCTTTTCGGTCGTGCGCTGACGGCCCTTGCCTGATCAACGATGGTAGTCTGTACTTTGTCTAACCGCCGCCATGGAAGGCCAGCATTAAATACAGGCTTATGGGTGGTCGTAAATGGTCAAACTGACACTTGGCTTACCTTAAACAATAAGGCATGTATGAAAGCAAATTACTCATGGCCCGTATGGTTCGTACTGGTAATCACGCTCGCTCTTTCTAGCCTCTGCGCGGCGCAAACTCAAGGAGAAGAGCGCGAGGACAGGCTGTGGTTCAGTGTTGATGAATTGAACGTGGGGCTAGGGGATGTCCCGGAAGACGTGAAGCGTAGAACGCCACGGGAAACAGTACGCAGTTTTGTCGAGCTTACCAATGAGAAGAATTATGCCGCGGCGGCCCACCTGCTTAATCTTTCTGACCTATCGGCGGATGAGCAGGCCGAACAGGGTAGTGAGCTGGCTGAGCAGCTGGCAGAGGTGTTTAAGCGCGGTGAATGGTTAAATGTTTCACGCCTTTCCGGGCGCCAGGATGCGGCCATTGAGGACGCCACTGGCCAGAACCCGCAGGCTGGGATGCCACGTCGAGATATTGAAATTACCTCGCTTCAGGCCGGAGGCGAGGCCTACGATATTCGGCTTGGCCGCTATCAATTGCACGATGAAGACCCTGTTTGGCTGATTATGCCGGAGAGCGTTTCATCGATTCCCGTGCTTTATGATGAATATGGCCCCTCAATTTTGGAAGAGTATATTCCCGACCGCTTCAAATCGTCGTTCGGCATGTTGATGGTGTGGGAGTGGCTTGCTCTTCCTTTGTTCCTGCTGTTTATCGGTTTAGTGGGATGGTTGGTTTATGGCATTGTTGGGTTAGCGGCCAAGTTGTTGCCCTCCGGTGCCCAGAGTATCTTTGTTGCCCGCATTAAAATTCCCATGGCACTGATCGTTATCTCGCTGATTACGCAGATGTTATTGAGCTATGTAGTGTCTTTTTCTGCGGTGGCCACTACGACGTTCCGCGTACTGTTAATCGCTGTATTGGCATGGGGAATGGGCACCATAGCGCTTCGCCTTGTGGATACCATTATGCTGCGCTTAACGCGTCGGCTGGTGGGGGAAATCGATGACACCAAACCCAGAGACCAGCGCAGGCTGCTGACATCGCTTTATGCACTGCGTCGGATCATTATTCTCATCACGGTTATTGGTGTGACGGTCTATGTGCTGGGGCAAATCCAGCTCTTTGAGACGATGGGGCTCTCTATTCTTGCCTCGGCCAGTGTGCTGGCAGTGCTGGTGGGGATTGCTGGCCAAGCAATGCTTGGCAACATTTTGTCCTCCTTTCAATTATCGTTCGCGAAACCTATCCGCATTGGCGATCTGGTGATGTTTGAAGGCCGGTGGTGCTATGTGGAAGGGATCTTCTACACCTTTATTCGCCTAAGAGTGTGGGACGAACGGCGGCTGATTGTGCCGGTTACCTATTTTGTCTCTAAGCCTTTTGAGAATTTGTCGGTCAAAAGTGCCAAGCTTTACCGCTGTTTGGAGCTAACGCTTCACCTGAGTGCGGACATCTCACTGCTTCGGGAGAAGTTTATTGAGTTTGCTGAAGCGGAAGAGTCGATTATCGAACACCACAAGCTACTGTGTTATGTGACTGCGCAAAATGGCACAGCGCAAACGATCTCCTGCTATTTGATGACCTCCGATCCGTTAGCAGGCTGGACGGCAGAGATGAACGTGCGTGAAAAACTCATGACGTTTATTCGCGATAACCATCCCGAGTGGTGGCCGCGTGATGTTGTGGTGATTAGCCATGAGGATATTGCGCGTGGAGAAGGCCAAAGTAATCCCTCCCAGGGAACGGGGCACGCTGCTGAAAAACCGCCTGAGTAGGCCATCAATACAAGCAGCAACCCATGCGCTTCATGGTTCGGCGATCGGCATTGCTAATAGCTATAAGCGTTGTGTTGAGGTGATTTAGGGCGGCTTTCACCGCCCTAAATCACGCTGAGGCTATGGTTCAGCTTCTATGTTGGCAACGCGGGAAGCGCTATCGAGAAGGGTTAAGAAGCCATCTTCATCGATAAATCCCTTATCGCCTGTAACGAACCAGCGGTGGCTATCGATCACTTTAATGGCAGCTGCAGTGCGCTTCGGGTCGTTTAAATACCCCTGCATCACTTGAGGGCCGCTGATCAATATCATGCCTGCCTCACCGGTGGGCAGCTCTTGAAAGTTTTCAGGGTCGACGATTTTGAAACTGGTGCCGGGCAGTGGCATGCCTACGGTGCCTGATTTTTTGCCGCGTTGAATATGCTGGTGGTTAATATCCATGGCATCAGGCAGGTTGACCGATGCAACGGGCGCGGTTTCTGTCGCCCCATAGCCTCTGTAAATGGGCTTGTGGAACTTGAGCGTGAAGTCGTGGCATATGCGCTCATCCCGTAATTCTGCACCGATAACCACGGCACGCAGGCTTTCCAGCATTAGCGGATGCACTTCTTGGCGGCGGTTCAGTAGTGCTAGAAAATGCGATGTGCCGAACATAATAGTGGCTTTATGCTTGGCAATCGCCCTTGCAATGCCGATTGGGTCGTTAGGGTCGGCGTGACACACCAGCGGCAGGCCCTCTATTAGCGGCAGCAGTTGGGTGACCGTTAGCCCAAAGGCATGGAATAGCGGAACCGACCCCATCACCACATCGTTACTCTGGGTGTTGAGTACATCAGAGGTCTGCTTGATGTTGGCCATCAGGTTGCGGTGGCTCAGCATTACGCCCTTTGGTTGGTCTCCTTCGCCGCTTAGAAACACAATGGCTGCGGTACGGTCGGCGTCTTGGTTGCTACAGAACAGGCGCTTAAGTACCCCCGCCGGCAGTAGACGAACGGTAAGCCAGGTGCTGAGGCGTTCAGTGCTGCCAAAAGCCGACTGCAGGTCTTCCAGGTAGACCGCCTGAATATTGGTTAGCAATTGGCTGACGTTTAGCCCTTGTTGCTTAAGTTGTTCAACAAAGTGGCGCGAGGTCAGCACCGTGCTGACCTCGGCTTGGGCGAGTGCTGATGCAAGTGCTGTTTGGCTATCAGTGTAGTTAAGGTTTACCAGCGTTTTGCCAGCCAGGAGTGTCGCCATATTGGCAAGTACGCCAGTGCTACTGGTGGGCAACAATAACCCCACGTTTTTCCCAGGGGCAAGTTTACGAATACGTTTTGCTAATAGCAGGCTGGTGGTAAGCGCTTGGCTTGCATTGAGCGAGCGGCTGGGGTCCGTGAGTGCCGGGGCGCTTGGGTTACGTTTCACGCTGCGTATCCAGGCCTCAGATAGCGTGGGTAGCTCATCGACGGCATGCTGCCAGGAGTGGGTGGCCTGCTCAAAAATACGTCGTTTGAGCACATCGGCAGAGGTATCTTTCGCTAGCGGCTTGCCAAAGGCGACCACGACCGAACGGTGCAGAGGTGCGTTGCGTAACTCTTTATGTTTGCTAGAAGAGCGTGAAAACTGGCTACCCCATAGTCCGCGTAGGTAAAAGGGGACGATGTTGACATCAGCGTTAGCCATTTTGCAGGCACGCTCATAGCCGCGGCGGAATTCGCCCAGCTGGCCAGTGCGGCTAATGGCCCCCTCAGGAAACAGGCACACCACTTCGCCGGCGTTGAGTTGTTTAGCCACATCTGCCAGCGCATTTTCAGCTGCGCTGCCGCGTTCAATGGGGATACAGCCAAGCGCTTTTAGAAAACCGCGAAGGTACCAGCGCTGATAAACGGATTTCAGCATCACAAAACGCACGGGGCGGGGGCTGGCGATCTGTACCATGGCCCAATCCACCCAGCTAATATGATTGCCTAGTAGCAGTACGCCGCCTTGAGCGGGCAGGTTTTCCAGCCCGTGAACATCGACACGGTAACGGCGCGTCAGCAAAAAACTCAGCAGAAAACGTACCAGGCTTTGTGGCAACTTTATGACGGTGTAACCGCCGCCCACCAAAGCGACGCTGGCAATCAGCAGTAGCAGGTAAAGGCTTTCTACACCCACTAATGCGAACAGTGCGGTGAGTACAAGAAAGCCCAGCATGGCGATGTTCTGAATCCAGTTATTGGCGGCTAGTACAGTGCCTAGCTCGTTATCAGCGGCGTGAAACTGTATCAGCGCATTAAGCGGCACAATAGATAGCCCGCCCATAATGCCAATAAAGATGAAATTAACTGCTTGGCCAGTGGGCGTAGCGAATAGCGGCAGGCACCATAGCCCTAACGCTACCCCGAGTGCCCCTACGGGAATTAAGCCGGTTTCAATCCGATTGTGAGAAAGCTTGCTGGCAAGCAAAGAACCCAGCGCAATACCCATACCGCTGGCTGCAAGAATGCCTTGCAGTACTAAGGTGTTATCAATGCTAAGGGCATCTTTAGCGTAGGCGGGGAAAGCGGCTAGCAGCACCTGCCCCACCGACCAGAAAGTAGCAAGACCAATAATGGAAAGCCTAATGACGGGCTGACGCGCGATGATCCGCAGGTTACCTTTCAAGGCAGCACCTTTGAGGTAGCGCTGCCACGTTAGCGGTGTATCAGAGCGTTGGGTGCTATCCAGCGGGAGACGGTAAAGCGTCGCGACTTGGAGGATGCTATTAAGCACTAGCAACCAGCCCAGGGGAGCTATTTGGCGTAACAACTTATTTGGTGTTTCGGCATCAGGCGACACCCAGCTTTCAAACAGGGCAGTAAACGCCACGGTGCCTGCCAGAATAGCGCCAATGGTGACAGCTTGGATCAACCCATTGGCTTCCGCTAAGCGAGGTTTGCCGAACAACCCTTTCACTAAGCCGTATTTAGCCGGGGAGTAGAAGGCCGACTGAATCGCCAGCAGTAGCGTCATGGCAAACGCCAGCCAAAACCACCCCTGGTAGTAAGCAGTGGTGATGCCCAGTGAAACTGCTACGGTGGCCCAGGCGGAAACGCGTAAAATGCGCACCTTTGGGTAGCTATCCGCCACGTGGCCTGCCGGGCTAAAGAGCAAAATAAACGGCAGTAAGATTAATCCATTCACTAGCGTAGTGAGCACGACCTGGGCGGTGCCGTCATAGCTTTTGAAAATCGTATTTTGAATAACGATTTTATGCCCTAAATCCACAAAGGCATTTAGAAAAATGGCAATCAAATAGGGCCAAGCGCCCGCAATACGCAGTAGTCGATGCATGGTGTGTTAGCCTTTACCGTGTTTAAGCGTCATCGCATTTTCTGCGTTGTACTTTCCAAGCCGCATATTTATTTACTCTTTCTATTTCAATGATGAAACGCCTATGAGCATAACCCCTTTTCAAGCACTGGCTTGCCCATTGGATGGTGAGCCGTTAGAGATGTTGGGCGGTACGTGGCGTTGCACGGCAGGGCATAGTTTCGACATTGCCAAGCAGGGTTACGTTAATCTGTTGCCCGTACAGCACAAGCGTTCCCATGATCCCGGCGACAGTAAAGCCATGGTGGCGGCTCGCCAGCGGTTTCTTAATGGTGGCTACTATGAAGCTATTGCAAAAGCAGTAAATAGTGCGGTGGAGGAGCACCGCGCGGGCTCCGGTTTGCCTAATGCACCTTATAGCTGCCTGGATGCGGGATGTGGTGAAGGATACTACCTGCGTCACTTGGCAAAAGCGGTACCCGGTTCCGTGCCTTTATCATTAATGGGGCTGGATATTTCTAAGTGGGCAGTGTTAGCCGCAGCTAAGCAGGATACGCTTCAAGCAAGTTGGGTGGTAGGCAGTAATGCCCATTTGCCGGTACAGTCGGCCACGCTGGATTGTGTTCTGTGTATGTTTGGCTTTCCCGTAGCAGGTGAGTTTGCCCGTGTGTTAAAGCCAGGCGGCCTGCTGTTGCAAGTGGAGGCAGGGCCAAACCATTTGCGCGAACTGCGGGAAGTGATCTATCCCACGTTAAAGCCAGAGCGCTCTGTGGAGGCAAGCGTGCCTAACGGCTTTGCACATCAGCAAACCCTATCGCTTTGTTATGAGTTATCGCTTGAGGGGACAGAAAGGATAGCTGATTTGCTGGCGATGACACCGCATTTGTATCGGGCGAGCGCAGAAGGGCGTGCACGGGCAGCAGCGCTGGATACGCTAACGCTAACGGTAGATGTGCGCTTAGTTGCTTACTCGCGTGTGTCAGTCGCGTAGCTAAAGCGGGCACCCAAAAGGTGGGTGCCCAAACGCAACAAGGCCCGCATAAGCGGGCCTTGTTATTCAGACTTTTGAGGGTCTGAGCAAACTCTAAAGCTTAGGGCTTAGGAGATTTGCTTGATGTTAGAAGCCTGAAGGCCTTTCTTACCCTGGGTAACGTCAAAAGAAACGTTAGCGCCTTCTTGAAGGGTTTTGAAACCGTCAGACTGAATTTCAGAAAAATGAGCAAAAAGGTCGTCGCCACCGTCAGAAGGAGCGATGAAACCAAAACCTTTAGTGTCGTTAAACCATTTAACTGTGCCAGTTGCCATTGTCTAGATCCTTTCGCGCTAATGCGCCGTAATAAAGTTCCTGGTATTACCCAGATTTAAGTAGCGGGTGAAACAAGGAATACAATATCAGGCTGCCGAAAAAGATCGTACACTTCTGAAACCATGCCGCTTGCTAACCAACTGACGCTACAGTGCCACGATTTAGACGCGACGTCAAAGCCTTTTATGTTTATTTTCTAGGCGCGGCTATGTCGACGGCTACTTCCATCCCATCTTCCAGGTGGTGTCGTCTTTAAGCGCTTGCCATGCCAGCGTGATCTCACGGTGAGAGTGAACTGCCTCCAGCACAACATGCTCCACCGTTTCTTCTTCATTCCGCAGCAGTTGCGTCACGATAAAGTGTTTTTCTCTATTTTGAGGTATGACGGCGGTCCATTTGCTGTGGTGCAGTTTGTTAGGGTTAATAGTGTTCATTACTGTTACCGATGGCATTGTTAGTTAAAGTGGTAGAACTTTTGCCACTATAGTGAAACATGGTGATAGTCGGTTCAGGTAAAAAATAGTCAAGCGCACGTTACGTTCGGTGATAAGGAGAAAGAGTAATGGTGGCAGCGCATGAGATGAGGTTTCTTGAGCGCGCGGTTGAGCTTGCAAAAGAGGCGTTACACAAGGGTGACGAGCCTTTTGGCAGTGTACTGGTTAGTGCCCAAGGCGAGATCCTCGCGGAAGAGCGTAACCGTATTGCTGGGGGAGACGCTACGCAGCACCCAGAGTTCGCTTTGGCTCGCTGGGCGGCTAATCATCTGTCGCCAGCAGAGCGGGCTACGGCAACGGTGTACACCTCGGGTGAGCACTGTGCAATGTGTGCCGCTGCCCATGGGTGGGTGGGGCTTGGGCGAATTGTCTATGTTAGCTCCTCCCAGCAGCTGGGAGTATGGCTGGCTGAACTGGGTGTTGCGCCTCCCCCTGTGGCAACGCTTTCTATCAATGACGTTGTGCCGGGGCTCGCTGTAGATGGCCCCGTGCCCGGGTTGGACGCTCAAGTTCATGCACTGCACCGCCAGCGCCACGGCGGGCAATAGAGCCGTTTCAACTCAGTCAAGCGTGAACCACCAAGCCATCATCTGTTTCAATATTTATTGGGAATGCCATGAAAAAAATGCTGCCCTCTTCGCTACTGTTTGCTGGTGCTGTGGCTAGCGTGCCGGTAATGGCACAACCCTCTGCTAATGTGAGTGACACAACAGCACTGTCCACGGTGGAGGTGAGCGCCCCGCGTTTGGCACGTGAGCTTTACGCTACCCCAGCGGCAGTTTCCACTCTGGAGCGAGAGGATATAGCCCAAGGGCAGCAGGGTGTCAGGCTGGATGAGTCGCTTACACGGGTGCCCGGCGTGTTTTTGCAAAACCGCGATAACTTTGCCCAGGGGCAGCGTATTGCCATTCGCGGGTTTGGGGCCCGTGCCCCGTTTGGTGTGCGTGGCATCACGGTAATGGTAGATGGCATTCCTTATACCCTGCCAGATGGGCAGGCCCAGCTAGATGCGATTGATTTAAACAGCGCTGAGCGTATTGAGGTGATTCGCGGGCCCTCCTCGGTGCTTTATGGCAATGCGGCGGGTGGGGTAATTGATGTCACCACCGCCGATGGTCGCGATAACCCAGGCACACGGCTTAGCGTAGGTGCGGGCAGCGACGGTTACCAAAAAGTGGCGCTGCAGCAGGGGGGAGCCCAAGGAGACTGGTCGCACCATGTGAGTCTTTCGGCACTCAAGGTGGACGGCTACCGTGAGCAAAGCTCAACTGAAAAGTACTTGCTGAATGCCAAGCTGCGCCGTGAGTTAGGCAGTGAGCGGGCGTTAACCGCCATTATCAATTTGCTTGAAAACCCACGTTCAGAAGATCCGGGGGCGTTGAACGCCAGTGAAGTTTCGAGTGGGCGACACCAGGCGGCCCCCAATGCCTTAGCACTGGACGCCCGGCAGCGGGTTGATCAACAGCTGATTGGCCTACAGTACGAAGACTTAACCGCGGGCCCTGGCGAATTTTACCTTAAGGGGTTTATCGCCCGGCGTGACTTTGAGCAACAGTTGCCCTTTGTAGGCGATAGCCGCCTGGGCTTTCAGCGGGACTATGTTGGCGCCAGCAGCGAATATCACCACGACATCACCTTGGGCGGCCTACCGCTAAACTACATTGTGGGCTCAGACGTGGCGCGCCAAGAGGATGAGCGCTTTCGTAACAACGTTAACGCTCAAGGTAGCGTTGGTGAACAGTCGGCGGCAGAGACTCAAACCGCGACCTCTACCGGGGTATTTGCCCAGGGTGATTTGGCACTGACCGAGCAGGTGACGTTCTCTCTTGGCGCCCGCTTTGACCGCGTGGAGCTAAAGGTGGATGACCGCTATTTTGAAGATGGCGACCAAAGTGGCGAGCGCACCTTTAACGAGTGGAGCGGTTCGGCGGGGCTTAGTTACCGTTACCGTCCACAGCATCAAGCCTATATCAATACGGGTACCGCCTTTGAAACGCCAACCTTTGCCGAGTTTGCTAACCCGGCAGGCGGTGGTTTTAACCCTGCTGTGGAGCCACAAAAAGCCTGGAACCGAGAAGTAGGTCTACGTGGCTATATGGCGCCATTGGCGATGGATTATGATTTGGCGCTATTTTCAGTACGGGTTCGTGATGAACTGGTGCCTTTTGATGAAGGGGGCCGCACCTTCTACCAAAACGCTGGTGATACCAGCCGCGATGGCCTGGAGTTGGCGGTTGGTTGGCGACTTGCCGACCAGTGGCGCTTAGATAGCGCTTTAACGCTGGCGCGCTATGAGTTTGATAGTTTTGCCACCCCAAACGAGCGCTTTGATGGTAACCGTATTCCAGGCCTACCCGAGCAAACCTGGATGAACCAGCTTACTTGGCAGGGGTTGGATGAACGCTTTGCCACGCTGGAAACCCAGTATGTTGGTGACCTGGTAGCGGATAACGCCAATGAGACAAAAATTGATAGCTATTGGCTGGTGAACCTACGGGTGGGAGATGGTTGGCAATTAGGAGGCGATACGCGCTTAAACGCTTATTTAGGAGTTCGGAACCTGTTTGATGAAACGTATTATGACAATGTGCGCTTAAATGGCACTTTTGGCCGCTACTATGAACCCGCCCCAGGGCGCAGCGTATATGGCGGGGTGGAGCTTAGCTTTTAAAGAACGGTTTTTAAATACGGTTTTTAAAGGACGTTTTTAAAGGGATGGCTATTACATATAGCGTTTAAGAAACAGGGCAGCCCTAGGGTTGCCCTGTTTGGGTCTATGCTGTTGGGTGCTACGTTAGCTTGACTAACATTTTACCGGTGTTGCCGCCTTCAAAAAGCGCTAAAAATGCATCAGGCGTGCTTTCAAGCCCTTCCTGAACCGTTTCTTTATAGCTGATGCTGCCTTTTGCTACTTGCGGCGCCACTTCGTTGAGAAAGTAGCGGTAGCTGGCCCAGTGATCCGCCACAATAAAGCCCTGCATTTTGGCTTTACGCACCACCAGTTGCGCTAAGTTACGAGGGCCAGGGGGCGGCGTTTCTGCATTGTAGCTATCAATCATGCCGCAGACAGCAATCCGCGCGCCTTCATTAAGCTGGCTTAGTGCAGCCTCTAAGCAGATGCCGCCAACGTTCTCGAAATAAACATCAATACCGTTGGGGCTCGCCAGCTTAATAGCATCGCTAAGTTCTTGAGCAGTGCGGTCACGATAACTTACCGGCTCGATACCTAATGATTCCAGCCAAGCGAGCTTATGAGCTGGTCCTGCAATGCCGACCACGTGACAGCCTTTCGCTTTAGCAAGCTGAACCGCCAACGACCCAACAGCACCGCTGGCGGCGCTGACCAGCACATTATCTCCTGGTTTGCACTCGGCGATGATATTTAAGCCTGTCCAGGCGGTCATGCCAGGCATACCTAAGACGCCTAAATATGCCTGCTCTGGCACATCGATATCGGGTAGTGAGGTGACACCCTCTGCAGAAACCTGGGCAATATCTCGCCAGCCCCCCATGTGGCTGACGGTATCTCCTATCTTGAGGCGAGAGTCGTTGGACTCGATGACTTCTCCTATAGCGCCACCGTCCATGGGTTTGCCAAGCTCAAAAGGTGCGATATAGGTATGCATGCCGGTCATTCGGCCACGCATATAGGGGTCAACCGACAGCCAGTGGTTGCGAATGCGTACTTCGCCTTCGCCGAGGGCGGGAAGTTCCTGGTGTTCCAGCGAAAATAGTTCGCGCTCGGGCAAGCCGGTGGGGTAGCCAGTTAAGGTAAAAAACCGTGATTGCATGTATGCCTCCTGCTGATGCGAAGCGAATCTCCTTCTTGCAGGATAGAGACTGCTAGCATGCTCGCAAGTTCGCCTTGAAAAAATAGGAGGGCTGATACAGGTAAAAAAACAGTGACCATAAAAAGAGCGGCTAAGAAGCCGCTCTAGGTGGGTGCAACTGAAACAAATGTATTGAGTTGTTCGTTTAAGGGGTATCACACACTTGCGGGTGTGCTATCCGTTAACTCGCTACGTCGCCTGTACTGCAGGCTAGAACAGCAGGATTAGTCTATCAGGGTCAGTAGAACAGGCGCCGTGCCTCGGCGAATCATGCCAAGCTTAGTAGCTGCTCGTTTAGAGAGGTCAATGACACGCCCTTGAACAAAGGGGCCGCGGTCATTGATTAGAACCTCCACTTTCTGACCTGTATCGGGGCGGGTGACCAATACTTTGGTGCCGAACGGTAAGCTCGGGTGAGCAGCCGTTAGCGCCTGCTGATCAAAACGTTCACCACTGGCAGTGGTAGCGCCTTGAAAACGGTCACTGTAAAAAGAGGCAACGCCTCGTTGTGTTTCTAACTCATTGGCAACAGCGGTTGTAGCAGTACACGCAATAAGTATCGCTGCTAAACAGCTCGTTCGGATAAGTCGCTTATGGGCTCCCATGGGAGTACCTCAGTTTTTTCATATCGAGGGTAATGCATCGATGAGGTGCCGATTAGGCTCTCCGATAGTAGCGTGCCCGTTTGGAGTCAGCAAGCTTTAAGAAGATCGATGCAAATGGCTCCATAATTACGATTTTTTTAATTTTTTGTAGTTGGCCTTGGGATTCAGTCAGTTACTGCCCCCAGGCTAATTTATAATCGAACAATGTTTTTTTGTGCGCTGCAGTATTTTAAATGCTCACGCTGTTCATGTAAGCATCATATAATTTAGCCTAGCTATAGCTCGCGTATGACTGTCACCCATAAGGATGCCCCATGGCCAAGTCTTCTCCTCTTTCGCTAATTATTGTTGCCGTTGGCGGTGCTGCTGTTGGTTTTTTAGCGGCGCAAACACTGTCTAGTTCGGAGCCTGATGCTGAAGAGCCTCAGCCACAAAGTACGCTTGAAAGCTTAACGCTAGGCGAGCGGGTAAATGGGGAGATTACGTCAACCAGCGAGCTAAATGGCAAAGATGGTAGCCGCTTTTTACGCTATGCCATCAATTTGGAAGAGGGGGCGCTGGTTGAGTTTTCCCTACGGGGCGCATTACAAGGTGTGTTTGCACTGTATGACGACCAGCTAGCGTTACTGGGAAGTGGCCCTACGCTGCGCCAGCCTATCAAAGAGGGTGGAGAGTACATAGTGGTGGTTAGCGGCGTCGATGAGCACAGCTATGGCCCCTTTAGCATTAATAGCCGCGCCATTGAGCTGAGTGATTCAGACACCCTCACCATCGAGACACCTATTGATAGTTGGCTTGAGGGGGCTTCCCGCGAGTTAACGCTCACGATAGAAGAAGCTGGCATGTATCAAATTGAGATGCTGGCCGATGACTTTGATGCCTACTTAGAGCTGGAAGGCCCCGGCGGCTATTACCGTGAAGACGACGATAGCGCAGGGAATCTCAATGCGCGAATTGTCGATTTTCTCGCGCCTGGTGACTACCAGGTAACCGCGCGTTCGGCCTACGGTGAAGGCAATGGATTATTTACGTTAACCGCTGAGCCAAAAACGTTACCAGGAGATGGCGAGCTGCGTAACGATGGCACAATTACTTCTAACGAGACGTTGAATGGTTGGTACAGCGGTCAGGCGCTTCACTATGAGCTAGACATTGAAGACGCGGGCATGTACCAAATTGAGATGAGCTCAAGCGACGTAGATGCTTATCTTGAGTTAGAAGGCCCTAACGGCTATTTCCGCGAAGATGATGACAGCGCGGGCAACCTAGACGCACGAATTGCGGATTTCTTAGCGCCAGGCGTGTACCGGCTCACTGCGCGCACCGCTTTTGGCAATGACAGCGGTTTATTTTCCCTTTCAGTATTGCCGCGTGATTTACCTAACGGCGTCGAGCTGCGTAATGAAGGCGTGTTAACGCTGGGTGAAACGTTAAATGGCTGGTACAGCGGTGAACCGCTGACCTATGAACTCACCCTGGAAGAGAGTTCTCAGGTAACGCTGGCCATGCGCTCCAGCGACTTTGATGCCTACCTTGAGCTATACGGTGAAGGCGTCTCCTACAGTGATGATGATGGTGGCAGCGGCACCGACGCACTGCTGGAACAAGCGCTGCTGCCGGGCACCTACACCGTCATTGCTCGTGGCTTTAGCACCCGTGGTAGCGGAATGTTCGAGCTTCAGGTAAGTGCGGAACCCGCAAATATTCAGCCGACGACCTAAGCATAAACTCAACGTTCAAACGCTCGTGTTTATGCGTTAAGCGTACCGACTTTTTAGGCCATCTTACCCTTGCCATAGGGTGAGATGGCCTGTTAACGACCCGCTTTTAAACAGCCTACCACTACTAACATGGCGGCACAGGGTGGCCGCCAATCCAGCACGCTCACCCCGGCTGCTACTAACAACGCGGCCGCCAGAATTGGTACTCCATAAGCAAGGCTGCCAACGATGCTTGCTTGCCCTAGGCGCAGCGCTTTGTCCCAGGCGACCATGGCTATGCCATAAGGACCCAGCCCCAGGGCGATGCCTGCTAGCAGGGCGTCGCCACTCGGCACCTCAATACTTCCTTCCATGAGCAGGCTCGCACTGGTTGCAATCGCGCAAGCAACCAGCAATAAGCGCGGCAGCAGCGGCGTTAAGGCCAGCGGAGCCGCTTGGCCTAACCAAGAGTAAAGAGCCCAACAGCAGGCAGCGAGTAGTGCTAATGCATAGCCAGTGGTTGCTCCGCCAAACCCACCACTTAGCGCTTGGGGTAACAATAGTAGGGCAGCGCCAGAAAACGCGATAAGTGCCCCTATAACCCCTGCCATGCGTAGTTTGCCAAAGCGACTCCACTGACTTAATAGCACAAACAATACGGGCCACGTGTAAGTAATGAGGGCGGCTTCTGCGGCAGGTGCCAGGCGCATGCCAATAAAGTAACTGCTGACAGCGCCAAATATAAGCAGCGGAACGCCCAGCCATACGCTGAGCTGCCACCTTTTACTTAACATTGTCACAGGTACCCTGTGGCTAAGCGGAAGTGTGGCTAGGGCACCTGCCAAGAGTGTGAGTGCGGTTAATTGCAGTGGGGAAGACGTGCGGGCAAGCTCTGCCAATAGCGGAGCTACGCTCCAGAGCATCACGGCCACTAACGCCGCGACAATGCTGTACCAAGGTGACGCCACAACGGTTGAGTGAGCGGGATACATGGAGTTCTCCTTGTCTTTTTGAAACTCCCCGCAGCATACTCAGAAGTGATGTATCACAATATCAATCTTTTGTGATTGGTTTTATCAATAATGGTGATGTATGCGAGCGCCCACATTAGATCTGACGCTTTTGCGAACGCTGGTGGCAATATCTGATACGGGTAGTGTGACCGCCGCAGCCAAACGGTTAGCGTATACCCAGTCCACCGTGAGTATGCAGCTGCAGCGTTTAGAAACGCAGTTAGCGCTTCGTTTGCATGAGCGAGAAGGGCGGCGCTTACGCTTCACCTCTGAAGGTGAGCGCTTACTGACCCATGCTCGTCGCTTACTAGCCCTTAACGATGAAGCGTGGAGCGACATGCAGGCGCGGCAAGTGACGGGCGATTTAACGCTTGGTATTCCTGAAGATTACGCTTCTCTACTGCCGTCGGTATTTGCTTACTTTCATCAACTCTACCCATCGGTAGGCCTAACGGTAATTTGTGGCACCAGCGCGCACCTGGTTGAGCAGGTAAAGGCCGCTGAGATTGACCTGGCACTGGTAACGCGCCAACGTAATTCGCCGGGTGGAGAGGTGATTCGCCGTGAGCCGCTTGTTTGGGCGGTGGGTATTAACCAGCACCCCCTGCTAAGTGACCCTATCCCGCTTGCCCTCTACTCCCCAGGCGCGGATCTGTTTCGTGACGTGGCAGAACAAGCGCTGCAAGCCGCTGGCCGAACGTGGCGCGTGGCCTATACCAGCCAGTCTATGGCAGGCCTTGCGCCTATCGTCACCGCAGGGCTCGCCGTGGTAGTGGTTACCCGCAGCATGCTGACCCCTTCGCTACGGCCTTTAGATGAAAGCAGCGGTATGCCAGCGTTACCTTTGATTGAGTTAGCCCTGCACCGGGCGCCTCATCGGCCTTCAGAGCCAGCCCGAAGGCTTGGTGAGTTAATTCGTGAACAGTTGGCGACACCCACAGCGCGCCACTGTTTTTCCGAGCGCTAGAAACAGAGATTAGTCGAAAGGGGGTGTTATAAATTCTGCTACTCTATATGACTGAACTACGCTTAATTCTGGTAGTACACGATTAGCTCACGTGATTAGCCGTAGGAGCACTCAATGCACGAGTTGGATCACTATATCTACCCACACAGGGTGCTGCACTGGTTGGTGGCAGGTGTCGTACTGCTCTCCTTGTTGACCGGGTTAACGCTGGGGTTTTTAGGTTATGAGGGAACCGTCAATTTAGTAGGCAATACGTTGACTAATTTTCTCTACACGAGCCACAAAACGCTGGGTGTCGCCCTCTTGCTGTTGATGACGCTACGCATCATTACCCGCTTAGCATTTCTTATTCCAGATCATGACCCACCCCTTAATAGGTTTGAGCGGGTTGCCAGCACCAGCGTGCATCACTTGCTCTACTTGGCGTTAATTGTCATGCCGCTGTTAGGCTGGGCCGCTACCGCTAGCGGGGGGTTCCCTGTGGAGTTTTTCCACTGGCACTTGCCGGGGCTAATTGGCGAGCATAAGGCGCTTTCAGAAGAGCTGTTTATGTGGCACGAGCGTTTGGGGTGGGCCATTGTTGCCTTGCTGGCGCTGCACGTAACGGGGGCGCTATACCATTGGCAAATTAAGCGCGACAACGTGATGAAACGCATGAGCTTGTTTGATTAACCCAACCCTTTAACGTCCGATTCTTCAAGCAACAAGGAGTGTTGTTTTATGTGGCTGCAGCTGGC
This sequence comes from Halomonas sp. GFAJ-1, assembly GCA_002966495.1. Taxonomy (NCBI): domain Bacteria; kingdom Pseudomonadati; phylum Pseudomonadota; class Gammaproteobacteria; order Oceanospirillales; family Halomonadaceae; genus Halomonas; species Halomonas sp. GFAJ-1. Next base: position 1,619,851 of record CP016490.1, read on the forward strand.
ATTTGCCCTAGGGTTGGCGGCCATTCATCTATTTGCAGGCAAGCTTCAACGTTTGAATGCGCTCCCTCGGAGCGCTTGGCTCTCCTTTGCGGGGGGCGTTTCAGTGGGCTATGTGTTCGTCCACATTTTTCCGGCGCTTAGTGAGGCCCATGAAACTATTACAGCCCATGGGCCGCTCTTTGTGCTTGAGCATAACGCCTACATCGTTGCTTTAACGGGCTTAGCGGTATTTTACGGCTTGGAGCAGGTAACCAAGCAGTACTCCCGCCGTGATGGTAAACAGAAGCCTGCCACCCTGGGGAAATTACAGGGTGTTTTCTGGGTCCACATTGGTTCTTTTTCACTCTATAACGCCCTTATTGGTTATCTATTGGTATATCGCGATAATCAGCTACCAGAAGTGTTGTTCTTCTTTTTAGCCATGGGGTTTCATTTTCTAGTTAACGATCACGGTTTGGTGCAGCATCATCGTCATATTTATATGGCCAAAGGTCGGTGGGTGCTGGCGGCTGCTGTGTTTATGGGCTGGTTAGTAGGACAGGCGTTCCAAGTAACAGACGCGGTTATCAGCCTGGTGTATGCCTTTGTAGCGGGGGGATTGGTGCTCAACGTACTAAAAGAGGAGTTGCCAGAAGATCGTAATAGCCAGTTTTTACCTTTCGCCGTGGGGGCTGCGGGGTGTGCTGCCTTGCTGGTTTTCTCCTAGGCTGTTTTCTTAAAAAGCCAGTGACCGTTACCCCGCAGAACCATAGCGGCAGCATGGTTGGCACGACTTTACCGCGTACATGTTGTGGTCGGCTTCGCGCATTAAACTTTCCAGCGTTGCATTCGCATCATAACTGGTACTCGTGCCGATACTGACCCCAATGCAGATCAATTTACCATCAGGAAGCTTGATAGGTTGTTGAATGGCCTGTTCGATACGGCAACGCAGTTCATCAATGGCTTTTGGGTCGCACAGCCCTTCAAAAAGAACCACAAACTCATCTCCCCCAAACCGCGCGCAGTGGTCATTATTTCGGGCTAAGTGTGCTAACCGTTTGGCTACTTGTTGAAGTACAAAGTCGCCTGCTTCGTGGCCATGCGCATCATTAATAGGCTTGAAGCGGTCCAGGTCACACATAAACAGGGAAAGCGGGGTATGTTGTTGGCGGCTGCGCTCTAGGGCTTGACTGGCGCAGCGGGCTAAGCCATTGCGGTTGAGCAAACCGGTAAGCATGTCGTGATTGGCTAAGCGTTCTAGTGCATAGGTACGCTCGGCTACTTTGGCTTCTAAGAGTGTTTCTTGATGTTTCAGCATGGCAACGGTTTCTGCTTGGGCTTGCTCTTTTTGCTTTTTAAGCTTGTTAAAACGCGCGGCGAGGGCAAAGGAGAGCAGCAGCATCTCCAGCGCTGAGCCGATTTGTATGCCGTGTAGCGTGATAAAATTAGCGGGCAGTAGGCCAAGGTTGCGCAGGGCAAAAACCGCCGCGCCGAGTAAAAATAGCGACCAAGCGAGTACAAATAAGCGGGCACTGGGCACCCGACGCCAACTGCAATAAATACCGCACGCAAGTATAAGTAGCGATGCCGTAAACCCGGTGATGTCCATTAAGCGGAGAGCGGGCTGGGTGGGCAAGAGCATCACGGCCATCAGCGCTAGCCAGCAGTATCCTCGAAAAAAAGAAAGTGTTCGGTGCCAGCGAGGGCAGTAGAGGGCAGTATTGAGAAAGCTTTGGGCAAATAGCGTGCCCATGGTGGAGGCAAAGGTAAATCCGATCGCTACTAAGCGCGCCGAGTTATCCCCTAAAAAACTCCAGAATATCAGCGTGCCGAGGCCGTTAAACGTCAATATTGCCAGCGTAAAGCCAAATGCAAAGAGCGCGTAGTAAAGAAACACCCGTTCTTTTAAACCAAAAAACAGCAGCAGGTTGTAAGTGCTGAGCGCTAACAGCATGCCAAAATAGGTCGCCAGCCAGAAATTATGACGGTCATTTTGTGCATAAAAAGCCTCGGGTGCCATTAAGGCATAGCTTAAAAACTTACTACCCGATGCGCTGACATGGGTGTAGAGCGTGACTTTTTCGCCTGCCTCTAGCGTTAGCGGAAAGACCGCTTGGCGGTGCTCCAAGGCTCGCGTGGATACCGGCAGTGCGCTACCGCTGTGTTGCGCTTCGCTAAGCTGACCCCGCAGCGTGTACAGCGTCACGTGATCCAGAAAGGGGTATTCAAACTGTACCAGCCACGAGGCCGCCTCGTCGGAGTCGTTATGTAGTTGAGTTCGTAACCAAATATCGCTTTGGGTGTAGCCGAAATTTAAATCGCGTTTAGTTTGGACTTCCTCAAACGCCGGGTTAAGCGCCAATAGCGCTGGCAAGCTAAGCCCTTGGGTATCGTGCCAATAGCTAGTGGCTGCGCCCAAGTCGTAGTGCTCTTGGACGGGAGGCGATAGCGTTAGAGTGCCCGCATTAGCCACAACGGGATAACACCATACCAATAGTATGAAGAGACCCGCCTGAAGGCGTGTCATCCAACCGAAAGCATGCATAGTGTTCCGCTATTTGATTTTTTTATTTCCCCGAACAGTGCTGATTAGGTTCCCTTGCCTACGCCGGGGTGCTGTTTACCGTTGTTTTGATGCTTTGCCAGTGGCGATTAAATCTTTAAAATAATGCAAATTGTAATTAAATAGTAAATTTTTGTTAAAAACAAGGTATGGCTGAGTTAAAAGGCGCTTGCTGTGTTAAGGGGCGCCCCGCTGCGAACAGTTATCAAAAAATGCCACCGTGGCAGGCCAGTCGGTAAAAATACCGCGTACACCAGCGTCATTAATCAGCGCATCAATCGTAATAAGTATATCGCCTTCTTGGCTGATAACATCTTGAGTGGTGTGGTGGTACCACTCGCTACCTTCCGCTAGCGGCCCTGAACGCTCCATTGTCCATGCAATCAGTAGTAATCCGGCATCGCGCGCTTCTTGCGCATAGCGTGAGGGCTGTAGCCGACGGGCATGGTCTTCACTGCTGGGAGCCGCCCCTTCTTCTGCCCGAGAGCCGCTTTCTGTGGGCGTAAAGTTAGGGTTGGGTTCAAGCAGCATCCACGTGGGTGGCGCGAGAATAGCGACCCCTAGTTCAACGAGTTCATCCATGCTGGGCTGCCAGCTAACGGGGTCGTTGTGATCAAAATGTTCGTCGCTGTAGCGGCCCTCTAAATACACCGCCTGGGCGCCAAAGGTAGGCGCGTTTTCAATCCAGTAGCGCACGTCTTCCAAGTTAAATGACTGGGGGTAGACGTCTTGTGGGTTGATACCCGCGGCTAAATACTCATCAATTAGTTTTTGCGCATACTCTTTCTGGGTAAAGTTTTGCTGAGTACCCCCCTCTTCGGAGTGGCCGGTATAAGGCATGTCCACCATGGGCGCTTTTAGCTCGGGCATCATTTTTACGCCCAATTGCTGGAAGAGAGCAATGCTGTCTGCGTGGCTCATTAAGGTGCCCCGGGTGGCGTATAAGTCGGTGCGCCAGGGGGGTGTGCCGGCCAGATAGGCTTCCAGAGTAGTGGCCTCGGTATTTACCCCTTCCATGGTGCCTTGTAACGTGCGGAACTCAGCCAGCGTAATATCGCTGGTACAGCAGCGAATGTCGGCAGCATTGGTAAGTTCACCCGTGGCCTCATCAAACGTGGGGGGAGTGCTGCACTGCTGGGCGAAGGCTGTTTCCACAATATTGGTGGTGTAGTGCAAATCACACTGGGAGTGGCGGCAGACCAGCTCCTCATCGGCAGTAAAGGTGACATCACACTCTAGAATGCCGGCGCCGCCTTGGGCGCCTGCCAGATAAGACTCAAGGGTATGTTCTGGAAACTGAAGCGGTGCCCCCCGGTGCCCAATGGTTAGGGGCGAGCGTTGCCACTGGGTTTGCTCGGCCGCACAGGCCAGCAGCTCGGATTTTAACCGGCGCTCATGGGCATTCCCGGTGCTCATATCATTAACGAGAAAGAGGGGCCTTGGCCCCAGGGTCACTTGCTGAGCCGCGTTAATCAGTGCGTCATCCCACGGGTAAGTAGTGTCCGACGGTTGCCCAAAGGCAACCGTCGCAAGGAGCAAGCCGCTCGTTAAAAGCAGAGCGGCAGGGCAGGAGGATGACGTCATTTACTAAGATCCCTTGTACGCAAAATACGCACTTAGAGTGTAGACGGCTTTTTCGCAGAGCCCCACGCTAATGAGGCGAAAGCGTGAGGCAGTTCAAACTTTTGACTGGCGGCTGTATTAGCATTTAAACGAAGCTACTGGCACTCGAAGTAGCGCTGCATGACCGCGATTACCTCATCAATATCTGCATCGCTTATATCGCGGTGGACAACAAGGCGCGTCGCGTAAAGTAGCTCAATGAGAATGCCGTGCTCTTTTAGCCACGTTGCCAGTGGCTGCACATGCGTATCGGGAAAGCGGACAAACACCATGTTAGTGGCCTGAGAGGTTACTTCAACCCCGGGAAGTGCCGAGAGCCCTTCTGCCAAGCGGGCCGCTCGGCGATGGTCGTGAACAAGATCGCTTACGTGGTGGTCCAGCGCATGCTGGCAAGCCGCAGCAATAATGCCTGATTGGCGCATGCCTCCGCCGACCATCTTACGTAATCGGCGTGCCTTATCAATCAGCCCTTGGGAGCCGACCAGGGCAGACCCCATCGGCGTGCCAAGCCCTTTAGAGAAGCACAGCGACACGCTATCAAACGGTTGGCAGAGCTGCTTCAACGAGCGTTCAGTTGCCACGACGGCATTAAATAGCCGGGCGCCATCTAGGTGCGTTGATAAACCATGTTGGCGAGCTAAATCAGTTGCCTGCTGTATATAGGCAGCGGGCAACACCTTGCCGCCGATGGTGTTTTCCAATGCCAATAACCGAGTGCGTGCAAAGTGGAAGTCATCTGCCTTTACTGCAGCGGAAATTTTTTCCAGGGGAAGGCTGCCATCTTCGTCGTTCTCAATCGGCTGTGGCTGAATGCTGCCTAACACCGCTGCTCCACCGCCTTCATACCGGTAGGTGTGGGCAGACTGCCCAACAATATACTCATCGCCCCGTTCGCAGTGGGCCATCAGCGCGACCAAATTGCTTTGGGTGCCGCTGGGAAACAGCAGTGCCGCCTCTTTACCTGCCTGCTGGGCAAGTGCCGCTTGAAAGGCATTGACGGTCGGGTCGTCACCCCATACATCATCTCCCAACGGGGCGGTCATCATGGCATCTAGCATGGCGGCCGTAGGACGGGTCACCGTATCGCTACGCAAATCGATCATCTACATTTCCTCGCCTGAACGCTTCGTTAACAGAGCAATGTGGCCGTAACCAACTATTGTTAACAGCATACTGTAGGACAACTCTGCATAGGTGATGAGATGGATCTTAAAAGTGGCTACCCGTTTTGGGCGGTAAAAAATGGGTTATTGACGGCGTTTCCACAATTAATCAGAGACCATGAATGCGAAGTGGTCATCATAGGAGGGGGGATAACCGGGGCGTTAATCGCTAATGAGCTAAGCCGCCATGGCCATCACGTTGTGGTGGTAGAGCGGCGTGAAGTAGGGTGGGGCAGTTCTGCGGCCAGCACTGCGTTGCTGCAGTACGAAATCGACACCCACATGGTGGATTTGGCTGAGCAGTATGGGGAGGCGAACGCAGTAATGGCGTACCAGGCCTGCGCCGACGCTATTCTGACGCTGGAAGGCTTAGCGGCAGAGTTGGGTAATGTGGCCTTTGAGCGCCATCATAGCCTCTATTATGCGAGCAATGAGGAGGACGTAGCCGCCCTGAAAGCGGAGCTGGCGTTACGCCAACAGCATGGGTTTGATGTTACGTGGCTTGAACGTCATGAGGTGCTGTCGACATATGGCTTCGAAGCTCCCGGCGCCATTTTATCCGAACTTGCTGCGAGCATAGACCCTTATCGAATGGCTTATCAGCTGTTTGAAAAGGTGGTGGCTCAGGGTGGCGAGGTGTATGACCGTACCCAAGTTGAGCGAATAGAACCCAGTGCACAGGGAGTTGAAATAATCCTTACTAACGGCGTCTCGCTACGCTGTCAGCAGGTCGTCATCGCCGCTGGGTACGAGTCGCAAAACTGGTTGCCAGAATCGGTGGCGGCTAATCGCAGCAGCTACGCATTCGTTACGGATCCATTACCCTATGAGGCGCTTGGCATACTTCGCCATACGCTGGTATGGGAGTCGGCAAGACCCTATTTATATATGCGCTCTACCCAGGATGGACGCCTGCTGGTAGGGGGCGATGACGACGAAGAAGATATTCCTGAACGCCGTGATGCGCGGGTGATAGAAAAAGCCCAAGGCTTAGCCGCAAAGATCGAAACGCTATGGCCAGCGCTGGATATCAACCCTACCTTTTGTTGGGCAGGTACGTTTGCGGAAACGAGTGATGGCCTGCCTTACTTTGGCCCCCATGCATCGCTTGGGCCAAGGGTGCATTTTGCACTCGCGTATGGCGGCAATGGCATTACCTATAGCGTAGTGGGGGCCAAGCTGTTGCGCGCGTTGATTGAAGGTAACGATCATCCACTGGCAGAACTTTATTCTTTTCAACGGCTAAAGCGTCAGCAGTGAACCTATCGCGCCATTAAGCGCCCAATAGCCGAGGTTTCAACATCGTTAATACGAGTAGTCAGCAATGAGTCATAAACTTTATTTACGTGCTCTGGAGCGTAACGACCTGCGTTTCGTGCATGAGCTGAATAATAACCAAAGTATTATGTCGTACTGGTTTGAAGAGCCTTACGAATCATTTGATGAGCTGGAAGAACTTTACAACAAGCATATCCACGACAACGCGGAGCGCCGTTTTGTAGCAGAAGACAGCAGCGGCCATGCGATTGGCTTGGTAGAGCTAATTGAAATTGACTATATCCATCGTAGCGCCGAGTTTCAGATCATCATTACCCCGGATCACCAGGGGAAAGGGTTTGCCCGCTCGCTTATCCGCCAAGCGCTGCACTACTCCTTTACCATCCTGAACTTACATAAGGTGTATCTCATTGTTGCGGTGGATAACATCAAAGCCATTCACCTCTACGAAGAGAGTGGGTTTATTGAAGAAGGGCACTTAGTTAAGGAGTTTTTCATCAACGGCAAGTATCGTGATGTAAAGCGAATGTATATCTTGCAAGATACTTACTTGGCTGAGCTTAATCCAGGGGAGGAGAGTCGTGGACGCTAGGAAAAATACGGCAAACTTTCAAACCTAACTAGGTAATAACTGGATAATAACCAGGTAATAAGTAGGTAACTCTGAGAGGGCTACTGCATCGGCTCGCTAGTGAGCTGATGCAGTTTGAACACTTACTGATGTGTGAGCCTATTGCTTACGCATATAAGCAGCAACAGCATCAAAGGCGGCGCGTTGTTGCTGAGCGCTTTGCGCCCAAACTTCCATGACATCTACTTCCAACGCCTGACTTTGGGTAACTGAGTGTTGCATGGCGAGCACTCCTAGTGCAGAGGTTAAGGGGATTTTTTAGTTATACACGGCTTACGTTGTGCTATGCAGCAAGTTAGCTGTAATGTCAGATATTAGGCGCTTTTCAGCCCCAGAGGTAGTCCAAAAGGTGTAAGCAATTAGCTATGAAGCGTAAGCTTTAGCTTACAAATAGATGTAAAAATCTCATACGTCATTGAATGGAAAAGATTTTCATAACATAAAGAAGCCGACGAGTAACGTCGGCTTGGGTAGTTATCTTTTCGTCTAAAGGGGTGTAAATGCGGTGAATACGACTAGTTTTAGCCAAAATAGATGGCTAACGCCTCATTAGCGGCTTTCTGCCATCTGGCTTGTAAGCCCCAAAAAGAGAGCACTTCACCGTCTCGCGCATAGGTTGCTAATGTAATCATCATTGGGGTCCTCCTTTAGGGACACCCCTGCAGTATAGTTCTTTCTTGCTGCATTGCAGCATTTGATTTCTTTGTTGCCATAACAGGGCAGCAAAGAAGTCGATCAGCAGCTAGGCTGTAGTGCTGTTATTGATATTATTTTTGACATTACTACTGCAAATATCCGTTGCGAAAGGAGTCGTCAATGAGCGCAAATGTTGCTGAAATCATGGTCGATACACTGCAAAAGGCAGGGGCAAAACGCTGTTATGGCATCGTGGGCGATACGCTTAACCACTTCACTGATGCGTTACAAAAAAGTGATATCGCTTGGGTAGGGGTTCGCCATGAAGAGGTCGGCGGCTTTGCCGCCGGCGGCGAAGCCTATATGACACAAGAGCTTGCGCTGTGCGCTGGTTCTTGTGGCCCGGGTAGTCTGCACTTCGTTAATGGGTTATTTGATGCGCATCGAAACGGCTCGCCAGTCGTGCTGATTGCTAGCCAAATATCGCTAGGGGAAGTGGGTAGCCAGTTTCCCCAGGAAGTAGACCAAGCGCCTATTTTTAAGCAGTACAGCGTGTTTTGCGAAACCATCGTTTCGCCAGAGCAGGCGCGTCGAATGACGGCGCATGCAGCTCAAGCTGCGCTTGCCAAGCGCGGCGTGGCGGTGCTCATAGTGCCAGGCGATGTGATGACGCAAACCCCTGAAAACCAGCTTGATTACCGCACCCATCAATTTAGCTACTCGTTGCGACCCAGTGCAGAGGCTTTGGTGCCAGCGGTCACCCAGCTTAATAAAGGCGGTAATATTACGATTTTTGCGGGATCAGGCTGTGAAGATGCCCGAGAGCAGGTAATCGCGCTTGCAGAAAAGCTACAGGCCCCCATCGCCTGGACATCCCGAGCAAAAGACTTCATCGAATACGATAACCCTTACCAAGTCGGTATGACGGGAGTTTATGGCCTGGAGGGTGGTTATCACGCGGTGGCAGAGTGCGACACGTTGCTTATGCTGGGCTGCAACTTTGCGTTTACCCAGTTCTACCCCGAACGCGCCTCTATTATTCAGATAGACCATGACCCCACGCAAATTGGCAAGCGCTACCCCGTTGATGTGGGCATCGTCGGCAGCATCCGTGATACCTGTGAAGCACTTTCCCAGGTAGTGGAAGCCAATGACCGGACGCGCTGGCTAGAGAAATGCCAAAAGCGTTATGCCAAGTCACTGGAGAAGTCGGCGAATAAGAGCCAGGACGCCGATGTGATTCATCCCCAGGAACTCACCCTGGCAATTGATCGCCATGCCGCTGAAAACGCTTTTTTCACCGCTGATACTGGCAGCGTCAATGTGTGGATGTTGCGCCACATTCGGTCGGCCGAACAGCGGCGGACGTTATCTAGTTTGCAACACGGCACCATGGCCAACGCCTACCCGCAAGCGCTAGGGATTCAGTTAGCGCACCCCGGACGCCAGGTAATTGCTATGTGTGGGGATGGAGGTTTATCGATGCTAATGGGGGATCTGCTTACCTTAGTACAGCAGCAAACCCCGCTTAAAATCGTGGTCTATAACAACAGCTCGCTGAGCTTTGTAGAGCTAGAGCAGAAGGTCGAAGGGTTGCTGGATGTTTACACGGAGCTAGAAAACCCTGATTTCGGTGAAGTAGCGCGTGCAATGGGTCTATGGGGGCAACGGGTAGAGCAGGAGAGTGAACTAGATGCGGCCATTCGCCAGTGGTTGGCACATCCAGGCCCTGCATTATTAGATGTGGTAGTTAACCCCATGGAACTTGTCATGCCGCCAAAGGTGGAAGCTGGACAAGTCGCCTCCACGGCGCTTTACTCCGCGAAAGCGGTGCTCAGCGGGCGGATGGATGAAGTGGTGCATTTAGTAAAGAGTAACTTCTTAAAACGCTAGAGAATCAGCACAGTACCTAGCATGGTATGTTGACTGCTGATCACTAATAACAACTGACTAGCTTAAGAGCCATGCCATGACGATAACCTTCCACGACCGCTGGATAGCCTCCCCCGGCGGTCGCTTATTTACTCGTACTTGGGAGCCGCAGCAGGCGTGTTGCGACACCCCCATTGTACTTTTTCATGACTCGCTGGGTTGCGTTGAGCTGTGGCGCAGCTTTCCCGCAGCGCTTTGCGCTGCTACCCAGCAGCGCGTGATTGCCTACGACCGGCTAGGCTATGGCCGCTCTGATCCATGTACGGCTCCCCCTTTGCACACGTTTATTGAGGATGAACCGACGACAAGCTTTGCGGCACTTTACGCTGCGTTTCAGCTTGAGCAATTTATCGCCCTTGGTCATAGCGTTGGCGGCGGCATGGCGGTGCACTGTGCCGGGCATTACGCTGAGCAGTGTACGGGGCTCATTACCATTGCGGCCCAGTCCATCAACGAGCGCCGCACCCGGCAGGGTATACAAGACGCCCAGGTCGCATTTGAAGCGCCAGAGCAGTTTACCAAGCTCGAAAAATACCATGGCGATAAAGCCCGCTGGGTGCTGCATGCCTGGACGGATATTTGGCTGCACCCAGCATTTGAAAGCTGGTCACTGAGGCCTGCATTGGAACAGGTCGACTGCCCCACGCTGGTTCTCCATGGTGAAAAAGATGAGTACGGCTCCCACCGGCAGCCCGAGCAAATAGCGCGCTATGTGCATGGCCCCGCACACTGCGAGATTCTGCCTGGTATTCATCATGTGCCTCACCGCGAAGCAGAGGCCCTCGTCGTTCATCTTGCCAGCCAGTTTATCAGCCGCGTGAAGTCATAAAGATAAGTGAGAATTTATATGCGCTTACGAATTTTGTCTGATCTTCATTTGGAGTTTTTTGATGGCCATCGTGAGCTGCCCGAGATAGAGGCGGACATCATCATTCTGGCCGGAGATATTCACCGGAAAACGGAAGGGCTGGCCTGGGCAAGGCAGCAGTTTCCGATGCTACCTATTTTATACGTGCCGGGAAATCATGAGTTTTACGGCACCTGCATGCCCCAGCTGCGTGAAGAGTTAGCCCTTGAAGCTGCGCGCTATCAGATTGAATTACTGGATAACCGAGCCATCACCCTGGGCGGGGTACGTTTTTATGGCACCACGCTTTGGACCGATTTTGCGCTATATGTGGACGACCCAACGCGGAACCCGCAAGATACCGAAGCAAAAGCAATGCGTTACATGCCCGACTTTCGCATTGTCACCACGGCTCCTGGGCAGCCCTTTACGCCCCAGGCCAGTCGGGAACTACACATAGAGGCGCTCAACTGGTTAAGCCGTGAACTCGCGAAACCTTTTGATGGCCCCAAAGTAGTCATTAGCCACCACGCACCGTTACATAGCTGCATTCCTGACCAGTATCTTGGCGATGCGCTTTCTCCCGCCTTTGCTTCGCACTTGCCGCAATTGATGGGGAAAATGGATCTATGGGTACATGGTCATGTCCATGAGCCGGTCGACCGTCTGCATAACGGTACCCGTGTTATTGCTAATCCGGGCGGTTATCCTTATGAGTTCAGTCCCTCACTATTCCGCGATGACCTGGTAGTCGACCTAGAAGTTGGGCGTTAGGCACCTTCGGGTGCCTATTGGCGTATGGCGTCGCGTAAAACGCTTATGCTTTTTTAACCAACAGCCCACAGGAGGGCGCTGCCCATCGGGTATCGGCGGTAAACACCACGTCACATACTACCGGCGAATGTTCGCGGCGCACCTCTTCATCAATGCGCTGACGCAGCCTGTCTTGGTTAGTCAGTAATGCTTCTGAGAGGTCTTTGGATAAGACTACATGCACAATCACATAGAGAAGCCGGCCTGGGCGAACCATGCGTACTCGTACTTCATGGGTGTCTATGTCGGCTAGCGCACGGGCGACTGCTTGGCGTATGGGTACCGCAATCGCCTCTTCAGGCGCCTTGTTAAGCAACTCCCGCAGCGCTTGGGATGCCATGCGTACCGGCACACCTAGGCAGAGTACCACCACCGCAATCACAAGCACTGAGTCCACATAGGGCAGAATAACCTGCCACCCTATGCGCTCAAACAGCATGACGAGGCAGAATGCTGCGAGTACGGCGGCAGAGATGACGCTATTCACTATCCAGTTGAGTTTGTCAGCGCTGACCAGCGGGCTTCGAACATGGCGCTGACTGCGGTGCATTACCCATGCCGTCAGTGAGCAAGCTGCCGTGGCGAATAGCGCGTAGACGACGGCGACCCCCGGTGAAATTGCCCGCCCGCCAGTTAGCAGGGCAGCCACTGCATCGACCAACGCAAAAATAGATACGCCTAAAATTAACAGCCCTTTGCAAAGGTTAACTAATGACTCAAAGTAGCTGTAACCAAACGGGTAAGCGTCACTGTCCGGAAGGTTAGCTAACTTGCTTACCTTAATAGTCACCAGTGCGACGCTAAAATAGATAAGGTTGAAAAGCCCATCCAGCAGGATCGCTTGGGAGTTAGAAAGTAGCGTTCCCGCAATGCCAGCGCTACCAATCAATAGCGCCATAAATGCGGAGAAGGCTAAAGTGTTCGATTCAGTCTTCATGAACGTTATGGCTCCAGTGCCTGCTTGACTAAGAGGCTGGCAAGCATAGCAATATCACTGCGCGCAATGTCAGCGTTTTGTTGATCTTTTGTTCACAGAAATAGCCTTTAGCCACCTGCTTTGCACCCCAGGGAGAGACGTGCTTATGCGCCATGCTAACGATTTGACCTTCAAACTCATCACCCCAGAAGATGCTGCCGAACTGTTGGTATTTGAAACCCAAGAGCGTGAGTGGTTCGAGCAGTACATCGAAGCGCGCCCTCAGAGTTTTTATACTCCGCAAGGCACTACTCAGCACATCATTGAGTGCCTGGCGCTAAACGCCCAACGTCGAATGAGCCCGCTGCTGATTCGTAAAAGAGGCACTATTGTAGGGCGCGCCAATTTACGCGATATGCAAAACGGCCAAGGCAAAGTGGGCTATCGCATTGGCGAGCAAGCGTGCGGCCACGGAATTGCCCAACGCGCATTACACTTCTTGATCAATGAAGCACGCAGTGTTTACCGGCTGGATACGCTCTCGGCGATTGTTTCAGTGGATAACGGTGCTTCCAGGCGGGTACTGGAAAAAGTCGGATTTGAGGCGGGAGAAAAGCTGCCTGATTATTCATTAGTGGCGGGGCTAAGGCTTGATAGCGTGCTTTATAAAAAGGACATAAGTTGACTAATCGGCCTCTTCCCAAGTAATCAGTAGACTTAAAACGCCACCCGATGGGGCGGCGTTTACGCTTGATCAGCCATTAATCACTGAATCGAGAATCAGCCCTCAACCCACACCTCATCACCTTTAAACTCGATCTTCCAAGTACGCAGTTTGACCTCTTCATCTTCTAAACACTGGCCATCTTCAAGCCGAAAGTGCTGTTTGTAGAGGGGCGAGGCGACGACCGCTGAGCCTTCAAGATCGCCGACGATGCCTCGGGCGATGACGTTGGCGTTAGAAAAAGGGTCAAAGTGGTCAAGTGCAAAAAGCTCATTTGCCGCCTCTTGTCCTGGCAAGTAGAAGATTGCTACTTGGGCTGCGCCTTCGGCGGTTTCAAGCCAGGCGGCAACGCCTGAGAACTCCACCAAGTCAGCTTTAGTACAGACCTTTTGCCACGCCTGGCTGTTTTGAATATCCACCCTATCCCTCTCTTTTTTCAGTGCCGTTGCGGTCATGGGTTGCCTCATTTTTATTCAGTGAAAAGAGCCGCTTAAGCGGGGCGTAGCTGGCCGCGCTCAGAGGTCATAATGATTGATGGGTCCGGGCGGTCGTCATTAACGAAGCTGCGGAAGCGCTTGAGCTTCTCCGGGTCGCTGATGGCATCGGCCCATTCGCACTGGTAGGTATCCACCACGGTTTGCATCTGGCGCTCTAGCTCGTCGTTGATGCCTAGGCGGTCGTCCAGTATCACCTCTTTGAGGTAGTCCAGACCGCCGTCGAGGTTTTCGCGCCACACTGAGGTGCGCTGCAAGCGGTCGGCGGTACGCACATAGAACATTAAGAAACGGTCAATGGTGCGGTAGAGCTGCTCGTCGTCAAGATCGGTGGCGAACAGGTCGGCGTGGCGGGGGCGCATGCCACCGTTACCACACACGTAGAGATTCCAGCCATTTTCGGTGGCGATAATCCCGATATCTTTACTCTGCGCCTCGGCGCACTCGCGGGTGCAGCCGGATACGCCGAACTTTATTTTGTGGGGTGAGCGCAGGCCCTTGTAGCGGTTCTCCAGTTGAATCGCCATGCCGACGCTGTCCTGAACGCCGTAGCGGCACCAGGTGCTGCCCACGCAGGATTTAACCGTACGCAGCGATTTACCGTAGGCGTGGCCGGTCTCAAAGCCTGCGGCAATCAGCTCACTCCAGATATCTGGCAGGTCTTCCAGGCGGGCACCAAACAGGTCGATGCGCTGGCCGCCGGTCACTTTGGAGTAGAGGCTATATTTTTTGGCCACTTCACCTAGCGCGATTAGCTTGTCTGGGGTTATTTCACCACCCGCCACGCGCGGAACAACCGAGTAGGTGCCGTTCTTCTGCATGTTGGCCATGAAGGTGTCGTTGGTGTCTTGTAGCGGAATATGCGCTGCGTCGGTGATCGGCTCGTTAAAGCAGGAGGCTAGAATAGACGCCACGGCGGGTTTACAGATATCGCAGCCCAGGCAGTGGGTGTCCTGATTGCCATGCTTTTCGATTAATTCGCTAAAGGTTTTAATACCTTCCACGCGCACAATGTCGTAAAGCTCTTGGCGGGTATGGGAGAAGTGTTCGCAAATCGATTTATCGACGTCAACGCCGCGCGCTTCCAGCTCGTAATCGACCACACTTTTGAGCAGCGCGGTACAGCCGCCGCAGCCGGTGCTGGCTTTGGTGGCGCCCTTTACACCGGCTAGGTCCACTGCACCGTCATCAATGGTGGCGCAAATATCGCCTTTAGAGACGTTGTGGCAGGAGCAAATCATCGCTGTTTCTGGCAATGCACCGGGGCCAAGCGTGGGTGCGGCTCCGCTGCTTTGCGGCAGAATCAGTGAGGCGGGTTCGTCGGGCAGTTCGATGCCGTTAGAGTAGTACTGTAGCAGGGTGTCATAAACGCTGTTGTTGCCTACCATCATCGCACCGAGCAGTTTTTTACCGTCGCTAGAAACCACGAGCTTGCGGTACTCCTGCTTGATGGGGTCTAAATAACGAAACATGCGTGCGCCAGGGGTCTGGTTGCCGTGGGCATCACCAATCGAACCCACATCTACGCCCAGCAGCTTAAGCTTGGTGCTCATATCCGCACCACTAAAGCGGGCGTCACCGCCGGTTAATGTGGAGAGCGCTGTTTTAGCCATTTGGTAGCCGGGCGCCACCAGGCCAAAAATGCTTTGGTTCCATAGCGCGACTTCGCCAATGGCAAGGATGGCTGGATCACTGGTAAGGCAATGATCATCCACCACGATGCCGCCACGCTCACCAAGTTCCAGGCCACACGCTCGGGCGAGCTGGTCGCGGGGACGAATACCGGCAGAGAATACAATCAGGTCGGTCTCCAGCACTTTTTCGTCTTGGAAGACCATGCGGTGGAGACTGTTATCGCCGTCTTCGATGCGTTGAGTCGCGCGCTCGGTAAGGACCTGCACGCCGAGTGACTCGATTTTTTCGCGCAGCAGCTCGCCACCTTCGCTGTCTACCTGCATCGGCATTAAGCGGGAGGCAAACTCGACGACGGCGGTATCTAGATTTAAGCCGCGCAGGGCGTTTGCTGCTTCCAAACCCAGTAGGCCACCGCCCACCACTACGCCATTAGTGGCATTTTCGGCGGCGGCTCGAATGGCATCTAAGTCATCTAGGGTGCGATATACCAAGCATCCCTCACGGTCGTTGCCGGGAATCGGTGGCACAAAAGGGAAGGAGCCGGTCGCCAGGACTAAGCGGTCATAGGCGTAGCGGCCTTGATCGGTAACGACTTCCTGAGCGTTACGGTCAATCTCGATCACGGCTTCGCCACTGCGTAGCTCCACGCCGCTGGTAGCGTAGTAATCCGCCTCGCATAGCGCTAGCGATTCGGCGTCGCGCCCGCTGAAATACTCAGATAGATGTACGCGGTCGTAGGCGCGATGCCGCTCTTCACCAAACACCGTCACTTGGTAGCGCTCAAGACCACCGTTATCGACTAGCTGCTCGACCAGATGGTGGCCGACCATGCCGTTACCGATAATGATGAGCTGTTCGGGAGTTGTCGTGTTTTTGGTAGACATGCTCTTCATAGACATGCTCTTCATAGACATAGTTATGCCGCCTCTGACGTCGATAAATGAGGTGTATCGTTTTGATGATCTTTGAGCGCCTTTACATCAGCCGCACCAAACAACAGTGCTTGGCGGCAGTCGTTAAGGTTATTGCTCGCGAGCGCCTGCTCGAAATACCAAGGGCCTTGGCGGGTATCGCCGTAGAGCACAGCGCCTTCAATCCGTCCGTCGCGCAGCAGCAGGCGACGGTAGTCGCCACGCTCAATGTCGTGGTAACTCAATACGTCATGCTCGTCGCTAGCCTCGGTAGGGCCAAAGGCGTAGAGCGCCACACCGCTGACTTTGAGTTTGGTCGCGCTGGGGGTGTCTGTGTAGCCTTGGATAGCGGTGCCACATAGCGTGGCGGCAAGCACTTCTACCTGTTGCCAAATCGGTTCTACCAAGCCGTAAGTAGTGCCATCAAACTGGCAGCACTCGCCTAGCGCATAAATTGCGGGGTCGCTGGTGGTTAGCCACTGATCCACCACAATAGCCCGCAGGGTGGTCAGGCCTGCCTGGTGGCCTAGCTCGATATTGGGGGTAATGCCAGCGGCAATAATCACGCTGGTGGCGTGTAACTGTCGGCCATCGGCAAGGTGTACCTTAGCAACCCGGCCCTGTGCGTCGCCTTCTAGCCGTGCTAACTGAGCACCGGTAATGATCGTTAAACCGCGCTGAGTCAGTTCGTCTTTAAGTAGGTGCGCTGCGGTAACATCCAGCTGCCGGTTCATCAGCCGCTCGCTGCGTTGGAGCACGCTCACTTTGATATCATTGCCGCGTTTACGCAGCCCTTCAGCGGCCTCCAGGCCCAGCAAGCCGCCGCCAATCACAAGGGTGTCACCGCCGCGCTGGGCAATATCGGTCAGCGCGTCAGCATCTTGCAAATCGCGAAAGCCGTGCACCCCCGCAAGCTCAATACCCGGAACGTCGGGCAGTGTCGGGCGCGAGCCGGTGGCAATTACCAGGCGGTCATAATCAAGCGACCGCCCGTTATCGGTGATCAATGTCTGGCGTGAGCGATCAAGTGTCTCGACCTTTTCACCGAGTATTAGCGTGACACCCTGTTCGGCATACCATGTGGCATCGCGCAGCGTCAGCGCATCCTGCTGCACTTCACCGGCCAGTAGTGGAGAGAGCAGGATGCGGTTATAAGCAGGCGCTGACTCGGCGCCAATCACTGTGATGCGCTGGGGACGCTTGGGCTGTTTGACCAAGGCCTCAATCAAGCGATGGCTTGCCATGCCGTTGCCAATTATTACTAGATGGTCGCTGGGTGAGCACCGTGAAGTAGTTTCCATGGGGGCTCCTCTGTGTCTTTGCGGCTGCTTGAGCACCAAACAAAAAAAACGCCCCTGTCGTGCACCTCTTTGCATAGAACTGCAAAAAGAGTGCGCGTCAGGGGCGTCGTTGCCCGATAGCGTCGTTTTAAATCCGTTTTCAAACACAGGGCAGCCGCCATTGGCCGCCAAGTACTTAAAAATCTTACGCTTTATCAAGCAAGGAGCGAGCCAGCTGGCCATTAATGTTTATTTGTTCAACACTGTCAGTTAGTTAAGTTGTTGGTACGGGGCAGTGGTAGCGCGGATATTTGGACAGGGTGCACAGCGATGGTGCGAAAAAGGGCGGTGCATGCACTCTTGGGCACCACTTTGTCTTGCTCTGAGAGCCAAGTAGTGGCTTTCGATGTTATTTCTATTTTTATAAGTATTTGTATTTATTTAATAATTTTTAAAATTATAGCTTTGGGTCTTTATTTTGCAGTTACCTAACCCACAAGACAGTTAATAAGTAATAGGTACTCATTATTTGGCGATGGCAGCGAGCAATTCCAAAGCCGCAAGAAAAATAAGTAGCCGTTAGAAAATGTGTAGCTGTTAGAAATTTTCAGTTGTAAAAAAATAGTCTGCACCACTGAAGGTGCGCTGTGGCAACGACGTCCAGCCCTCTTCTCTAATGCGTTTGTATCGCGCTTTAGGGAAAGGGACTGGGCGTTTTTTTATGTCCGGCATTTAAACACCTGTTTAAGACAGCGTTCAGGTACGACCCGAGGAGGTGTTATGCGAGGGGCAAAAGCAGGGCAGCAGTCCAAAACAACCTGCCCATACTGCGGCGTCGGTTGTGGCGTGAAGGCGGCGGTTGAAGCGGGCACGCTGAGCGCTGTAGAAGGCGACCGCGAGCATCCGGCAAACTTTGGGCGTCTATGTGTCAAAGGTTCTGCGCTACACGAAACCTTAGGACACCATGGGCGGCTGACTCGCCCTAGTGTCGATGGCGTGGAGGTCTCATGGGACGCCGCGTTGAGCGCCACCGCTAACCGCTTAAATACCCTGCGGGACGAGTATGGAGCCCAAACGGTTGCCGCTTATCTATCGGGCCAACTGCTGACAGAAGATTACTACGTGGCCAATAAACTGTTTAAAGGCTTTTTGGGTACGCCTCATTTGGATACCAATTCTCGGCTCTGCATGGCCTCGGCGGTAGTTGGCTACAAGCGTGCCTTTGGTGCGGATGCGGTGCCGTGTAACTACGAAGACCTGGAAGAGGCGGAGCTGGTGGTGCTGGTGGGTTCTAACTTGGCCTGGAATCACCCGGTGCTTTATCAGCGTTTGAAGGTAGCCAAAGAGCGCAACCCGTTGATGCGCGTGGTGGTAATTGACCCCCGCGTCACCGATAGCTGCGAGATTGCCGACCTCTATCTAGGGATTCAGCCGGGTAGCGATGCTTATCTTTTTAATGGCCTGCTGGCGTGGATGGCCCAACATCAAAAGCTCGATACGCTCTATTTGGAGCGCCACACCGAAGGCTTGGAAGAGGCGCTGAAAGCCGCGCAGCAAACAGCGGGATCGGTAGCGGAGGTAGCGGTTGCCTGTGATGTCGACCCCGAGCGTCTGGAAACCTTCTACTACTGGTTTGCCAGCCAGCTGCATGTGGTCACGCTCTACTCGCAGGGGATTAATCAATCCGCCAGCGGTACCGATAAGTGCAATGCGATTATTAACTGCCACCTGGCCGGGGGGAAGATTGGCTTGCCGGGGGCAGGGCCGTTTTCGATGACGGGCCAGCCTAATGCCATGGGTGGCCGCGAAGTGGGTGGGCTGGCTAACCAGCTAGCAGCGCACATGGATTACCACACTCCCGGTGCGCTCGACCTTGTTAGCCGCTTCTGGACGACTGATAGCCTGACACCTTGCTTGCCGGATAGCCCGGGCTATAAAGCAGTAGAGCTTTTTGAAGCTATTGAGCGGGGTGAGATAAAAGCGCTCTGGGTGATGGCCACCAATCCCGCCATCAGCCTGCCTGGTGCAGCGCGAGTTCGGGCCGCACTAAAAAAGTGCCCGCTAGTGATCGTTTCCGAATGCGCCGCCCACACCGACTTACTGCCTTATGCGGATATTGTGCTACCCGCCTCGGGCTGGTCAGAGAAAGACGGTACCGTGACCAATTCCGAACGGTACCGTCTTTCTCGCCAGCGGGGCATGCTGCCACCCCCCGGTGAGGCGCAGCACGACTGGTGGATAATGTGTGAGGTGGCGAAACGCTTAGGGTTTGCTGAGGCGTTTAACTACACGCATCCCTGGGAAATCTTCGACGAGCACGCCCGTCTGTCAGGGTTCGAAAATGAAGCCTCTTCAAAAGGTTCAAAGCGGCTGTTTGATATATCGGGTTTGATTGGCCTGGGTAGGGAAGGCTACGACGCTTTAGCACCCATTCAGTGGCCGGTCACAAAGGCGGCTCCCCATGGGACGGCACGCCTGTTTGCAGACGGCGAGTTTGCTACGGCGAATGGCCGTGCCAAGTTACTCGCCATACGGCCACAGGGGCCTAAGCAAGCGCTCAGTGCTGCCTACCCGCTGCGCGTGAACACCGGACGAATTCGCGATCAATGGCACACCATGACACGCACAGCCCGTTCGCCACGCCTGATGAATCACCGTACGGAGCCCTTTATAGAAGTGCATCCTGACGATGCGCGCAGCGCTGGTGTGGTTGACCAAGAGCTTGCGGTGTTAACCGCGGCGAAGGGTGAGTTCATTGGTCGTGTCCGGGTATCGAGCGCCCAGCGCCGCGGCGACGTGTTTGTGCCTATCCACTGGACTGACTGCTTCACCAAACAAGCCAGAAGTAGTGCGTTGATTGATAGCATCACCGACCTACTTTCCGGCCAGCCGGAAGCGAAGCATGGCGCTGTAGCATTGGCAGCGCTACCCACCGATTGGCAAGCCACCCTGATCGTCGCCGATGGCCTGAGCGATGCGTCGCCCTGGTGTGAAAGTGCCTACTGGGCCCGTACGCCGATGCGCGGTTGCCAGCGTTGGCAGCTTGCCAACACCCAACCGATTAATGACTGGCTAGCACAGATAAACGCGTGGATGCCGAGGCCGCTCTCTGTGATGAGTCAAGATCCTGCTAACGGACGATTGCGCGCCGTTGGCGTAGAAAAGGGTCAGCTTTGCTGGTGGCTAATGGTAGGCCCCCCTAAAGAGCTACCTGGATTGGCATGGTTGGAAGCCCGGTTTAATGACACGTCCTTAAGCGACACCCATCGCCGCCGTTTATTGGCAGGTTGTGATGACGGCGCTGCGGAAACCGGCCCGGTCATTTGTAGCTGCCATCAAGTGGGCCAAACCACCATCGTAAAGGCTATTCGCGAGGGCGATGTCAGCGTGGAAGCGCTGGGCGCAAGGCTTGCTTGCGGTACCCAGTGCGGCAGCTGTATTCCCGAATTGAAATCACTTATTGAAGAGGAGCGGCCCAGTGCGCGCGCTAAGCAATCCCCTAATTCTGAAGTGGCTTAACGCCTTTATGCGTTTTCGCCCCGCGCTGGCCTGTATTCATTGGCGGTGATCACTTACCAACTGTTAACCGGCACGCTGCTCTATGGCACCGAGGTGGCCAAAACCCGCACCCGGGCGGCACAGCACAAACTTGCCTACCAATCGGCGCTGAGCGAAAATCGCGCACTGCCCGCCTGGGTGGATGAGCTGCTCAAAAAAGCTTTGCACCCCAACCCTCACTACCGTTATCCGGCGCTTTCGGAATTCATCTTTGAGCTGCGTTCGCCAAGCACCGAGATACTTAATCGCGCTAAACTACCGCTATTGGAGCGCGATCCCGTGCTGTTTTGGAAGGGGGTCTCAGTGGCGATGGCTGTTGTGGTGATTGCACTGCTAGCGCGTTAAAGAGGCTGGGAGCGCACATCGTTAATTAGTATTACGGAAAGGAGCGGCCCAATGCGCGCGCTAAGCAAACAGCTAACCCAAAAATGGCTAGGGGCTTTTATGCGCCTAAGCCAGCGGGTGCTAGCGCCCTTTGGTCGCGAGGCAGCCGCTCGTTTACACCTGCCGTTAACTGGCGAGTGTCGTGCTGGAACGGTGTATTTAGTCGGTGCGGGCAGCGGCGATGTGGAGCTACTAACGCTTAAAGCGGCACGGCTATTGATGCAGGCCGATGCCGTGGTCTACGACCGCTTGGTGGGGGATGATGTGCTGGCACTGATACCTGCGGGCACCGAGCGCTATTATGTGGGTAAAGCTAGCGGCCACCACAGCGTGCCCCAAGCTGAAATCGGTGCGTTAATGGTTAAACTTGCCCACGCGGGGAAATCGGTAGTGCGATTAAAAGGCGGCGACCCTGGCGTCTTTGGGCGAATGGGGGAGGAGTTAGCAGCGTTAGCCAATGCCTCATTACCGGCGCACATTGTCCCTGGCATTACCGCTGCATCGGCTGCCGCCGCTGGCATGGGTATTCCTCTCACCGATCGTGGCCACGCCCAGCAGTTGCGCTTTATTACCGCACAGCTGTGCCGTGAAGGTGGTGCTCCCGATTGGACGACGCTGGCGCGTAAAGATGAAACCCTGGTGTTTTATATGGGGCTTTCCAAAGTCGACGCCATTTGCCATGGCCTACGCCAAGCAGGGCTCCCCGATCAGTGGCCGATTATGTTGGTTGCCAATGCCAGCCAGCCTGAGCAGCAATCGCTGGTGGGGACGTTAGCGGATATGCCTGAGCAGCTAGCCGCTCAGCCGCTGCCTTCACCGTGCGTGATTGTGGTGGGAAGCGTGGTGAGCATGGTGCCGTCAGCCGCTGAAAAATGTACCACTGAAGCGATTGCCGAGCATATGGCGTAGCGCGCTGAGTGAGGTTGACTGAATCGCTGGAATTACGTCCAGGCAACTGCAATCATGGGCCAAACTCATAAGGCAGGGAGCTATCTGTGAAACGTCGAACTCGGCTCATTGCCTTAACCACCGTTGTTATTACGTTGCTCTTCGCCCTAGGCAGCGTACTGTTTTATAACGCTATGCCTTCGCCTAAACGGTTGCTTGAGCCCGTCTCGGTGAATTTTAATACCCGCGATGCAGACTTCCGCCGAAGTATGGGGCTTATCTTTGAGCAGCCCATCGTCGCGGGCAACCGTATCGACTCCCTTCAGGATGGCGAGGCCATCTATGCGGCGATGCTGGAAGCCATCGACTCTGCTGAAACATCGATTACCTTTGAGACGTTTGAGTTCTGGGGGGAGAAGGCCACAGAGCCGTTTGTCGATGCTTTGATAGCGGCGGCAGAGCGTGGTGTGGCGGTACATGCTCTGATCGACTATGTGGGCTCATCCGCTGCGGCGGTTAATAAGTTTGAGCGCATGGAGGAGGCGGGTGTCGACGTGATCCGCTGGCGTAAGCCGTCATGGTATGAGCTGGCCCACTTTAATCACCGTACTCACCGCAAGCTGCTGATGGTAGATGGCCGCACCGGCTTTATTGGCGGTGCTAACATTACCGACAATTGGCTACCTGACGATGATGGTCTGGCCTATCGTGACCACCACTTTCTTGTAAAGGGGCCGGTAGTCGCCAATATGCAGGCGGCTTTTGTTGATACGTGGCTGGACGCCAGCGGTCGGCTGTTACTGGGTGACGCCTATTTCCCCGAACTTGAGCCCCAAGGGGAGCTGGATGCTCAGATGGTGACTAGTACTCCCATCGAGGGGCGTCATCGTATGCGCAAAATGCTAATGGTAGCGATTGCTACCGCTGAGCAGCGTATCACACTGGGTTCAGCGTACTTTTACCCAGATGAACACTTTCTTGAAGCGCTGATAGAAGCCCGCGAGCGCGGTGTGGAGGTCAATATTTTGGTGCCTGGCGACAGTATCGACAAAGGCTTTGTTCGCCATGCCTCGGTTAACCGTTGGCGACCCATGCTTGAAGCTGGTGTGAATATTCATGAGTATCAGCCGTCGATGTATCATGCCAAGCTGATCAGTATCGACGACCGCTGGGCCAGCATTGGGTCTACCAATCTCGATAATCGCTCCTTCCGGATCAACAAAGAGGGCAATCTCAACGTTTACGATGAAGAGTTTGCCCGTTACGTTCGTGAGTTGGTCGAGGAGGATATTCGCCATGCAGAGCATTACGATCTTGACCGCTGGCATAACCGCCCTTGGCGCAAGCGACTAGCCGGCTGGGTGAGCATGGTGGCTGGCGCCCACTTTTGACGATATATCAGCTACGTTAGTGAACGTCGTGTTGAATTTTACAGGAACCTAATAGACAAAACGTACTCAGATAGTTGCCGTAAAGAGCCATATAAGCTTTTTTAAAAAGGATCTATTTTATGCAAAAAGGCAAAGTTCGCGATAATGCACTAAAAGCACAGCTGCGAACGCCCATGTTCAAAATGCAGCAGCAAACACCCAAAAAAGGTAAAGGAAGCTACTCACGTAAAGGTAAATCCTCTGGGCGAGGGTATCGCCAAGCCGCTTAAGTAGGCGCTTTGGCGATGCCTTTCCCAGGCATCTTACTGCTCGACTTTTTACCGAGCAGCTCTCATCAGCTTGGCCGACCTAATAGGTCGGCTTTTTTATTGATAGCCTTCGGCCTGCAAGTGAAACAGCGACGCATAGCGACCGTTTTCTTCTAACAGCGATTCATGGGTGCCTTGTTCTATAATGTGCCCTTGGTCAATTACCACGATATGCTCAGCACTACGTACGGTGGAAAAACGGTGGGAAATCAGAATCGTCATTTTGTCACGACTGTGTTCCCGAAAACGGGCGAATACTTCCGCTTCTGCGGCGGCATCCATGGCGGCAGTGGGTTCATCTAACACTAAAATATCGGCATTTTTGCGCATATAAGCGCGTGAAAGCGCTACCTTTTGCCACTGGCCGCCTGATAGTTCTTGACCATTTTTAAACCAGCGCCCTAGCTGGGTTTGATAGCCACTGGGCATACGGGTGATAAATTCATCCGCCATGCCATTGTGCGCCGCCTGTTGCCAGCGCTGTTCGTCGTCAAACGCTTGGGTATCGCCCACGCCGAGGTTTTCGCCCACCGTTAGTTGGTAGCGCACAAAATCCTGGAAAATGACCCCGACCCGTTCCCGCAATGCCTGAGTATCCCAGGATCTTAAGTCGCTACCATCTAACAGAATCCGCCCCTTAGTTGGGTGGTAAAGCCGCGTTAACAGCTTAATCAACGTTGTTTTGCCCGAGCCGTTTTCTCCCACTAACGCCAGGCTGCTCCCCGGCATCAAATGAAGCGAAATATCGTGTAGCACTTCACCACCACCAGGATAAGAGAAGCTGACGTGCTCAAAGCGCAGCCCGTCACCCGGGGCAACGCCCTGGGTGAGATGGCCTTCTTCAACGTCGGTGGGATGCTCAAGGTATTCATAAAGATTGGATAGGTACAGGTTATCTTCATACATGCCGCTGATGGCGGTCAGGCTGGCTGATAAGGCGCCTTGCCCCTGTTTGAAAACCATCAGATACATGGTCATTTGACCAAGGGTGAGGGCCCCTACAATGGTTTCTACCACCACCCAGCCGTAAGCGGCATAAAAGGTGAGTGTGCCAAGCAGGCCAAGGATAAACCCCCAGCTTTCTCGACGCAGCGTTAGCAGGCGCTCTTCAACAAACAGTCGGTTGAAGATGTCTCGGTAACGTTGCAAAAACAAGGGTTCTAAGCCGAAGAGCTTTACCTCTTTGATACTGTCTTCCCGAGCCAGCACTGTTTCTAAATACATCTGCATGCGGGCTTGGGGCGAACGCCAGCGAAATAGCCGAAACGCATCGCCGGAAAATTTCGCTTCTGAAAGAAACACCGGCAGCGCGCCAGCAACTAAAATAAGCAGCGCCCAGGGGGAAAACTGCACCAGTAAAAAACCAAAGCTTGCCAGCGAAATGGCGTTCTGTAGCAGCCCAAAGGTTTTATTGACTAAGGCAAGCGGGCGGGTAGAGGCTTCCCGGCGGGCGCGGGTCAGTTTGTCGTAAAGCTCTGAGTCTTCAAACTGGCCAAGCGAGAGCGTGCCCGCTTTTTCTAAAATCATTACGTTGACTTTGTTGCCTAGCATAGCCCGCAGCAGCGACTGCTGGGCCGATAGCCCACGCTGGGCCAGGGCGATCAGCGCAATAATCAGCCCCTCAAGAGCCACTAAGCCCAGCACTGGTGTCAATGTCTCCAGGAGGCTGGGTGAACTCGCGGCCTGGTAGCTCTCCATTGCTGCCACCACGCCATCCACAATCAGCTGGCCGACCCACGCTGCCACCGCAGGCAGCACACCCGCCACTAAGGTGCAGAGTGCTAAGCCCAGCATCATCCAGCGGGAAGTTTCCCAAACAAGGGTAAGCGCGCTGCGGCTATAGCGGAAAACGCTAAAGAAGCCGCTGAAGGGGGAGTGGGGCGGAGAAGGTGATGGTGGCGGTGTCATTGATCAGCAACATTAAAAAAAGAGGCTGCTATGATGCGGTGCTTTGGCGTTGATAGCCAGCCTACTGCCCGCCACATTTACGCTGCGTAGCAGTAGGCGTGAAGCGTTAAAGCGGCAGTGCAGCCCCGTCGGTGCGCGGCTCGGTGCCGCCTTGCAGTACGCCTGTTTCAGGGTCGCGCAGAATGATTTGGCCTCGGCCGAAGCTGATCGAATCAGCGACTTTAACGATGTCGTGACCGCGACGAGCCAGCGCGAGCGCTAAGTGGTTGGGGAAGTCGGCTTCAACTTCGATGGTTTTGCCTTTTGTCCACTTCCAGCGCGGCATATCCAGCGCTGCCTGCGGGTTAAGGTGATCCTCAATCATCGCAGTGACCACCTGCACTTGGCCCTGAGGCTGCATGTAGCCGCCCATCACACCAAAGGGCCCAACAGCTTGGTTATCTTTAGTGATAAAGCCCGGGATAATGGTGTGATAGGTACGTTTGCCAGGAGCCAATGCGTTGGTGTGTTCCGAGTCAAGCGAGAACGACCAGCCTCGGTTTTGCAGGCTAATGCCGGTACCCGGGATCACAATGCCGGAACCAAAGCCCTCAAAATTGCTTTGAATAAACGACACCATATTGCCATCATCGTCAGCGGTCGCTAGGTAAACTGTTCCCCCCTTTAGCGGATTACCATGAACCGGATCAAGGGCATCTTGGCCAATAAGGTCCGCGCGTTGGGAGAGGTAATCACTAGAAAGCATCTGCTCAACGCTAGGCTGCATCGCTGAGCGTTCGGTAACGTAGTGTAAGCCGTCTACATAACCAAGCTTTGTTGCCTCAATACGACGGTGAAGGGTTTCTAGCGGGTCGTTAGATTTTTTGCCTAACGCTTCCAGTATACCTAAGGCTTGCAGCACAATTAAGCCGCTGCCATTCGGCGGAATTTCCCAAATATCATGACCACGATAGCGGACACTGATGGGTTTAACCCATTCTGGTTTGAAAGCCTGTAAATCTTCTTTTCGTAAGAAGCCACCATGTGCGCGTGAAAAGGCATCCATCGCTTCCGCTAAGCTTCCTTGATAAAACGCACTAGCATTTGTGTTGGCAATTTCACGCAGCGTTTTTGCCATATCGGGGGAACGCCAAACATCGCCTGGGTCGGGGGCTTTGCCGTTGGGAGTGAAATGTGTAAACCACGGAGCAAACTGTTCTGTGTTGTATTTTGCGTAGCGCTCTTCAGCGGTTTTCCAAAGCTGGCTAGCGACTGCAGATACGGCAAATCCCTCTTCAGCTAACTCAATAGCAGGCGCTAATAGTTGCTCGAAAGGGAGCTTTCCAAAACGCTCTGACATCGTCGCCCAAGCGCCCGGTGCACCGGGAACTGTGACCGGTACTAATCCATGGGCTGGCATTTCATCATAGCCTAAGCTTTTAACGGCATCGCATGAAATACTCTTTGGCGCAGGCCCGCTGGCATTTAATCCATATAACTCATCTTTTACCCATACAAGAGCAAAGGCATCGCTGCCAATACCATTTGAGGTTGGTTCAACCACGGTTAAAGCGGCTGCAGTCGCAATAGCAGCGTCGATGGCATTGCCACCTTTTCGTAAAATATCGATGCCTACTTGTGCGGCAAGCGTCTGAGACGTCGCCACCATACCGCGTTTCCCAAAAGTAACCATGCGTCGTGAGGCCGAAGGGTAATAGTGTGGGTCAGTGTGCATGAGCGCTCCTATTCTGGTGTGGTACCGAGGCGTTGAGTCATTAAACGGCGTTGTTTCATGTAGCTATAAATACTGTAAATGACAGAAACAACCGCCAGTGTTAGTAAAAGAGCTGAAATTGGCCTTGTGAAAAACAGCGTCCAATCAGTACTGGTTTGGAAAGCTCTTCTTAAGTTGGTTTCCGCAATAGGCCCTAATACAACGCCTAGTACCAACGGGGCGAGTGGGTAGTCGAGCTTTTTAAGGAGGTATCCCACTGCACCTATGCAAGCGAGCAGATAAAGGTCAGATAAGCGATTATTCAAGGTGTAAGTACCAATGGCGCAACACGCTAATACTGCTGGAACTACAATATATTTAGGTACGTTTAACAGACGTAAGAACGCGCGCATTAAAACTACGCCAATAAATAGCATGAAAACAGAGGCAATCGCCATGGCAATAAACATGCTATATACCAAATCGGGGTGATCAAGGATTAAGCGTGGCCCAATACTAATGCCATGTACCATTATAGCGGCCATAAGAACCGCATCGGCCGGAGACCCTGGTATACCCAATGCTATTAAAGGTATTAGGCTGCCGCCGACTGTTGATGAGTTACCCGATTCAGAGGCTACAACACCTTCAGGTTCTCCTTTGCCAAACGTTTCTGGGTGTTTTGAAGCCCGCTTAGCTTGATCGTAAGCTAGAAGGTTTGAAATGGAACTGCCCGCACCGGGGACGGCACCAATAAATACACCTAGTAGTGATGATCTTATTACGTTGACTGGCTTTAACATTATGTCTTTGACAGTTTGCCAAAGATGAGGGCGCATATCGCCGCTAATCAGTGTGCTAGACGCTTGCTGTTTGCCTGCGGTATTAGGCTCTAATTCTGAGAGTAACTGGCTCATGGCGTACATGCCTATCAAGACCACCAGGAACGGTATGCCTGCTGTCAAAATTTCATAGCCAAAGGTAAATCGTTCACGCCCCATGAGAGGGTCGGGCCCTATAGTAGCGATACCAATACCTATAAGGCCGGCAATTAAACCTCGGATAAGAGAATCACCCACTAGGCTAGCGATAATAGTCAACGCAAAAATGATAAGCGCAAAATATTCCCAGGGGCCTAACTTAACGGCCAGGAGCGCAAGAGGGGGAGCAGCAACGATTAGTACAGCAATAGAAATGATTGAACCCACAAATGAGGCCAATAACCCAAGCGATAGCGCTTTTCCGGGTTTGCCTTGCCTAGCCATAGGAAATGCATCAAACGTTGTCGCGACTGATGAAGGGGTTCCTGGTATACCCAACAGTGCAGCACTATATAGGCCCCCGCTTAATCCACCCACATAAACCGATAACATAACTGCAATACCCTGCATGGGGGGCATCGCAAATGTGAGCGGCAGCGTAAGAACGATCGCCATGGTAATGGTAAAACCAGGGATTGCAGCGGCAACGATACCTGCAAACGTTGCTACTGCCATAAGTAATAGCGTATAGGGTTCTGTTACGCCCCCTAGCGCGATGAGAAAAGCGTCAGTCATAATTCACCTTACCATTGAGCACGGGGAAGATAGATGCTGAAGACCTCTGAAAATAAATAGTAAGGCCCTGCAGAAAAAAGAATGGCGACGAAAATGACAATAGGTACTGTAATTGGCTTTTTGGGCGCCAAATAAAATTGAGCCGCGACTAAGTAAGTAAAAGTGCTAATAATAAATCCAGCAAAAGGCATTGCTATCATGTAAGTAATGAAAAAAGCTAGATTAATAATGACCGATTTAAGCGAAACTAGTCTTTTCCAGGCAATGCTAAAAGCCGTAAGCGGAAAACCATGCTTTGTTATGTCAGAAATAGCCGCTATTACGCAAAGCACCACGATGCCTAAAAAAACTATTTGTGGAAAAGTGCCTGCATTCATTGGCTCCCAACGAGAGGCCGGCAAAGAGCCGGCCTTGAAGGCCATGAATAATGCACCGAGGGCGATAATTAGATAAGAAAGCAGCTGTAAAGCAGGAATTAAAGCTGCCTCTGAACTTCTACGCTCCATAATGGCCTCCTAATGAACGCGATATTACCTCAGTCAAGGAGGTGGGCGTTATTTCCAATAATCTCATTGTTGCGCTCTAGATACGCGGTATAGTCTTCACGATTAAGGTAACGTACGCTTCCCCCTACGTTTTCTATATCGGTTTGGAAACCTTCGCTAACAGCAACATTTGCAAGCGCACTTTCAAGCCTCTCAATAATTGATTCTGGCGTGCCTTTAGGCACTACAATGCCTCGCGTTACCAAAAACTCAAGGTCATGACCTAGCTCTTGAAGCGTCGGAGTGTCAGGTAGTTCTTCAATACGCTCATTGGTTGCGGCTGCCAACACATTTAAGTCGCCATTTTCAACAAATGCTCGGGCAGAATAATAATCTTCAATAGCAGCGGTAATATGTCCGCCTGCGAGTGCACGTAAACGCTCGCCGGTGCCTTCATAACCTACGTAGCCGAACTGCGTATCAGTAGACTCCTCAAACTGTACGGCCCATAGATGAGGGATGCCTCCTAGCGTAACCCCCATACGGTACTCACCAGGACTTGCTTTAACATCTTCAAGCATGTCATCAAGCGTTTCCCAGCCAGTATCTGCGTTTACTACGATGACTGAGTTATCACTGGTCATCATTGAAACAACATCAAAATCATCCCAATTAAGCTCAGTAACGCCTGAATGGTGAGCAATTAATAAACCCTCATGTATTTGCGTAATAGTGTAGCCATCATTGGCACGGCGTGACGCTTCACGTAAGCCTACTGTGCCACTAGCACCGGGCATATTAATAACGGGTATTGCTTGTTCAAACTCTGCTTCAAGGTGTTTGCTGACAATGCGCATTAATAGATCACTGCCTCCACCAGGCCCCCACGGTACGATAAATTCGATCGGCTTATTGGGATAGTCATCTGCCGCTAAAAGTGACATGGGGAGAAACATTGAGGCTGCAAGTGTAGTGGCGGTAAATATAGCTTTTAATTTCATCAGTAGGCCCATTCGTTGTGTGTTGTTTAAGGTCTTTATTGTATGTTTCTGGTACAGCTAATACTTTTTATGTGCTAGTGGATGTTCAAGAAAGAAAAAGCCCTCCGTAAACTAATGCACCCATAACCACAAAGGCGGGATGCGTTTTAAAGCGAATCAATGCAATTGCTGCTACGATGCCGATAATCAGCGTGTGTATGGCTCCACTGGTAGTAACGCTTTCGAGTAAAAAGCCTAAGGTTAACCACGCCATCATCATCGCGATGACCGGGCGAACCCATTGGCTCATCCGTTTGACCCGGGGGGAGTCTCGATGGCGATAGAGCAACCCAAGCGCCCCTAGCATCAGTAATAGTGAGGGAATGACAGTCGCCGCAACGGCAATCAACGCACCGCCTATGCCTGCTACTTCATAACCGATATAGCCTGCCATTTTGGTGGCAATTGGGCTGGGAAGCGCGTTGCCGAGAGCCAGCGTTTCGGCAAAGCCTTGTGCTGACATCCAGCCATAGCGACCCACCACCTCCGCTTCAATAAGCGGAATAATCGCCGGGCCGCCGCCATAACCAATAATGTTGGGAATAAAAAAAGCTAAGAACAGCTCCCAATAGATCATGCTGAGCCCTCCGCCGGTTTTTTATGCGTGGGCCGAAGCAGGGCTGTTAGCAGAATGGCGCCAATCACCCAGCCTGGGTGTACGCCCAGCCAATAAATAATGGCACCGGCAGCGACTGCCATGACAGCACTTGCCAGCCAGCCTAGCGCTGCCTGTGATTTGTCGAAAAAATCCCAGGTCAGCTGTCCCATCATAACCATGACGACCGGAATCACGGCCTGCCCCATGCCCCGTATCCAGCCTACGTCGCGGTAGCGGCTAAAAATGCCTAACATCACAATCATGGCCACCACCATGGGAAAAATAGTCGCGAGTACCGCAATGACGCAGCCGCTGGTTCCTGCTACGCGATAACCAATATATCCAGGCATTTTTGTCGCAATAGGCCCAGGCAAGGTGTTCGCAATCGCCAGTACATCGGCAAATTCTTCATCGGTGAGCCATTGATGGCGTGTTACAACTTCTGCACGTACCAGCGGTATCATGGAAGGGCCGCCGCCAAAGCCAAAAATCCCGACGCGGAAAAAGGCCCACAAAAGTGCGGTTTGCTTCATTTTCCAGGTGCCTGTAGAGGAAGCTGTGTGAGAAAAAACGCTGCATCAGAAATCATCGAAATGCCTGTTTATCGTTTGTAAGTTAAAAAATCGATTATTTTGTCTAAAATAGAATATAGGTGAGCCTTGTAAGAGGCGTCAACATCTACATGAAGAATCTCCGTTAACCGATGCATTGCGTAAGGCACGCAAAAGGACTCCGGCATGAACAAGCATATCCAGCTCCCTACCGGTAAGGCATCTAGCCCCATTTACGATCTACTGCACAGAGATTTGGTGGGGGGGCGCTTTAAAGCAGGGGAAAAATTGGCGATTAATGCGCTAAAAGAGCAGTACCAAGTAGGGCTTAGCCCGCTGCGTGAAGCGCTCAACAAACTGGCGGCGTATGGCTTGCTAGAGCAAGAGAATCAACGTGGCTTTAGAGTGCCCAAGCTCTCCCGTGATGAGCTGGATGATATTGCCCAGATGCGCACCGAGCTTGAAGGTATGGCGCTTGAGCGTGCCATTGCCCAAGGGGATGCCCTATGGGAGGCAGATTTATTAGCTGCCGCCCATCGGCTAAAGCGTGCGGATATTACGCTGGATAAAGGGGAAGAGTGGGAGCGCCTGCATACTCAGTTTCATCGAACGCTAGTGGCGCCCTGTGGCTCGGTGTGGCTACTGCGCTTTATTGAGCAGTTACACGACCAGTTTGATCGTTATCGGCGGTTAGGGCCAAAAATGCCGACCATCCGCCAAGCACTGGATGATCAGCACCATGAATTAGTGGAGCTGGCGCTTCAACGCGATGCAGCCGCCGCACGAGCGCTAATGGACGACCATATTCACAAGTCTTATGAAGTGGCGCTGGCACGTTACCAAGAGCATGCCTAAAGCCAAGACAGCGGTTGCCAGGTAAACTCGCCTTATCTGAGAGATTTCGCCCTTAATTCAGTACCGAAGGTATGAGTCGTCATGCAAGTAACAGACAGCACCATTATCGAACAGACGTTGGCATGGGTACGCAGCTTTATTGTGGAGCACAATATTTGTCCCTTTGCTAAGCGCGAGTTAGAGAATGGCAGTATCCGCGTGGAAGTCGTGCGCTCAAAAAAAATGGAAGTCGCCCTGGAAGAGTTAGTGGCTGAGATTGAGTGGCTAAATGAGCACCCTGAAACCGAGACCACGCTCTTGGTATTTCCCACGTTGTTTAAAAATTTCGACCACTACTTAGATTACGTTGAGTTCGCGGAAAGCCTGCTAGAAGAGCAGGGCTATGACGGTATCTATCAGTTAGCCACGTTTCACCCAGATTACTGCTTTGCTGATGCCGAACCGGAAGACGCTTCGAATTACACCAATCGCTCGCCCTATGCGATGGTGCACCTGTTGCGCGAAGCAAGCGTTGAAAAAGCGATCGCTTTTTATGGCGATACGGCACTGATCCCTGAGCGTAATATTGCCCACTTAACCGCCATGGGCAGCACTGCTGCCGAAGCGACGTTACAGCGTTGTTTCAATGCGCCTCTTCATAAATGATAAGGAGATGTTTTCCCTGGTGTTTGGCTTGATAAAGCGCGGCGTCTGCCCGCTGAAATACTTGGCTAATGGCATGACCATGTTGGGACCAAATGGCGGCTCCTAAGCTGCATCCTACCTGTGCGGTTTGCCCATCAGGTAGGGGCGCCAGCTTAGCAATATGGGTAAGTAAACGCTGACTAATGTTTTTAGCAAGAGAGGCGCTGTAGGCCTGAAAGGTTTATGGGCATAGGGCACTAAAAGAAGTAGTCGGTATATGTGTTTTACCCTATCGTAGTTTTGGTATTTGTACGAATGAGGAAGGAAAGGCTATGGCAGTGCAAGCGCGCACATTGGATGGCGTGGAAGGCAGTTAAGCGTAAGCCGAGGCTGACAGCGTTTTATACATCACATGCGTATCGACCAAGCCCAGCGTGGCGTGGCGGTAAGCGTTGGGCACCGTGCCCACAATATGAAAACCTAACCGCTGCCATAGCTTCACAGCCACCTGATTACTGGCTACTACTGCATTAAACTGCATGGCTTCGAAGCCCGCTTCTACAGCCAACGCTTGGGAGTGTTCGCACATGACTTTGGCAACCCCTTTGCCGCGTGCTTGTGGCGTCACCATATAGCCACAGTTGCATATGTGTTTACCGGGGCCTGCGGCATTGGCTTTTAAATAATAAGCGCCCAGCAGTTGGTTTTCCTCATCTTTAACCGCGATGCTGTAAAGCGGTGTTTGGCACCATAACGTAAAAGCATTTTCATACGTGATGTTAGGGTCTATCGCGTAGGTTTCTTGTGCCGCTACAATGGCCTGAAATGTTGGCCAAAACTCACTGAAGTCTTCCGAGGTCATTGGCGTAAATGCGTGAGATTGCATGGGCAGTGTTTCCGTAAAACGGTTATCTAGATAACAAAAGCATGGCGTACGTTAGTATACTCTGATGTGTTTATAGGGCCCCATCATGACAATAGAAAGTGCACTGACCTATTTTTTAGCGATTTTTATTTTTGCGGTCACGCCAGGCCCCGGCATTTTTGCGCTGTTGGCGAAGGGAATGGCTGCGGGCACTCGACCATGCATACCGCTGGCGCTTGGCATGACGGCAAGTGACATTATTTATCTGCTACTGGCGTTTTATGGCTTGGCAGCGTTGGCCGAAAACTGGGGTGAGGCGTTCACCCTGTTGCGTTATGTGGGGGCTGCTTATCTGTTTTATCTTGGCTGGCAGATGTGGACAGCTGAGGTGACGAACAATGCGTTAGCGTCGGCCCACTATGACAATAGCGTGTCTACCCGCGATATTCTCAAGAGCTTTATGCAAGGCTTCTTAATTTCGGCGTCTAACCCAAAAGTAATTCTATTTTATATTGCGTTCTTACCCACCTTTATTGATCTCACCGTGCTTAACCGAAGTGATATGTTCCTCGTAGTGGGCTTAACGTTAGTAGGGTTAATGATGGGCTTAATGCTGGTGGCCTCGTTTGCCTCCTCTGCTCGACGGTTCTTTCAGTCAGAGCGTGCTCAAAGAGGCACCAACCGGACCGCAGGCTCGCTTATGGTGGCGGCAGGTGCCTTTCTGATTGCCAAAGGGTAGGGCGCGGGCGCGTTAAGAATAGCCGCTTAGCGGGCTACGTCCGCAACGATTTCATAGCTGCGCAAGCGTTCTTTATGATCGTAAAAGTCGCTATTAATCATGAGTTCATCCGCGCCAGTGCGTGCTTGGAATTCTTCAAGCTCTGCTTTAACCGTCGCTGGCCCACCAATAATGGCTGCGCCTAAAAACTGGCTGACCTGAGCCTGCTCAACCGGTGACCAGTCTAGCTGCTCAACCGGTGGCAGCGACTGCGTAGGCTTGCCGCGGATAAGGTTAAGAAACTTCTGCTGCGCGGTGGTGGCTAGGTAATGCGCCATCGCATCGCTTTCAGCCGCCATAACAGGTAGGCCCACCATGGCATGCGGTTTACTTAGGTGTTCAGAAGGGCGGAAGTTGTCGCGATAGAGCCGCAGTGCTTCAAATAAGTAGCCCGGCGCAAATTGGGCCGCAAAGGCAAAGGGTAGCCCTAGTTTAGCGGCCAACTGTGCGCTATAGCCACTAGAGCCGAGTAGCCAGATGGGTACGTGAGTGCCTTGGCCTGGAACGGCTTTTACGCGTTGATGAGGGTCTGCATCGCCTAAATAGCTGCGTAGCTCATTAAGCAGCTGTGGAAAATCATCGACCCCCGCGTGAGCATTCCTGCGCATGGCCTGCATGGTTGCGCCATCAGAGCCAGGGGCACGGCCTAAGCCTAAATCAATACGGCCGGGGTAGAGCGTTTCGAGCGTGCCAAACTGCTCCGCAATCACCAGCGGCGGGTGGTTAGGCAGCATGATACCGCCGCTACCAACGCGAATGGCTGAGGTCTGCCCAGCAACGTGACCAATCAGGACGGCGGTGGCAGCGCTGGCGATGCCCGCGATATTGTGGTGCTCAGCCAGCCAGTAGCGGGTATAGCCAAGTTGCTCTGCTCGCTGCGCCAAGGCAATGCTGTTATCGAACGTTTCAGCGGCGTTGCCGCCTTGACGAATGGGCGCTAAATCCAGCACAGAAAGTGCAGTGGTAGCGAGTTGGCTCATGGGTCACCTGCAAGACGGAACGTGTGGCGCGCTAAACTAATTAGCACGCTTGGTAATAGAGCGTTATGTGGGCATTTGCAGGCAATTACAAGTCATAAGCGTTCGAGCGACTTATTCCATTGGCGGCGTGGGGCGAATAAGTATCTCGTTAACATCTACATGGGCGGGCTGGGAGAGGGCATAAACCACGGCATTGGCAATATCACGGTCTTCAAGGGAATATTCAGGTGGCTCATCGAAAAATGGCGTATTCACCATTCCTGGCTCTATCAACGTGACGCGCATGCCAGTGCCGCGCAGCTCCTCACGTAAGTTGTAACCAATGCCTGTAACAGCCCATTTGGTCGCGCTATACATAGAGCCAGGAATGGTGGTGCGTCCCGCTGCTGAACCGGTTAAAAGCACGTGTCCCTTGCAGCGTTTTAGCTCGGGTAGGCAGGCTTGCAGGGTTAGCCCTACGCCGTAGATGTTAGTCATGATCATCTGTTGCCATGCAGTGTGATCAGCACCGCTAAAGCCGCCGGTAGAACCGCCGCGTCCGGCATTGGCAAAAACGGCATCCAGCCGACCAAAGGTCTCAATGGCTTGCTCTACCATCGCCTGCTGCTGGGCCATGTCGGTGACATCCACTTCGCAGGTAAGGACTTTTTCTGGGCCTAGCTCTTCAGCGAGTGCTGTTAACTTAGTGGTTGAACGGGCGACAAGTACGAGTTTGTAACCTTCACGTGCGGCTGCGCGTGCGGTAGCAGCACCGATGCCGCTTGAGGCACCTGTGATCAAAAGTACGCGGTGACGCATTGGGGGCGCTCCTTGTTCATTCAAGTAATGGGCTGCTTCATGCCTGAATAATTAGAATGGTCAATGAGCGCTAATCTTGCAAATAGTGCGGGCCCTTGCCATCAGCGCGTGCGGGTTTCCGGTTTTCGCGTCAGCACGATAGAAAGGTCGAGAATTGATTGCGCCATGTCGGCCATACTTTTGCTTTGATCCATTGATGTTTTACGCAGAAAACGGTATGCCTCCTCTTCAGTCATTTCCTGATGAGCCATAATGAGCCCTTTGGCCCGCTCAATCAGTTTGCGTTCACGTAAGGCTTTACGGGTGTTTTCCAGCTCATCGCTAAGGCCTTGTAAGCGGCGTGAATGGGCATGGGTTAGTTCAATTAACGAACGTCCAAGCGGTGAGGTTAATGCACTGGCGGTAAGCTCTCCTAAAGGGTAGGTGTCGTTTAACGCTAGCAGCTGCTCACAAGGGGCAGGAGTGTGCTGGCAAGGCTGTGCTTTAAGCTGTTCAAGGGTAGCCTGTGCCTGTTCGATTTTGCGGTGGCATAGAATGGTTAACTGTTGGTTGAGGCTATTCTCAATCTCCTTAATCGTGTCGATACGTAGCGTTGTCAATGCGTACCAGGTTTCACCCAGCGGTGCCGTTTCATTATTTGAAGGGCGGATGCGCTGGCAGGCAATATCGCGAAGCTGATTAATGCCACAAAGCGCGCGTGTCGACATCGCTTCTTGCCAGAGAAGCTGGGCCTCGGCATTGGCAAATTCTACAAAAGTATTGAAGCAGCGCTGTTGATCATGCACCAGCTGATTCAGTAGCTCGCGATGGGCCTTATCAAAATGTCCATGGGTAAAACCGTAGGCGCCGCATGCTCGCTCTTGGCCTGCCAGCTCCTTCCCCTGCATTAAGTGAAATATGGCCACTAGCGCTTTGGTAACATCTACGTCTGCTGCAGTGTCTGCAGCTTCAAACACAATCGCGAGCAAGCCGCTAATTAAGTGGTTAAAGGCCTGGGTAGCGGAGTCGGGGGTGATGGCAAACGTATCAATGGCGCAGCGCAAGGTTTCAAGCTCGTCGAGTGCGAGCCACACCGTTGCAATTCGTCTAAGCAGACGAGCGGCCGCTTGCGGTTTGGCCTCGTGACTGAGGGCCTCAAGCCGCTGGCGCATTAAGATCTCAGCTTCTTGGCTCTCTTGCAAATACGCCATGCGCCGGGTTTTGAAGCGCTTTCCCTTTGAGACGAGGTAGATGGTTGAGGCGCCTCGTTCGCGCTGAAGGACGTGAATAAACCGGCTAATATCACCGACGATGTCTGAGGTGGTCGCCAAGTGGCGCAGGTTGTCGATATCGCAACGCAGGGCGGTTAAGAGTAACTGTTGGGCTGAAGACATAACGGTTTCCTTGTTGCTCGCCGCCTGACATAAATTGCCCCGCAGCTAAGCTGCGGGGGGAACGTTAACGCAGTGAAAGGGCGTCTGCGCCGGTTTCTTCACCTACCGCGTCACGGTAGGCCTGCGCCTCTTTAGCTTCCGTAGCATCGCTAAAGCGTACCAGCAGTACGCAAGAGGCGAGTACTAACACGGTAAGGCCTAGGTAAAAAAGCCCTTGTTGGTAGCTGATATTTTCGTTGCGAAAGAGAAAAGCAGCGCAAACAGCGCCCACATTACCGCCTGCGCCCACAATGCCCGCCACAGCGCCTAGCGCTTTCTTATTGATAAACGGTACTACCCCGTAAGTGGCCCCTTCGGCCATCTGCACAAACAGGCTGAACACCAGCATGATGCCTATGGCTAGGCTTAATATGTGCATTTGTGAAAAGGCAATTAGCGCGATACCTTCGCAAATTAAGGCAATGAATAACCAGCGTACCCGGCCTTTCAACCCTGCGTGTTTAGCAAATAAGTCGGAAAAGATGCCACCCAAGGTGCGAGCGAAGATATTCATCAGGCCAAAAAGCCCAGCAATCATGCCCGCCGTGGCAAGGGTTAAATCGAAGTGGTCAAAGAAGTAGATGGCCGCGATATTATTGATGGTCAGCTCAACCCCAAAACAGAGTCCGTAGACAACAAATAACGCCCATACTCGAATATCTTTCGCCGCGGCTAAAAAGCTCTGAGTTGCGCCGTTTTCCCCCGTGGCTTCGGGGAGCTCGCCCCGGGCGCGTAGCGCGTCAAAGTTGCCGTTCGGCGCATCTTGCGTGAAAAGCCAGTAGCCGATGCCGGTGCAAAACATCACAACGCCGGGTACCACCATGGCAAGCCGCCATCCCAGTGTTTCGCTCACGCCAAGCATTAAAAGGCCGGCGAATATCAGTGGCATCAGAATTTGGGTCGTGCCACCCCCTAAGTTGCCCCATCCCGCGCTAGTGGCATTGGCGGTACCCACTACATTAGGCGCAAACATCATGGTGGTGTGGTACTGGGTAATAACAAACGAGGCACCGATAGCGCCAATGGCCAAGCGGGCTAACAGGAACGTTTCGAAACTGTTGGCAAAACCAATGCCCATCACGGGGATCGAGCCCAGCAGAAGTAGCCCGGTGTAGGTTTTACGTGGCCCTAACTTGTCGCACAGTACGCCAATCAGTAGGCGCACAATCACGGTAATGGCGACTGATGCAATAATGGTATTGCCGATTTGGGTTTGAGTGAGCGATAGGTCTTCTCGAACGACCGCCATGAGGGGGGCGATACCAAACCAGCCGAAAAAGCAGATATGGAAGGCGAACCATGAAAAGTGAAATGCGCGCATTTGCGGCGTAGAGAAATTTAGCAGCCGAATTCGGTTGGCTTTATTGCGAATATCCATGGAAGGCCTCTCTGGGGTTAGAGCGAGTTTGCCAACACGTGAAGCGCTTCTCTAAAAGACGCTACGTAATTGACGAGAACATGCCTTCTTCTTTGAAGGTCAGGTTCGACGCACTCGTACCCACTGGGCCTGGTCCACGCCTACCACCATTAGTGGTAGGAAAAGCAATTAATCCGCCAAATGTTACTTTTATTAATCAAAACAATTGGTTGTAGTTGTTTTTTTAAGTTGGGTTGAAAATAACGTTATTTTTGTAAGCATAAAAAACGGTTTCTGCCCCACGGTGGGGCGGAGTCAGCGACGTTTGCAACACGCTAGTGCCATTTATTCGTTCAGGTACACAGCGTCGATATCCAGCGATGAGTAATTACCCAATGCCTCAAAGTGTTCAGCAAGCCAGCGATCGGCAGCGTCACGACCCTGTTCAAACAGGTGGCAGAGGAAAGCCCACTCAGAGTTCATTTTGCTGGATACGGAAAGGGCTTCTAATGCGTGTTCGCCGCTAATACGATGAAACAGTGCCTGCTGATAGCTATTCTGGATACCTTGCTCTTCCAAAGCGCTTTTCAGTAGCGCAATCATGCGGATCTCTTTTATTAGCGACGCATTAAAGGTGATTTCATTGAGTCGATTCATAATAGCTGAAGCAGATGTGGGAACATCGTCTCGGCTTATGGGGTTAATCTGCACCAGCATGATATCCCGTGCACTACACTCTTCCATTAATGGAAAAAGCGCTGGATTACCCATGTAACCGCCATCCCAGTACGCTTCACCGTCTATTTCTACTGCTTGAAAAACAAAGGGGAGGCAGGCAGACGCCATCACGGCGTCGACGCTCATCTCTTCACGCCGGAACACGCGCTGTTTACCCGTGCGTACATTGGTTGCGGCAACAAATAATTTGAGCTTTTCGCAGCGTCGGACACGCTCAAAATCGATGTGCTCAGCCACAATGTCCCGCAGTGGATTGATATTGAGTGGGTTAAATTGGTAAGGCGAAACCAGACGGCTCATGAGATCCATTGCAATGTAGCCAGGCGAGTGATCTAGGCTCCAGTTGCCAGTGAGTACATCTAATGGGGAGCGGCGGATGGGGCTTGACATGCCAGCACGACTAACAGCCTGCCAAAAATCGCGGAGCGCTTTACGCGCTGTCTCTTTATCACCACGGGTGAGGGCGTCGGCCATTACGACACCATTCATGGCGCCTGCGCTGGTGCCACTAATACCCTCGATTTCAATGCGGTCATCCTCTAACAGGCGGTCAATAACACCCCAGGTGTAAGCACCGTGGGAGCCGCCTCCTTGCAAGGCAAGATCTAGCTTTTTGATCTGCACTATATAGCCTCTTACTGAATGTGTTTGGGAAGATTATTACGTCTTCAGCATGGCACAAATGCCAATGCTATGCGCACTCAGCAGGTAATGAGGTTTCAAGGAGCATCGGCTAGGGGGGAGCGATAGCCCGTGGCAAGCGGCACTTCATACACTGCATACTCAATTAGCTGGTCTAGCTGCTGTACTAATTGAAGGCTCGCTTCTTCCATCAGGGCAAGCGATGCCAACTGTCCGGTATGGTCGCCTTGTCGAGCAAAGCGTAGTGCTTCTAAGCCACTTTCATGGAAGCGGCGATGGGGGCCGGCTAAGGCACGGTAAGCGGCGGTCTTTTGGTAGCGTTTTCCATCGCCCAGGTAGTACCACTGGCCAAGGGTGCAGTGTTGGTGATCTTCGATTGTTTCATCGAGCTGTGCCGAAAGCAGCTGCTTATACAAGCGGCTTTTCCAGGCAGCGTGCTCAAGTTTTGCAGCGTGCAAGCACGCTGTTGTGGTGCTGTGGTGAATAACCTTATACATATGACGTGCTTGGTCGGTTAACTGCTCTATAACCTGCTCGGCCTCTTGCGCTGCTTGGGTTAACGTTTGGGTGACCTGGCACTGTTGGGCTGCTGCTTCGGTATCTTGTTGTAGTTGGGTGGCGATCTGTTCAGCGCACTGGTCTAGTTGTCGGGATAACCGCTGGGTATATTCGGCCAACCGCTCCATATCTTGCACAACGGCAGCCATGCTAGGTGATGGGGAGTCGGAGTGGGCAACCTCAAGAGCCGCGCTCATCGCCAATGCCCTTGTGTGGCCTGCACTGCGCGCTAGTGTAACGCTGAGTTGACGAATATCGTGCAGCGCCGGTTTAGTGGTAACCGAGCCTGTTGAAGGTGAGGCTGAGGGCTGGCAATGACACTGGAACTTCAGCATTTGTGCGGTGTATTCGGCGTGATGCAGGCGCGTAAACATATCGGCCAGAGTGGCCCGCTCAGCCGCCAGTTGACCCGCGTGAGCCTCCATGCCCTGGCTGATAGACGCCAGCATATCCGCTCCTTTAGCTTGAAGCATGCTCAATGACTCAACCGGGGTCATTAAACTAAGGGCACGGCAGCTGTGGGATACTCTTTCGGCATCCAACTGCCCTTGGAGGTCAGTGACTTCCTGCTCTAAACGGCGAATGGTTTGATAGGGACGCATAAAAGCAAACATGACCACACCTGCAAAGTAGAAATATGTTTGTGCTGTTTTGTCACAAATTATTGCAGAGTGTTTTATTGCTTGCTTGGTTTAACTTGGGTTAATGAGCAAATTCAGCCGCTGTTTAGTTGTATAGTGGGAAGCGCTGTACAGGTATCTCAGCTGTTAGCACCGTCTTATTTGTGATTAACGCTGCGCCAGCTGCGGGTGCTCGGTGGTGCAGCGAAGGTAAGCTGAGGTAGCGAGCCACTCTTCATCGGGATAATAAGCGAACACATACTGATTCTCTTTCAGGCTGTCGATAAGCGGGTAGGTAATCTCTTCGCGTACGGCGGGGCAGCCTTGGCTACGACCTAGCCGACCTGTTTGCTCAATAAAGTCCTCGCTGACGTAATTGGCACCATGGATCACAATAGCTCGCTCAAAGGCGAGGTTATTGACGTTGGCTTCCAAACCGTCAAGACGCAGCGAGTAGCCATTGCGCCCATAGTAGCTGTTCATGGTGCGAAAGAGGCCAATGCTGGACTGGTGGCTCTCTGGCGTGTTGGAAAAGACCTCTGCTACCGCATCCCCTGAGCCTTGCCCATGAGAAACCAGCTCTTCAAACAGCAGCGCATGCTGGTGGAGGTCGAAGACCCACATGCGTGGTTCGGTGGAGGGCAG
Organism: Halomonas sp. GFAJ-1; assembly: GCA_002966495.1. Lineage (NCBI taxonomy): Bacteria > Pseudomonadati > Pseudomonadota > Gammaproteobacteria > Oceanospirillales > Halomonadaceae > Halomonas > Halomonas sp. GFAJ-1. The sequence goes on from CP016490.1 coordinate 1,662,511, forward strand.
CGAGTAATCAATCACTGCTAAGCGTTCAGCAGACGGCTCTGCGCAGCTTAGCGCTTGTGCTGCAAGCCGCAGCGCTTCAGGGGTGGCGGTGGGGGCTAGCTGCAGTAACTGATGATGCAAGGTGGACACCCCGTGCGGTGGTGCAGACGCTACCTGAGCCAAAAAGCTGGCTGCTTGAAGGGGCAGGCTAAATAGCAAAACGGGCAAGGAAAACAGCGTAGTAGAAAGACATGAGCGAGGTAACATAGAGCGTAATCCTGGAATAGATAACGGGATGAATGTAAGTAAGCAGCTATTATAAAGTTAAGCGTACCGACCGGGATCTACAGGTATAGCGATTCAGCATAGTAACGCAAGGAGGGGTGATGAACGAGAAGCCGCTACTAAGACGATGGGCGATGGGCGCAGCGCTATGTTTGGCGCTAACCCAATCGCCTTACGCGCTCACCACTGCTTATGCATCATCAGGTAATGCACCGCTGCAGCAAGCATTGGCGCAGCAGTTAGCTGAAACCAGTCACCGCCTACCTGTGGCGGCGTTCTATCAACACAAAGAGGGCGAGCCTGCGTGGCAAACAAAAGCGGCCGTTGAGGCATTAGTCAGTGCGCTAAATAGCCTTGAAAGTGATGGCTTAACCCCCAGAGATTACGCTGCGCATACGTTGCTCGACGATTTTCACTTTAGCCAGCAAGCGGGAGAGTCGGCCCAGGCGAGGTTTGAACTCAAGGCGACCCAGTCACTTCTTCTAGCGTTAGATCACCTTGGTCGTGGCAAGGTAGACCCGCGTGATATGGAAACCAACTGGGAACTGCCGCGTCCGGAAAACCGTTACTCCATGCTGCGTGTTGTACACGCGGTTGAGGACAGTGACATAGAGCGTGCCCTCACTTTAGCCCGTCCCACCACCCCCGCATATGCTCAGCTCCGCGAGATGCTAAGCCAGTATCGCCATCTCGAATCCCAAGGCAGTGCCCCCCATTTAGCCGGTAGAGAAACGTCGTTGCGCCGAGATGATACAGGTGACGATGTGGCCGTACTGCGCCAGCGGCTGGCGCTATGGGGAGATGCTGGCTTATTGGCTGCTGATAGCAGTGCGTATCCCATGATTGGGGTTCAGTCTTCCGTTCGTGACCCCCGCCACTTTGATGCTGAGCTTGAAAGCGCCGTTAAACGCTTCCAGCGACGTCACCAGCTGCAAGCCGATGGCATTGTGGGCGAGCAAACACGCTTAGCCCTGAACACACCGGTGGGCTCACGGATTGATCAATTGCGGGTGAATTTAGAGCGGGCGCGTTGGATTGGGACAAACCTCACGTCCGAGCCGCAGGTGTGGGTAGACATTGCTGGCTACCGTCTGCACTACCTCCGGCCTAACGGCGAGCGCTGGGATGCCCGGGTAGTGGTAGGTACCCCGCGGCGTGAAACGCCCATTATTCACTCTTCTATAAGCCACTTAACGGTTAACCCTAGCTGGACAATTCCCCCGACCATTATGCGTGAAGATGTCTTGCCCCGGGTGCGGCAGGATCCCAGCTATTTAGCGCAGCAGAATATTCAGGTATTAAGCCATAGTGGCGAGCGCCTAGATGCAGATACCATTGATTGGCAGCGCCCAGGCGGCGTTATGCTGCGCCAAGTGGCAGGTCGATCTAATCCCCTTGGCCGCGTGGTGGTCCGCTTCCCAAATAACGATATGATTTACCTTCACGATACACCGGCGACAGGCTTGTTTCAGCGGCAGCAGCGGGCGCTCAGCTCTGGCTGTGTGCGGGTGGAGGGCGTGTTAGAGTTTGCGCAAATGTTGCTGCAGGACAGCGGCAGCCGTCACCAGCTCTCTTCGCTGATGAACAGTAGCGCCAGTGACCGTAATGTTAATCTGCCACAGCGTATCCCGGTCGCGTTGCACTATCTCACGGCTTGGCCAAATGCCCAGGGGGAGGTGGAATTTCGTGATGATATTTACCGCCGGGATGCGCTGTTACTCAGTGCTTTGGCGAAAACTAGCTAGTGCTTCTTAATATCGCGTTACTTCGTGTCTCAGGTTATGACGTGACGAGAGCCAGTAGTTTTACCCGCTATAAACCATAAACGCCGCCCACTAGGGGCGGCGTTTATGCTAGCTATTTATACACCAGTTGCTTATTGGCTACTCTCTTCACGCTGGTAACCGGCTACGTTAACGGGGCCTGTCTCGCCACTTTCAAGTGCTGCAAGTACCGGCTCAGCGTGGCGCTGGAACGCAATCAGCGTATCACCGCTTAGGCTAGTGTTCTCAGGCAGGTCCACGGTCATGGCGTTAACCGGCGTATTATTGACGATGACTTCGTAGTGAAGGTGAGGGCCGGTGCTACGCCCAGTGTTGCCGGAAAGGGCGATACGCTCACCCATTTCTACACGCTCACCTTGGCTGACGAGAGGTCGAGACAGGTGTAAATAACGTGTCCGGTATCCGTTGTCATGGCGAACCACAATATAGCGGCCTGCGGCGTGGTGGTTGCCTACGCGCTCAACTCGACCGTTTGCAGGTGCAATGATTGGCGTGCCAATTGGCATCGCAAAGTCGGTTCCATTATGAGGGCTAACGCGACCAGTCACCGGGTGCAAGCGGCGAGGGTTAAAGTGGGAGCTAAGGCGATAGTTGCCTTCAAACGGATAACGGGCGAAAGCTGGATCCAGGCTGTTGCCTTCCGGCGTATAAAAATTATTGTCGGTGGCGTTACGCACGACCGTTAAATCCATACGCTCGCCGTCGTATTTAACGGCCAGTACGCGGGAGTCGAGCGTTTCTCCGCCGATCATGTCCGACTCAACGAGCACCTGGAAACGGTCGCCCCGGCGGCTATCACGACGAAAATCGAGTTTCTTTTCAAGCAACCGAGTAAGCTCGGTAACGGAACTGCTGGTTAGGCCGGTTGCCTGAGCGGAGCGCGCAAAGCTACCGCTTACGCTGCCCGCGTAGAGGCGCTGCACAGGCTCGCCCTGGCGCTCGATTGTGGTAACGGCGTACTGCTCTTCTTCACGCTCTAATAAGACGCCGTCGCGGGCGTTTTTCATCATGCGTAGTGAAAGCAGGCGCTGATTTTCGTCCAGCTGATAATCGAAGCTATTACCTGCGCGCCAGTGAGTTAGCATGCGTGGGTCGGGCAAATCCTCAAGCAGCGCTAGCACTTCGCTATATCCAAGACCTAGCTTATTTTGCGCGAGTACTGCGAAGGTTTCACCAGACTCAACAATGTGCGTTTTCCACTCAGGAACGAAGGGCTCTTCTGCTGCTAATTCGAACTCGAGGAAAGAGATATCATCAAATAAGCCGTAGTCTTCGTAGGAAGTAGCATCAGCGATTTCGACTGAAGAGGCGTCGATATTGAGCATGCCACTAGACAGCGTGCCTAGTACAACAGCCATATGCAGAGCGCCGTCATCCAATTTAGCCATGGGGCTTTCACTGGTCGTCGATGCCTCAGCGCTAGCAATTACGTTCAGATCTATATCTAGGTCGATAATTTCTGTAGCGGCTAAGTCGCTCAGCGGGATGTGGTCTCGGGTCGCGTCGATTGCGCGGGAGGCGCGGCCGATCGCTTCTGCAACGGGTGCTCTCTCTTGGCGTAGCGATGGTACGCCCGGCGCAGAATCACTGGGCAGCGGAACTAATACGCTCTCCAGTGGGGTGTTAGGCTGGTTCAAGTCATTGTAAGTCGTTATTAGCTTTTGTGTGCCCAGCACAGTGACCATAGTGGCCACGGGTAACAGTAATAATTTATGCGTGCGGGGCAGCGAATGAAGGATTCGCAACATGGGTAAATGGACCGCCAGATTCGTGTAAAAAAAGTAACATAAAAGTGAATAAGCCCGAGAACCATACCCCAACGAGGTTGGGGTGAATAGACTGTATATCTATCCACAAAATATACTTCCGGCAAAATGCGAAAGTATTAAGCAGAAATTACAATTTTTGAACACTGTTTGCTAACAAAAGTAACCAATTAGCAGGCGCACTAAATGGTCAGTTTTACATTATTTTCCAGACCAGGACGACGCTGGACGTTAAAGGCGTATTTATTAATGCCCAGGATTGTTGTCTCTTCTGTTACTTGACCGATTGGCGATAATTTTTTTCAAGCAGGTACTTTTTTTAATTTCCTGGCATTCTAGTACGGTTTTTTCGAAGATTAAGCGGATTATTTCGCTGTCTAGCGTCGAGGAAATCGAAATGTCTCGGGTAACACTTGCACAATGGCAGATGCTGGCCGCTGTGGTTGATCATGGTGGGTTTGCGCGTGCGGCAGAAGCCGTTCATAAAAGCCCTTCAACGCTTAACCATGCAGTACATAAATTAGAAGAGCAGCTAGGTGTACAGGTATTAGAGCCTGTGGGTAGGCAGGTTCGCCTTACAGAGGCGGGTGAGTTACTGCTGCGCCGCGCGCGCCAGTTAATCGAAAGCGCTGACACACTTGAAGATGTGGCATCGCGGTTAGCGGCTGGCTTGGAAGCCGAAGTCGTCGTGGCTATTGATCAGGTTTTTCCAGCGGCTGCTCAAGCCAAAGCGCTTGAGCGCTTTTCAGAAACCTATCCCCAGGTTCGTGTTCAGCTACATGAAAGCGTCCTCAATGGGGGGATCGAGATGCTCTACGATGGCCGGGCTGACTTGGTCGTATCGGGCATAGAAGCGCAGGGTTTTTTAGGAGAGCCCTTGGCATTCGTGCGATTTGTGGCCGTGGCTCACCCAAAGCACCCGCTTCATCAGCTAGGGCGCCCGCTGGATTTACGCGATTTATCACAGCACCGTCAACTGGTCGTGCGTGACTCCGCGTTGCGTCAATCAACGAACGCAGGATGGTTAAAAGCCGAGCAGCGCTGGACAGTGAGCCATCTTAATACCTCACTGGATATGCTTAAGCGAGGGCTGGGTTTTGCTTGGATGCCTGAAACCCGCATTGTGGATGATCTTAGGAGTGGGCAGTTAAAACGGCTGCCGCTTGCGGCAGGTAGTATTCGTGAAGTGCCGGTGCAGATGATTTTTCGAGACCGGGATCGGGCTGGCCCAGCCGCCCACGCGATGGCGCAAGCGCTGAAGCAGGCGGTCAACGAGGAGTGCCCTAACGATTCGATTCCCTCGAATGAAACGCCGTAAAACATCCGCTTGAGCATACAGGGGGCGAGCGTATGCTAAATGCAAGCTGCATTTAATATACGTTCACTTCTGGAGAGCCTCGATGGGATTACTTGTTAACGGCGAATGGGTTGATCAGTGGTATGACACCAAAAAGCACGGCGGCGAATTTGTGCGCGAATCTGCCCAGTTGCGCGACTGGGTAGGAAGCTCCCCGGAAGGTGCTGGGCAGAGCTACCCGGCGGAGCCAGACCGCTATCATCTTTATGTGTCGTTAGCTTGCCCATGGGCACACCGCACGCTGATTATGCGTAAGCTGAAAGGCCTTGAAGGGCTGATTGGTGTTTCTCATGTTAGCCCATTAATGCTCGATAAAGGCTGGACGTATCACCAAGATGAGGGCGCCAGTGGCGACCCGATTAATAACGCAGAATACCATCATCAGCTTTATACGCTGACCGACCCAAACTATACCGGGCGAGTGACGGTGCCTGTCCTATGGGATAAAAAGCGCAGCGCGATCGTCAATAACGAGTCGGCTGACCTGTTACGTATGCTTAATCGTGGATTTGATGCGCTAACCGGCAACGATTTAGATTTTTACCCGGAAGATCTTCGCAGCGTTATTGATGAGGTCAATGATGATGTCTACGAGCATATTAATAACGGTGTGTACAAGTCAGGTTTTGCCACAGAGCAGGGCGTGTATGAAAAGCACGTGCACGCGCTGTTTGAATCCTTGGAGCGCATCGAAAAGCGGCTGAGCGAGCATCGCTATCTCGCCGGTGAGTGGCTGACCGAAGCTGATATTCGGCTCTTTACCACGTTAATCCGCTTTGATGCTGTCTATTACGGCCACTTCAAGTGTAACTTCAACCGTATTGAAGACTATCCTAGTTTGGCTAACTATGTGCGCGAGCTTTATCAATGGCCAGGCGTGGCGGAAACGGTCAACATGGATCATATCAAGCGCCACTACTATTACAGCCACGACACCATCAACCCAACTCGCATTGTGCCCGCTGGCCCGCTGCTCGATTTTGAGCGCCCCCATGATCGGGAGCGGCTTCCAGGGCAGGGCATCCGCCGCCACGGGTAATCTATGCCTATAGGCGTTGTTAAATAGCAAAAGGGCCACCCAAAACGGGTGGCCTTTTTGCTGGTGCTTAAAGGTCTTACTAACCTTTCTAAGGAGGAGGGAGCTCCTTAATCCTGATTTACCGCATCACGGGTGGACTGCCAAGCGCTCTGGGCGCCATCGCGGGTTGTTTCCCATGCGTCACGTGCGTTGGCTCTGGTCTGTTCCCACCAGTCGCGATCATAAGTAGGGAAGGACTCCACTTCTTCTGACGTGGCGTTGAGCATAACGCGATGCTCAGTGTCGCCATCACCTTCGGTGTGTGTTTCAAGAGTGAAATAATCAGTACCTACTACAATCTCTCGGCCTCCAAGACCAAGGACGGTACCGCTCTCAATGACCAGCGCGGTGATGCGCATATCATCATCGAAAAGGATGTCGTCAACCTCGCCGATTTCTTCGCCAGAGCCATCAGCAAAATAAACCTCAGCATCCAATATGTCATCTGCGGAGTACATGCCTTGGGGCTGGTCTGAAGCCTGTGCGCCAAAGGCAAGGCTGCCCAGTAGAACGGTGCTTACGGCGGTGGTTAAAATAGATTTACGCATAGCTTCTCTCCATGTGGCTACGGGGTATTACTTATGGCGATGCTGGTTAAAGCATGGCTTCCATCAGAGCTGTTAATTAGGGCTATTAATCAGAGCCGTTTCAGCTTCAGCGCTTACAGGCTGTCGGCCCAATCGTCGGCACGCTTTTCAGCCTCTTCTTTCTGAAGGCCGTACTTTTGTTGGAGTTTACCTACCAGCTGATCTTTGCGACCACCAATTTGGTCAAGCTCATCATCAGTGAGATCACCCCAGCTTGTACGTGCTTTACCTTTAACTTCTTTCCATTTACCTTCGATTTGATCCCAGTTCATCTCATCGCTCCTTGAAGTTGTTGAACATGCCTAAGCAACTTTCAGGTTAGACGAACAGCGAATATGTGCAAGTCTCGATTTTAATAACAGTTAATATAAAAACACTAGTCAGGAGCTGCTTGCAGTGTTAGCATGCGCGCTCCTCGCATGTGTTGACCCCTCCATCATGACGATAAGCGTTCATTTACGTAGTTTTTAATTTGTACGTAACTGCGCTTGCGGGAACATCTTGCTAACTGCAGATGTTCATTGCTGTGAAGATGGCGCGCCTCCAGTATTTCACCAAACGGGTGAAATCGGCGCAGAAGGTCGCCACAACGGTTGGCCCGCAAATAGCGGTGTTTGCTGACCGGATGCTAGGTGCGACCGGCGTCTCCGACTCCACTTATGACGATATCCGCTTACGCGGAGCCTGTTTTTTTGTTGCGTTTTTTAACGCGCATCGATTCCAGAGTCAGAGACGCTTACGATGTTTTTTGCCGGTAAAGCCGGCCTACCAAGGTGTGATTAATGACCTCGACTTCTGTCGCTTCGCCGAGCTTCGGCGATCTTGCTCTGTTGCCTGCCGTTCTCTCTGCTGTTGAAGCACAAGGCTACGAAATTCCTTCGCCCATCCAGGCGCAGACTATTCCTGCGTTGTTGGAAGGCCGCGATATGCTGGGCCAAGCACAAACCGGTACCGGCAAAACCGCTGCGTTTGCACTGCCATTGTTATCGCGTTTAGAACTTACCCGTCGCGAGCCTCAAGTATTGGTTATGGCTCCGACCCGTGAGCTTGCTCAGCAGGTTGCGGCTTCGTTCAGTAAGTATGGCCAAAACCTTAAGGGTCTTGAAGTTGCGATCCTATGTGGTGGTCAAGAGTACCGTGAGCAGTTAGGTGCGCTAAAACGTGGTGCCCAAATTATCGTTGGCACCCCTGGCCGCATCATCGATCACCTTGATCGTGGCAGCTTGAAACTTGACGGCCTTTCAGCGCTCGTGCTGGATGAAGCCGATGAAATGCTGCGCATGGGCTTTATCGACGACGTAAAACGCGTGGTTGCCGATACCCCTAAAAATGCACAGCGCGTGTTCTTCTCGGCGACGTTGCCGGCAGAAATCGAGCGCATTGTTAACCGTTATCTTGTTGACCCGGTTAAGGTGGCGATTGAGTCGCGTACGACCACCGGCGAAAACATCGAACAGCGCATTGTCCGCGTTGATGGTGGCGCAAAGCTTGAAGCCCTGGCACGTATTCTGGAAGTTGAGCCAGTTGATGGGGCCATCGTGTTTGTGCGAACCCGTGCGGCCTGTACCACGCTGGTTGAACAGCTAACGGCCCGTGGTGTTAACGCGGCAGGCCTATCGGGTGATCTCGATCAGAGCCTTCGTGAGCGCACCATTACACGCTTGAAGCGCGGCAAAGTTGATGTGCTGATTGCGACAGACGTCGCCGCGCGTGGTCTTGACGTGGCGCGTATCACTCACGTTATTAACTACGACCTGCCTCAGGATGCGGAAGCCTACACCCACCGTATCGGTCGTACTGGCCGTGCGGGTCGTAGCGGCATCGCGATTACTTTCGCTGGCTTCCGTGAAGGCCGCAAAGTGGGCTGGATGGAGCAGGCAACGGGGCAGAAAATGACCGAAATGCCGCTGCCTGACGAAGCCGCTATTCGTGCCCATCGCGATGAAGTGTTCCATCACCGCGTTGTTGCAGCGCTGACCAAAGGCGCTGAAGAGCAGCGTGCGCTGGTTGAGCGCTTGGTCGAAGAGGGCCACGATGCCATCGAGCTAGCCTGTGCGTTTGCCGCCATGGCGCGTGCTGATGAAGCACCGATTGGTCGCTTACAGGCGCCGCGCAAAGAGAAGCCGATGCGTGACGGCGCACCGGCTGGTAAGCCGGGGGCTCGTCGTGAGCGTTCAAGCGCGCCTAGCGAAGGCATGACCCGCTACCGCGTTTCCGTTGGCCATAAAGATGGCGTGAAGCCAGGTCAACTGGTTGGCGCACTGGCAAACGAAGGCGGTATTGAAGGTGCGCGTATCGGTCGTATCGATATCCGCAACGCTTTCTCGGTAGTTGAACTACCCAGTGGCCTGCCTTCCACTATTCTGGCGAAAATGGCCCGTGCCCGCGTGGCCGGTCGTCCGCTAGAAATTAGCGAAGATAGCGCCCCTGAGCGTGCACCACGCCGTCGTCGTGACGATGGTGACGCGCCGGTTCGTCGCCGCGAACGCGCTTAAGCGAGTATTTAGGCGCTCGATGAGCGCCTAGCAATTCGCACTGAACGTGCAACATCCCCCCATGCTTATTGGCATGGGGGGATTTTTTTTGGCTACCTTTATGCGCAGCGGTTAACTTTTTTTCTATTAACACTTTTTCTATTAACGCTCTTTCCATTAATACTCTTCCACTAATACGCATTGAGGGAGCAAGCATGGACGCAGTGCTACACGAATGGAATCTCTCCCCTAAGCAGGCGATTGCTCTTCAGAAAGAGTTAGCATCGCAATTGGAGAGTAATGATCGCATCGAGCCGGTGAAGCATATTGCGGGGGTGGATATTGGCTTTGAAGAGGAGGGGGCTATTACCCGTGCCGCGGTGGTGGTGCTTAAGTGGGAGCAATCCGCCGCACCCTATCTCACGGTTGTTGAGCAAGTCGTGCATCGCGAGCCAACACGGATGCCCTACATTCCTGGCTTGCTCTCTTTTCGCGAGATTCCCGCCGCCTTAGGCGCGTTTGAAAAACTCAGTGTGAGGCCAGAGTTGGTGATGGTGGATGGCCAGGGTATTGCCCACCCACGCCGGCTGGGCGTTGCGGCACATCTGGGGCTATGGCTGGATATACCGACCATCGGTATCGCTAAGTCTAGGCTGTATGGCAAGCATGCAGAGGTGGGCGAAGCGCGGGGCGATTGGGTGCCTTTAACCGCAGGTAGTCATGTCATTGGCGCGGTATTGCGTTCACGGGTGAAAGTTAAGCCCGTCTTTGTATCGCCTGGGCACCGGCTTTCCCTTGAGACATCTCTTTCCTGGGTGATGTGCTGTTTAGGCCGCACGAAGCTGCCCGAGCCAACCCGCCTCGCGGATCGGCTGGCCTCACGGCGGGGGCAGCAACGCTAGCCGCAGTTACAGCAAGGCGAGAAAACGACGCAGTAAGCTGGTGGCGTCGGGTGTTGCTGTAATGGCGGCAAGCAGCGCCTGTGGGTCTTCCCCCTGCTCGCGCAGAGCTGTTTGCTGGCGCTCAATATAAGCGCGCATGACAGGTGGAGTGAACTCGGGATGAAACTGTACGCTCCATTGTCGTGAGCCATAGCGCAGCGCTTGGTGAGCATCGTGGCTGTTGTGGGCCAGTACCGTTGCGCCGGGCGGCAGCTGTATGACCGACTGGGCATGGGTAAGCTGTGCCGGGAAACGTTCAGGCAGTTGGCCAAACAGTGGGTCCTGAAGGCCCGCCTGGGTAAGCTGCACTTGGTGCGTTCCAGACTCCCGTCCCGCTGGATGATAGTCGCTAATCCCCCCTAAGGCGGCCATTAACTGATGCCCATAGCAAACGCCCAGCATGGGGATATCTTCTGCTAACGCCTGTTGTAGCCAGGGTTTTAGCGCTTCGCTCCATGGCTCTTGGTTGCTCACCATGCTGTGGGAGCCGGTAATCATCACGCCGGCAAAGGACGACGGTGGCGCAGGTGTGGTTGGCTCACGCGCATCCCATACGGTTAACGTCAGATGGCTAGGCAGCGCCGCAGTGAGCTGCTGTATAAAGAGCTGCTCAAAATCACCGTGCTGTTCAATTACTTCTGGGAAGGCGTCGCCGGTCTTAATAATGACTAAAGAGGTCATGTAGGTCTCGTGGTCGTATCGCGCCTGAGGAAAGATAGCCGAAGCAGGGGCATCCCCTGTAAGCTGAAACTTCGCACCATATTATCGTTTTACCATACACTAGGAGGCTGATATGCAACAGATAACCCGAGCGGGTGAGCCCATGGACGTAGCAGGCAAGCTGCCTGCTGCTGGGCAAGTAGCCCCCGTCATGACATTAACAGATGCTGATCTACAGGATGTCACACTGGAGCCTTTCCAAGGCCAGCGTAAGGTGTTGAATATTATCCCCAGCGTTGACACCCCCACCTGCGCAACATCTACCCGGCGCTTTAATGAGCTGGCCTCAAGCTTAGAGAATACCGTGGTGCTGGTCGTGTCTGCTGACCTGCCGTTTGCAGCGAAGCGGTTTTGCGGAGCAGAAGGGCTGGATAATGTTAAAACGCTCTCAACATTCCGCCATCGTGAGTTTCAAGAAGCATGGGGCGTAGCACTATGTAATAGCGCCATGGAAGGGTTATGCGCCCGTGCGGTGGTCGTGCTGGATGCTGATAACCGCGTGCTTCACAGTGAGTTGGTCAGCGAGCTGAAAAACGAGCCAGACTACGAGGCGGCGCTGGCAGCATTAAAAAGTTAGCGGCTCAACGGCAGGTGTATCTTGCTAGTTAGCGCCTGTTTTTTTAGCCGCCTCCACTAGTGCATTAATCAAACGCTGTTGGGGGCGGTTAAATACTAGCCACTCTGGATGCCACTGCACACCAATCAAAAACGTATGCTCCGTTGACTCGATACCCTGTACCAGCCCATCTCGGTCACGGGCGACAATATTAATCCCTTTTCCCGCTTTATTGACGGCTTGATGGTGCAAGCTATTTACCCTGCACCAGGTGACTCCCAGTAGTTGATGAAGTTGGCTCGCCCCGACAATATCAACCGTCTTACGAGGCAGCACGGTTCGACGCCGTTTTAAGCCTTCGTGGGTGGTGTAGATATCGGGGTCGAGAGTGCCACCTAAATGGACATTGATTAACTGCGCTCCTCGGCAAATACCCAGCACTGGCGTGCCTTTAGGGATAAACCGATCCAGCAGGTTAAGCTCTAGCGCGTCCCGCGCGGGGTCTAGGCGCACGTCCAACTGCACTTCACCACCATACAAATGGGCCTGAATATCGTCGCCACCGCCGATAATTAAACCGTCCAGGTGGTCGGGCAGCGGGCGAGAGGGCGATAAGCGCAGGGGTTTGCCGCCGTGTCGCCATACGGCAAACCAGTCAAAACAAAACGCAAGATGGCTTTTGTGATCTGATGAGGTAATTCCAATTAGCGGTCGAGACATTCTGGCAAAGCTCACATGTCAGTGGGTTAGCGACGACCGAGTAGACGTAGCAGCTTCTCTTTAAACCGCACCAGCAAGGGGCGGTTATGGTAGGCAATATATTCATCGCAGCGCGCCTGCAGCACACTGGCGTTAGCGGCTAGCTTTTCAACCTCCACCCAGCGGTTCCACTCCATTACCGAGCCCCAGCCGGGCTGCGAAAGCTGCGCATTGGGTAGCCGGTAGTGAAAAGTAGGGCGTGGTTTAATGAGCTGGCTATGCAGTAGCTCATGGGGGTGATCAGGGCGCAGGAACGCGAAGAGAGGCAGCAAGTCTAGTTCACGATTACGTGTAGGGTTGTGGTGCAGGTAGTCATCAATAAAACTATCTAGGTCAGGTTGATAATTAAAGTCGAGAACTTTCAGCGCGTACTCTTTGGGGAATGGGTTGGCGTGGGGCAAAACTTCCCGAGTGATATCTACTTTGATTTCATCGCGCAGCCAGCTTGCCAAAAGTAAGTAAGCGCGCAGCATGGCGAGCAGATACTCAACATCAAGCCGCACTATCTCTGGGTTGAGGTGTAGCCCAAACCCATACAGCAGGCTCGCATCGGTGCCTTTGGCGCCTCTATTGCGCAGTGTCTGGAATAGCGTGTCTAGTGTCTCAAGCTCATCCCAGGGAATAGGGGGGCAAACAATTTCGGTGGGCACTAGGCCGGTCACCATATCGCCAATCAATTCCCGGGTCTTTTGATGGAACTCTACCCGTCGCTGGTGTTGGTGGCGCGCCCACTCGCTGTCGTTTTCGTGGAGCTCTTCCAGCAGCGTTTTGTCAGGGTGTGCGTATTGAGTATCTAGCTCTATGCCAAACTCGCCCCACTGGGTGCCTTCTACCAGTAGCCGGTGGGGGCTTACCACGTTAAGCTCACCACCAAATAAGTCACGCACCAGCGCAGCAGTATCGCGAGGCGGTAGGCCGGCAAATTCAACTTCTACGCCAACACGCCTCGGTTGCCCGTTACTATTTAACCGGTGAGGTGGAGCTTGTAGCGTCATCTCGCCATCCTTGAGGTGAACGTTTAGGCACCCAGCCTATCATAGTCACGCGTTGAGACTGAGTGTGTGCAGTCAGTAAAACGTTGAGAAACCGGTGTGTTAAAGCCGGCCCACGACAGGAGTAAAGTGTGCGACAGCACTGGATAATCAAGCTGATGATGGGCGTTATCATCGCCGTCCTGCTAGGTGTTATGGCGCAGGCCCAAGCACAGAGTGTTTCGCTGCCTAGCCTAGTGGGTGGAAGCGTCCCCAGTGAAGAGCCAAGCGTCAGTAGCGATGACTTTCAAAGCTCGCTTAACGACGTTATCTCGATGCTCGAGAACGAGGAGCGGCGCAGGGAGCTACTTGACTCGCTGCGTGAGTTGCAAGTGACCGCGCAGGCGGCTGAAGAGGATGGTGTGGTGCGCCAAGGGTTGCTAGGCGCGCTGGCGGATACGCTGTCTGATCTTGGCGAACAAGCCCAAGCGGGTAATTCGCCCATTGATGAGTGGTCGCGACAACTCGTGCAGGGGGCTGATGATTTACGCGCTTTAAATGAGGGAGCTGGCCAGGGCGAGGCAATTCGTGCGGTCGTGGATGCCGCCGTGCTGGGTGTTGTCTGGAGCGTGCTACTCATCTTGATGATTGCGTTGGGTCGCCTAGTCGCAACGCGGCGTGAGTGGCCGCTTGATTTGCCCCGCGACCCGAAAGCGTGGCTATTGGTTGTTCACTTTTTACGCCGCATGCTGCCTTGGGCACTGTCGTTTGCGATTACTTTGGGCATTGGCCAGCTGCTACCTTCAAGCTCGGGTCGCACGATCGTGTTGGTAGTGGCTTATGTTTGCCTGTGCGGGCGTGCCCTTTCGGTGGTGTTTGAAACCGTAATCGCCTTTTTCAGCCGTGGTCATCGGTTCACCGCAGTGCAGTTGCTCCAGCATAAAGCGCTGCGTGGGCTATTTGCTATTGGTGCACTGATTGCACTAGGCGACGCGGTAAATTCGTCACGCTTGGTGGAGATGCTGGGTTCTGAGCTTTCAAGCTTGGTCTCTGTGCTTGCTAATATGCTGGCAGCGCTGCTTTCAGCGCGCTTTATTTTCCGGTTCAAACGTCCTATTCGTCATTTGATTTGCAACCGCCCCTACAAGCAGCGCCGCGATGCCAGTGCCGCGGTTGAAATGATCCGCACCCTTGGCGGCCTGTGGCATATTCCGGCGCTGTTAATGGTAGGCGGCTCACTTTTAGCGATCTTTATTACCGTTGGTGATGTGGGCACCGCCTTGGCCCGCTCGATCATTACGGCCAGCTTGCTGGTACTTACCTTGGTGGCGACGGGGCTACTGCGGCGCCAGGCAGAGCGCATGGGCAAGCGTCGCCATCGTCACCGTTATAGCCAGTACCGTAAGCGTTTGGAGCGGTTTGGGTTTGTGCTGGCGCATATCTGTACTTGGATGGTGTTTGCTGAGCTTTCCATGCAAGTGTGGGGTGGCTCGTTCTTTGGCTTGGGCCAGCAGGCCGTGGCAAGCGCCCGTATTGGACAAGCGTTGATCAGCCTGGGGTCCACCGTGCTACTGGCGTGGCTGGTGTGGATATTTGCTGATACGGCCATTCAGCGTGCGCTGACTTCCTCTGCTCGCTCTCGGGGGCGGCGGGTTAATCAGGCCAGGGCGCAGACTATTACCCCCATGATTCGCAATGTGATTTTTGTCACCATTTTAATTATTGCGGTCATTGCGGGGTTGGCCAACCTGGGCGTGAATGTGACGCCGCTGCTGGCGGGTGCGGGTGTGATCGGCTTGGCGATTGGCTTTGGTGCCCAAACGCTCGTACAGGACTTAATCACCGGTATTTTTATCCTGATTGAAGACTCACTCGCGGTAGATGATTTTGTACAAATCAACGGCCATATGGGAACGGTAGAAGGCTTAACGTTGCGCACCGTTAAGCTGCGGGATTTAGATGGTATCGTTCACATCATTACCTTTAGCCGTATTGAGTCAATCCATAACATGTCGCGCCAGTTTGGCATTGCGCTGATGCGGATTCGTATCCCTTACGACATGAAAATTGACGACGCGATTACCTTAATGCAAGAGACGGCTCAGGAGCTGCGCAAAGACCCGATGATGCGCCACTACATCTGGTCGCCGCTGGAAATGCAGGGAGTGCAAGGGTTTGAAGATGGCTGCCCCATTCTGCGCATGCGTTTTCGTACCGCCCCTGAAATGCAGTGGGATGTGTCCAGGGCGTTTAACTTGCTGCTTAAGCAGCGTATGGAAGCTCAGGAAATGGATCTTGGCATACCGCGGCTTAGCGTTAGCATGGAAGCGCGCTCGGATGCTCGAGACCCGGCAGGCGAAGGGAGCGACTTCTCGATTAACGATAGTGGCGACCATGAGCAGGAGGGCGCGCGAAAAAAACCGGCGCCCCCAACGCCAGCGCCACGCCCGACTAAAACTGAAAAGCGCAGGGATGCCCGTGAGCGTGAGGGCGAATTACCCCAAGCTAAGCCCCAGGCTCAGGGCGAACCCAAGGGCGAGGCCTATGCCAGCTCCAGCGGCGAAAGTGCCGATGAGTAGCCAGGGGCCTCGCCAACGACGCCAACGGTTATAGAGCGAAACCGCGAGGCTTACCCGGTCGACCAGCTCATCATGGCGGGAGATGGCGTTGTCCGGCGGCAGTGAGAAATCGTTCGCTACGTCCCCCTGCCAATGCGCGCCATGGGTTAAGCCTAAGCGAGCCCGTAAACGGCCAATATCACTTACCGTATCGTGGAGCGTATCGTAGGCTTCGCGGCGCTCGGCGATTGCCAGCACGGCCTTGGCGTCCTGGCGAAGTGCGCTGTTAGGGCAGCGGGCCACCGCACTGTTAATGTCAGCTTCATTCGCGCTGGGCGAAAGGGCTAATCGTTGATACAAATCGCGCATAACGTGGTGAATACTCGCAAGCTATGACGGCATTAAGGAAGCCGCCGTTTAACGACATAAGGGCGGCTTAGTAGGTTTGCATTAAATAATCATAGGCATTTTTTATGCGTTGAAAGCGTGCCGATGCCAGGGCAACTTGGTGGTCGCTTTCTGAGTAGAACCGATCCGGGTGATGCAGCTGCGCCATGCGGCGATAGGCTTGGCGCACATCGGTTCGGCTGGCGCCGGGCGTTAAGCCTAACACCGCCAAGGCGCGGGTTTTGCGATCAGGCGGCGGTGGGCTGCTTGAGCGCTGGCGCTGCTGGCGGCGAGACTCTTCCTGGCGTGCCTGCTCTTGTTGCCAGCGTTCCCGGCTAGTTTGCTCCTGCTGGGCCTTTTCCCGATGACGCTGTTCCTTCTCTCGCTGAGCACGCGCTTTAGCGTTACGCGCCTGCTCCTGTTGACGCTGTTTCTCCTGCTGTTTTTGTTGTTTTTGTTGTTTTTGCTGCTGCTTGTCTGTTTTTGCCTGCTGGCGCTGCTCCGCTCTGGCTTGGGCTTCTTTCGCTTGCCGCTCGGCCGCTTGGGCTTCCTGGGCTTGGCGGGCATGGTACTCTGGGTCGTGCTGCTGCCAGTAGGTATCTCGGCTAGGGTCTTCCGGCGGGAGCAGTGGTTTACCGGTGAGTTCCTGAAACAGCGTACTTAGCGTGGCGGGTGTTACGTTTAACAGGTCGGCCAGGAAGCGCAGAATGTAGTGGTTCGCTAGGGATATTTCCCCGTCGTCGGTCGCCACGGTAATGGCTTGATGAATGATACTCAGACTGCGCTCCTTAGAGCACTCTTTGCGAACTACCTCGGCGGCGAGCTGAATTGCCTGCAGGTCTTGGCTGTGGGCAATACCCATAACGGGCCCCAGCTCATGGCCGTGGCGAAATTGCGCCGTCACCTGAGCCAAGCGGCGCCGACGCTGCCCCTCAGAAACGTGCTGGCGATGCACCAGCACCCAGGCTAATAGTAGCAGGGTTGCCGTATCCACTTGGCTGCGGCTTTTTAGCAGTAGCAGCTCAAAGGGTGAGAAACGGGCAATGGACATTGCCTAGCTCCAAAGCAAAGAAGTGAACCGTAGCTGCATTAAAGCGTGCCACCATGGTTGTTTTTAGCCATGGTATATCATCGCGTTACGCAATGAAGTAGGAGATTGGTTAGGTGATCAATGTTGAGCGTAAAAACAGCTTTCAACTGCGTCTCTCGCGTCAGCTTAAGGAAGAGACCTCGCATACGCTCGATGTCTACCTGTTTGTGCCGGGCGAGTTAGGCCTGAGCACCCATGTGATCTCTGAGGAGGCGTTTTATCATGGCGCCTTTCATGTCTCACGCACCTACTACAGCGACAAGTACCACCTACCCCTGGTGCATAGCCGGTTGGCAAGCCGTAATCAGTTAGGTAGCGACTCATATCGCTTAAGTTTGAGCCTTTATGCTTACCAGTATGTGGTTGCGTTAGAACGCTCTACCCAGGCGATGCTAGCGAGTGCACGCAAACTTCGCCATGCCCGTAGTGATGAGCGTGAAGAGAAGAGCGAGACCAATGAGCCTGAAGAGGCCCTTCGCCAGCAGCTTGCCGAAATGAGTGATTTAAGCGACGGCATTCTAAAGCGTTTAAGGCGTAACCCCCCAAGCGATGAACGGCTTTATAAATACTTTGCCAATATCGATAACTACCTCTCGTGGTTTACGGAGCAGCAGCTGCTGGCGCTGGTGGCACACATGCCCCGAGGCGGTGGGTTTAGCGATATAAAGCGGCGCTTTATCACGATATGCCACCGGGAAGGAGAGTACCGTCGCGAGCAAGAGTACAACGCCCAGCGGGTAATGGATGACCCGACGCGTATGTCGAACAAAATGCGCTTACTGCGGCGATTGATTGAATACCCCATCACCTTAAAGCAGAGCGCGATGGAGTTAGGCGGCGGTGAGCAAAAGGCGGTCAAAGCCTTAGCAACGGCGGTGGTGATGGTCTTTGTATCGCTGGGCATCCTTCACTTACGGGATGTAGTCGGTGACATAACCGCGCTGTTTGTGTTGGCCATGGCGCTGCTTTACGCCATGCGGGAAGTGTTTAAGGATGACTTGCGTAACACGCTATGGCGCTGGCTACGTCGTGGGCGGCCAAAGTGGCGGCGACAATACATCGACCCCACCCGCAATGCACTGGTAGGACGGCAGTTAGAGTGGTTTGACTATAAGCGATACGCGGCATTGGATGACGATATTCAAAAAATGCGCCGCCGCACGGTGGCTCAGCGTGAAGAAGTAGTGATGCACTATCGGTCGAGTTCACGTATGTCGCCGACGCGCTTTTTAAGCGGCTACGAGCACACGCGTGAAACCCTGCATGTCGATCTTTCCATGCTGATTCGCTTAATGAGCAAAGAGAAACACCATATTTACCGCTTAAAAGATGGCCAATCGGTTAGGGAAAGCGTTGAGCGCCGCCATTTATTCAACTTGGTGATACGTGAAACGGGTAGTGAAGATGTGCCCTATCTTGCTCGCTGGAAGGTGGTGGTTAGTCGCTCGGGTATTGTGGATGTAGAAAAAGTCGCCGAGAGCAGCGCCGATGAAAGTAGCCAATAAACTGAGCTAGATCACAAGAGTCTCAGCGATAACGCGCTGACATAGATAAATTACTGGCAGCGAGCTAGGCTCAAAGAACAACAGCTCAATCTGAACCTGTAGCCCATGCTTAACGGGTAAGTACTTGGCCTTGACGGGTCGGCTACCAGAATCAGCTTTAAGAGGGATGAACCATGCAAGCTATCGATATTATGACGCCCAAAGTCATCAGCGTAGGCCCTGATGCAGAAGTGCGGGAAATTGCACAGCTGCTGCTTGAGCATCGCATTAGCGCAGTGCCGGTGGTCGATGACGAGCGCCGCGTACTGGGTATCGTCAGTGAGGGTGATCTCATGCGCCGGGTAAAAGGCGATGAGCGCCAAGGGCGTTCCTGGTGGCTATCACTCTTTACGGGCGGCAAAGATCCTGGTGAGTATGTGAAATCCCATGGGCGGAAAGCACAGGAAGTGATGACGCCAGACCCGCTCTGCGTTGAAGAGAATACGCCGCTGCATACTATTGCTAGGCTACTGGAAAAGCACCATATCAAGCGTGTGCCGGTGGTTCGTGAAGGCAAACTGGTCGGTATTGTCAGCCGTGCGAATTTGCTACAGGGCATTGCCAATGCGGCGGTTGCGCCCACGGAGTCGCCAACGGATGACCGCAAGATTCGCGATGCTATTTTAAAAGAGGTTGATCAAAATACGGGTGTGCATACCGAAAGCATCAGTTTGATTGTGGATGGTGGCGCTGTGGAAATTTGGGGGCTGGTGGAATCCGTCGAGCAAAAGCAGGCGGTCACCGTGGCGGCTGAGAATATACCGGGGGTTACCAAGGTCGAAAATAACCTTGGAATGATGCCTAGAGGCGCAGGCTACTTTTAAACGACGTATTAGCCTATCTGTTAAGTGAAACAAAAAGCCCGCTGTATGAACTACAGCGGGCTTTTTAATGGTGGATTCGCGGCTAGCGCCCCGGCAGCTGTTCCGGGCCGAAGGCATCGGGGAGTAGCTGCTCCATGGTGTAGGTTTTTAACACCTCGCCCTGCTTGGAGAGCACCATGATGTGCGTGTTAGGGGTGGCGAACTCGCGAATGCGCTGGCGGCAGTCGCCACAGGGCGTGCAGAGATGCTCGCCGGGGCCCATCACGTATACCTTGGCAAGCTCACGCTGGCCTGCGGTAATCATGGCGGAAATGGCCGAGGCTTCGGCGCATAGCCCTTTGTAATGGGCCACTTCCACGTTGCTACCCGCAAACTGCTGGCCATCCGGGCACTCCATTACCGCTGCTACCGGGTGGTTGGAGTAGGGCGCGTAGGCGTTGCCCAGGGTGGTCAACAGTGTGTCTACCAATGCCTGATCCGCTTGGCTCATGGCGTTATCCTCATTTTATGGGACGTTCAGGCGCTGGCTGCATCGTCGCGTAGCACGGTGTCGAGGGCGATCACCATCATATCGTTGAAGGTGGTCTGGCGGTCGGCACTGGAGAGCGAGTCGCCTTTTAGAATATGGTCCGACACGGTGCAGATGGTCAGCGCGCGGGCGCCAAACTCGGCGGCAACGCCGTAAAGGCCTGCCGCTTCCATTTCTACACCCACGATGCCGTAGCGCTTAAGCAGTTCAGCCATGTCGGTTTGCGGGTTGTAGAACAGATCCGCCGAGAAGATATTGCCGACTTTTACCGGCACGTTCTGCGCCTTGGCGGCAGCAACGGCGTGACTCGTCAGCTCAAAATCAGCGATGGCTGAAAAGTCGTGGTCGTTAAAGCGCATGCGGTTCACTTTGGAATCGGTGCAGGCCCCCATACCAATCACCACATCGCGCACGTTGACATCGTCGCGCACCGCGCCGCAGGAACCTACACGAATAATCGATTTTACGCCAAAGTCGGTAATTAGCTCTTTGGCATAAATAGACACCGAAGGAATGCCCATGCCGTGGCCCATCACGGAAATCTCGCGGCCTTTGTAGGTGCCGGTATAGCCGAACATGCTGCGCACGTCGTTCACTTGGCGCACGTTCTCAAGGTAGGTGTCGGAGATGTACTTGGCGCGGAGTGGGTCGCCGGGCATTAGCACGGTATCTGCGAAATCGCCCATCTCGGCATTTATGTGTGGTGTTGCCATGAAACACTCCTATCAACCGTTATCTGTAACGCATTTGGTGACTAAACACGGCTGATTAGGCCGCGTTGGGTAAGAAGCTCTCGCCATCTTCCATCGCTTCAACCGCGAAGAAGGCCGCCAGCGTTTGGCCGATGTCGGCAAAGGTGCCACGCTCGCCCAGGGGGCCGGGGGCGAAGCCTGCGCCGCGCACCATTACCGGCACGTACTCGCGGGTGTGCTCGGTGCCTTCCCAGCTGGGGTCGCAGCCGTGGTCGGCGGTGAGCAGCAGTAAATCGTCATCGTTAAGGGCGGCGAGCAGCTCCGGCAGGCGGGCATCGAAGTGCTCCAGCGCTGCGGCGTAGCCCGGTACGTCGCGGCGGTGGCCATAGACCGAATCGAAATCCACGAAGTTGGTCATGATCATGGTCGAGCGGTCGCGGGCGTCATTAGCGGTGCGCGCCACTTCGGTCAAGGTGGCGTCCATGAGCGCGTCATGGCCGCTGGCTTTGACCTTGTGGGTAATGCCGCAGTGGGCGTAGATATCGGCGATCTTGCCAATCGATACTACTTCACCACCGGCATCAGCGAGCTTTTGCAGCACGGTGGGGCTGGGCGGCTCGACGCTGTAGTCGCGGCGGTTGCCGGTGCGCGCAAAGCTTTTGCTGTCATCGCCAATAAACGGGCGGGCGATCACTCGGCCAATGTTGTAGGACTCCAGCAGCTCGCGCACGGTTTCACATAAGGCGTAGAGGCGCTCTAGGCCAAAGTGCTCTTCGTGGGCAGCAATCTGGAACACGGAGTCTGCGGAGGTATACACAATCGGTTTGCCGGTAGCGATATGCTCTTCGCCCAGGCGAGCAATAATTTCGGTGCCTGAGGCGTGACAGTTGCCGATTACGCCCGTCAGCTCTGCCTCACGGATGATGGCATCCAGTAGCTCCAGGGGAAAGCTGTCGGTTTTATCGAGAAAGTAGCCCCAGTCAAAGCGCACCGGCACACCGGCAATTTCCCAGTGGCCGGAAGGGGTGTCTTTACCGCTGGAGATCTCTTTGGCGTGGGCGTAAGCGCCCGTTAGCTGTTCGGGCAAATTCACGCCTTCCGCCACGCTGCCGGTGGCATCACGGTGGGCGTGAAACAGGCCGAGCGCAGCCATGTTGGGCAGCATCAGCGGGCCAGAACGCCCAGCTGTATCTGCCTCGCCACGGGCGCAGGCGGCGGCGATGTGGCCCAGGGTGTCCGAACCCTGGTCGCCAAATTTGTCAGCATCTGGGGCGCTGCCAATTCCAAAGGAATCAAGCACTAAGACAACGGCGCGGGGCATTAGGCTTCTCCTCGAAAGGTCTCTTGCAGCAGGGTGTCGGCGCTGGCGTCGGCATCCCCAAGCGTGACTGCCGCACGAAGTTGCGCAGCCGCGCGTGTGGCGGCGTCTTCTGTGCGGGCGTGAACGATGGCTAGCGGGCGCTGGCTATCCACACGGTCGCCGATTTCAACAATATCGCTAAAGCCCACGCTGTGATCGACGCTGGCATCGTTACGCAGGCGACCGCCGCCCAGCTCCACCACGCTCATGCCCACGGCGCGGGTATCAAAGCGCTGCACGATACCGCTCTGCTCGGGGTATACCGCTTGAATAACCGGGGCGGTCGCTAAGTAGCTGTCTGGTCGCTCCATAAAGTCGGCGGGGCCGCCCAGCTCGCGCACCATGCGGGCAAACACCTCAGCCGCCGCGCCAGAAGTCAGCGCTTTCTCTAGCTTGGCGAGTGCATCTTCGCGGTTAGCCACCAGCTTGCCAGCAATCAGCATCTCAACGGCGAGTTCGCGGGTGACCTGCATCACGCGGCTGTTGGCGCGATCGCCGCGCAGTAGTGCCAACGTCTCAACGATCTCTACCGCGTTACCGGCACAAGGGGCCAGCGGCTGGCTCATGTCGGTGAGCAGCGCGGTGGTGGGTGTGCCCGCTTGGGTGGCGACGTTGGCGATACTTTTCGCCAGCTCGCGGGATTTTTCCGGGGTGGGCATAAACGCGCCGCTGCCCACTTTAACGTCCATCACCAGGGCGTCCAGGCCAGAAGCCAGCTTCTTGCCCAAGATAGACGCCGTAATCAGCGGAATGGATTCCACGGTGGCGGTGACATCACGCACGCCGTAGATGCGCTTATCTGCTGGGGCGAGGTTGCCGGTTTGGCCGATAATCGCCACGCCGGTGGATTTCACCACCTCGCTGAAGCGTTCCGGTGCGGGGTAGGGGTTGTAGCCGGGGATCGATTCCAGCTTGTCCAGGGTGCCGCCGGTGTGGCCCAGGCCACGGCCGGAAATCATCGGCACGAACGCGCCGCAGGCGGCGACCCACGGGCCAAGCACCAGCGATACCAAGTCGCCCACGCCGCCGGTGGAGTGTTTGTCCACAATGGGGCCCGGCAGGTTGAGCGAATCCCACTGCATCACGTGGCCGGAGTCGCGGGTGGCCGTGGTCAGCGCCACAACTTCTTCACGGCTCATGCCGTTTAAAAATACCGACATGGTGAAGGCGCCAATCTGTGCGTCGCTGATGCGGTCGTCGGCAATGCCTTGGACGAAGGCTTTGATCTCTTCAGCGGGCAGCGGCTGGCCGTCGCGCTTCAGGCGAATCAGTTCTTGGGGGAGCAGGGCGTGGTGAGAAGCGTTAGACGGCATTTAGTAGCCTCCATTCGTCACGGCATCAGCATTGCCATTTAGCGTGTTCAACAGGTTAGCCAGCAGGCTGGATGCGCCGAACCGGAAGTGCTCGGGCGTGACCCACTGTGGACCCATAATGTCAGCGGCAAGCGTGAGGTACTCTGCGGCGTCTTCAGCGCTGCGGACGCCACCGGCAGCTTTAAAGCCGACATCCTTACCGCTGGCTTTGATGGCATTGAGCATAATTTCGGCGGCTTCCAGGGTGGCGTTCACCGGCACTTTGCCGGTGGAGGTTTTAATAAAGTCGGCGCCACCTTCAATGGCAAGCTCACTGGCGCGCTTGATAAGCGCGGGATCTTTAAGCTCGCCAGATTCAATGATGACTTTTAACAGCGCTTGGCCACCGCAGGCGGCTTTACACATTTCAATCAGCTCTAGGCCGGTTTCTTCATCGCCTGCCATTAGCGTGCGGTAAGGGAAAACTACGTCTACTTCATCGGCGCCGGAGGCGACCGCTTCGCGGGTTGCGCGCGCTGCGCCCATGATGTCATCGCCACCGTGGGGAAAGTTTGTCACCGTGGCGATTTTGACCTGCCCGTTTAACTTATGGGCGGTGAGTGCTCGGTTTGCGGTAACAATAAACTGCGGATAAACGCACACTGCTGCCGGGTTGCCAAAGGGCGTTTTCACCTGCTGGCAAAGCGCTTCAATCGTGCCGTCGGTGTCGTCATCGTTCAGGCTGGTTAAGTCCATTAGCGCGAGGGCTTGGCGGGCGGCGCGGATCATTTGAGCGTGAGTGAGCTGGGAAGAGGCAGTCGCGGTCATGGGATTCTCGCAAAACAGTAAAAAAATAAAATGGGCACTGCGCATACATTGCAGCACCCGTAACGTAAAAGCGTGCTTGCTGGGTTAGGCCGTCGCGCTACTCAGCGCAATAAAGAAGCCAGCAATAGACGCCGACATAAGGTTAGAGAGTGTACCGGCCAGTACGGCTTTAAGGCCAAAACGGGCAATCTCTTTGCGCCGGGTCGGCGCAATGCTACCCAGGCCACCCAGCAAAATAGCGATAGATGAGAGATTGGCGAAACCACACAGCGCAAAGGAGAGTATCGCCATGGTATGGGGCGTCATCATCTGACCCGTGGAGGCGACAACCTGTTCCCCACTAATATAGGGCGCAAGATTGAGGTAGGCGACAAACTCGTTAACCACCAGTTTTTGGCCGATAAACGAACCGGCGAATGCAGCCTCTTCCCAAGGTACGCCGAGCAGGAAGGCAAGCGGTGCAAATAGCCAGCCTAGAATCAGCTCAAGGCTGAGTGATTCAAAGCCAAACCAGCCACCCACGCCGCCTAAAATACCGTTCACAAGAGCGATAAGGGCAATAAAGGCGAGCAGCATGGCGCCCACATTAGCGGCAAGTTTCATACCCGACGTCGCACCCGCTGCGGCAGCATCTAGTACGTTGGCGGGTTTGTCGTCTTGCGCTTTAAGCTCCTCTTCTACCTGAGAGACGCTATCGCCTCCTTCCGCGTCTTGGGTCTCTGGCATTATCAGCTTTGCAAATAGCAGGCCACCGGGGGCTGCCATAAATGAGGCGGCAATCAAGTACTCCATAGGAATACCCAGGGCAGCGTAGCCAGCCAGTATGGAACCTGCCACCGATGCGAGGCCACCGCACATCACCGCAAATAGCTGAGATGGGGTCATGCGGGCGATAAACGGTCGAACCACCAGCGGCGCTTCGGTTTGGCCGACGAAGATGTTCGCCGTTGCTGAAAGCGACTCTGTGCGCGAGGTGCCAAGGGCTTTTTGCAGCGCGCCGCCTAAAATCCGAATAACCCACTGCATAATGCCGATGTAATAAAGAACCGCGATAAGAGACGAGAAAAAGATAATCACGGGCAGTACTTTAATCGCGAACACAAAACCGACGTTATCGACATCGGCTAAGCCGCCAAACAGAAAGCTGATGCCGTCATTTGCGTAAACCAATACTTGGCTAACGCCGGACGAGATAGCTTGTAGCACCGCTTGGCCAAAAGGCACGTAAAGTACAAAAGCACCAATGCCTGCTTGGATAGCAAAAGCGCCCAGTACGGTGCGCAGCCGTATTGATTTGCGGTCGTAGGAGAAGATCAGGGCAATGGAAACCAGGGTGACCATGCCTACCAGGCTCATGATGAGGGTCATGTGAGTACCTTCGGAGCGGGGAAGTGAGGCGATTAAAGCAAATTCAGTTTAACTGAATAAGCCATTAACGCTTTAGTGGTGGCGGTGGAGTGCTGTTCGCTAATGCGGGATGTGCAGCCCCAGCCCCAGCCATTAAAACGCCCGCGCTGAGCGAGGCGGGAGAGAGAAAGCGGGAAACATTTTGAGTAGTCATGAGAGCCTCAGCAGGTTGTCATGAAGCCGTAAGAAGTCGGCTATAAGGAGTTGTCGTCGTGTAGGCTGGCATTAATGTTAAAATTATAACATTCAGTGTTATTTTTTTAACACTGTTTTGCAAATATCAATTTTCAGAACGCTGCCTTTGATGAGGTGCCGTTACCAGCGGCAATCGAGCGTTAAGACGGTGGTAAAACATGAGTCGCTGGCCCAGCATAGACGCTCAACGATGCGCTCTACGCGGCTAACAGTGCATGTAAAAAGCAGTGGCATGTAAAAGGAGAGTTCAGCCATGAGTGACCGTAGTACACGACGCCTGGCCAGTTTGCAGGAAGCGCTTACCAGTGGCGGCACGCTACATTTGCGGGAGGCAGCTGAGCTTTGCGGCGTGTCTGAAATGACCATTCGTCGCGACCTGACGACCCATTCTTCGCCCATCAGCCTATTAGGGGGCAGGTTGGTGATGGCAAGCTACCCAGGGGTTACGCCGGTCTATGACCTCACCGAGCAGGAGGCGAACCACTACCAAGTTAAGCATCGCTTATGTCAGCACGTTGCTCGCGTTATTGAAGAAGGGGATACGCTGTTTATCGACTGTGGTTCAACGCTCATACCCCTGCTTAGCCAGCTAAGCCACTTTCGCGAGTTAACCGTTGTTACTTATGCGTTGAATGTCGCCAATGCGGTAGCAGGCCTTGCCAATGTGCGGTTAGTGCTGCTGGGCGGGCTGTTTTATGCCTCGTCGCAGTCGTTTGGTAGCGATGACATGGGGGCCGCTATTGAACGCCTAGGGATTAATAAGGCGCTTATTTCCGCAGCGGGGGTAGACTGCGAGCGGGGTGTCAGCTGCTTTCATTTTCACGAAGTAGCCCCGAAACAAGCCGCCATTGCCACTGCAATGCAGAGAATTTTAGTGGTGGATGCCAGCAAATTTGGGGTGGTGCGGCCTGCTTATTTTGCTTCTTTATCTGATTTCGATAGTGTGGTGACCGACGATGAACAAGCCGCTAGCCGTGAGGGAATTGCCGTAAGTACCGTTATTTAGCGATATTTTTCCATAGCGTTAAATTCTATATTGCCACTCTTCTGCTATGTTTAGTGCTAACCGTGATTTCATTTGCGGCCTTAATAAACGACAGGGCAGTGTCGGCACTTATGGGTGGTTGTCATTGCCAGCGTGCAATGCTGTATGTGATGTAGGCAGCAGCTACGCACGTAAGAGCATACGTATAAGAACAACAAAGCAGGCGCAGGCTAAGGCTTGATGTCTTCGTTTTAATACTGACGATTGTCGTCCTGGTGGTAAGGGCTCGCTTATGGAACATGCAGCATCGGTAACTCAACATGATGGTCGGCTAAAGAGTAACCCAAGCCGCTGGCGCGACTTGCTGGCGCTTACCAAGCCGGGAATTATCGGTGGCAATTTGATTGCGACCGTTGGGGGGTATTTTTTAGCGGCGCAAGGAGCCTTTGAGTGGGTCACGTTTATCTCGGTGATCGTGGGCATATCCCTGATTATTGCTTCGGGCTGCGCATGTAATAACGTTATCGACCGTGATATTGATGCGTTGATGGCGCGCACGCGTCACCGCCCTTTGGCGAAAGGGCGCATCTCGATCACTCAGGCGCTGGGGGTTTCGGCGCTGCTTGGGGTGGTGGGGGTGGTGTGTTTAGCGCTAGGGACCAACGGTTTGGCCGTGGCGCTGGCGGTGATTGGCTGGGGCGTTTACGTGGGTGTGTACAGCCTTTACATGAAGCGCCACTCTGAGTACGGCACTTTAGTGGGCAGCCTTTCCGGCGCGATGCCGCCAGTCGTTGGCTACTGCGCGGTCACCGGGCAGTTCGACAGTGGCGCATTAATGCTGTTGATTATTTTCTGCCTGTGGCAAATGCCTCACTCCTATGCCATTGCGATTTTCCGCTATGCGGATTATCAACGGGCGTCTATCCCCGTTCTGCCGGTGGTTCACGGTATTAAGCGGGCAAAGCACCATATTCTTGGCTACATCATCGCGTTTATTCCCGCCTCATTGGCCCTTGCACTGGCAAGCCAGGCGGGCACAGGCTACCTCCTTGTGGCGTTGGCGATGGGCGGCTACTGGCTTTACTTGGCGCTATGTGGCTTTCGCTTAGAGGATGATGTGCGTTGGGCTAAAAAGATTTTTGGCGTCTCCATCCTCACCATTACCGCGATGAGCTTGGTGATGGTGCTTGAAGCCATGGTGCCTATGTGGACGTAACGCCCCCCTTTGCAAAATAAAATATAGTGCTTATTAACATAGAGGCCCCGAGCAATGTCGGGGCCTCTATGTTAGCCATTCTATTCTGTTGGCCGTTCTAATAGCTTAGCTTTCCCGCTGGCTGGCCTGCATGGCAGTTAGGGCGATGGTGTAAACGATATCGTCGACCAAAGCACCTCGGGAAAGATCGTTGACCGGTTTGTTCAAGCCCTGCAGCATCGGCCCAACGCTAACCACTCGGGCGCTGCGCTGCACGGCTTTGTAAGTGGTGTTGCCGGTGTTGAGGTCGGGGAACACAAACACCGTGGCACGGCCTGCTACCGGGGAGTCCGGGGCTTTCTGCTTGCCAACGCTCTCAATAGCCGCGGCGTCGTACTGCAGTGGGCCGTCGATGGCAAGATGCGGCGCCCGCTCTTTGGCGATGCGGGTGGCTTCGCGCACTTTATCCACATCGGCTCCAGTGCCAGAGTCGCCGGTGGAGTAGCTGATCATGGCAACACGGGGTTCGATGCCAAAGGCTTCTGCCGAGCGAGCACTTTGCAGGGCGATTTCGGCCAGGGTTTCGGCATCAGGGTCTGGGTTCACCGCACAGTCGCCGTACACCACTACCTGTTCGGGCAGCAGCATAAAGAAGATCGACGACACCTGCTTATATTCGGGGGCGGTTTTGATCAGCTGAAAGGCAGGGCGAACCGTATTAGCGGTGGTATGTACCGCGCCAGATACTAGCCCATCCACTTCATCTAGCTGCAGCATCATGGTGCCGAGCACCACGTTATCCTGCAGTTGGGCCTCTGCGGTGATCTCGTTGAGTTTGCCACGGCGGCGTTCCACCATCGGGCTAATATAATCCGCCCGGCTGCTTTCTGGGTCGATAATCGTTAGCGCGTCGGGTAGCGTCAGGCCACGATTGCGCGCAACGTTTTCAATATCATCACGCTTGCCCAGCAACACACAGTCGGCAATGCCGCGACGCTGGCAGATGATCGCCGCTTCGATGGTGCGTGGCTCATCACCTTCGGGTAGGACAATGCGCTTTTTAGCCTGCTGAGCGCGTTTGACCAACTGATGACGAAAAGCAGAGGGCGAGAGGCGGCGGGTATAGCCCCGGCTGAGCTTGGCTTTCAGCCACTCTAAATCAAGGTGAGCGGCCACGTAGCGGGCGACCTGTTCGGCGCGCTCGAAATCGTCCATAGGGATTTCGCCGCTGAGCTGGCTCAGGTTTTGTGCCGTGGTAAGGCTGTCGGTTTCAACCGCGAGTACCGGTAGGCCGGTTTTGAGTGCCGGGCGACACATTTCAATCATGTTGTCGTTAGGCATAAAGCCGTTGGTGAGCAAAACGCCCGCTAGCTGAGTGCCGTTCATGGTGGCCAGAGCCGAGGCCAGCACCACATCATCACGGTCGCCTGAGGCGACGACCAAGCTGCCGGGTTTGAAAATATGCAGCGCATTGGCCGCGCTACGGGCGCAGAGGCTGGTTGAGAGGACCCGGCGGCTGGCCGCATCTCCTTCATTCAGCATTTTGGCATTTAACGCACGGGCAACATCTAACGTGCGCGGCGCGCTTAATGTTTTGCTGTAGGGCACCACACCGATCAGGTGAAAGCTGTCCGTGGCCAGCGCGGGTGAGTAGCGGCGCAGTTCGTTAAGCACCGGCTCTTCTAACTGCGGCTTAATAGTGCCTGGCGCAGCAGATAGGTCGTCCTCCTGCCCGTAGGGGAGGTTCTTCATCCGCATTAAAATGCCGCCCAGGGTTCGGGTGGAGCTAACGCCACCGAAGCTGCGGGCATGCATATCTAGCTCTTCGGCTAGCCGCTGAGGTTGGTGTAAATCGCCGGTACCGACCAGGATGATCCGCGCATTCAGCGCATCGGCTAGCTGCGCGTTGGTCTGGGTTGCGTAGGTAGTGTGCTGGGTGGGCACGACCCCCTCGACCACAATTAGATCCAGAGCACTGCCATCCCGGTAAGCCTGCTGGGTAACCTGCTCGTAAAGCTCGACCACGTTTTCCATCAGCTCATCGGTATGGTCATCACGTAGCAAACGCTCCAGGCGTGCCTGAGAAATAGGCGATGGCGGACGCTGGTTAAGCGTGCGCGATACCAGCGCCGTGGAGCGGTCTAGCCCTGGGCCGTTTAATTCATTCTGCATAAACGGCTTTAAAAAACCGGCCTTTAAGCCAATGGTATCCAGCGCTTGAATTAATCCCAAGCAGGCTGAGGTAAGCCCAGCGCCTACGCTGGTTGGCACTAATAAGATAGCTTGGGGTTGGTCAGGAATACTGTTCATTCAGGGGTCTCCACGCGTTGGCGAGTTTCCATGGCGATACGGCCCTCTTCATCGGTGGGTATCACCCACACTTCCGGGCCGCTGTGGCCAGCGCTATCCAGCTTGCCCTCTTTGCCACGAATCGTCGCTTGGTTGGTCGACTCGTCCAGGTTGAAGCCAAAGTGGGGCAGCAGGGCGAGCACCTCACGGCGCACGGTAGGTGAGTTCTCGCCAATACCACCGGTAAAAATTACGCCATCAAGGGTGGGCAGAGCGCAGGAGAGCGCCGCCAGCGATTTGGCCACGCGGTAGCAGAATACATCCAGTGCCAGTTGGGCACCGCTGTGCCCGGCCAATGCTTGGTCTTCTATTTCACGCATGTCGTTGGTAAGGCCAGAAAGGCCCAGCAGGCCGCTCTGTTTGTTGAGCATGCTGTCGATCTCATCCAGCGACCAGCCAAGCTGGCGGTGCAGGTGAGCATGCAGGCTCGGGTCGACATCGCCGCTTCGGGTGCCCATTACCAAGCCTTCCAGCGGGGTTAGGCCCATGCTGGTATCCAGGCTTTGGTTATTCCACACAGCGCTGGTAGAACAGCCGTTGCCCAAATGAGCGACTAACCAGCCGCCAGCACCCCGGCTGCTGAGTTCACCGGCACGCTGGCTGACAAAGGCGTGGCTGGTGCCGTGGAAGCCGTAGCGACGAATGCTATGCTCAGTGTAGAGCGCTTCAGGCAGCGCATAGCGGTAGGCCCGGGGCGGCAAGGTTTGGTGGAATGCGGTATCAAAGACAGCCACCTGGGGAAGGTCAGGGAACACTTTTTGCGTAGCAGCAATACCGGCCAAGTTAGCCGGGTTGTGCAGAGGCGCCAGTGCTGACGTCGCATTGATGGCGCCAATCACGCTATCATCGATCAGTGCTGCTTGGGTAAAGTGTTCTCCACCGTGCACAATGCGGTGACCAACGGCGCCGGGTATGCGGCCTTCAAGACGCTCCAAAATGGCGTTCAGGGCTTCTGCATGATCAGCATTGGGCAGCGTTTGGGTAAAGCTCTCACCGGCACTGTTTTTGCCTTTTATACGTGCCTCTTCGCTGCCTAAACGTTCCGCTAAGCCTGCCAAGCGTGGCGCCTGTGGGTCTGAATCAATCAAGGCGTATTTAATAGACGATGAGCCGCAATTTATAACCAGCACCGGTGCGTTCATAACAACCTTTGTAAAGTAGTTAGCGTAAAAAGGGGGTAGACCTTAGTTTAACATGCTGCGCTGCAGGATATTAGCGCGGTATTTCGTTAGCCTTCTATGTAAAATATCGGTTAGCTACTTTTTATCATACCTACCATGAGCCGCTCTGCTGCTATGTCTTCTACTGCCCCCCCTGCGCTACTCCCCCGGCATCTGGCTATTTTGCTGATGATGACCGTTGCCACCATGTTTGCCGCTAACCATGTGTCGGCACGTTTGGCGTTTGATAACGGCACTGGCCTCCTGCTGGCCGTACTCACTCGCTCGGGGGTGGCTTGCCTCATTTTGCTGGCATTGGTCATTACCCAAAAAAAGCGACTTTGGCTACCGCCGGGCAGCTGGCCCTGGCAATTAGCGGTGGGGTTATTAATCGCTATCCAAAGCGTCAGCCTCTATTCAGCGGTGGCGCGGCTGCCGGTGGTGATTGCGCTGCTGCTAGTGAATACCTTTCCGATTCAACTGGCGCTATTAAGTTGGGCGTTGGGGGGCAAACGGCCTTCGCTGCGCAGCTGTGTGATTATGGGCTCTATTTTAGTTGGGCTGCTGGTGGTGCTCGATATTCCTAGCTGGATAGCGGACGCCGATGCCATGGGGCCAGGCTGGCTGGCGGGTATTGGTTTTGGGTTAAGCGCGGCCTTTGCGTTTGCCTGCGCGCTATGGGTCACCGAGCACCGCTTGGCAGGGGTTGGCAGCACATTACGCAGCCTGCTCACCATGCAAACCGTATTTATCGCGATGATTATCGGTGGGCTACTGGGGGCTGTGCCAGGCGGAATGGGCCTGCCGGAAAACAGCACGGGTTGGATGGGGTTAACGCTTTTAGCGCTCCTGTACGGTTCGGCATTCTCGGTACTGTTTATCTTCGTGCCACGCCTGGATATGGCGCGTAACGCGCCGGTGATGAATATCGAACCGGTTGCCTCCTTGGTGATTGGTTATTTTGTATTAGGGCAGATGCTTAGCCCAGGGCAGTTAGTCGGTGGTGCGGTTGTGGTGGGTGGTATTGTCGTATTAAGCCTGTCAAAAGGTAGGTGAAAAGGTGAAGAAAAAAGGAAATTAAAAGCAAGCGCGGCAAAATATTTGCGTTCTTTATAGGGTTAAGCCACACTTCTAAAACGTAAGGAAACACTGTTTTTTAACTGAGGCTTTATCTATGAAGATGACCGTTTTATCACTCACCTCCGCAGCGCTTCTGGTTGGTGCGGGTGCTTTCGCGGCATCGGCTCAAGCGCAGCAATCTTTTCAATACCCGCAAGGTTACGTGGGCGGTGATGCTATGTTCTGGAGCCTAGACCCAGACCGTGGCTCCTCCCGGGATGATGTCGGTCTACGCCTACGCGGTGGCGCGCAGTTTAACGAATACTTTGCCCTTGAAGGCCATCTTGGTACCGGCGGCTCCGACGGTAATGTAGAGCTAGACCACTTGGTGGGTGCCTATGCCAAGGGGATTATTCCTATCGCCCCAGAAGTACGCTTATACGGTTTGGCAGGTTTCACGGAAGTAGACTTTGACCGCGATCGTGAAACCGGTTTCTCCTACGGTGCAGGTGCCGAGATGGATGTAGCACCCAACCTTTCCATTGGCGCCGACTACATGCGCTACCTGGATAAATCTGCCTACACGTTTGATGCGGCCAGTGTAGGTCTACGTTACCGCTTCTAAACAAGCGGGTGCGTTCGCTACGCCATACAAGATGACTGTAAACCCCATCGCTTCCAAGCGGTGGGGTTTTACTATTTTTACGCTTGGATAAATCGGGCTGTGTTTTATTTTTGCCTATTGGCTTAATGGTTTGTTGGCGGAATGCGTAGTTTGAGGTTTTAAAAAATTGAGCAAATTTTCTAACAAGGTCTACGCTAGTAAGGTGTCGCTTGATAACAGCCGTGTGATTGACACGTGCTATGCGTCACTCTCCCTACTAACGGATTAGAGGTGTTCGTCATGACTGATAGTAAAACAGATAAAACCAAAGGTACGGCCAATAAAGCTGCGGGTAAAGTAAAAGAAGCGACTGGCAAGATGACCAATAGCACCGAAACAGAAGCTAAAGGTAAAGCCCAGCAGGCGAAAGGCGAACTGCAAAAAGGCAAGGGTGAAGCCAAAGATAAACTGAAAGATTAATAACGCTTAGCAAATACTTAGCAGTTATTAATACAGGGGCCTTCGGCCCCTGTATGCGTTTACACAAGCTGATTTAAAAAAATAGTTATTAAAAGAAAGTAGTTATCGCTATAATGCTACGCCCCGCAGTGTCCAGCGTTTCCTCACCATGGGCTTGTTAATCACTACCCGAAAAGCAGATTTACCACGCTCATCACCCAGCTTGCTTTCCACCATCTTCCCTATGCGCTAGCCATGCATTTGGCGTTAAGCTTTCTGGCAGCCATACAGGTGCATTGGGTTGGTTTCGCTATATGTTTAGAATAAAACAAAACCCAAAAGCTTAATGAGGAGATGTGATGTATCGCCAAGCTACGTCGGGATTGTTTAAGGGAATGAATGCCCGCGTCACGCTTATCGCCATTATTATGGTGGTGGTTGCTTTAGGGTATGGGGCGGTTTTTACTGAGCATCTTGCGGAAGTCCTTGATCGTATCCGTGGCACATTGAACCCCTTTCTTGAGTGGTATTACGTCTTGCTGGTGGCATTTTTGCTGCTGTTTATGATTTGGCTAGGCGTTGGGCGTTATAAAAACGTGCGCTTGGGGGGCGATTTTGAGCAGCCTGAGTTTACGTTTTTCTCCTGGGTTTCGATGCTGTTTGCCGCAGGCACCGGGGTCGGGATTCTGTTCTGGGCGGTCGCGCAGCCCATTTTGCAGTTTCAAGAAAACCCCTTTATTGCCGAAGGCATGAGCCCAGAGGCGGCGCGGGTGGCCATGCGGCTTACCTACTTCCACTGGGGGTTGAACGGCTGGGCGATTTTCTCCTTTGTTGCCCTGGTGCTGGCGTACTTTGCCTATCGGCGCAACCTGCCGTTGACGGTGCGCTCTGGGTTGGAGCCCATTCTAGGCAAGCGTAACCATGGCCTATTGGGTGACATGGTCGACCTACTCGCGGTGTTTGGCACCGTGTTCGGTATCGCGACGACTCTGGGGCTAGGCGTTCAACAAATGAATGCAGGGTTAGAAGCCGTGTTTGGGCTGGAGTCCTCGGTCAAACTACAGCTGCTGATTACCGCTGTGATTATGAGCGTGGCGACCTTCTCAGTGGTCTCCGGTGTTAAGCGTGGCGTGCGCCTACTTTCAGAAGCGAACTTCTGGCTGAGCATTGCGGTCGTGGCCTTTATGCTGTTGTTCGGGCCTACCCAGTACCTCATTGCACTCACCATCGAGTCTGCCGGTGACTACCTGCAAAACATATTCGGCATGACCTTTCATACCAACGCGACTGTTGCAGACGGCTGGCAGTCAGAGTGGACAGTGTTCTTCTGGGGGTGGTGGCTGGCCTGGTCGCCGTTTGTCGGCATGTTTATCGCCCGGGTGTCCCGTGGGCGCACCTTCCGTGAGTTTGTGATGGGCGTGCTGCTGGTACCTACCGTAATCACCATTATCTGGATTGGCCTGTTTGGTGGCACCGCGCTCTATCATGAACTGTTTGGGTCGGGCGGCATTGTCGAAGCGGTAGATGAAAATGTCGCAACTGCGCTATTTGCGACCGTATCAGCGATGAATTTAGGCATATTGGGCGTGGGGCTATCAGCCGTATTAGTGGTGCTGATTGCTACCTACCTGATCACCTCTGCCAATGCGGGCACGCTAGTGATTAACACGATTTTAGCCGGGGGCGACCCGGACCCGCCCACCGCACACCGCATTATTTGGGGGGCGGCGCTTGGGCTGCTCACGGCTGTCATGCTGCTGGCTGGCGGGCTTGAAACGCTGCAATCTGCGGTCATCATGGCGGCGCTGCCGTTTTCAGTTGTGGTGATCTTAATGGTGCTTGGGCTGCTTAAGGCACTGCACGACGAGCGTTTTGCAGCCCGTACCGGTTCGCGTACGGAAGCGCCTCGCGAGCCATGGGCGGATTTGGACGATGCAGGAACCCAGCCTACGCCGGTTTCACCGGATGAGAACTTTAGACGCAATTAATGTCGTCAATGAGCGCTGCAAGTTGACCTTGCAGCACTGTCTATTTAGTCCACTAAAACTTGATATAGCGCAGTTTTAGTGGCCATCAGCTAGCGCTTAATAGCCTACGCTTAATGGTGAAGTGCCATGACTACCCTCTGTGAGGAATTGTCCTATGCCTACCATGATGAAAGCCGCCATTTTTATTGAGCCGGGCCGTATCGAAATCGACGACAAGCCCATCCCCGATATCGGCCCTAACGATGCACTGATGCGCGTGACTACCACCACCATCTGCGGTACCGATGTCCACATCTTAAAAGGCGAATACCCGGTTGAGCGTGGCCTAACCATCGGCCACGAGCCGGTGGGCGTGATTGAAAAACTCGGCGCCAACGTTAAAGGCTACCAAGAAGGCCAGCGGGTGATTGCCGGTGCGATCTGCCCCAGTTTTACCTCATACGCCTGCCAGGATGGCTGCTCCTCGCAAGATGGCGGCCACCACCACAGCCACGGCTATAAGCCGATGGGCGGCTGGCGCTTTGGCAACACCATTGACGGTGCCCAGGCGGAATACTTATTGGTGCCCGATGCCCAAGCCAACCTCTCGCCGGTGCCGGATGGCTTAACCGATGAACAAGTGTTGATGTGCCCCGACATTATGTCGACCGGTTTTGCGGGCGCAGAGGCGGGCGGTATCAACATTGGCGACACCGTAGTGGTGTTTGCCCAAGGCCCGATTGGGCTATGTGCCACGGCAGGGGCACGGTTACGCGGGGCCGGGATGATTATCGCGGTAGACGGTGTGGATGAGCGATTGGCGATAGCCAAACAGATGGGTGCGGATATCACGCTAGATTTCCGTAAAGTGGATGTCGTGGAAGAAATTCTCAAGCTGACCGGTGGGCGGGGTGTGGATGTGGCTATTGAGGCACTCGGCCTACAGCAAACCTTTGAGTCTGCCTTGCGGGTGCTAAAACCTGGCGGAACCCTATCCAGCCTGGGCGTTTACTCCGAAGACTTAACGATTCCGCTGGGTGCTTTCTGTGCGGGGCTGGGTGATCATAAGATTGTTACCTCGCTGTGCCCTGGCGGTAAAGAGCGCATGCGCCGACTAATGAGCACCATCGCCGCCGGGCGCCTAGATCTTGGCCCCATGGTGACCCACCGCTTCGCGCTGGAGGATATCGTCGAAGCCTACGATCTTTTCTCCCACCAGCGCGATGGCGTATTAAAAGTGGCGCTAAGCACTGCTTAGCGCCGTGGATGGCGGGCTACACCTCCTGGTATAGCTCGCTGCCTTCCCGGCGGAACTTCTCCGCCTGTTCCTGCATGCCGCGCTTCACCGCTTCCGCATCGCTCTCGGCGGCGTTCTCAGGTGTGCGATCCCGGTAGGTGTCGCGCACTTCCTGGCTGATCTTCATGGAACAGAACTTCGGCCCGCACATCGAGCAGAAGTGCGCCACCTTGGCGGAATCCTTCGGCAGGGTTTCATCGTGGAATTCCCGTGCGGTATCCGGGTCTAGTCCCAGGTTGAACTGGTCTTCCCAACGAAACTCGAAGCGCGCCTTAGAAAGGGCGTTATCACGACGCTGCGACGCCGGGTGGCCCTTGGCTAAATCTGCTGCGTGGGCAGCAATTTTGTAGGTAATGATGCCGGTTTTGACGTCATCTTTATTGGGCAGGCCCAGGTGCTCTTTGGGCGTGACGTAGCAGAGCATCGCACAGCCAAACCAACCAATCATCGCCGCCCCAATGCCGGAGGTAATGTGATCGT
The DNA here is from genome assembly GCA_002966495.1 of Halomonas sp. GFAJ-1. Lineage (NCBI taxonomy): Bacteria > Pseudomonadati > Pseudomonadota > Gammaproteobacteria > Oceanospirillales > Halomonadaceae > Halomonas > Halomonas sp. GFAJ-1. Next base: position 1,700,029 of record CP016490.1, read on the forward strand.
AACCGGGGGCGATATCGGTAGTGAGCGGGCCGAGGGTGTAGAACGGCGCTTCGTGGCAGGCTTCAAGCTGCTTATCCATGTTCTCTTTGATCAAGTGCATGGGCACGTGACCGGGGCCTTCGATCATTACCTGAACGTCATGCTTCCAGGCGATCTTCGTTAGCTCGCCCAGGGTTTCGAGTTCAGCGAACTGCGCTTCATCGTTGGCATCCGCGACTGAGCCGGGGCGCAGGCCGTCGCCAAGGGAGAACGCCACGTCGTACTGCTTGCAGATCTCACAGATATCCTCGAAGTGGGTATACAGGAAGCTCTCCTGGTGATGGTACAAACACCACTTCGCCATAATAGAACCGCCACGGCTGACAATGCCGGTGACGCGGTTGGCGGTGAGCGGCACATAGCGCAGCAGCACCCCCGCGTGGATGGTGAAGTAATCCACGCCCTGTTCCGCCTGCTCAATCAAGGTATCGCGGAACACTTCCCAGGTGAGGTCTTCGGCAATGCCGTTTACTTTCTCCAGCGCCTGATAGATGGGCACCGTACCAATCGGCACCGGCGAGTTGCGGATGATCCACTCGCGGGTTTCATGGATGTTCTGGCCGGTGGAGAGGTCCATGATGGTGTCTGACCCCCAGCGGATACCCCAGGTCATTTTATCGACTTCTTCTTCAATCGAAGACGTCACCGCCGAGTTACCCAGGTTGCCGTTAATCTTCACCAGGAAGTTACGGCCAATAATCATCGGTTCGGATTCAGGGTGATTGATGTTATTGGGAATAATCGCCCGGCCACGGGCCACCTCATCGCGCACGAACTCTGGGGTGATCTCCTTGGGCAGGCTGGCGCCAAAGCTCTGGCCCCCATGCTGATGGCCCAGAATGCGCTCTACTTCCGCCGTGCCCAACGCCTGGCGGCGCTGGTTTTCGCGCAGGGCGATAAACTCCATTTCCGGTGTGATGATGCCCTGGCGGGCGTAGTGTAGCTGGGTAACGTTTTTCCCTGCTTTGGCACGGCGCGGGGTGCGTGTTAGGTCAAAGCGCAGCTGGGCAAGCGTTGGGTCGTTAGCACGGCGCTTGCCGTAATGGCTGGTGGGGCCGTCTAAAAACTCGGTGTCGTTGCGCTCCTCAATCCAGGTGCGGCGCAGTTCTGGCAGGCCCTTGCGCAAATCGATGCGGGCGTCTGGGTCGGTGTAGGGGCCGGAGGTGTCGTACACCAGCAGCGGCGGGTTCTGTTCATCAATGCTGCTGGTTTTGGTAGGCGAGAGGGTAATTTCCCGAAACGGCACGCGAATATCCGGCCGCGAGCCTTCTACGTACACCTTGCGCGAGGCGGGCAGCGGCTGAATGGCTGCGGCATCTACCTGGGCGGTTTCAGCTAAAAAGTGGCCGGTTTTACTCTTAACGGTCTTAGTCATTTCGGTGGTCTTCCTTTGTTTTTGGTGTTTTTAGGTCGTGCGTGAGGGGGCTTATTCGCTAAGTTCCAGGCCCATCTGCCAGAAGTCGATTTCCAGGCGGGTGGCATCGCGGAAGATTTTGGCAAGCTCAGCAAAGCGGGCAGGGGTGACATCGGCCAAGCGGGCATCAAGCCACTCAAGCTCTGCCTGCATGGCCGCCTGGAACTCCTCGCCTTCGTACATGGCAATCCAGGCATCGAACGGGTTTTGCGCGCCGCGCAGGGTGGTTGGCTGGGCATTCAACCAGTTGGCGATTTCACCGTAGCCCACTAAGCAAGGGGCCAGCGCTACGTGCAAATCGAGCAGGTCGCCACGGTTGCCGGTATCCAGCACGTAGCGGGTGTAGGCCAGCGTGGCGCGGGCTTCGGGCAGGGCTGCTAGTTCTTCTTCACTAATGCCCCATTCCTGGCAAAAGCCCACGTGCAGGCCCAACTCCACGTCCACAATGGCTTTTAAACCTTCATGGGCTTGGCGCAAATCCGCCAGGGTGGGGCTTTTGTAGGCAGCCAGCGCGTAGGCGCGGGCGAAGTGAATCAAGAACAGGTAATCCTGCTTCAGGTAGTGACGAAACGACGCTTCAGGCAGCGTAGCGTTGCCCAGCTGGCGTACAAAATCGTGCTCAATATAGGCGCGCCAATCGGTTTGGCAAGCGGTGGTTAAATCAGTAAAGCGGTAGCCCATGATGCCTCCGGTAGTGGTGATCCGGAGGGCGGGCGGAGATCGAGGAGATGGCGTGGAAGGTGGCGTGCGATTGTGAAAGCTAGCCAAGGCCATCGCTTGATCCCTACGCCGGTACCCGCGCGCTCATCATAGGAGCAACGCATTAGCCGGATCAGGTTCAGCGGGACCAGCGCTTTGGCAGTATCAGCAGATACGCCCTGCGCCATCTCAGCCGGATATCACCGGCACCCCGTCAAGCAGTTAGTTAGCGGAGTCTAGGCTGAGGGTGGGGGAGATGCAAGGGGAGTTAGCTTGATCAAGCACGGGCTTTATTGAAGCTTGTCTGCTCTTCACTAACCCAATGGGCTTCTAACGCCCGCAAAGCCATTGCCTAGCACATGGGTGTATATTTGGGTGGTTTCGATACTTTTATGGCCCAGCAGCTCTTGAACTGTGCGAATGTCAGTACCTTGGCTAAGTAGCTGAGTGGCGAAACTGTGCCGCAAAGAGTGGCATGATCCAGGGCGTGTTAAAGAAGAAGAGCGCATGGCATATTTAACGGCCTTTTGTACGGCAGAAGTATGGATGTGATGTAGTACTACTCGCCCCCACTCATCGAAACAAGGCTTGGAGGAAGGAAAAATCCACTGCCAAGCAAGCGAAGTGCCAGCGTTTGGGTATTTACGGTCCAGCGCATAAGGCAGTGACACAGGAATAGTGTTTGCTTCAATGCGAGCGTTCAGCTGTTGTTCTGCCATTTGTATATGAGTATGTAACGGCTGAACGCAAGAAGGTGGCAACAGTGTGGTTCGGTCTTTGTTGCCTTTTCCTGAACGAACAGTGATAACTTGCCGCGTGAAATCAATATCTTTGACGCGAAGCCGACAGGCTTCGGAGACACGTAAACCTGAGCCGTACATAAGTGAGGCCATGAGAAGCATAGAGCCAGACAAGTGCTGAAATACCTCCATTACCTCCTGATGGGAAAGCACCACTGGTAAGCGCTGAGGGCGCTTAGCTCGGCTAAATTGGCCAATCTCTCCAAGCGGTTGATCCAGTACATGGCGATAAAGAAATACGATGGCATTGAGTGCCTGGTTCTGCGTGGCAGCCGCCACACGTCTCTCGATTGCCAGGTATTCTAAGAATTGCTGTACTTCACGACCTGACATAGTGTCAGGGTGAGGTAAATTGTGAAAGCGAATGTAAAAGCGAATCCAGTAGCAGTAGGTATTCTCAGTACGGAAGCTATAGCGCTTGACCCGCAGGGTCGCCTTGACGCGTTCCATCAGTTTCATAAGAGTCACCCTTAATATCTGTATGCATATACAGTATTATTGGGCAGGGTAAAACATGCAAGCACGCGAATTTTGGATATGTAGCCAAAATTCGCTTTGCTTTCAATGGAATCAATGGGGTAGAGTCAATTTTGTGGCTGCATAACCTCAATGAACGTGCTGGCACATTCATTGAGGTTATGCAGCAGGGGATATAATCACTGTTAGGCAGTGAATATGAAAATATATTGGACTCTAAAACAAATACCTGAGCTATCAAGCCTGTCTTCTCGAGAGAGGGGAAAGCGTTGGAGGAAGGCTTATAAGAAAAGCTTCCGACATTGGGAAACTTGGTTGGGCGTAATTTGCTGTGGTCTTTGTGGCGCAGCAGGCGCTTGGGTCGGTGATGTTTTCAATTTAGGATTATTAGGCGCAGGTATAGGCGGAGCAATCGGTGGATTGGTGTTTTCACAAGCTATTTTGTCAGTAGTGTTGCGGCGTTACCGTGATATTTTACGAGGTGGTCAGCTAGGGAAGGTAGATGAACCAGTTGCCTAACAAGCGGCGGCATTCGGACCAAATCTACGCTCCGATGTCGCTCCAATTTGTCCGTTGCGCCGGGCGTTAGGCTTTAAAACATCAAATTTGGATAAATATATGAGATTGTCAGTAGAAGGCTATAAATCAATTGCCTCAAAGCAGGAATTAAATTTCGATGGTTTGACTATTCTTTCTGGGGCTAACAGTTCTGGGAAATCTAGCTTTATGCAACCTTTTCTGATTTTGAAGCAAACAATAGAAAACCATTATGATTCAGGCACTCTTATACTTTATGGTGAAAATGCCAAACTAACCGATTCTGCTCAAATTATATCGAAAGTCCCAGGTTATAACAAAAAATCCTTCAGTGTTTCAATGGTCAATGATAACCATAATTGCACAGCATCTTATAAGTATAAAAGGGGGGTGGGGATACAGGTTGATACCATAAGGATGACTAGCGAAAAAATTCCTGATGGTTTAACACTAAAAGTTGGCATGAAGTCTGAACATATAGAGAAGATGGTTCCAGGAGAAGACTTTAGTTTTATTAAAAAATTTTACGAAGATAAAGAACTAAGGTAATCCCCCCGAAAAATAATCGCGTTGATAAGTGGAATTTTGTAACCTGAAAAAACAGGAGATTTCACATGCGCAAATCACGTTTTACTGACAGCCAGATTATGGCGATTTTGAAGCAGGCTGAGTCTGGTGTGCCTGTCCCCGAACTATGTCGCGAGCACGGCATGAGCAGCGCCTCATTTTATAAATGGCGCTCCAAGTACGGTGGTATGGACACGTCCATGATGAAGCGCCTCAAGGAGTTGGAAGACGAGAACCAGCGCCTCAAGAAGATGTATGCCGAAGAGCGGTTGAAGGCAGAGCTGCGCCAGGAAGCCCTCGAGGGAAAGTGGTAAAGCCATCTCAACGCCGCGAGATGGCAAAGAATGTCGTTGAGGCCGGCTGCTGTAGTATTCGGCTGGCCTGTCAGGTTTTCGGGATCAGTGAAACCTGTTACCGCTATCAGGCGAAGCTTAGCCATGAGAACGCTGTTATCGCTGACTGGCTAGTGCGCCTGACCCACAATCAGCGTAACTGGGGCTTTGGGCTGTGTTACTTGTATCTGCGCAACGTGAAAGGCTTTCGCTGGAACCATAAGCGTGTCTACCGAATTTACCGGGCATTGGAGCTGAACTTACGCATCAAGCCGAAAAAGCGACTGGTGCGTGAAAAGCCAGCGCCATTGGTCGTACCCACTGCTTTAAACGACTGCTGGTCGATGGACTTCATGCATGATCAGTTGGCCGATGGCCGAACGTATCGGTTGTTCAACGTGATCGATGATTACAACCGGGAAGGCCTGATCATTGATGCTGACTTCTCACTGCCAGCAGAGCGCGTGATACGCTCCTTAAACCAGTTGATCGAATGGCGTGGCCGGCCTAAGGCCATTCGATGCGACAACGGCCCGGAATACATCAGTGGCAAACTAACCCGCTGGGCGAAGCAAAACGGCATTGAGCTGCTGTACATTCAACCTGGCAAACCACAGCAGAATGCCTACATTGAACGCTACAATCGAACAGTCCGTTATGATTGGTTGAGCCATTATCTGTTCGACTCAATCGCTGAAGTACAGGATTTTGCCACACGCTGGCTCTGGACGTACAACCACGAGCGACCGAACATGGCATTGGGTGGGATAACACCCAAACAGAAGGTGACTATGGCTGCCTAACCAACTCTACTTATCGCCCCGGTTATAAATGGGGGGATTACCCTAAAGCCAAAGTGGCGAGCTATTAGGGAGAAGTGTTTCATAAGTGCAGAGTTGTCAATTGATGGAAAGGAGTTTCTTCCAATCAAAGCCGGCATTGAGCCCACTCACAACCTAGAAAGCTTCATTACTAGATTAATCCACGTGCCAGGTTTGCGTGGCAATCCAGAGCGAACATATAAAATTGCAGCCTCAGAAGATGTATATCCGGGTTCGTTTGAAAAGTATGTTGCCGGAATTATTAGTGATTGGACGAGGTTGGTGAAATACAAAAGCAAGTACGACATTCTAAAAGAACAGCTATTTGAATTGGGTTTGGCAAGCAACATCAAGGCTTCAAAAGTAGACGATACAAGCGTTGAAATTCAAGTATCAAGGAATAAATCCGGAAGCGAGACTGATTGTGTGAATATTGCTGATGTTGGCTTCGGTGTATCGCAGACAATTCCAGTATTGGTTGCTTTAATTGGAGCTAAGAAGGGTCAGTTTGTATATATTGAACAGCCTGAGTTACATCTTCATCCGAAGGCGCAATTCAAAATGGCATCAATTATTGTGTCGGCAATCAATAGGGGGGTACGGGTAATTATAGAAACGCATAGCTCAATACTCATAAGGGGTATTCAACTAGCTGTCGTTAAGAAACAATTGGATTATAAAAAAGTTTCGCTAAATTGGTTTACCCAAAATAGTGAAAGTGGCGAAACAGATGTTGCTAAATCTGGTCTTGATGAACGAGGGGCATTCGGTGATTGGCCAGAAGATTTTGATGACACCAGCCTCACTGCTGAGCAAATGTATCTAGATGCAGTAGAGGAATCCTTTTGTGAGTAAAATTACACTTTCCTTTGTAATTGATGCGGATGTAGCGCGTTCATCAGGCACATCTGAACACCCTATTTCCAGTGGTTCTAGGTTTTGTACGAAAAGCCTTATCTGCTAACTTTACCTATGCAAAAGCAGCATAGGGGAAAACAATGGTCGGACGTTACGAGATTTCTGATGACGGCTGGGCACAGATCGAAGATATCGTGGCTCCTCCTCAAACCATGGGCAGACCCAGGCGGGATGACCGGAAAATGCTCAATGGTGTCTTCTGGGTACTGTGCTCTGGTGCTAAATGGCGTGATTTACCCGAGCGATATGGTCCTTGGTCGACGGTTTATGACCGGTTCCGCAAGTGGCGTGATGACGGCACCTTTGAAGCGGTACTTTCTCGCTTGCAGCTTAAGTTACGTGAAGATGGGCTTATGGATCTAGACACGTGGATGATCGATGCCACTTCCGTGCGAGCCACACGCGCTGCCGCTGGAGGCGGTAAAAAGGGGGTTCAACAGAACCGCTAGACCACGCGCTCGGCCGTAGCCGCGGCGGTTTAACAACCAAAATTCATTTGGTTTGTGATCGTCATGGCTGGCCACTGGCGTTCACACTGTCTCCTGGTCAAGAGGCAGATTCTCGTCACTTCGTTGCGACATTAGAGAGCATTCATCTACCAGGTGGCGTCGGGCGTCCTCGCAAACGTAGTCGCTATGTGGTGGCTGACAAAGGATACGACAGCGATGAGCTGCGTCATTATTGCGACAGGCACGGCATGAAACCCGTGATTGCTCAGCGCAATATGCACCGAAGAACCCGGCCTGGGCTACCTAGACGGTTCGATAAACCGAAATATCGGCAACGGAATGTGATAGAACGCTGCTTTAGCTGGCTTAAAGAATGTCGCCGGATCGCCACACGCTATGAAAAGCTGGCAAGTAGCTTTAAGGCGATGGTATGCGTGGCGTGCATCGACCGTTGCTTGCGAGCCAACTTTTCGTACAAAACCTAGGAAACTCCTAGAAAACTTAACAAAGAATGGACATAAGGTAGCTATGTGTCCTAATTTGAGAGCTGAATGGAAAAAACATAAGTCATTGTTTGCAACTAGATGGCTTGCTTCTATGGTTGCAAAAAAGAAAGTGGTCTTTTTATCACCTTCAGAAAAAATAAAAAATATCATAGATGATGGTATTGAAGAGTGTAAGGATAAAGAAATAGCGTTGAAAGATGCACACCTAGTAGATGCTGCATTAGAGGTTGATAAAATAATTGCATCAAATGACAACAGAGCAAGGAATGTCTTTTGTAAATTTTCCCGTATCAATCGGGAGATTTGTGCAGTTTCATGGTTTAACGCTGTATCGGATTCGGAATTTATTATCGGTACAGTAATGGTTGGCGGTTTCATTCCAAATAATTATTCTCTCCGAGAAGAAAATATTGCCTAACAAACCACTACACTCGGAAATTTTACTCGCTCCGCTCGCAAAATTCCGGTGAGTGGAGCGTTAGGCATCAAATATGATCCGTCGAAATTTACTAAATAAAATCACTAAGTAGAACTCATGGCAAAACTGAACGAAAAAAAGACAGAAGCGTTAGTAAAGAAACAGTTAGAGAAACTTGGTTACTTTGACGATGATGATGTCATCGTAGAAGAACAAGCCTCTGATAACCCTGTTATTGAAAAGCTCCTAAAAGTGCTTCGAAGTCAGGCTTTGGGGATGGACGACCAGAATTTATAATCCAGTCAAAAAAAGACCGTGAGTTCATAATCGTTATCGAATGCAAAGCTGATATCAAAAAGCACCAATCAAAGACGTATGATAGAGCCAATGATTATGCAGTTGATGGGGTATTGCATTATGCGAATTTTCTTTGCAGATCATTCAATGTTCTTGCAATCGGTATATCAGGTCAAACACGAGCAGAACTCAAAGTTACAAATCTTATCATTAGAAAGGGAAAGTTTAATAAATTTGATCTACTCGAAGATACCAGCTCTAACCCTGTTAGCTCGATTCTAGGATACAAAAATTACTTCGATTTATTCATATATGACCCGCAAATTCATGCGCAAAAAGAGAGAGATGTATTAGATTTTTCGAAAGCTCTTCACAACTTTATACGGGATTATGCACATCTAAGCGATGCAGAGAAGCCTTTAATTGTGAGTGGTATTCTTCTTGCACTTAAAGATGATGTATTTTTGGGTGCTTATGCTAGCTATCCAGATGATCGTTTACCTAAATACACTTTAGATACAATACATGAGGTAGTAGACAACCAAAACATACCAAATTCTAAAAAACTTGGTATTAAGCAACAATATGGTTTTATCCAAACCCATACAAAATTAATCGAATATGATGACAATATTAAGATGTCAGCATTGCGAAAAATAATAATTGACTTAGAAGAGCACGTTTTTCCATTTATCAGGATATATCATGATTACGATATTGTTGGAAAATTCTACAATGAATTTTTGAGGTACTCTGGTGGTGATGGAAAAATGGGGATTGTATTAACTCCAAAGCACATTACCGAACTCTTTACTGATTTCGCAAATTTGACACCTGAAGATACTGTGCTTGACCCATGCTGTGGTACCGGTGCCTTTCTAATTTCGGCAATGCACAAGATGATTCAGGAGGCTAATGGCAACGAAGTTCTAATCGAACGAATCAAGAAGTATGGTTTAGTAGGCATTGAAAGTCAGCCAAAAATGTTTGCTTTAGCTGCATCTAATATGATCTTGAGGGGCGATGGTAGCTGTCAATTATTCGAAGGAAGTTGTTTTAATGAGTCCCATGCAAAGGACATTATCAATCTTAAGGAAAAGACCTCTGATGGAGAAAAGGTTTCAAATCGTCCAAATGTAGGCTTTATTAATCCACCTTATTCTCTAAAAGGAGAAGGTCTAAGCGAATTGCAGTTTGTTAAATCAATGCTTGATTACATGCAAAGGGGAGGCATTGGAATTGCCATCATTCCAATTGGGTGTGTTATTGAATCATCAGATTTGAAACGACAAATACTAGAGAAGCATACTTTAGAGGCAGTTATTTCAATGCCAGACGATTTGTTTGGTAAATCTGCGACCGTTGTGGCATGTATTCTGATATTTACATCTGGTAAAAAACATCCCGCCAAGAAAAAGGTTTGGTTCTCTAGAGCTAAAGATGATGGTTTTGTTACTCTAAAACATATCGGCAGAGTAGATCATTTTAATAAATGGCCTGCCATTAAAGAAGAGTTGTTGAATAGCTACTTTAATCGCATTGAGGAGCCAGGCGTAAGTGTTCTTCAAGAGATTACACATGAAGATGAATGGTGTGCAGAAGCATACATTGAAACTGACTATGAAAATGTCCATGAATTGGATTTTGAGGAAACAATAAAAAGCTATCTCGAATTCAAACACCCTGAAGAGGAGCCAGAAACCAAAAAGGTGAAAACTTCAGATTGGAAGGAGTTTACGTACGATGAATTATTTGAGATTAAACGCGGCTTAAGGGTTGTAAATAGAGATCTAGAGTCAGGCGAAACGCCGTTAATTCGCTGCATTAAGGACAATAACGGAGTAGTTGATTATGTAAATCTACAACCTTTATTTGAAGGTAATAAGATTTCTGTAAATTATAATGGCAGCGTTGGTGAAGCTTTTTATCAACCAGAGCCTTTCTTTCCAACTGATGACGTTTTGGTCTTAAGTCCGCGGGAAGAAATGTTCGAGTATTTTAATGAAAAAATTGGCCTATACCTATGCACGGTAATTAAACTCGAGAGATTTAGATTTCATTATAGCAGAAAGTGGAATATGGAACGAATGAGAAAAACTGTAATGAAACTTCCCTCAAAGAATGGTGATTTAGACTTACAGAAGATCGAAGACCTTATGAGTGGGTTTCGTTTCGGAGATCAACTAGAGAATGCCTAACAAGGCGCTGCACCCGGATAAATTTTCCGCTGCGCTCCAAATTTACCGGTGAGCGCGGCGTTAAATCAGTAGTGGTACCGGAGCTGGGCCAGGAGTAATGCGTCATCCGTAACCTTGTAGACCATGCGGTGCTCGTCGTTAATTCGGCGAGACCAGTAGCCAGCGAAACTGTGTTTGAGGGGTTCCGGTTTGCCGATGCCTTCGAACGGTTCTCGTTTCGTTTCCTTGATTAGTTTATTGATTCGATTCATGATCTTTTTGTCGGTTTTTTGCCAGTATAGATAATCTTCCCAGGCGTTTTCGGAGAAGATGAGCTTCATTCAAGAAGTTCCCGTTCTTGGCCGCCGCCTTGCTCCAACTCGGTAACGGATTCCAACAAACGACGGGCGTTCTTTGGTGCGCGCAGGAGATATGAAGTCTCTTGCAACGCTTCATAATCGTCAAGGGAGATCATTACCACGGACTGCGACTTGCTCCGGGTGATGATCACTGGAGAATGGTCTTCACAGACCTGCTCCATAGTTTTTGCTAGATTGGTTCTAGCGGCTGTGTAGCTGATGGCATCCATAACGGATCTCCTGTACAAGATAATGATCATGTACAGAATACCGTACTTTGAAAGATTTAACAATCGGCTGCACAGCAACCGATTTTTCCGCCGCTCTGCGGCTTCAAACCGGCGCGTGAGCCGGGTGTTAGCAAAAAGGGAGGAAATGAGAAGGATGGTCGCGACCAAAGAGCAATATCAAAATGCACTTCTCAAAATCCGTGATAAAGGGAAATTGCGCAACACGAAATACCTGGAAATGCTTCGTGCTCAGTACGCTAGCCCAAACCACACTATTACGGCCACAAAAATTGCAGAGGCCGTCGGTTATGAGAACTACAACGCAGCCAATTTGCAGTACGGGACGCTTGGGCATGAAATTGCGGACATACTCGGTTATGTGCCACCCAAAAGAGACAATGGTGAACCAATGTGGTTCTGGACGCTTTCATTCGGCAATGATGCATCGGATAAAACATTGGATGGGCACTACGAATTCGTTATGCGCCCCCAACTGGTAGCAGCGCTTGAAGGCATGAGGTGGGTCAAGTAATTGCTAACAAGGCCATCAAGCATCGCCGCCCGCGGGGGGGGGCTGGACCTCAAAAACCTGGCGGTTTTTTCGGCCGCTTATGGCTGGCGTTATGTGTGTTTAGCGGCAGGTTAAAAATAAGAGGTGAAGTTTGACTAATTACGAAAGAAAGAGCTTGCTGGAGGCTTACTCAGAGTATGTAAACGGACGGTTTAGTGAGCTAACTGGGTTCGTCGTTTTAGTGGTTGGTTTTTGCTTGGGTACTCTATCAGCGGAAAAGATACAGCCATTTTATAATCTAATCATAATGGTAGTCGTGTTCAGCACCTTCCTTTTCTTAATGTTAAAGGAAAGGAATGCACCTGACTCAAATCTAAAGTTAACGTTAGACAGGCTGGATGAGAAATACAGAAACAGAGAGAACAACCAAGAAATAATGGAAGAAATCCGTTCTTACGATATATGGAATGGATTTAGTGGAAGAGCCATTAAGTCTAACTTGCCTCTTATATTCGGCACTATATTCTGTGTTTACACAGCAGTAGAGCACGCTGCTAATGCGTTCAGCTGGTGGTAACACATAACAAGTCAATTAACTTCGCGCCTTCGGCGCCGGACAGCCTACATTATGCTTCGCTTCATTTCGGCTGCCGGTTATTGAGGCGTTATGTTTCTTGACCGCACCTGTTAACTGGTGCTGTTAATGGTGCCATGTCGTTGGCCAGGTAATCAGTATGCAAGTGAAATTTTCCGAGGATGTCATTCCTCTATCAGATCTGAAGATCAATCCCGGAAAGGTGGTTGGTCGAGCGCAAGATACGCATCGCCCAATCCTGCTCACCAGCCGTGGCCGCGGTATAGCTGTTGTTCAGGGGCTCGAGGATTATGAGAGAACCGCAGAGGAACTGCGGTTTGTAAAGGCGGTGGCGCAGGGGCTTATGGATGTTCGCGAGGGTAATACCGTATCGTTGGAGGACGCTAGGAAAACGCTGGGTATCGAGTAAATGGAATTACGCATCGCACAGTCCGCTCTTGAGGACTTACAGGCTATTCAGGAGTATTACAAAGAGCAGGATGTGCCACATATCGGTGATGATTTCGTGACTGCTATCCTGGAGCACTGTGAAATGCTTCAAATCCACCCAGATGCTGGTCGAGTTGTTCCTGAATTCAGCATGGATCATATTCGCGAACCGATTCACGCGCCGTTTCGAGTTGTCTATCTCAGGCAGGCTAAAGAAGTTGTGCTCATACGAGTCTGGCGGAGTGAGAGGCAGCTCGAATTACCAGCAAGCGAAACATAGCCAAGCCATTCACTCGCGAGTCTGTCTTTGGGGGGCTGGTTTAGCAACACCTTTGAAAGGTTCACGCTTGGTCACACCATCATTAAACCCTGCTTGCGTGTTGGCGGCGGATAGGCGGCATCAATATCTTCCAGATCCTCTTCGTCGAGTCTGACGTTATCGGCCTCAGCGTTCTGTTTGAGGTGATCTAGGTTCACAGCTTTCGGAATGGCAATTACCCCAGGGTGGCGCAGCGCCCAGGCGAGCGCCACTTGCGCGGGGGTGGCGCTGTGTTTGTCGGCGATGCGTTGTAGGGCGGCGTTATGCAGCAGCGCGCCGCCTTGCCCGATGGGGCAGTAGGCCATCAGAGGCATGTTTTGCTGTGCCTGCCAGGGTAGCAGGTCGTACTCAATGCCGCGTGCTTCGGGGTTGTAGAGCACCTGATTGGTGGTACACGCGGGCGCGTCTAGCTCGGTTAGGTCGTCAACGTCAAAGTTTGATACACCCCAACGCCGTATCTTGCCCTGCTCGCGCAACCGCTCAAACGCTTCCACGGTTTCGCTCAATGGGTACTGGCCGCGCCAGTGCAGCAGGTAGAGATCAATCGTGTCGGTGCCCAATCGGCGCAGGCTGCGCTCGCAGGCAGCTTGAACACCCTGGGTGCTGGCGTTGTGCGGGTAAACCTTGCTGACCAGATACACCTCATCGCGCCGCTCGCGGATCGCTTGGCCAACCACCTCTTCGGCGCCGCCTTCGGCATACATCTCGGCGGTATCAATCAGCGTCATGCCCAGGTCTAGGCCTGCACGCAGCGCTCTCACCTCCGCTTGGCGCTGCCCGGCATCCTCGCCCATATACCACGTGCCCTGGCCGATACGGGGTACGCTTGCGCCGCCTAGCTCAATCGTCTGCATGTCTATCTCCTGTGGTCGTTGTTCAAGGTAAGGTAGTTGATATTAGTGAAGCTCATTGCATCCCAGCGTCCTGTTGCGACCACACTAATAGCCGCCGAGGCCATTGATATTAATGAAAATGGCGGCCAATTCCGCGCTCTATCTAGAACTCTGCTACGGTTAAAGGGCGCTATGCGTATCTAATGCTTACTGTTTCGGTGCGCTTAGCGTTGTATATGCCAATGTTTGGTACTCATCTCAACAGATAAGGACATTTTTATGATCAGAACCACAATGGTTGAGCTATCTACCATCGAAGCCGCTGCTTACCGTCAGAAGCTTCGCGGCGGCCATGCTGGCATTGTTATCATGCGCTACGACACTGAACAGCCGGGCATCGCCACCATCAACCGCAAGTCGGGGGAACCCGACCCTTCACATAATACTGATCTGAAACTGTTCCCCCTTGAGGCCTTTAAGGAGGTTATGGAGCTTACTTCCGGCATGCCCTATTCGCGGCGCGGGAAAGTCAAACTCAGCGGTGAAAAAGAGGATGCCAGCGCCCAGGAAGAGACCGCTGAAGAGCTGGCAACGGTAGACAGCGCTGAGTATGAAGCGATAGTGAAGACCTACACTAACCGTAAAGGCGAGTTATCCTACGACCTGATTAATAAGGACTTTATTCAGTTCGCCAAGTCGAGCAAGACCGTCACCGACATGGTTGCCAACCACGCGTCAGTTGATGATATCCGCGATCACGTGGTGAAAGTGAAACTAGAAAGCATCACCGGCAACCGTGATTTGACGGTGGCACAAACACAGCGCATCGTTGAGATGCTTGATGAAGTCAGCCCACGGAATGTATTCAAAGAGTTGAATGACGAAATCCGTAAAATGCTCGCCAACCGTTAAGCAGGTAGTTGCTTAGACTGAGTGTTGAGAGTTCGTCATTCAAAATAGTCGTTAAAGAAATAATTAGGGCCAGTGAAATGCTGGCCCTAATGCTTTGTTATAGTTTGTGTTCAAAATATATTGTCTTCTTTACTGTGACTCTCAGAGATTATAACCATGCCTTACTCTGTTCCATTACGCTGGCTACGTTTTGCACTATTGGTATGCCTACTTATTATTCCTGTCACGATGATAGCCCACAAGGATCCTGTGAGAGCGGAATTGCAGCGTATTGAACAGGAACTTGAGGCACGTATTGGCTTTGCCGCCCACAACTTTGCCACGGGCCAGCGCTGGGAAGTGAACGCGGATGAGCGCTTTGCGATGTCCAGTACGTTTAAGACCTTGGCCTGTGGCGCACTGCTGGCGCAGGTGGATGAAGGGCAGCTAGCGCTGGATACTGAGGTCAGTTTTGCGGCGTCGGAGCTAGTAACCTATTCGCCGGTGACCGAGCAGTACGCGGGCCAGCAGCCGATGACACTGTTTGAGCTGTGTGATGCCACCATGACCACCAGCGATAACACCGCCGCTAACCTAGTGCTTGAGGCACTCGGCGGGCCAGAAGCGGTTACCGCGTTTGCGCGTAGCATGGATGACAGCACCACCCGCCTAGATCGCTTTGAAACCGAGCTAAATGAAGCTACGCCAGGAGATAAGCGCGACACCACCACACCCAACGCGATGCTGGCCACGTTAGAAAAACTGGTGCTGGGTGATGTGCTAACGCCAGAGTCTCGGCAGCAGCTTGAAACGTGGATGAAGGGCAATGCGGTGGCCGATGGCCTGTTTCGCGCCGCTATGCCGGACTGGGCAATTGCGGACAGAACCGGCGCGGGTGGTTATGGCTCACGCTCGATTACCGCGATTATTTGGCCGCCGGAGCAAGCACCCACGGTGGTAGTGTTTTATATCACCGAAACCGAGGCGTCGTTTGAAGCGCGTAATGCAGCGATTGCGTCTCTCGGTGAGGTGATTCAACAAACCCTACAAGGCCAGCAATAAGCGCAGCGGTTCTCGCTATACTGAGGAGCATGCTTGTTCGGTGCTGTACCGGGCGGTTGATCAAGGAGTGAATCATGCCAAGGTATTGTTTTTCTATGCGCTCGGCGCTGCCTGCCGTGCTGTGCGCGTCCGCCGTGCTTGCCCAGGGGGCGCAGGCGGAGGTGCTAAGTGCCGAGGCGTCTGACCCTAAGCGTTTAGGGTGGATGCAGGGCTTTCCACCGCCGCCAGAGCGCATCATCGGCCAGCCGGATTCCAACTACTTCAGCTTTCCCAAAATGCGCTGGACGGTGTGCCACTTTCGCGAGCTGTTGCCTACCAAGCAGGTAAGCCGTGGGTTAGGCGCGCCGGTGCCGTTTAGCTACGCGCTGGATGATGGGATTAACGATGTGACGTTCACCCCCATTGGCGGTAGCGAGCCAATGACCTGGCAGGCTGCGCTGAACGAAAACTACACCGATGGCGTGCTGATTCTGCACCAGGGGCAGGTGGTGTACGAAACCTACGCAGGCTGCTTGGATGAGGCGGGCCAGCATGGCGCCATGTCGGTGACCAAATCCATGACCGGCCTGCTGGGTGAAATTCTGGTGGCGGAGGGCGTGCTGGATGAGCAGGCGCTGGTGGGAGAGATCATCCCCGAGCTAGCGGAGAGCGCCTTTGGCAATGCCACGGTGCAGCAGCTTTTGGAAATGACCACAGGGCTTGCGTTTAGTGAGGAGTATAGCGACCCCAGCGCGGAAATCTGGGCGTATAACGCGGCGGCAAGCCCGCTGCCTAAGCCAGAGGATTATACCGGGCCGCGCACCTACTATGAGTACCTCGCTACCGTGCAGCCAGAAGGCGAGCATGGGCAGGCGTTTGGCTATAAAACCATCAACACTGATGCGCTGGGGTGGGTGATTGCACGCACGACCGGTGAGTCGGTGGCATCGCTGTTGTCATCGCGCATCTGGCAGCGCATGGGCGCCGAGCAGGATGGCTACTTTACGGTCGATTCTATCGGTACGTCGTTTGCAGGCGGCGGGCTTAGCGCGGGCCTGCGTGATTTGGCTAGAGTCGGCCAGCTCGTATTAAACGAAGGCGAGATAAACGGCGAGCGGCTATTTCCAGCGGCAGCGGTAGAACGCATTCGCCAAGGCGGCGATAGGCAGGCGTTTGCACAGGCAGGCTACCGCTATTTACCCGGCGGTAGCTACCGTGGCATGTGGTGGTCGCTGCATAACGAACATGGCGCCTTCGCGGCGCGTGGGGTGCATGGGCAAACCATTTATATCGACCCCACTGCCGAGATGGTGATTGTGCGCTTTGCCTCGCACCCGGTGGCGGCCAACGCCGCTAACGACCCGACCTCGATGCCAGCGTATCAGGCAGTGGCGGAGTATTTGATGGAAAAGGCCCAGCCCTAAAATGGGCCCTTAAAAAACAGCCTTAGTTGGCTATTTAGTTAACCGAGTGGCGCTTACACCAGTTCGCGCTTCTCACGCTTAGCGACGCGTATGTCTTTTACGGTAGCGATGCCGATAACCGCGAAGATGGCGAGTGATATCAACGGCCAGATCAGTACATATAACGCCAATATAAAGGTTTGCATGTGCTTTCCTATTCGCTAGCTGGTGCGTTTCGGCGCACCAGCAGTGGAGTGATTTCGGCTTATCTCACAGAGCTTATTTTCAAAGGCTTAGCTCTGAGTAGCCGGTTTGGCCGGGTCGTAGTTGATCACTTTCTGATCAATCTGCGAGAAGTCGAACTTGCTCGAACTCATCAGGCTGACCGCGATGCAGACAATCGTGCTAACGCCGTAGGCCATCAGTGAAGCCAGCAGCACCGTGTAGTCCCGCAGGAAGCCAACGCTGAAGTAGGCCAGCACGATGGCGCAGAGTGTGCCGAACACCAAACCTACCCGGCGTCCGCAGAACCCGAACGCCATCAGGCCGAGCACCACGCCACCGCCCACAGCGGCGAGTAATTCAAATAGCCCGCCGACGACGCCGACCAAGGGCAGCAACTCAAAGCGTGCGACGCAGAACATCACTAGGCCCGCGATCACCGCGGAGGTGAAGGCCGTATTAGTCACTCGATCCCAGAAGCAGCTGGCGATAACCGGGAACACAATCGCGCCCCAGAGTGCGCCGACAAAGACCAGCATGATCAGAATATCCATCGAGAAGCTGGCGAGAATCACCCCGATCAGCGTTGCAACGATCATGGTCAGCCTGCCGATAAACAGCATTTTGGTCGGGTCGGGTTTGTTTTTGGCGATGTTCTTGCCGTACACATCGGCCATCACAATCGCTGACATGGCGGAAAGATCCGAGTCGGCGGTAGAGGAGAGCGAGCCAATGACCAGAATAAAGAACAGCGCGATAAACACCGGCGAGAGGTACATCGACACCATTTGCGGAATCAGGTTGTTCATGTCGCCACCGATGGGCTCCATACCGGTCATCAGCGCCATCAAACCAATCATGCCCAAACCAATAACAATCGCACCGTAACCAATGGTCGCGGTAATAAAGGTCGGCTTGATATGGTCTTCACGCACGGCGAATAGCCGCTGGGAGATAGTCTGGTTACCAATCGCGTAAGCCAGCACCGCCACAAAGAAGGGCGCGCCTTGATTAAGGATGGCGTCCATCGAGAACAGATTTGCCTGCTCTGGCGTGAGGAAACTCATGCCATCCGACAGCGTTTGCGGGCCGCCGAGGGCGAACATCACCGCTGGAATAATCAGAATGGCGACGGCCATCATGGCCATTAGCTGAGCAAAATCAGTCAGCACCGAGGCGCGGAAACCCGACCATAGCGTATAGCAGAGCACCCCGACCCCAGCGATGATTACCCCGGCCTGGAAAGAGAGGGGCGAAAGTACCGAGACCAACGCGCCGGAAGCCGTGAAGTTAACCATCAGGCTGATGATGCTACCCAGGATATTAGAAGAGGCAAGGATCAGCTGGCTGGAAGAGCCATGGCGAGCATGGATAAGCTCACCCAAGGTGTGCGCGTTGGGCGCCAGTTTGCGAAAGCGACGGCCAAAGGGGTAGATGAACAGAATCATCAGTGCGCCCCACAGCCCATAATGCAACGGGCCGGAAATGCCGTAGGTATAACCTGAAGTGGCGGCGCCGTAGAACGAGGCTGCCCATATCCAGGTGGCGGTCATGCTGGCAGCGCCCAGACCAAAGCCGATCTGATGATTGGACACCATAAAGGCGTCAGTATTTTCCTTTTTCTTTTTAATCAGCAGGGTCAGCAGATATGTGCCGCCGTAAAAGAACACCAGCAAAGCGAGGACAGTCACGGTCGAGAATTGATAGAAATTTTCTTCGTTCATTGAATACCCGTAGGCTTTGCAGCCTTAGCATCCTAAATAGCAACCAGAGCTCCATCGACGGAGTGGCGCCAGAGGACGTAAGCAAAAAACAGATCATCTTTCTAGGTATGTCTGTGGCGAGATGTGACTGCGGTTGGCAGTCTGGTCGTGCATGTGTCAGGCGTTGGAAGCGCCTTAATAGAGGGGTCGGATTAACGCACACAGTGAGCTGGAATAAAGCGCAGGGAGGGGCGAACCGGATGGCTACCCTACTCCCTTAGGCACGAACAGTACAGGCGGAGCCCAGCTGAGCGGCTGAAGTAACGTTTGGAACATTATGATAATGCGCTGCTGCAAAGCATCTATTTTTTGGTAGTTTGATGCCTTTTGAGGCTTGCTCATCCAGCGATCGGCTGCCCATTAGCGTTAATGTTGATAGCGGTTATATTAGCGCTGCCCCCACCTCCACTATCCCAAATACCGCTACCCCAGCGGCTACCGGCCAGCCTAGCGAGCGTAGCCGCCACCATGTGAGTAAGGTGGCGCTCAGCCCGATAACGGTAGCGAACCATGAAATGGCGCTGGGGTTGACCGGCACAATAGAAACGCCCAGCACCCCAGCAATCATCAGCGGGCCAAGAATGCCCAGCCATTGGGGCATGGCGCTCATATCGGTATCGCTGCCCAAGCGGCGCTGCATCCACAAGAACGGCACGACGCGCATCAGCAGCGTGCCGAAGGCGCATATCAGTACGGCGAGCCAGAGTCCGGTACTCATTGTGGGCGCCTCCCTTTTTGAAACTTCACGGTGTAAAAGCACAGCGCGCCGCAGGCGGCGCCTAGCGGAATAGCCACGTTGCTGCCGCCTACAAGGGTTAGCCCAAGCGCGGCTGCAATGGTAGCCCCCATGGCAGCGGCCCACCGCTTATTGGTAAAGCGCGGGGCTACCATGGTGAGAAACAGCGCGGGAAGGGCGAAGGGCATAATCTCACCTAGCAGCGGCCAGCGGGCGGTAAACGCTTCACCGGCGGTGGCGCCTACCATCGTAAACACTACCCATGCCGCCCAGACAAAAAGCGATGCCCCTACAAACCAGCAGAAGCGCTTGGCTTCGGGCAGTTGGGGAAGCCGGGTGAGCGCGAGCGCAAATACTTGGTCGGTCAGGCCGTGCATTAACCAGGGCCAGTGGCGGCTGCGCGGCAGCAGGTGGGCAAGGTTAGGGCCATACACCACGTGGCGCACGTTGATCAGCAGGGTTAAGGCCACCACTAGCCACAGCGGCGCGCCGGTGGCGATCATGCCCACAAACAGAAACTGCGAAGCACCGGCGTAGATCAGCAGCGAGATCGCGGCGGCCTCTAGCGTGCTAAACCCCGCTTGGCTAGCGACTAAACCAAACGACAGCGCCACCGGAATATAGCCGCCCAGCAGCGGAATGGCTTCCCGCACGCCTTGCAGGGTGCTTCGCCCAGGAGAGTGGCTAACAAGCTCGCTCATGGCGTGTTCCTCTGTGTGCCGTAGGTCACGGTGAGTAGCATGGTGGCCTCGCCGTCATGGGTGCGGTAAAGGTGTGGTTCGTCGGCAGGAAAGGTCACGCTTTCACCGGGGGCGAGTGCCGTGGTAGCACCTTCTGGGCCGGCTTCTAACCAGCCGCTAATCAGCGTTAAGGTTTCCTGAGTGCCTGGCGTGTGGGCTTCCGCATGGCGCAAGGTGTGGGGCGCGCAGCGCATCCAGTAGGCATCCACTTGGGGTGAATCTTTGCCTTGGTCAATCAGTTGAACCTGAACGCCATCTTCTCCAAGGGGCATCGTGATAGGCGCCACCAGCGTGCCAAACGGTACATTGAGCTGTACGGCTAGCCGCCAAAGAGTGTCCAGCGTGGGGTTGCCATTACCTTGTTCCAGGCGGCTTAAATTGGACTTGGCGATTCCTGCTGCGTTAGCCAGGTAAGAGAGCGACCAGCCTTGCGCTTGACGCAGTGACTGTAAATGCTGGCCTAGGGTACTTAGTGAGTGTTCATCCATTTTATTATCTCGTTGTTCCTTTTATAGAACGTTCTATATAAAGAACGTTAGCCTGTCAACGATTGTTTTGGCGCCGCTGGCTGGCACTCTTTATGCATCTTCCTCTCTAGGTGTTTGCGATGGGGAAGCGCAATGCGTTCGTTGGCAATGCTTAAACCGGTTAAATCGATTTTATGGAGCGTGGCGCTGTTGCTGCTGGGCAATGGCCTGCTGAATACCCTGCTAACACTACGTGGCACAGGGGAGGGCTTTTCCAGCGCGGTGCTGGGGATGATTATGTCCGGCTACTTTGTCGGCTTCATTTGTGGCACCTGGGTAAGCGGGCGCTTAATTCGACGGATGGGGCACATTCGCACCTTTGGTTTCTGTGCCTCCATTTGTGCTTCGGTGGCACTGTTGCACCTTGTATTTATCAACCCGTGGGTGTGGTTACCCTTGCGGGTGGTTTACGGGCTTTCGTTTATCACCTTGATTACCGTGATTGAGAGTTGGTTGAATAGCCAAGCCGCTAGCCACGAGCGGGGGCGTATTTTCGCGGTGTATATGGTGGTTAACCTGGGTGCTCTCGCCACGGCTCAGCAGCTGCTGCGGCTTGCATCGCCACAGGGGTTTTTGCTGTTTGTGGTGATCGCCATTTTAATTAGCTGGGCATTGTTACCCATCACCATGACCCGCCGTGTTCAGCCTAAAATCCCCGAACGCCCCAAAAGCAGCCTACGGGCACTATTAGGCTTTGCGCCGCTGGCGGTGGCCCAGCTGATTGACCAGCTGCATCCGGATGAAATTGTCTCTGGCTCGGCGGATATGCTGGTGATGCACGGTGCGGGCTGTGCCGTGGCACCTATTGCAGCGGGGTCGCTAATGACGATTGTAGGAAGTCACGGCTTACCCATTTATATCGCCAGCGTGTTTACCGTATTGGGTATTTACGAGCTTTACCGTCGCCGCCATGTGTCGGCCCTGGTGACGCATACCGCCCACTTTGAGCCAATGGTACAAAGTAGTGCAGAGGCATTTGAAATGATCTTTGATGATACGCAGCGTGATCTCTTTGACGACCCAAGCTTTTACGAAGAGGAGGAGCGTCAGCGGCTGGTGGGGCTTTTTAAGCCAGCAAAGGGTTAATACCAGCAACGAGATAATGCTTAAGCGTGGGGGCGCTACATCAAGCAGCGCCCGGCGCCCGAGTACCCAATAAAAACGGCGTGCTACCCCGGTAGCACGCCGTTTTTTTAATCAGTGCACTGCTAGTCAAGCAATGGTGGATGTCTGAGTGGACGCTAAAACGCCATGTTCAACCTGAGAAGGAGAGCGGGAAATATCGGCGATAGCGCTTAACGCTGTAAGGTTGGCGTGGCCTTTTTTGGTAAGTTCGAGCACATCCGGCGAAGAACCCCATTTCAGCAGCATATCATCTAGACGCCGCTCGGCTGCCTCAAACTGACCGCAGTGGCTGAGCAGCTTGGCAATGGTGTAATCACACTCGGGGGTATCAAACATCTCTTCCTTGATTTCTTGAATAGCCAGTTGGAGACCCGCTTGGGAAATATCTGCCAGTTGGTTATGTTGCATGCCACCACTCCTTGTGATTGCTAACGATTACGTTCTACACGCACTAGGCAATTTGTTTATGCCCCTCTTGCGCACACCGAGGCTAATACAGCGTTTAGCGAGAATCAATTCCAAATTAAAAATGTTACAAATTTTTAACACTAAAGAGCGTGACGATGAGACCTGTTACATAAATACTTACTACTTACCACGTGAGGTTTAATCAGGTTGCTTGTGGCTAGACGCTCGCAGCGTCCAGTAACCACCCCACAGGCGGGTAGCCGTAGTGATGATGCAAGCAGCGGCAAATAGCCCCGCCAGCCATGGAAAGTGCTGAGGAAAGAGGCAGAAGAGCACCAGCGCAGCCACGGTTTCGGTGCCTTCGGTTAGCCCTTCTAAATAGTAGAAAGCTTTTTGCGGGAAGTTGGGCCGCTCAACGTTGCGCGCTTTGGCAGCAATGGCAAAGGCGAGAAACGACGTTCCTGTGCCGATAAATGCAAAAAGCAACACCGCGGCGGCTAATGCGTTTTGCGCCGGGTTAGCAAGCGCAAACCCAAGCACAACCGCTGCGTAAAACACAAAATCCAACCCAATATCAATAAATCCACCGGCATCGCTTTGTTGGCCGCTTAGCCTAGCAAGAGCGCCATCCAGGCCATCGCCCACGCGGTTTAGCACAATGGCGATTAGTGCTAGCCCGTACTGCTCAAAGGCAAGCAGCGGCAGGGCGGTGATACCGACTAAAAAAGCGCTGAGCGTGACGTGGTCGGGAGCGATGCTCAGGCGATGAAGGTATCGCGCCATTATTGCCAGCGGACGATGGGTGAGCGGCATAGTAAAACGATCTAGCACGTTAATATCTCCGGCGATTGCTAATTTTCAGGTTAAGGTTTTCCAGGCCAAGTTTTTCCAGACCAAGGTTTTTAAGACCAACGCTTTTAAGACCGAAGCTTTTAAGACTAAAGTTTTTAAGACCAAGGTAGTTAGACTTTGGTTGTATGTTCAGCCAATTTACTGGACTAATGGCTTGTCGCAGTGAATAAAGGGCGCCACAAAAACCAGCCTGACTGGTTTAACTAGGTCATGGGGCTACGCTGTTTTATAACCCCCTCTTTTTTCACCTGACTGCAAGCGATACTTTTCTAATGCGCAGAACTGCTACGATGACGCTCTGGGATCAGCTTTGGCATTCCCACGACCAGGTCAAAAATCTACTCATGTGCGCGTTGCCAACAACGGGTACGGGTAGCGCCTCGCCAGGTTCATCAAATACGCAACAGGGTAGTGGCTCCAAGCCGCCTCGCCCACCTGCCTATACGACGGCCCAAAAAATTGGCTTAGTGTTAGGGCCGATGCTATTTGCCTTTGTGCTGCTATTTTTTCACCCGGCAGATTTGAGCTTGGAAGGCCGCATGGTGCTTGCCACCACGCTGTGGGTAGCCGTTTGGTGGATTACCGAAGCCATTCCAATCCCCGTTACCTCGCTACTGCCGATTGTATTGCTGCCCATCACCGGTGCGCTGGAGAGCAGTGCCGTCACGGCTGCCTACGGCAACCCGATTATCTTCTTATTCCTTGGCGGTTTTATGATTGCGCTAGCCATGGAGAAGTGGGATCTGCACAAGCGTATAGCGCTGAATATTATTTCGGTGTTAGGCACCAGTATTAATAGCATCGTGTTCGGCTTTATGGCCGCCACCGGCTTTCTGTCGATGTGGGTCTCCAATACGGCAGCGGTGATGATGATGCTGCCTATCGGCACTGCCATTGTTTATCAGGTTACGCTAGAGCTGAATAAGGGCGAGGGTGACCACAGCGAAGACATCGATAAATTCAGTAAAGCGCTGATTTTTGGTGTTGGCTACGGCGGCACCATCGGGGGCTTGGGCACCCTGATTGGAACACCGCCCAATATTATTCTGGCAGCCATCGTTAATGAGCTGTTTGGCGTTGAGATCACCTTTGCCAGCTGGATGATGTTTGCCTTTCCCGTCGTGGTGGTGCTGCTGTTTATTGGCTGGGTTATGCTGACCCGCTTTATTTATCCGATTAAATTCAGCAACCTCCCGGGTGGCAAAGCGCTCATTGCTAAGGAAAAGGCCGCGCTGGGTAAGATCACCTTCGAAGAGAAAGCAGTGTTGGGGGTCTTCCTGTTCGCGGCGTTTTTCTGGATTACCCGTTCGTTCCTATGGCAGGGGCAGATACTAGCGATTCCCGGCATTAACGACACCATGATTGCTATTTTTGCGGCTATCCTGCTGTTCTTAATCCCTTCGCCTAATAAAGGGGGTTGCTTGCTGGGGTGGGATGTTGCCAAGGATGTACCTTGGGGCATTTTGTTGTTGTTCGGTGGCGGCTTGGCGATTGCCGCTGGCTTTAGCTCCTCCGGGCTGGCTATCTGGATTGGCGGGCAAATGAGCGTGCTAGAAGGGGTTAACTTCCTGCTAGTGATACTGCTAGCTGCGGGCATGGTGCTGTTCTTAACCGAGATCACCTCTAACACCGCAACGGCTACAATGATTTTGCCGGTCTTGGCTTCGCTTGCGTTGGCGCTGAATATTCACCCCTTCGTACTGATGGTACCCGCAGCCATGGCAGCCAACTGCGCCTTTATGCTGCCGGTAGGTACACCGCCCAATGCGATTATTTTTGCCACCGGCAAGATTAAAATTATCGAAATGGTGCGCAACGGCTTCTGGCTCAACATTATTGCGCTACTGCTGATTGTGGCCGCGGTTTATTTCCTAATGCCCATACTGTGGGGAGTCGACATAACCACGTATCCGGATGCTTTCCGAAACTAATTGTTCGTATATGTTGTAGAAATTACCCCGCCGCCGTGCGGGGTTTTTTATGGGTAGAGAGAAGGCGGCATTGATATGATGGGCCATATTTTTTGCGTTGAGCCTGCCATGCGACTACTTCATACCGCCGATTGGCACCTGGGGCGGCTGTTTCACAACCTCTCGCTACTGGAAGACCAACGTCATGTGCTGAATCAGCTCATTGAGATTATCGACCGCGATGCGGTGGACGCTGTGCTGATTGCCGGTGATATCTACGACCGCTCTGTGCCACCCGCCGCCGCCGTCACGCTATTAGATGACATCCTTGGCGAACTGTGTGAAAAGCGCGGTTTGCCGGTAATTATGATCTCCGGCAACCACGACGGCGCGGAGCGCCTGGGCTTCGGCGCGCGCCACCTGCGCCAGGCTGGCCTACATATTTTGTCTGATTTAGCTGCCTGTGATCGCCCCGTAACACTGTCGATTAACGGGGTAGACGTGGATGTGTTCGGTATTCCCTACGCTGATCCAGAGTATGTGCGCAGCCAGTTTTCAGCCGATGTACGTGACTTTGATAGCGCTCACCGCTACTTGATAGAGCGTATTGAGGCAAAGCGTCAAGCAGGCCGCCCCGCCGTACTGATGAGCCACTGCTTTGTGGATGGTGGTAGCGCCAGTGATTCCGAGCGGCCGTTGACCCTAGGCGGCGCAGAGAGCGTGGCGTGGGAGCCAATGCAAGCGTTTGACTATGTCGCCTTAGGCCACCTTCACGGGCCGCAATATCGCGGCGGTGAACATATTCGCTACAGCGGCTCGCTGCTTAAATACAGCTTTTCTGAAGCTAATCAGCGCAAGGGCGTTACCCTGGTGGATATTGGCACCGAGGGCGTGAGCCAGATTGAACACCGCCCGCTGACACCACGCCGAGAAGTACGTGTGTTGGAAGGTGAACTGGACGCGCTGTTAGCACAGGGGAGAACCGACGCCCAAGCCGATGACTACCTGTTAGTGCGGCTGACCGACCGCCACGCGATTCTTGACCCCATGGGCAAGCTACGCGAGGTCTACCCCAACGTGCTGCATTTAGAAAAGCCCGGCATGTTGGAAGCCCAAGGGCGTCAGCAATTAGACCGTGAGCGGCTGCAGTTTAGTGCCCTGGATATGTTTAGCGATTTCTTCAGCCAAACCAGCGGTGAAAAAATGAGCGAGGAGCAGGCCAGCGCCATGCGTGAACTCATCACCACGTTAAGCCGCGAGCAGGAGGAGAAGCCATGACGCCGTTAACGCTCACCATGCAGGCGTTTGGCCCCTTTGCAGGCAGCGAAACGATTGACTTCACGGCGCTGGGCAAAAGCCCGCTGTTTTTGATTAACGGCCCCACGGGTGCCGGGAAAAGCTCGATATTAGATGCCATCTGCTTTGCGCTTTACGGCCAAACCACCGGTAATGACCGCGATGCCGGGCAGATGCGTTGCGACCAGGCTGCTGATGCGTTGTTGACGGAGGTCAGCTTGGATTTTCGCCTGCGTGATGGGGCTTACCGAGTGCGCCGGGTGCCCCAGCAAGAGCGCCCCAAGGCCACTGGCGAAGGCACGACCACGCAAAGCGCTGAAGCCCAGCTGTGGCGGCTGACTCCGGAAGGCGAAGAAAATGAATGTTTGGTGGCGCGTAAGGTCACCGATGCCAACAGCCAGTTGCACGCTTTAATTGGCCTGGATGCTAATCAATTTCGGCAAGTGATGGTGCTGCCCCAGGGTAAGTTCCGCGAGCTGTTGTTGGCAGAATCAAAAGACCGCGAGAAAATCTTTTCGCAGCTGTTTCAAACACACATTTTTCAGCGCATTGAAGAGCGCCTGCGTACCCAGGCAAACCAAATTGAGCGGGCGGTGAGTGACCATCGCCAGCATATTAGCGGCATTTTGGCCGGTGGCGAGCTGGAAAGCGAGGCGGCGTTAGCGCAAGAGTTATCGGCGCTAACCCCGCAAGTAGGGCAGGCGCGCCAGTGCTTTGAAACTGCTCAGCGGCAGCGGCGCAGCGCTGAGCAGCGGCGAGACGAGGCCCTAACGCTGCAGCGTCAATTTGACGCCCGCGACAGCCTCGCCGCGGATAAAGCACGCCACCTTGAGCAGCAAGCGCAAATAACGGATTTCCAAAGCCGCTTGACCCAAAGCGACCACGCCCAAGCGCTGCGGCCCCACAGCACTGCGTTAGCCCAAGCGCAACAGGCGCTGAGTACCGCCCAAACAGAACAGCAGCAGGCCGATGCCGCACTCACCACTCAGCTTGCCAGCACTGAGCAAGCCAAGCACACCTTTGAGACAGCGCGCCAGCACCAAACGGAACTGCCCGCGCTACGTGAGCGCCATCGACAGTTGGGCGAGTTTATCCAAAAAGGCCAGCAGTTAAGCGAGCTTGAAGCACGCTGCCAAACGGCCCAGGCCGCTTGGCAGCAAGCCGATGACCACCTAAAGCGCGATGAAGCGCGGTTAGACAGCATTCGCCAGCAAGGTGAGGCCATTAGCCTCACTCTTGAGAGCCTGCAAGCGGAGGGTCAGCAGTTGGCCAGCGCCCCCGCGGAGTTAAGCCGCCATGAGAACCTGCTAACTCAGCGACAAGCGTTGGATGATCTTATTCGGCAGGGGCGTGAACTCACTGCTCACCAACAGCAGGCAACAGAGGCGCTCAACCGCCGACGCAGCGACGCAGAGCAGGCCAAGCGGCACGCGACGGAGCAAGAGATGCACTGGCATCAGGGGCAAGCCGCACTGCTAGCGCTTTCCCTTGAGGAGGACGCACCTTGCCCGGTGTGCGGCAGTCTTGAGCACCCGGCCCCGGCGGTTAAACATGCGGACATCGTTACCCAAGCCCAGGTGGAAACCGCCCGCTCATCCCAGGAGCAAGCCCGTCACGCATCAGAAACCGCCGGGCGTCAGGTCCAGCAGTTAGCACAACAGATAAGTTACAACGCTGAGCAGACGCAGCGCCTTAGTCAACAGCTAGGCGAGTGGGCCAGCCAGCCCCAGGCTGCGTTACAGCAGGCCTGCGAACAATTACGCCGCGAAGTTGAGCGTCGCACCTGTGTCGAGGATGAGATTACCCAGCTAAGCAGTGCTCGAGAAGCGTTACGCCGTGACTGGGGCGCGCTGGATAAACAGCTCAAAGCTCAGCGGCCTATGGTTGAAAAGGCCAAAGAAGAGGCGTTACGGCTAGAGAGCCAGCGCGATCAATTAAGTCAATCGCTGCCTGAAGATGCCCGTAACCCGTTAGCTATGCGCCAAACGCTCACGGAGCTGGATAGCCAGATTGCTGCGTTCGAAAAAGCCTGGGAGGCTGCTCAGCAGACGCTTTCGGCTAGCCAAACCCAGCAGGCGCGGGCAGAAGAGCAACTGCGAGGCGCGAATCAGCGGGTAGCGCACTGCCAGCAAGCCCTTGAACAGGCGCAGGCTGAGTGGCAAACGGCACTACAGGGCAGTTCGTTTGAAAGTGAAGCTGCCTTTCAGGCGGCTCAGTTAGAGGATAGTCAACGGCAAGAGCTAACGCGCCAAGTAGAGGCGTATCAGCGGCGTCTAGCCGAGCTTGAGGGCGCGCTACACAACTACCATGCCCAGCTTGCGGAAAAAACGCCGCCAGATCTCGCCACACTTACCACGCTCACGGAAGCTGCCCAAGCTGAGGAGCATACCCAGCTAGAGACGTGGCGGGCGTTGGATGGGCGGTTAAAGACCCTGCAGGGGATTCGTCAAAAGCTCACCGCCGCCCACGCGGCCCAGGCCGAGCTTGAAGCCCAGTATCGGGTGTGGGGAACGCTCAGCGAGGTAGCCAACGGTCGAACTGGTCATCGCATTAGCTTGCAGCGGTTTGTGCTGGGCGTGCTGTTGGACGACGTACTGATTCAGGCGTCTGAACGGCTGGTGCGTATGAGCCGAGGGCGCTATCAGTTGGTGCGCCGCGAAGACCCTTCAAAAGGCAATAAAGCGTCAGGATTGGAGCTGGACGTAGCCGACACCTACACCGGCAAGAGTCGTTCGGTAGCGACGCTCTCCGGCGGTGAGTCTTTTATGGCAGCGCTTTCGCTAGCACTGGGGCTTTCCGACGTGGTGCAGGCCTACGCGGGTGGTATTCAGCTGGATGCGCTATTTATTGATGAAGGCTTTGGCAGCCTGGACCAGGATGCACTAGATCAAGCCATTGCCATGCTCAGCGAGCTGCAAATGGGCGGTCGTATGATTGGGGTTATCTCCCATGTCAGCGAACTCAAAGAACAAATGCCAGTCCGTGTCGAAGTACGCGCCAGCCGACACGGGAGCTTGGTAGAAGTAAAAGGCGCATTACGCAGTGCCTAGCCGTATGAAGTGGCGCTCTGTTACATAGCGTTGATGAATTTAGCCGCCTTTTTAAAGCAGAGCGTTGGTTTTGAGGTATACGGAGGGCCTGGCGCGGTTTGGCTCGGCAGTTGGGCACGACAAGCACACCAGTCAACTGAATGTGTGAAATGCGGACTTTTATGGCTAGCGACTGATTTTGGGCTGAAACTAGCGCCGATTGCGCTAGAGCCGTTTGGTTCACTGTTTCGCTTCTTTGATGCGTTAAAACCACCGCCTATTCATCTGGCAGAGTACGTGCAGGGCGGAGTAGGGAGTGTATTAGATGATGTTGTCGCGGCATTGGCGACCTGGGTGGTCGTGGTGTTGGTGCTGAAGCTATGGCAACGGAGAGCATCTCAGCCTGTTAAAGCGACTCAGCTTGTTTAAGTGGCTTAGTTTGTTTAAGTGACTTGGCAGTGAGGAATAACAACGCCGCCAGCCTTTATTAGGCTAGCGGCGCTCTCTTTTTCACGCCCCATGCTACTGGGTGTTTAAAGCATTACTCTTGAACGACAATTACTGATTTAACATTGACGAATTCGTGCATTCCAAAGCCGCCGTGC
This sequence comes from Halomonas sp. GFAJ-1, assembly GCA_002966495.1. Taxonomy (NCBI): domain Bacteria; kingdom Pseudomonadati; phylum Pseudomonadota; class Gammaproteobacteria; order Oceanospirillales; family Halomonadaceae; genus Halomonas; species Halomonas sp. GFAJ-1. The sequence goes on from CP016490.1 coordinate 1,730,304, forward strand.
TCACGACCGTAACCAGAGTTTTTAACCCCGCCAAAGGGCATTTCCGGCGTGGCTACACCAAAGCCGTTAATAAATACCATGCCCGTATCAAAGTACTTGCTGGCTAGCTCGGTGGCGCGTTTGACGTCTTTAGAAATAATGCCGCCACCTAAGCCATAGCGGCTGTCATTGGCAATGCGCATGGCATCTTCATCATCTTTGGCGCGAATTAGCGCGGCAACCGGACCAAATAGCTCGTCGTCATAAGCGGGCTGGCCGGGCGTTACGTTGTCCAGCACGGTGACTGGGTAGAAGGCGCCTTTACCTTCTGGCTTTTCACCGCCACAAAGTATCTTGGCACCTTTGCTAACACTCTCTTCCACCTGCGCGTGGAGCTTATCGCGTAGGTCGACCCGGGCCATCGGGCCAACGTCTGTATCGCTTGCTTTGGGATCACCCACCTTCACCGCTTTCATTTTCTCAACAAAGCGCTCTTTGAAGGCATCGTAGTTAGCGTCTGTGACCACAAAGCGTTTTGCGGCGACGCATGTTTGCCCGCCATTGAAAACCCGGCCTGTGACACAGGTATCTACCGCCACATCGAGATCTGCATCATCGAGTACCAAGTACGCATCGTTAGAGCCTAGTTCCAGTACGGTTTTCTTCAGATTCTCGGCCGCTTTTGCCGCTACTTGACGCCCCGCACCATCGCTGCCGGTGAGGGTAACGCCCCTTACTGCGTCATGGGCAATCACTTCATCGGAAACATCGTGGGAAATAACCAGCGTGCGGAAGACATTTTCAGGTAGGCCAGCGTCACGGTAAATTTTCTCAAGCAGCAAGCCGCTGCCCGTCACGTTTTCAGCGTGTTTTAGCAAGACGCTGTTACCCGCCATGATATTGGCGATGGAGTAACGCACTACTTGGTAGGCAGGGAAATTCCATGGCTGAATGCCGTAAATCACACCCATGGGCGAGTAGGTAATAATACCGCGCTTACCGTTACCCGGCTTGCGCTCTTCATCGGCGAGTTCCGTGGGGCCGTGTTCAGCGGTGTAATCACAGATGCCAGCGCACAGATCAATTTCCTGACGGGCTTCCTCTGGTGGCTTGCCCATCTCTTGAACGATTAGCTCAGCAAGCTCTTCTTTATGGGCACTCAGCGCTTCGCCAATGGCTTTAACCACGCTGGCGCGGTGCTCAAGGGGTTTGAGTCGCCAGTCCAGGAACGCTTGATAACTTGCTTCAACCACTTGCTTAGCCTGACTGGCATCCATGAGCGTATAAGTGGCTAGTGTTTCGCCAGTGCTGGGGTTAACTGTCGTGATGCTGTTGCTCATAAGATCTCCTATCTTTAGATCAACGGTGCGTTAGAACCTAGACCAGTCCAAAGCCGACTGGTCTATTGATGATGCTGTTCACTATAGTTGAGAAAGTGTGGTTTTGCCCAAATGAATTGTTAGCGGCTAATCGTAGGTTGGGCCGCCAGCGTCTTCCCCCCACACCTCTTCTAAGCGGTTATCTCGGCCACAGTTATGGCGGTAAAAGCGGTAGCGCAGCGGATTTTTTTGATAGTACGCTTGGTGGTACTCTTCAGCTTCCCAGAACTCGCTAGCGGGCATAATTTGCGTGGCAACTTCACGGTCAAAGCGCTGCTCTATCTCAGCCTTGGTGGCTTCGGCGAGCTCACGCTGCTCATCGTCGTGATAAAAAATCGCTGAACGGTACTGTGAGCCTACATCGCAGAACTGTTTATCAACCGCAAAGGGGTCAACGTTGTACCAAAAAATTTCCAGAAGCTGCTCGTAGCTGATCTCCTCGGGGTTATAGGTAACCTCAACAGATTGGGCGTGCCCCGTATCGCCTCGGCCAATCTCTTGATAGGTAGGGTTCTCGTGCTCCCCGCCGGTATAGCCAGAGAGGGTGGAAATAACCCCTGCTTGGCGGTCGTAAGGCGGCTCCATGCACCAAAAGCAGCCGCCCGCAAATGTGGCCACGGCATTAGGTTGTTCCTGAGCCTGAAGTGAGGCGCTGGTAAAGCTGGCGGCTGCCAGTACGCCAAGCGTTAAGGGGCGAAGGTGGGCAAAACGAGACATGGGGCGCTCCAGTGTACGTAATAAGTCATCGCTCTAGGAGTCGGTGAACGACGCTAGGTTCCCACTGCTTATATATAAAGCGCCGGAGATGTACATTAACTGTCTAACCTGGGCGATGGGGCCACACGGTATTCAGCGTATCAAGCGCTGCTTTAATAGTGGGTTCTGTTGCGCGGTCATTACGCCATATCAAACTAAGAGCGCAAGGCAGGCGGACGTTATCGGCGACAGCCAAGCCGCTCTCCTGGCGTTCGGCCATGGCCAACGCATCCCGGGCCAAGCTAAGCCCTACGCCCGCGCGCACTAAATCCAGCATGCAGGCTTCTTGGTCTACCTGGGCGACGCGGTTTGGCGTAGCGCCACTTTCGGCTAATGCACGGTTTAGTAGCCGGTAATGGGCTGAAACGGGGGGTGTCACAATCCAGGGCAGCCGGGCCAACACTTCCCAGCGGGTATCCGCTAGCTTGGCTTCCCAGCCTGCCGGGGCTACCACGTGGTAATGAAAGTGGGTGAGTTCACGCCAGGCAAGGGTGTCACTGCCCATACCTGTATTGGCGGTACCTTCGCCGGGCGGAGCGAGAAAAAAGCCCACGTCTAATTCGCCCTGCTCTACATCCGCCAACACGCTGCCGCTCATGCCGTGATGTAGTTCGGTTTCCAGCTGCGGTGCCCGAGCCATTAATCGGCTAAGAAAATCGCCTAGGCGGATAAATTCTGGATCGACAATGGTGCCAATTTTTAATTTTCCCCGCAGCGTGCTGTGTAAGGCGCTGGCGCTCTGCTCAAAGGCAAGAGCGCTGGCTAAAGCGTTTTCAGCAGCAGGGAGTAGCGCATAGCCATCGGCGGTTAGCGTTAACCCTTGGGGACGGCGAGTAAACAGCGTAAGGCCTAAGTGTTGCTGCAACTGCTTCAACTTTAGGCTGACAGCGGGCTGGGTAAGGTGCAGCTGTTCGGCAGCTCGCGACACGCTGCCGGTGCGTGCGACGGCAACAAAGGCGCGTAGCGCTGCGTACTCCTGCATAAATAGGCTCCCCATAGTGGTGTGTTATTAGTAAATCTTATACCTGGGTTAAAAATTACTCAATTGATTGCCGTGAAAAGGGGGGTAGCCTGTTGGGCTATCATTGATTACTTAAGCACTCGTTATAAAGGTAGCCCCATGACAATAACCGCTATTCAGCATTTTATTAACGGCCAAGTAAGCGCAGGCGACTCGGCTAATGCTCAAGACGTATTTAACCCCGCCACAGGAAAAGTGACGGGACGGGTAGCACTGGCCTCGCAAACGGATGTGGACACCGCTGTTCAGGCTGCCCAGGCTGCTTTTCCCACTTGGGCGGATACCCCACCGATTCGCCGCGCACGAGTGTTGTTTAAATTTTTGGAGCTGCTAAACGCTCATAAAGATGAGCTGGCGGAAGCGATTACCAAAGAGCATGGCAAAGTATTTACCGATGCCCAGGGTGAAGTGGCCAGGGGGATCGATATTGTTGAATTCGCCTGCGGTATTCCTCAACTGCTAAAAGGCGATTACACCGAGCAGGTCAGTACCGGGATTGATAACTGGACTATGCGTCAGCCTTTGGGTGTCGTCGCAGGCATTACGCCGTTTAACTTCCCCGTTATGGTGCCGATGTGGATGTTCCCGATTGCCATTGCGGCGGGCAACACCTTTGTTCTCAAGCCCAGCCCCTTGGATCCCAGCGCATCGCTGATGATGGCCGACCTCCTTAAGCAGGCAGGTCTACCGGATGGCGTGTTTAACGTGGTGCAGGGTGATAAAGATTCGGTGGAAGCGCTGATTGAACACCCCGACATTAAAGCGCTTTCGTTTGTCGGCTCTACTCCTATTGCTAACCTGATTTATGAGCGCGGTGCCAAACACGGTAAGCGCGTACAGGCGTTGGGCGGGGCAAAGAATCACATGGTGGTAATGCCCGATGCGAACTTGGATAAAGCGGTGGATGCGCTGATTGGGGCGGCCTACGGTTCCGCTGGTGAACGTTGCATGGCGATTAGCGTGGCCGTGCTGGTGGGTGACGTGGGGGATAAAGTTGTGCCTATGCTCACCGAGCGTGCCAAAGCACTGAAGGTTAAAGACGGTATGCAGTTAGATGCGGAAATGGGCCCGATTGTGACCCGGCAGGCGCATCAGCGTATTACTGGGTATATCGAAAAAGGCGTGGCCGAAGGCGCTGAGCTCGTGGTTGATGGCCGTGATTTTGACACCGGCCATACCGGCGAAGGCTGCGGTGAAGGCTTCTGGATGGGTGGCACGCTGTTTGACCACGTTTCGCCTGAGATGACTATTTATAAAGAAGAGATCTTTGGCCCGGTGCTGGTGTGTGTGCGCGTTCCCGATGTTGCCACGGCGATTCAACTGATCAACGACCATGAATTCGGTAACGGCGTGAGCTGCTTCACTGAAAGTGGCAGCGTCGCCCGTGAATTTGGCCGCCGTATCCAAGTGGGGATGGTGGGGATTAACGTGCCTATTCCAGTGCCGATGGCATGGCATGGATTTGGTGGTTGGAAGCGTTCGCTATTTGGCGATACCCATGCCTACGGAGAAGAGGGCGTGCGCTTTTACACCAAGCAGAAATCCATCATGCAGCGTTGGTCGGACTCTATCGACGCGGGTGCTGAATTTGTAATGCCTACGGCTAAGTAACGCCGCTACGTTACGGGAGCCAGTTCATGGCACACGCTGCTACTAATAACTTTGATTACATCGTAATCGGCGCAGGCACCGCAGGGTGCCTGTTGGCCAATCGACTAAGCGCCAACCCGAATAATCGGGTGCTGCTGGTTGAAGCGGGCGGGCCGGATAACTACCACTGGATTCATATTCCGGTGGGCTACCTTTATTGCATTAACAACCCTCGCACGGATTGGCTGTTTCGCACTGAGCCTGATAAAGGCCTCAACGGTCGTTCGCTGATCTATCCACGCGGCAAAACCCTGGGTGGCTGTTCCAGTATTAACGGCATGCTCTACCTGCGTGGTCAGGCAAGGGATTACGACCACTGGGCTGAACTGACCGGCAGCGACGAGTGGCGCTGGGAAAACTGCCTGCCGGATTTCATGAAGCACGAAGACCATCACCGGCTGGATGACGGTGGTGATGGCGATGCTGAGCACCGTCGTTACCACGGCCACGGTGGCGAATGGCGAATCGAAAAGCAACGTTTGAGTTGGGAAGTGCTGGATGACTTCGCCGAAGCAGCGGTGCAAGCGGGTATTCCACGCACCGATGATTTCAATCGCGGCGATAACGAAGGCGTTAACTACTTTGAGGTTAACCAGCGTAAAGGCTGGCGCTGGAATACCTCTAAGGCGTTTTTGCGGCCAATAAAGAAGCGCACCAATCTGACGCTCTGGCACTCTACCCACGTCAACCGTCTGCTGTTTGAGCAGCAAGATGGTCAGCCACGCTGCGTAGGCGCAGAACTTCTACGCGAGGGCAGCGTGATGGAGGTTGCGGCGAGTAAGGAAGTGGTACTGAGTGCGGGGGCCATCGGATCGCCGCAGATTCTGCAGCTTTCCGGTATTGGTGCGCCTGAGCTACTGCAACGCCATGGCATTGATGTGGTGGCAGCGCTTCCTGGGGTGGGTGAGAACCTGCAGGATCACCTACAGATCCGCTCGGTATATAGGGTTAATGGCGCTAAAACCTTGAACACCATGGCCAACTCCTTGGTGGGTAAAGCCAAGATTGGGCTTGAATATTTGTTGAAACGCTCTGGCCCGATGAGCATGGCACCGTCTCAGCTGTGCATTTTTACCCGCAGTTCTGACGAGTACCAACACGCCAACATTGAGTACCACGTACAGCCCTTAAGTTTGGATGCGTTTGGTCAGCCGCTGCATAACTTCCCGGCAATTACTGCCAGCGTATGCAACCTGAATCCCACCAGCCGTGGCACGGTTCGGATCAAAAACCGCGACCCACAAACGGCACCGGCCATTGAACCTAACTACCTAAGCACTGAGGAAGACCGCAAGGTGGCGGCAGATTCACTGCGCGTGACACGGCGCATTGCTGAGCAGCCTGCGTTCGCTAAATACGCACCGGAGGAAGTAAAGCCCGGAGTTGAATACCAAACCGACGATGAATTAGCGCGCCTTGCGGGGGACATTGGGACGACAATTTTCCACCCGGTAGGCACAACGCGCATGGGGCGAGCAGACGACCCGATGGCGGTGGTTGATGCACGGCTTAGAGTACGCGGCATAACGGGTTTACGCGTGGCTGACGCAGGCGTAATGCCCACAATCACTAGCGGAAATACTAATTCACCGACGCTGATGATCGCTGAAAAAGCGGCAAATTGGATGTTGGAAAAAAAGTAATTGCAATGTCATTTTTTTCCATCATAGTGTTGACGTGCGGCTAAGTTAAGCGCATGCTAAATGCAGTTGGTTAGCAAGTCGAACGTTGTCAGCAGTATCGAACGCCCAAGCGTGAGTCTGGTGAAAGTTTCTTGTTCTACCCACTGCAACTCGGGTATTACCCCGGCTTTATAATTCGCTTTATCGAGGATTTCGATCATGGCAACTGGTACCGTTAAGTGGTTTAACGACACTAAAGGCTTCGGCTTCATTTCTCCGGACGACAATGGCGACGACCTGTTCGCGCACTTCTCCGAAATTCAAGCTGACGGCTTCAAAACTCTGCAAGACGGCCAGAAGGTTTCCTTCGACGTCACCCAGGGTAAAAAAGGCCTTCAGGCTTCCAACATCAAAGTTCTATAATTAGAACCCTTGATGTTCGCAGCTAGCGCATTATGCTAGCTTGCTGAAAAACCCCGCCCTGAGCGGGGTTTTTTATTTCTACTCCAATCTACTCTGTTTCACACCTCACACCTCACACCTCACACCTCACACCTCACACCTCACACCTCACACCTCACATTCATATATTCTTTTTTGGTCTTAACCTGTTTCTAAAAATAACTTTTTAGAATATGCGATTGGCGTCACAATGCTCCCATGCTTTTTTGTTAAGCCTTTTTATAAAGCTTTCTGTTAAGGACGTGGGGTTATGTCGCTGGATGCTTGGATCGCTGTTGGGGTAGTGCTGACTATCTTTCCACTGATGGCGCTATCGCGCCTTGGCCCCGATATTATTCTGTTGGGTGCGGTAGTGGTGTTAATGACGCTGGGGGTAATTGACCCGCAGCAAGCGCTGGGCGGTTTTTCCAACAGCGGCCTGTTTACCGTGGCGTTTATGTACGTACTGGTTGCCAGTATTCGTGAAACCGGCGGTATCGACCTCATTATTCGCTATGTTCTAGGCCGCCCTAACAGTGAGCGAGGCGCGCTTGTGCGGTTGCTGCTGCCGGTGGCATCACTGAGTGGTTTTCTTAATAACACCCCCGTCGTTGCCACCTATATTCCTGCCGTGATGAGCTGGAGTCGTCGGCTGCGTCTCTCCCCGCAGCGGCTTTTAATGCCGCTGAGCTTCGCTTCAATACTGGGCGGGACTATTACCCTATTTGGTACCAGTACTAATCTGGTGGTGCATGGGCTACTGGTCGAGCGTTACCCTGATTTTGCCATGGGGCTGTTTGATTTGGCCTGGGTTGGCATTCCTGTGGCGGTGGTTGGGCTTACTTATCTGATTCTACTGGGGCCGCGTCTTCTGCCTTCCCGAGAGGGTATGGCAAAAGCCTTTGCTAACCCCCGCGAGTTCACCATTGAGATGGAGGTTGATCCTGCCGGTATTTTGGTTGACCGCACGGTGGAAGAGGCTGGACTGCGCCATTTGCAGGAGTTGTTTCTGGTCGAAATAGAGCGTGCTGGTAACGTAGTGAGCGTCGTGGGACCCGGGGAGCAGCTAAAGGGTGGGGATCGGTTAGTGTTTGTAGGCACCTCCGATGCGGCCGTTGAGCTGCAGCAGATACGTGGTTTAATTCCTTCTCACGATGGCGCTTCCAGCTTGGAGAAAGAGTTTAAGGAGCGCCGGCTGGTAGAGGCGGTAGTTTCTAATCAGTGTCAGTTTATTGGCCAGCGCATCCGCGATGGACGTTTTAGAACGCTATACGGTGCTGCGGTGCTGGCCGTTTGCCGGAGCGGTGAGCGGGTAACGGGTAACCTAGGGCAAGTGCGCTTGCAGCCTGCTGATGTGCTGCTATTAGAGGCGCGCCCACCGTTTATTGAGCGCCACCGTCAGTCGAAAGACTTCCTACTAATCAGCGAGCTGAACGGCGCAGCGCGCCCGGTTCATGAAAAAGCTCCGCTGGCCTGGGCGATTTTGCTGGGTGCTGTGCTGCTTGCTGCCTTTGGGGTGTTGAGTATGCTCAATGCCGCGATGCTTGGGGCTGCGCTGGCGCTGCTCACGGGTTGCTGCACAGTCGGGGCCGCCAAGCGAGGTTTAGATACCCAAGTACTACTGACCATCGCTGCCTCTTTTGGCGTGGGGGCAGCGCTGCAAAGCTCCGGTGCCGCCGATGTTATCGCGGGAGGCGCTCTTTCCCTGGTGGCGGGTAATCCATTGCTTTTGCTCATTGGTACTTACTGCGTTGTAGCGCTGCTCACTGAGTTAGTCACCAATAATGCCGCCGCGGTGATTATTTTCCCGGTGGTGATAGCCGCCGCTGAAAGCCTAGGGGTTAATCCGATGCCCTATGTGGTAGCGGTGATGTTTGCTGCTTCGGCGAGCTTTCTAACCCCGATTGGCTATCAAACAAACTTAATGGTGCACGGCCCTGGTGGTTATCGAATAAGCGATTTTTTACGTGTGGGCGGTGGTTTAAACTTACTTACCGGTGCCATTTCGTTGACGCTTATTCCGCTGGTTTGGCCGTTTTAAGCGGACAATGTCTCGCTGTTAACGTTACTTTGCGCTAGGGTGGCGCTTTTAAATTCAGCAAGGAATTAACCTCATGACAGCCCCAGGCGAACTGATTATTGAACCGAAAAATGGTCAACCCGCCGATGCGTGTGTGTTTATCATTCATGGCTTAGGTGCCGATGGGCACGATTTTGAGCCGCTGGTTCCCGCGCTTACGCTACCTGACGATGCGCATGTGCGCTTTATTATGCCCCATGCGCCGCGCCTGCCAGTGACCATCAATGGCGGCATGGTGATGCCCGCTTGGTATGACATTCTCGCGATGGACCTGGGGCGCCGCGTAGACGAAGGCCAGCTGATGAAATCTGCCGAGCGGATTCAGGCGCTGATTCAAGAGCAGATCGACCAAGGCATTGATAGCCAGCGCATTATTGTGGCTGGCTTCTCCCAGGGTGGGGCCGTTGCTTACCAGGCCGCGCTCTCTTTCCCTCAGCCTTTAGGCGGCTTGTTAGCCATGTCGACCTACTTTGCGACCGCCGATAGTATCGAGCTAGCCGACGCCAACCGGCACATTCCTATTGAAGCTCACCACGGCAATTTTGACCCCATCGTGCCGGAAACCCTTGGCCGCAGTGGGGTTGAGCGTTTAAAAACATTGGGGTATGAGGTGAATTATCGCCAGTACCCAATGGCTCACGCACTTTGTCCCCAGCAGGTAGGCGATATTGGCCGCTGGCTTAGCGGGCGTTTAGCCTAGGGCTGCGTCGACAAGTGACTAAAAGGCAGGCAAAGTAATTACCCCTACAGCCGATGCAAGGGATTAGCGAAGGCGCATGATAGCTTCCTCTATATTATTAGAAGGGGGGTTAGCACTCTGCTTATGTGTAGTAGCGCTTGCCTGCCTGTTTGATCGTCATCTGTTACGGGCTAGCTGCCTGTTCGTGGTATTTGCCCTGCTCATGACCTTGGCGTGGTGGTGGTTAGGCGCCCCCTGGTTGGCTTTAGCCGAGCTTGTGTTGGGGGCGCTGTTAACGGGGGCGAGCTTTTTTTATGCGTTAAGAATGTTTCCTTCTGACGCAGAAACGTCTCCCCGCGGTAGGCGCGTAACCTACTACGATAATTTACGTGGCTCTTGGCATCACGGCTTAGCGCGGGCGTTGTTAGCGCTGGCATGGTGCTTAATGATGGGCGGCGCGATCCGCTATGTGATGCCTGAAATGGCGTACTCTCCAGCTGAACATCCCCTTGTGCTAGCAGCGGTTTTGATTGCGGCAACGGCCATGGGGGCGTTTGCGCTGCATCGCCATTTACTACGCCGCTTGCTTGCCTTCAATATTCTTGGTTCTGGCGTGTTTCTCCTGCTTGCCGGTATGGCGGGCACCGTGGAGGGCGCGCAGGCATTAGTGAGCGTTGGCTTGGCGATTGCCTGGCTGGGTTCGTTACTAGGGGCGCTGTTGATTCGTCATCTTCTTCTGCTGGAAGGCGAGGATGCCCTGGGCCACGACGGTAAGGCCAAGGAGCACACCCAATGAACTGGCGGTTTGGTCTTACAGAAACGACGTTCGAACCCCTTTGGCTTACCCACTGGGCATTAGGCGCGACGCTAGCACTGCCGATTCTCTTTGGCCTCTTAGGCGCTCTATGCTCTCCCCGGCGAGCGTTACCTGTAGGGCTTGCCTGCGTGCCCATTCTGTTGGCAGGCGTTCTGCTCATGATGGATTACCAGCAGGGGGGGCTTTTGCGCTGGCAGTGGCAGGTGGCGGGGGTAACGGTGTCGCTTCGTTTAAGCGGCGCCAGCGTTTTAATGCTGCTGGTTACTCAGTGGGTGGGTGCCGCTGCGGCGCTCTATACCCCGGGACATTTACGCTTAACGAACCCCGGTAAACAGTCGCGCTGGCTGTGGCCTTTGATGGGTGTGTTGATCAGTGCGCTTTCCCTGATCTGGCTGGCGGCGGATCTGCTAACGCTTTATGCCGCCCTGGAGTTGATGGGATTAGCGGCGGTAGGCATGCTGCTTTTATCAGGTAAACCTGCTGCGCTACTGGCGGGCATGCGCTATCTGTTACTAGCGCTGGTAGGGTCGCTGGCTTATCTGCTGGGTGTCGCTCTGGTGCTTGGGTACTGGGGGGAGCTGGATCTTCAGGCGTTAGCGGAGGTCGTGGAGCCAGGGCCGGTTGCTTGGATAGCCGCAGCGCTAATAGGCGCAGGTCTGGCGCTAAAGGCGGCGCTATTTCCTTTACATGGATGGTTAACCCCGGTGCATGAAAGTGCTTGGACTCCGGTAAGCGCGCTACACGCGGCGCTGGTGGTTAAAGCATCGCTATTCATCTTAATTATGCTGTGGAGTATTCTGCTTCCTGATGCGGTGTTTGCCCCTCGCTTTGTCGCTTGGCTGGGAATGCTGGCCATTGTGTGGGGTGGTCTGGTGGCATGGCGATCAGATTCGCTTAAAACCCTGGTGGCCTCTTCAACGGTAGCCCAGCTGGGCTATTTGATGGTGGCTTTTCCTCTACTGATCGGGCCTGACATTCCCCCTTTACCGAAGGCGCTAGCATGGGAGGGGTTTTGGTTACAGCTGATGGGGCACGCGCTGGCGAAAGCTGCGATGTTTATGGCAGCGGGTAATTTGATTCTTGCCACAGGTGAAAGCTCGCTGAAGGGCCTCGCGGGCACTAGCCGTCGTTTGCCGCTGTCATTACTGGTGTTTGGTATCGCTTCCGTAACGCTTATGGGCTTACCGCCTAGCTCAGGCTTTACGGCGAAGTGGCTGCTTCTACAGGCGATGGTGATGACCCAGCAGTGGGTTGCTGTCGCAGCGCTTTTGGTGGGCACGCTGTTATCCGCGGCCTACGTGTTTCGTGTGTTCCGCTACTCCTTTGATGAAACCGCCCCCAGGCACCACTATCAGCCGTTGGCGCCGAGCATGGATCTAGTCGCGCTAGGGCTTGCCCTGGCAGCATTTGCCCTGGGATTGCTGGCCCATTTACCGCTGTCGCTATTACATGGAGGTGGCCTATGAACGCGGCATGGTTACCCCTTGCCACCTTGGCTACCTCTATTATTGCAGCCGTGGTGATCTTTCTTGTACCCGAGGAGGCACGACGGCTACGCACCAGCGTTAACTTAGTGGCTGCTGTCGGTAAAATTATTCTGGTGGCGTTAATGATTGGGCGGGTGTCCCAAGGCCACCTGGACACCTTTAGCTTTCAGATTATCGGCGGTATCGATTTTGTGCTGCGTGCCGACGCGCTGGGGGTAATGTTTGCTGGCCTGTCGTCGCTTTTATGGTTATGCACCACGATCTACGCCATTGGCTACTTGGAAGGCGCGGCTAATCGGAAACGCTTTTTTGGTTTCTTCAGCCTGTGTGTGGCCAGTACCTTGGGGATCGCGTTAGCGGGCAACCTGTTTACCTTTTTAATTTTCTACGAAATGTTGACGCTGTCTACGTACCCGTTGGTGGTTCATGCGGGCACCGCTAAAGCGTTAGCAGCGGGGCGGGTTTATTTGCGCTACACGCTAACGGGTGGGGTAGTGCTGCTGTTGGGCGTCGTGATGCTTTACAGCTTAACAAGCGACCATTCGTTTGCGTCGGAGCAAGGGCTTTCTCCTTATCTTAACGATCACCGTGGGCAGCTAACGCTAATATTTGCGCTGCTAGTGGGCGGGCTTGCCGTAAAAGCGGCGATGGTGCCCTTTCACGGCTGGCTGCCCAGAGCGATGGTGGCCCCGGCCCCCGTGAGTGCGCTGTTACATGCCGTTGCGGTAGTGAAAGCCGGTGCGTTTGGCATTATGCGGATTATCTATGATCTTTACGGGATCGAGCTGAGCGTCGAGTTAGGCGTTACCACCGCGCTGGCTATCGCTGCTTCCATCACCATCATTTATGGCTCTCTGCGGGCAATTGCGCAGCATGAGCTTAAACCCCGGCTAGCATTTTCAACCATTAGCCAAGTCTCCTACGTTGTACTGGGGGTTAGCCTTTTCGGCCCGTTTGGCACCATCGGGGCACTGGCCCATCTGTTGCACCAGGGGCTGATGAAAGTAACGCTGTTCTTCTGCGCTGGTAATTACGCCGAGGAGCTAGGTATTCACCGCATAGATGAAATGGACGGCGCTGGCAAACGTATGCCGCTCACCAGTATTGCGTTTACGGTGGGGGCGTTGGGGATGATTGGACTGCCCCCCGTGGCTGGTTTTATCACTAAGTGGTACCTGGGTGTGGGGGCGGTTCAGGCCAATATGCACTGGGTGGTGGCTGTGCTGGTGGTCAGTAGTACCTTAAATGCGCTCTATTTCCTGCCGATTGTGCACCGCCTGTGGTTCCGCGAGGGGCCTGCCCATGGTGAAGGGGAGTGGCCAAAGGAGCGGCGCCTTGGTCGTCTGGAAACCCATGGCTGGTTGCTATGGCCTGCGGTATTTACCGCTGTGGTAAGCATTGGGGCAGGCTTATTGGCAGGGCTGCCGTTTAGCCCACTGGACTGGGCAACGCGGGTTGCGGTCGGGGAGTATCTGCCATGATGACACTGTTCTTAATTACGGCTCTGCTTTGGCCACTTTGCATTGCGGGTAATGTGGTGTGGCAGGCCTATCGAACGCCGGTGGCTGCGCGCCACTACTTTACATTGACGTGGCTAACGGCTTCCTGGCCTGCGTTACTGCTGGCCTATGGCGGAGAGGCGCAGTGGGTCATTGAGGCATGGATGCTGGGTGGTTTCTGGGAGTTGAATGCGCTAACTCGCCCGTGGCTTGTGTTTACTACCCTACTATGGAGTTTGGCTGCGGTGCATGGGCGAGGGTATTTCGCCGCTGAACAGGCGAAGGCCCAGGCGGGAGATCATGCTGCCGAACGCCGCTTGCTGCGCTTGGCACTGCTTTGGCCGCTGACGTTTTTGGGCAACGTACTGCTGATTATTGCTCAGGATATTGCCAGCTTTTACCTAGGCTTCGCGTTAATGACGTTTGCTGCTTATGCCCTAGTGGTACACAGCGGCAGCCAGGAGGCGCGGCTGGGGGGCAAGGCGTATTTAATATTGGCTGTGATAGGCGAAGGGCTGATTCTCGGCGGTTTTCTGTGGGCGGCAGGCACTGCGGAAACCTTGTCACTTGAGGGGGTTCGGGAAGGAATTGCCGAAGCCGACCAGGGCGCTCTTATGGCGCTTTTGCTATGGCTTGGGTTTGGCGTAAAGGCGGGGGTTATTGGTCTGCATGTATGGCTGCCGTTGGCCCATCCGGTTGCTCCAGCCCCGGCAAGTGCGGTGTTGAGTGGTGCCATGATAAAAGCGGGCCTATTAGGCTGGCTTAACGTACTGCCGTTAGGGTTTGATGGCCTTTCCCCTGAGTTGATTCAGCTGGGTAACTGGATGCTGGTGGCAGGCTTGGCCGCGGCATTTGGCGCGGCGATTTATGGGGTTTGGCAGCACCATCCTAAGGCCGTGTTAGCCTACTCCAGTATTAGCCAGATGGGCATGTTAACCGCCATGGTAGCGATGGGACTTGTTGCGCCCGGGGTGTGGCCGCTGCTGCTGCCAGGTGTGGTGCTGTTTGCTGCCCATCATGCGCTGGCGAAGGGGGCGCTATTTATGGGAACCAGTATTAGCGAGCACATGCCCCGTTGGCCGACGCCGCTGCTGTTTGCGCTCGTCGCGCTGCCTGGGGTGTCGTTAACCGGTGCGCTAGCGGCGGGGATGATCAGCAAGTGGGGGGTTAAACACGCCCTTTACGAGATGGAGCATACGCTCTTAATTATGCTGTTAACCTGGGCCGCTATCGGCACGGCAGCGCTAGTGAGCGTATGTGTATGGCGCCAATGGCAGCAGCGCCACCAGGGGGGCAGCGATGCTTTCCAGCCGGGAGCATGGCTTTTCGCGGTTATTGCCGCGCTGACGACCCCGCTATGGCTTCCGCTGCCAGAGGGCAGCGTTGTGTTACCGCCAATGGATGAGTGGCTGGGAATTGTATGGCCATTTCCGGTGGGTGTGCTGCTGGTGGTAATAAGCTTTTACTGGCTGCGGCACCTGCGTGCCAAGCGGCCGCCGGAAGGCGATTTATGGTGGCTATATAGCGTAGTCGCCATAAACACTGTAGAGGTGGCAAGCGCCGTGGCACACAAATGCCAAAAGGTAAAAGGAGCAAGCGTTAATGCAGCGCTGGCCGTCGAGCAGTTCGCGATGGGGCGGCTAACGCGGCTTTTATCCAGTGAAGCATGGATGCGTCACCATGGCAGCGGTTTGATGATGGCGTTCGCTGTGGTGCTGGCGCTCTTGTTACTGTGG
Source organism: Halomonas sp. GFAJ-1 (assembly GCA_002966495.1). Lineage (NCBI taxonomy): Bacteria > Pseudomonadati > Pseudomonadota > Gammaproteobacteria > Oceanospirillales > Halomonadaceae > Halomonas > Halomonas sp. GFAJ-1. The sequence goes on from CP016490.1 coordinate 1,745,450, forward strand.
GAGGGGCTGCGATGAGCGATCAAAATGCTAAACATCGAGAGCTTGAGTTAGAGTCGCCTGAACAAACAGATTCAAGAGGTCGTGAGGCCACGACCCCTGACGATATAACACGCATGGGTTGGTACGATATTGCTTGGCGCGTTCTACGTGCAGCGCGGCGCGACCGCATCACGATGTATGCGGCTGGCATCGCGTTTTATGCGCTGTTGGCGCTGTTTCCTACAATTGCGGCGGTTATCTCGCTATGGGGCTTGATGTTCGACCCTGTTGAAGCCGGGCGCCAGCTGTATGAAGTTAGCCGCTTTATGCCGCCGGATGCGGCGAACCTGATCGATCAGCAGGCCCAGGATGTCGTCGAAAGTGCGCAGTCGGGGAGCGTGATGACTGCACTGGCCGGTTTATTAACGGCCATGTATATCGCTTCTAAAGGCGTTTCTACTCTAATCGTGGGGCTAAACGTGGTTTATGGCCAGCAGGAGAAGCGACCCGCGCTACTGCGCCTTGGCGTATTGTTATCGCTGACGTTTGGGCTGATCGTGATGACCCTCGTATCACTCGGCTTTATTGCGGTGGTGCCCATGGCGGTAGACATGTTGGCAGTGGACCCACCACTGAATAAAGTGCTTCAGTGGCTGCGCTGGCCAGCACTGCTTGTCATTATGAGTGCTTTGATCGCACTGCTATACCGCTTTGCCCCCTATCGCCGCGCTGCCAAGTGGAAGTGGTTAAGCTATGGCACGCTGTTTGCCACAACGATGTGGCTACTGGGCTCGGGTGGTTTATCGCTGTATGTGCGCTACTTTTCGAGCTTTAGCGAACTCTACGGCTCTCTTGGTGCGGTGGTGGCGTTAATGCTGTGGTTTTGGCTCTCAGCCTTTGTTGTGCTGTTTGGGGCAGAAGTGAACTGTGAGATGGAGCGCCAAACCTATAACGATACGACGGTGGGTAAGCCTCGGCCGTTAGGTGAGCGCAAGGCTTTTGCCGCAGATACCGTAGGCGTTGAGAACCCTTGGAAAGGGAGCCCATCGGATACCGTTGATCGCTAAACATGCAGCCAAGAAACAGCCCACGGTGCTGAAGTGCGGTTCTGAAGCACATTGCACAGTGGGCCGGGCTGAAACGATTTAATTAACCACATAGGTTAGTGAAGGCTTCTGAGGTCGGCGCTATAACAGCTCTTCTGCGGCAAGCGCTAAGCGTGAACGCTCTACGTTGGTTAGGGTGATATGTCCTGCGTGGGGCCAATCCCTAAAACGCTCGACCACAGCGGCCATGCCGCAGGTGTTGGCGGTAAGGTAAGGGGTGTCGATTTGGCCAACGTTACCTAAACAAACAATCTTAGTATTGCGGCCGGCCCGGGTGACCAGCGATTTCAGTTGCTTGGGAGTGAAGTTCTGGGCCTCGTCGATAATCAAAAAGGTGTCGTTGAGGGTGCGCCCACGCATAAAGCTGGGCGAGCGAATTTGCACCCGCGAGCCAATCAGCTGCCGTGTGGCGCCGTTATCCCAACTGGATTCGCCTTCTTCATTGCGCAGTAAGTTATCCATGTTGTCGTGGAAAGCGCCCATCCAGGGCGTCATCTTCTCCTCTTCAGTGCCCGGTAAAAAGCCAATGTCTTCGCCCATGGGAATGGGCGCCCGCGTAAACACGATGCGCTCAAACTGCTTGGCGTCTAGGGTTTGCTGGAAAGCCGCGGCCAGCGTCATGAAGGTTTTACCGGTACCTGCATTGCCAGCAATGGTGACAAGGTCTATATCCGGGTCCATCAGTAGGTTAAGCGTGAAATTCTGGCGGCTGTCATGGGCGTGGACGCCCCAAACCCCGGCATGGTGACGGTAGTTGGTGAGCAGCTGCAGGCGGGCTGATACGGGGGAAAGTTCGCGCACAATGGCTTCAAACTCAGCGCCATTTTCGCTATCCGATACCAGCATGCCCACATGCCAATGGCGGGGCATATTGCCGTTCAGTAGGTAGAAGGTGTGGTGGTCGACCCGCTCGACGGTCACATCCACATTTAGCGTTTCCCATAGCGACGCGCCGTTCTGGCCTGCCGATGCATATATCTGGGCGCCTTCAATCATGGCATCGCTATCGGAGAAGGCGCGGTCGTTAAGGTAATCCTCTACCGGCACTTTAAGCGCGGCGGCTTTAACGCGTAGGTTAATATCTTTGGTGATCAGTATGACGGAGGCATCGGGGCGCTCATCCCGCAGCTGGCAAGTTTCCGCCAAAATTCGGTTGTCTGGACTGTCGTCTAACGCATCAAAGGTTTTTAGGTCGCTGTAACACAAAAAGTGCAGGCGCCCGGACTCGCCGCTGATACGCGGAATGGGTATGCCTTTTTGTATCTCATCAAAGGTGACTTGGTTGGTAAGGTCGGAGAGGGTACGGCTAATTTGCCGCGCCGTGCGGGCGATCTCACGTGCCCCGTTTTTGTGCTTGTCTAGCTCCTCAAGCACCGTCATAGGGATAACCACATCGTGCTCATCGAAATGGTAGAGCGCTGCAGGGTCATGGATAAGGACGTTAGTGTCTAGGACATAGAGCCTAGTGGCTTTTTTATCGAGTCTTACCATCGTGGAAACTACTCCTTAGTTGACGGCAACATCGACACTGGCAGACGTACTTTACACGTAGATGACACTGCCCCTGTGTCGGTTCTCTAGCGTGTCCTTGCTCTCCTTATTTAGCACTTTTTTACAGAGTGGAAGGCATTGGCGATTTTCGCCACTGATAAATTTCAACGTTTCCCCTTGGCAAATACCATCAACACGATTTAGCGGGTAGTGCCTAAGAAGCGCGTCACGCTATTCAATAGTGCTGTGGCCACTACGCCCAGGTTTTCTCCCTCCACGTAGCGGTAGTAATGGCTCTCCAGGGCGAGGTCGTGGTTTAGCGCGCAAAGACGGTGCTCTTCCAGCGCTTCTTTCACCAGAGGATAGGGCAGTAGCGCCCACCCCGTACCGTTAATAGCCGCATCGCGTATTACCTCAAACATGGTTAGCCCCAGGTAGTTAGTAGAGAACAGGGCTTCGCTGACCAGCTTGTCTCCTTGGTCGTAGGTTAGGCACACCTGGGTATATTGGGCGAGGTCGTCTCGATGAACGCTTAATAGGCGGCTTAACGGGTGAGTGGGGGCGGCCACTAAACACATACTGACAGGGGCAAGGTTGGAAGCATCCACCGAGGCGCCTTCGGCGGTGTACAGGCCAAAGGCAATATCCACCGTTTGCCGCGATACAAACTGTAGATGCTCTTGTGGGGGTAATAGGTAGACGGAGATGGCCGTTAGCGGATAGCGCTGCTTCAAGTCATGCATTACCTGCCGCCAGAAAGCTTCGGGCAGGGCGTCGTCCCTGGCAATGCACAGCTGGTTTTCCACCCCCTGCATATGCTGCTGGCAATGCTTTTTGATCCGGCTGGCGCTGGTTAGCAGCCGGTAACAGTCGGGCAGCACGCTTTCGCCCACCGCCGAGAGTTGTAGGCTATTGCCCGAACGCTCAAACAGCTCGACCCCCAGGCTATCTTCCAGTGCGTTTACCGCGGCGCTCAAAGTGCTGCGTTTTATGCCGGTATGGCGTGCCGCAGCGGCAAAGGAGCCGTGCTCGGTGACATCAATAAACGCCTGTACCTGTTCTGCTCGCATGACATACGCCTTCTGTTGAGCGCCATTTTTGTTAGCACTGAGCGATTGGTTAGCCCGTAGTGTAATCATTATGATGGCGCAAAATTAAGTAAGATTTTAGGAGTAACATCGTGTCCCCCTTTGTTGCCGAGCGCCGTGCGCTTAGATTTTCCGCTATTTCTGCGAGCCTTTTTGCTTTTACTGGGCTTGTGTTAGGCCTTGCCAGTGGCTCGATCACTATTTTATTCGACAGCGGCTATTCGCTATTAAGTTTAGTGCTGGCCTCGCTTTCACTGTTTGCGCTTCAGCAGGCGCGTAAACCTGCGGATGATCACTACCCCTTTGGGCGGCTAACGGTGGAACCGCTGGCTGTACTGCTCAAAGGCGTGGTGATTGCGCTGGTGTGCGTGTTTTCGCTGGTGTCCGCCCTATGGAGCCTTGCCCAAGGTGGGCGACTGGTCACTCTGGATCTTGCGCTGATGTTTGGGGTGGTAAACGTAACCGGCTGTTTACTTACCTGGTGGTGGTTAAGCCGCTACGCACGCATTGCCCGCTCGTCTTTATTAGCCGCTGAGCTGCGTCAGTGGCAGATGGATACCTGGCTAAGTGCTGCGGTGATGCTTGGGTTTGCGCTTACCTGGGGGCTGACATTAACCCCTTGGGCAGGCTATGCACGCTTTGCCGACCCCGTGATGGTGTTGATCATTGCAAGCTACTTTTTACCGATGCCTATCCGTATGGTGCGCGGTGCGCTGCGCGAGCTAATGTTTGGTGAGCCGGTGGGCAGCGTGCGCCAAGAGATGGTGCAACAAGTAGCAGACTTCGATATCGCCGATGACGATGTGCGTTTGGCCCAGGTAGGCAGTTTCTTAATGGTTGATATTCAACTGGATAAGCAGCAAATAGACGATGCCGAAGAGATTGTCGAAAGCGTTGAGCAGCACTGCAGGCTGCGCAATTTACGTCCGGTGACCAGCATCACCCTGGTTACATAATGTGCTTGTGTGAATAAATGTTGACGTGAACTCAGTGGCAGTGATATTTAGCGCTACCGACAAATCGTGTCGGCCTACTATCGCTATTTTGAGGGTTTCAAAACATGCCTTTGCGCCGCTGTTTGCCCGTGCTGCTGGTAACCGCTCTGGTTGCCGGCTGCGCAAGTTCTACCGTTGCCCCACGCTACACGACTGAAAATCCGGATGTGATGCGTATTGGTGGGGAGCGCCCTAGCAGCGCTAACCCGCGTATCGAAGATGCTGGTTCTTTCTGCCTTGAAACCACCGAGCGCTGGAACGAGCATGGACGTACGCCGGATGGCCAAACCCTGTGGGCGAAAGATACGTTGCGTCGTGTGGTGCCTTGCCAGTAATACGTTAGCCGCTATGTACGCAACGACCGCGCCCGCTTAACAAGCGGGCGCGGTCGTTTATGTTTTATCATGCCTCTATTTTCGCAGGCGGGCTGTTCCACCACGGGCTTTTCCGCCATGGCGAACGACGTTAACTGACGAGAACTCCATGACTCCGGCAATTAATAGTGCAAAGCGCGCAGGCATTGTGTTTCAGCTCCATGAGTATCAACACGATGTCGCTGCTCCGTCATACGGTCAAGAAGCGGCTGAAAAACTGGGCGTAGCGGTTGAGCAGGTATTTAAAACGCTGGTGGTAAAGCTAGATGGCAAACAGCTGGCGGTAGGCATTGTGCCGGTGAGTTGTCAGCTAGGGCTTAAGCAGATTGCTAAAGCCGCTGGGGCGAAGAAAGCGGCCATGGCGGAACCGTCGGAGGTAGAGCGTACCACTGGCTATGTGCTGGGCGGCGTTAGCCCTCTGGGGCAGAAAAAGCGCCTGCCTACTTATATTGATGCCTCGGCGCAGGGGTTTTCTACGTTGTACGTTAGCGCTGGACGGCGTGGGTTGGAGATTGAGCTTTCCCCCAACGACTTGGCTACACTGAGCCAAGGGTGCTTTGCGGTGCTTGCGACGTAAGTGTTGACGTTATCGATTGCTCTCCCCATTGACCTAGACAGCAAGGCAGTGGAAAGCACTTTCTGGTATGGTGCTTCACATTATCGGTTTGCTGGGCTGAATAGCCCCTTCAGGAATTTTTTGTGTCCGACACCTCTTTTGCATCGCTTGCGCTCTCACCCGCGCTGTTGACGAATCTAGACTCCCTTGGCTATCACGACATGACGCCGGTTCAGGCGCAAAGCCTGCCGCCGATGCTGGCGGGGCGCGACGTGCTAGCCCAAGCCAAAACCGGCTCTGGTAAGACCGCCGCATTTGGCTTAGCGCTGCTGGCTGCGCTTCGTGTAGACGCGTTTGTCGTTCAAGGCCTGGTGCTGTGCCCCACTCGGGAGCTAGCCGATCAAGTAGCCGACGAACTGCGCCGTTTGGCGAGGGGGTTGCCCAACGTTAAGGTGCTTACCTTGTGCGGTGGTGCACCATTTGGGCCGCAGCTGGGTTCGCTAGAGCACGGCGCGCATATCGTGGTGGGCACACCCGGACGCATTGACGAGCATTTACGTAAAGGCTCGCTAACGCTGGGCTCGCTGACCACCTTGGTACTGGATGAAGCTGACCGTATGTTGGATATGGGCTTCCAGGCGACCATTGACGACATCATTGCCGACACGCCTGCGGATCGCCAGACGCTGCTGTTCAGTGCGACCTTCCCGGATGAGCAGGCATCTGGTGGCCTTGCCACCATGACCCGCGGCGTAATGCGTGATCCGGTCACTGTCAAAGTGGCTGAGCTTCACGATGCCACTACCATTGATCAGCACTTTTATGAAGTCGTGAACGAAGAGGCGCGGTTTGCCGCCCTTCAGCAGCTGTTGCTGGTCTATCGGCCGGCGACCAGCGTGGTGTTTTGCAACACCAAGCGCGAAACCCAAGCGGTGGCGGAGCAACTTACCGATGCTGGATTTAGCGCCGTAGCGCTCAACGGCGACTTAGAGCAAAAAGATCGTGACCGTCGACTAATCCTGTTTGCCAACCAGAGTGCGTCTATTCTGGTCGCCACGGATGTTGCGGCGCGCGGTTTGGATATTGCCCAGCTAGATGCGGTGTTCAACTATCAAATTGCCCGTGAGCTTGATGTTCACGTGCACCGAGTAGGGCGCACCGGGCGCGCGGGCGCTAGCGGTGTTGCCTGTACCTTGGTAACCCCTAAAGAGCATTATCGGCTAGAGCGGCTGGAAGGCTTGCTAGAGCAGCCGATTACCACGGAACCATTGCCTAAGCCACAGCACTCTGTACCGTTTGAGCCGCCTATGGCAACGCTACAGTTGGCAGGCGGTAAAAAAGATAAGCTGCGCCCGGGGGATATTCTTGGTGCATTGACCAGCGAAGGTGGGCTGAGTGGTGAGCAGGTCGGTAAAATTAAAGTCTTGGCGCGCAGCGCCTATGTGGCGGTGGAGCATAGCGTCGTTCAAAAAGCCCAAGCCAAGCTTGAGCGTGACAAACTGAAAGGGCGTGCCTTCCGCGTTCGCCGTATCCGTTTTTGAGTGACGGGACATTGAACTCAAATAGCAATGTTAGATGGTTAAGATAATAAAGAGGAGCCGACGCAGCTAACCATGAAAATCCCCAAACGTTTACAGCCCCTGGTCGATGATGGAATGATCGACGAGGTGCTGGTGCAGTTAATGAGTGGTAAAGAAGCGCAGGTTTATGTGGTGCGCTGCGGCGAAGAAGTACGCTGTGCCAAAGTGTTCAAAGAGGCCAAACAGCGTAGCTTTAAACAGGCGGTGCAGTACCAGGAAGGGCGTAAAGAGCGTAATAGCCGCCGGGCCAGGGCCATGGCAAAAAAAACCCGCTATGGCCAAAAAGAGCAGGAGCAGGCGTGGCTAAATGCCGAAGTCGACGCGCTCTATCGGCTTGCTTCCGCAGGCGTTCGTGTCCCTGAGCCTCACGGTTTTGTCGATGGCGTATTGCTGATGGAGATGATCAGCGACGCCGAAGGTAACGTAGCGCCGCGCTTAGACGAAGTTACGCTCACGCCAGAGCAAGCCAAAACCTACTACGCCAAAGTCATTCAAGACGTCGTGCGTATGCTGTGTGCGGGTTTGATCCACGGTGACTTGTCAGAATTCAACGTGCTGGTAGATGCCTCCGGTCCGGTGATTATCGATCTGCCCCAGGCTGTCGATGCCGCAGGCAACAACAGCGCCGCCGCCATGCTTTATCGCGATGTCGATAATATGCGCAACTACTTTGGCCAGTACGCACCGGAGCTGCTGACAACGGAATATGGCAGAGAGATGTGGTCGCTGTACGAGTCGGGCGAGCTACATCCGGATAGCAAGCTTACCGGCCACTTCGATGCTGACACCCACATCGCCAATGTTGATGAGCTCATGGAAGTTATCGACGACGCTAAAGAGGAAGAGGCCGAACGCCAGGCGCGCATGCGAGACGACGGCGACGATGACGAGCCGCCACAGCCCTACTGACTAATGCCGCAGGTTGGCTAGCCCGTGTTTGCTGTCTCTTTTTGGCGGCAGGCATGCCGCTGCCCCTTTCACGCAAGGACCTCCCATGCTGTCTCGTATACTTACGCCGCTGTTCCGTTACTTTGAGGGGCGCGTAAACCCCTACCCGGAAGATGAGGTCACCACGCCGCCGAAGGGGTTATTGCCGTTTATTTGGCACTTCTCACGCCCGGTATGGCCGTGGCTACTGGCGGTATCGTTGCTGACGGCGCTGGTCTCCGCAGCAGAAGTGGTGTTCTTCAGTTATATGGGCGAGCTGGTTGACTGGCTGGGCAACGTAGAGCGAGAAAGCTTTTGGCAACACCACGGCCTGTGGTTAGCAGGCGTGGGCTTGTTGGTAATTGTGGGCCTGCCGTTGCTGGTGCTAATGCAGTCCCTGGTGACCCATCAGACGATTTTCGGCAACTACCCCATGATTGGCCGCTGGCTTTCTCACCGCCACATGCTCAGCCAAAGCCTAGCGTTTTATCAGGATGAGTTTGCCGGGCGGGTGTCACAAAAAGTCATGCAAACGGCGCTGGCGATCCGAGAAACCGTCACCAAAGTGATGGACCTGATGGTCTACGCCGTTGTCTATTTTACCGGGGCAGCGATTCTATTGGGCCGCGCCGACCCCTGGCTGCTGTTGCCCCTTGGCCTATGGCTTGTGGGCTATTTAGGCATTATGCGCTTTTTCGTTCCGCGTCTACGGGATGTCTCTATGGCCCAAGCCGATGCCCGTGCCCAGATGACGGGGCGCGTGGTCGATAGCTACAGCAATATCCAAACCATCAAACTCTTCGCCGATACCGAGCGCGAACAAGGCTACGCGAAAGACGCGATGGAGGGCTTCATGGTCACCGTTCACCGTCAGATGCGCTTGGTCACGGTGATGAGCGTTTGTTTAACGCTGCTCAATACGCTGCTGCTAGTGGGCACTGCGGGCATGGCGATTAGCGCCTGGTATATGGACGCCATTTCCCTGGGCGTATTGGCCATCGCCATTGCGCTGGTGATGCGCATTCGCTTTATGTCCGACTGGATTTTATGGGAAGTCGCTGGGCTTTTTGAAAACATTGGCACGGTGCAGGATGGCATGAATACCATTGCCCAGGAGCCGACGATCAAAGATGCCCCCAAGGCCAAAGCACTTGTCGTGCCCAACGGCGAGATCGTGTTTGATGCGCTGCGCTTTCAGTATGCCCAGGCGAAAGGGGAGAGTAAAAACGTCTTTGACGGGCTGAGTTTAACCATCAAACCCGGCGAGAAAATTGGCCTGATTGGCCGTTCAGGGGCAGGCAAGTCCACCCTGGCAAATCTGCTGCTGCGCTTTTACGACCTGCAGGGCGGGCGGATTTTAATCGATGGGCAGAATATTGCCGATGTCACCCAAACCTCGTTGCGCCATCAGATTGGTATGGTTACCCAGGATACCTCGCTACTGCACCGCTCGCTGCGGGATAATATTCGCTACGGCAGCCCCCATGCCAGTGATGAAGATGTATGGCAGGCGATAAGTCGCGCCCACGCAGATACGTTTATCAATGATTTGGTCGACCCAACAGGCCGGCGGGGTCTAGATGCCCATGTTGGTGAGCGCGGCGTGAAGCTCTCCGGTGGGCAGCGTCAACGCATTGCGATTGCCCGGGTGCTGCTAAAGAACGCGCCCATTTTGGTGTTGGATGAAGCCACGTCGGCGCTGGATTCAGAAGTGGAAGCCGCCATTCAAGAGCAGTTGGATACGCTGATGGAAGGCAAAACGGTGATTGCCATTGCTCACCGTCTTTCTACCATTGCTATGCTCGACCGTTTGATTGTGGTGGATGAAGGGCGCATGGTGGAGAGCGGCACCCACCAGGAGCTACTCGCGCAGAACGGCATCTATGCGAGCCTCTGGCAGCGACAGTCCGGTGGTTTTTTGGGGCACGACCTAGACTAGCCTGTTTTGAAAGGGCTTAACTTGATTGCACTACTCTCACTTAGTAGTAGACTGGTCGTTTAAAGCTCGTTTTAATCGAGCGCGTTTTACTGGAGGGAGAGCAATGCAAGCCATTCAGCTTCAACACCCCGGCGGTTTAGATAAATTAGACGTGGTTAATCTCGCGGCTCCAGGTGAACCTGGCCCCGGCGAAATTAAAGTACGCCTGCATGCTAGTTCGTTAAATTTTCACGATTACGCTGTAGTGAAGGGGATGATCCCCACTGATGATGGCCGCATTCCTATGTCGGATGGGGCAGGCGTTGTGGAAGCAATCGGTGAAGGTGTGAGTGAGTTCGCCGTTGGCGATGCGGTGGTGTCTACCTTCTTCCCCGACTGGCTGGAAGGCCCTGCGCGAGTCGGCGATTTCACGACCACACCAGGGGATGGCGTTGACGGCTACGCCCGTGAACAGGTCATTCGTCCAACTACCTGGTTTACCCACCAGCCCAAGGGTTACAGCCACGCAGAGTCTGCCACGCTCACCACTGCAGGACTAACTGCGTGGCGTGCGCTGGTGGTGGACGGCGGTCTTAAAGCGGGTGATACGGTATTGGTATTAGGCACGGGGGGGGTCTCCATCTTTGCGCTGCAGTTTGCCAAGATGATGGGCGCAAGGGTAATCGCGACCTCCTCTTCCAATGAGAAATTGGCCCGCCTGCGGGAGCTGGGCGCTGAGCACACCATCAACTACAAAGAGACGCCAGACTGGGGGAAGGCGGTTAAAGCGTTGACCGATGGTAAAGGTGTAGACCACGTGGTTGAAGTAGGCGGCCCCGGCACGCTGCCGCAGTCGATTGATGCCATAAAAATTGGTGGGCATATTTCGCTGATTGGTGTGTTAACCGGCCGGGAAGGTGAGATTCCAACCGCTAAGTTGATGGCTAAACAAGCGAAGCTGCAAGGGCTTATCGTCGGTAGCCGTCGTCACCAAATCGAGATGATTCACGCCATTGAAGCCTCCAATCTGCGGCCGATTATTGACCGCGAGTTTGCGCTCCATGACATTGCTGACGCTTTCCGTCATCAGGAGTCTGGCAAGCACTTTGGCAAAATCTGCCTCACTTTTTAAGCACTTGAATTAGCGCTTAACGCCATTAATTGAACGCATGAACTAAAGCGGCCATTTGCGTAGAATGGCCGCTTTTATTTGCCAGGAAGATCCATGCATCATATTGCTCATCTCGTCCACGAAGCACTCCCCGCATCGCTTGCGTTAGAGCAGGTGCGGGTATTAAATCGTGAAGCTTCCCGTGCCATCGTCACCCGTGGTGACAATATTTTGTTGCTCTACACCGAGCGTTACGATGACTTTAGCTTTCCAGGCGGCGGTATAGACGCTGGGGAAAGCCCTGAAGTGGGCCTGCACCGTGAACTGTATGAAGAGACCGGCGCCCAGGATATCGAAGTAACCTCACATTTTGGCTACGTAACAGAATATACCCCCACCTGGAAAAAGCAGTGGGATGTGATGTTTCAAACATCTCACTGGTTTACCTGCCAAATTGGCAATACGTTGGGTGAAGCAAAAATGGAAGAGTACGAAACTGCTAATGGCATGGCGGCGCGGTGGGTGTCGCTTGAAGAAGCGCTGCGTCATAACCGTAGCGTTATTGCACGCAAGCCAGCCACCATGGGCCTTTCCATTCACCGCGAAACTTTGGTGCTAGAGCATGTAGCCACTGCCCAGGGCCGTTAGCCCCGGGCTTTGTGTTGTCCTCTAGGTATGGGTCTGTCTTTTAGGTATTCAGGGCTTAAGCGGATTAAGCTTTGTCGAACAGCCTGCTGTATACCACCCCTTTTACTTCAAGCTCCCAGATATCCTCATAGGGCACTGTAGTGCCCTCGACATCTCCAGGCTCGTGGGTGCTATTTTTAATATCCGTTTCAGGAATGACTTTTACGCCTGTCATGCCCACATGCTGGATGCGAGCACTAAAGCGGTTGCCATCCTGATCGATGAGCAACCTTTCCCCGGCAATGCACTTTGAAAGCTTCTCGTGTAACTCTTCCATGGTCACGTTAATCACGCTCATATATGCCTCCTGCGCATCGCGTTCACTTTAAGTAGCTATTAGTTTAGTAGATATTTCTAGTCACTTCATAGTAGACGACAAGTTCATGTTGCGCGGTCATGCCAGCGTTAGGCGTGCTAATCTTTATTTTCTTATCTAGCGGAAAGGTAGCCTTATGGCGCAGCGCTCCAGCAATGAGGCCCCATCATTATGGAAGGTAGTTGAGCTAACGGATTTTACGCTCCCTGAGCGTACCCAGGCGAGCCAGTGGCGACGGAGTTGGCAAACGGCAACTCGTTGGCTAGTGGGCAGAGAGGCCGCAGAACATAAAGCAAAGCAAGAGAGTGAACTGCGTGCCCTGCCAGAAGTGCGGCTTGCCCACCTGGTGCCTAACGTGGACTGGTCGCCTGGGGCGATTGAATTTGCCCATGTTCTTCACCAGCAGGGCCTTGAAGAAGAGCCAGTGGTGTTTTTCGTTACCCCGCCCCATGGTGGGCATCGCGCCGTTGTTAACTATTGGGCAAAGCAGCAGGGCGTTAGCTGTTTGGCTACCCCTACCTACCAGGAACTCTCTGAAGGAAAGCTTGAATGGATAGCGCGTTGTGAAAACCAGCCCAATTGGGCGCTGCCAGAGTTGGAGCGATACTTTTTGCGCCATACCCAAGGCTTACAAGGCGTGCGTGAGTTACTAGAGCGTGCGTTAAGCGGACGCATGGGGCGTGGGGTAATTGGCTGCGACAGCTGGACATACGCCTATTTGCAGCAGGCGATTGGCCTGGACGGCACGCCAGCATTCACTCTTCAGGCAGTGGAGGGCAAACAGTTAGCTCACTATTTCGCGAACTTAGCGGGTGAGGGTAGCTGCCCCAGCGTGTATAGCACCCGTACCGGTAACCCCATTCTTGCAAACGACAGTGACGATAACGCCGAAAATGAGCGTAAAACGATGCATAAAGAGCTGCAGCGTTTATCGGCCCACTGCCGTGGGCATTTAGGTATAGCATGGCACTATTGGCGAGAGCGACTGCGCGAGCCTGCTGAAAGCGACGAATCAACACAATCCCAAGACGACGCTCAGTCTCAAGAGCTGTGGCTGCTGGACGCCTTGGCGGAGGCAGAGCTACCTGCGGAGACTGGAGACCTGGCTACATTGCTGCTGCATACGCTGTTAATTCACGGTGGGTTGGAGGATCAGGCGCTAGGAGATGTGCTCCCGTTTTCTCACCATGAAGTGTTAAACGCGCGGCTATCGCTGGCACGCCGGGGGTTGCTTAGCTGTCACCAGGGGCGCTGGCAAGTTTCACCGCTCAGTTACGCCAGCGTGCGACAGTTGTTGGAATCCCGCAACTACTTAGTTGACGCGCTTTAGGAGGGGGAATGGACGACAAAGAGCAGTACGCCAGGCTGTTTAACGATATCGATAGCCAGGCGCTAATTATCCTCGGCGTTACGCTGGTTAGTACAGTGCTGTTGATTATTGCGAGCCAGCATGGCTTGAACTGGCTGGCTAATCGGCTACATGGTCAGCTGAGGTTCCGCGTGTTTGCGCTTGTGCCGCTGACACGACTGCTGATTTTAATCGCTGCACTTGCCATTGCTGTGCCTGTTGTCATCGAGCCATCCATGCGCAATATGGTAACGCTGTTAGGCGCGCTTGGTTTAGCGATCGGCTTTGCCCTAAAAGACTACGTGAGTAGCCTAATAGCCGGCGTGGTCTCAGCAGTGGAGCTGCCTTATCGGCCGGGGGACTGGGTGAGTATTGAGGGGATGTATGGTGAGGTGAAGCACGTTGGAATGCGCACCGTGGATATCCAAACGCCTGATGATGATATGGTCGCGGTGCCCCACCTCAAGCTGTGGGACTCAGCAATTCATAATGCGAATAACGGCGGCACCAGCTTGCAGTGTGTTACGCACTTTTACCTACATCCAGAGCATGAGGCTGAGCGCGTACGCAAAACGCTACGCGATGTGGCACTTACCAGCGCATATCTTAAGTTTGACCGGCCGGTTGTCGTCGTGGCAGAAGAGACGCCTTGGGGCACGCACTACCGTATTCGTGCCTACCCCGTTGACCCACGGCAACAGTTTTTATTTATTACCGATATGACCGTGCGAGGTAAGCAGGTACTCAGCGACTTGGGCATTAAGCCTGCGCTGTTGCCGCCTGGTGCGGCATTGGAATTGCAGGACGTGACTGGTCGATGACATCACCTAAAACGCTTTATATGGGCTGGGACGTCGGTGGTTGGAACTGCGATAACAACCCTGCCAGTCGCGATGCATTGGTAGTGTTGGATAGGTCGCTTAATCTAGTAGGCATACCGTGGCGGGGAAACCTGCGCACGACGCTTAACGAGGCACACGATAGTCGCGACTTGATTCATCGCCTGCTAGCGCTTTGCCAGCATCAAGCAAGCGGCAACGAGCGTGTGGTGATGGCTATTGATACCCCGCTGGCACTTCCACAGGCGTTGCTGGCGCTTGCACGTGGTGAAGCGGTCAGCGCGCTTGGCCGATCTCAGGAAAACCCTTATTTATACCGCGAGACCGAACGCTGGCTCTTTCAGAGAGGCGTAACGCCCCTTTCACCGATTAAAGATATGATTGGCAGCCAGGCCACGAAAGGGATGCACTTGCTGGCACGTTTTGCACTGCACATTGCCACCTGTGGGCAGTGGCAAAGCGCGGATGGTTCGCTAAGCGCGGTGGAGGGCTATCCGTCGCCTGCCAAGCGTTCTGCGGTGTTTACTGCACTGCGTCAACGAGTAAGCCTACCCGCTGAACATACCGCTATGCTGCAACAGCCAACGCCAAAGCAGCAGGATATTCAGGATGCTTGGCTCTGTGCACTGCTTGCCTGGAGTTTGGAGCATGCCAAAGAGAGCATCTCTTGGCCGCCAGCAGCGATGCCAGCGGCCGAAGGGTGGATCTTTGTGCCACGCGATGCGCTAACTCAGTAGGGTGCTACGCGCTCGCTTCGGGAAGCTCTGCGCTGTGGAACACGTTCTGCACATCGTCCAGCTCGTTAAGCATATCAAGCAGTTTTTCAAACACAGCCACATCCTCACCCTCAACCGGTGTCGTGGTTTGTGGCAGGAACTGAATTTCATCCACCTCAAAGTCGATCTCGCCAAAAGTGTCTAGCAGGGCTTGCTTGGCTTTAGCGTAGTCGGTATGCGGAGCAAAGACGGTAATACGGCCCTCATCCTGCTCGATATCAGTAACGTCCACATCGGCTTCCATCAGCGCTTCAAGCACGGCTTCTTCGTCGCTGCCAGAAAACGAGAAAATAGCGCAGTGGTCGAACATATGGCTCACGCTGCCGGGCGTGCCAATTTTGCTCTTGGTTTTAGTGAAGCAACCACGCACATCGCCAAAGGTACGGTTCGGGTTGTCGGTTAGGCAGTCAACAATCACCATGGCGTTGCCTGGGCCAAAGCCCTCATAGCGCGCTGTTGAAAAGTCCTCGCCGCCAGCACCGCTGGCTTTATCCAGTGCTTTATCTATCACGTGGGAAGGCACCTGATCTTTCTTGGCACGCTCCATTAAACCGCGTAGTGCTAGGTTACCGTTAGGGTCGGTGCCGCCGGCTTTAGCGCAGACGTAGATTTCACGCCCGTACTTGCTATAAACCTTGGTTTTCGCAGCGGCCGTTTTGGCCATGGATTCCTTACGGTTTTGAAACGCCCTACCCATGTTGAAGTCCTTATTAGCCATGAACCGCCTGCGTGGCAGGCGTCATCTTGATTAAAAAAGGGAAAATTTTACCCAACAGCGTACCATGCTAACAGCGTTATTTAAGCGCCTACATTTATTACCTGAACGCAGGTAAAGCTGGCGTATAATAGCGCTTCCTTAATAACTTATTCCACGGAGAGAAGAATGCCGCTGTCACTCTGGCTATCATTGGCCGCGATCTGCGCTATGGGGGCTATGTCGCCGGGGCCGAGTCTGGCGCTGGTGTTGCGTCATACGCTGGGGGGCGGCCGCTTGCCGGGGGTGACTGCCGCTGTATTCCACGCTCTCGGTGTGGGGTTTTATGCGCTGTTAACCGTGTGGGGGTTGGGAGCTCTGATTGTGCGCCATCCCCAGCTGTTTCAAATTATTACGTGGTTAGGCGCTGCGTATTTGGCGTGGCTAGGGATTAAAGCACTGCGGGCAGGGAAGGCGGGGGCATTAGCACCGGGAGCTGTGACCACCACCACGCGCCAAGCCGCTAAAGAAGGTGTCTTAGTGGCGCTGGGCAACCCTAAGTTAATTATCTTTTTTGTTGCGTTGCTCAGCCAGTTTGTAACGCCTGAAATGAGCATTCTTGCTAAAGCAATAATTGTGGCAACAGCGATGGTGATTGATGGTGGCTGGTACGTGCTAGTGGCGGTGGGCCTTTCCCACTCAAGCGTACTGCCTTGGCTGCATCGTTACGCTCACTGGATCAACCGAGTCACTGGCATATTGCTGATTGCCCTAGCGCTGCGTGTTGTAGTGGGGCCAATCAGTTAATCGGTTCTGGCGTAACCGCATTTGCCGTGGCATGGTGATAACACGCTAGCGAAGGCAGGTAGGGGCCTTGCGATGATGATTTATGATCAAGACTGCTATACCCACCAGGGTGAGCCGTTTAATTTACGCGCTTTGCGTGGGCAAGTATTGCTAGTGGTTAATGTGGCTAGCAAATGTGGCTTTACGCCGCAGCTAAAAGAGCTGGAGACGCTTTATACGCGCTACCGCGACCGTGGTTTTACGGTGCTTGGCTTCCCCTGTAATCAGTTTGGCAGGCAGTCACCGGAGAGCGCTGAAGATTTTTGCGCCTTCGGTGAGCAGCAGTTTGGGGTTAGTTTTCCGCTGATGGAGAAGGTCAACGTCAACGGCGGTAATGCCCACCCTCTGTTTGTGCTTCTTAAGCGGGAGGCGCCCGGTGTGATGGGAACCAAAATAATTAAATGGAACTTCACTAAATTTTTAGTAGGGCGAGATGGCCAAGTAATCGCCCGCTTTGGCCCTAAAGACCACGGCTTGCCGCTACGCTTAGCACTAGAAGCCGCGCTGGATAAAGCGTGAACGTCACTCGGCGGTGCGTTTAAAGCTCACCACGGGCCACCATCAAACGGCTCATTAATGCCTCCCAGCGGTGGCGAACCATCATGGTGGTTAAGGATGAAAATAGCGCCCAACTCTTGCGCCGCCAGCCTTTCAGCCGCAGGTTGTGGCTAACTAACTGTTTCATCAGTTTATAGTCATCAAACTGGCGCCACTCGCTGGCAACCGACAGCTGATGTCGAGACATAACCGGTGCCATTTCCAAGCGGAACATCCACTCAAGTTCTTTCAGTGACATATTGTGCTGTTGAATCACATCAATCATCTTGGCGTAGTCGCGCTCGCTGGGTTCACGGTCAAGCCAAAGTGGGGCCAGGGCAAGCCACAGGTCGCCGCGTTCATCGACTAGCTGCTGTGCATTCATGGGGAGTCTCGTCGGCAAGTGGTTAACAGGCCGCTATCCTGCCGCGATCGACAGAGAAGCTCAAGTGCGGACACAGCGCGCCGAGACGGCTAGAATAGCCTCACTAGCTGATGGCATTGCCATGTTGATAATGAAATCAATTTGATAAAGAGGTTCAACGTGATTATTAAACCTAAAGTGCGTGGTTTTATCTGTACGACGACTCACCCTGTAGGCTGCGAGCAGAACGTTCTGGAACAGATCGAAGCGACCCGCGCCCGTGGTTTAGATAAAAGTGCTGGCCCTAAGAAAGTACTGGTGATTGGCGCGTCCAGCGGCTACGGCTTAGCGGCTAGGATTACCGCTGCCTTTGGTTATGGTGCAGACACGCTGGGCGTGTTCTTTGAAAAGCCCAGCAGTGAGAAAAAAACCGGCACCGCAGGCTGGTACAACAGTGCTGCATTCGACAAATTTGCTAAGCAGGAAGGGCTCTACAGTAAATCAATCAACGGCGATGCGTTCTCACATGAGGCGCGGGAAAAAGCCATTGAGTTGATTAAGCAGGACATGGGGGAAATCGATCTAGTGGTCTACTCCCTTGCCTCGCCAGTGCGCAAACTGCCGGATACCGGTGAAGTTAAGCGCTCAAGCCTAAAGCCGATTGGCGATACCTACCGTGCAACGGCTATCGATACCAACAAAGACGTCATCATTGAAGCTGAAGTAGAGCCTGCCACCCAGCAAGAGATCGACGATACCATCACGGTGATGGGCGGCGAAGATTGGGAACTGTGGATGGAAGCCCTAGACCATGCCGGTGTGCTGGCAAAAGGCGCCCGCAGCGTGGCGTTTAGTTACATTGGCACTGAAATTACCTGGCCGATCTACTGGCATGGCGCGCTGGGCAAAGCCAAGGAAGACTTGGATCGCGCCGCCGCCGCCATTGATGCCAAGCTGCAAACAAGCGGTGGTGGTGCCAATGTAGCCGTGCTCAAGTCGGTGGTTACCCAGGCCAGTGCGGCCATTCCGGTCATGCCGCTATATATCGCCATGGTATACCGCATAATGAAAGAGCAGGGCCTGCACGAAGGCACCATCGACCAGCTTAACCGGCTGTTCGGCGAGTACCTTTATTCCCAGGCGGGCGATATGGCCACCGATGAGAAGGGCCGTTTGCGCCTGGACGATTGGGAGCTGCGCGATGACGTGCAACAAGCCTGTCAAGATCTGTGGTCAGACGTCACCACCGAAAACTTATTCGAAATTACCGACTATGCTGGTTATAAGCATGAGTTTTTGAAGCTATTTGGCTTTGAGCGTGATGATGTGGATTACGATGCTGATGTGAACCCTAACGTTGAGTTCGATGTCATTAGTTTATAAGTGGTGATGCGGTTGCGTTAGCTAGAGGTCGTCGCACTCACTTTTTCTACCGGAGGACAGGAGACGTTTATGGATACCAGGGAAAGTAAGACTCGGGAAGAAGAAAAAGAGCACGTATTGAATCAGCGCATACCAGAAGATTTTGAGAACGCTGAACCTCAGCGCCAGCCTGAGGCAAAGAAGTCTCCACGAGGGATGCATAAGCTGATTCCTCTGGTGATTATAGCCCTAGGGATAGTGGTGGCTGGGTTCTTAATTCTTGGAGCAGGTAACAGTGGAGGCTAATTTCTTCACTCTTCTCCTTTTCTAAATTGATTGCCGGACCTTGTGTCCGGCAATTTGCATTTCAGGGCCATTGCTGACATCTCGCCAACTTCATTTCAATATGTCTTGCTTCGTTTCAAGCGGCCACTCTCTTCACTTATTAGCCGTGCGACGCCTTTTTTTATATAGGGCCAACAGGCGCTTCCTTCATTGGTACAATTGGGTAAGATGCTTTTTAAATAGACAGTTAGCCAAGTATTAGACAGCTACTCAAGCCGACGGCGGTTTTTATGCAGCAAAACAGCTCACTATGTTCTCAAGCACGTTGACGCTATCTGGAAGTGAACGTAAACGGGTGGCCTTTGTGCTGCTGCCGGGGTTCTCGCTATTGGCCCATGCAAGCGCCATTGAGCCGCTGCAAATGGCTAACCAGTTGAGCGGGCAGATGCTGTATCAAACGGTCACGCTCAGTTTAAGCGATGAACCCGTGCGCAGCAGCGCGCAGCTTTCTATGCTAGCGCAGCACGCGCTAGGTGCACCGCTTGGGCCGCTGGATATGTTGCTGGTGTGTGCGCCCACGCCACTACCCTATGCGTTGCCCGCTAAGCTAAACGAGTGGCTGCGCAGTCATCAGGGAAGAGGTGTCGCTATCGGTGGGCTTGCTGGCGGTACCGAGGTGCTTGCCCGCTGTGGACTGTTAGAGGGCTACCGAGCGACGCTGCCCTGGCAGCGCTTTGATGCCTTTGCCCAGGCATACCCCCAGGTCACGCTTTCTCAGCAGCTGTTTGAAATTGATCGCGACCGCCTGACCTGCGCAGGCGGCACTGCCGCGATGGATATGATGCTCACGCTGATTGGCAAGCACCACGGCCCGCGTTTGGCGGAGCAGGTCTCCGAGCAGTTTGTCTGCGACCGTATTCGCCTAGCCGATGAGCGTCAGCACGTACCGCTGCGCAACCGCTTGGGCCACGCGCCCCAAAGTTTGGTGGATGCGGTCACGCTAATGGAAAGCAATATCGAAGAGCCGCTCTCGACGCTTGAACTCGCTGAGCATCTAGGCATTTCCCGACGTCAGTTAGAGCGTTTGTTCAAGAAATATCTTCAGGCGGTGCCCAGCCGCTACTACCTGGATTTACGCTTACAGGATGCCCGCAAGCAGCTAAGAGAGAGCGACCGCCCGGTGGGGGATATCGCCCTGATGACCGGGTTCTCCTCTGGCGCGCACTTTTCCACCGCTTATCGCAACCACTTTGGCATTACGCCGCGAGAAGAGCGGCTGGGTTAAGCGCAGCTTTTCATAATTTACCGTCCCAATACTGAAAGCAGGGCGCCCGCCGTGCCCCGTATACTGAATTCATCGCTTACTCCACTGGAGGTACTGTCCCATGAGCCACACCCCGAACCGTCAAGATTTCGACCATTACATGGCGCCCAACTACGCGCCGCAGCAGATTATTCCGGTACGAGGCGAGGGTAGCCGTTTGTGGGATCAAGAGGGCCGTGAGTACATCGACTTTGCCGGTGGCATCGCGGTGAACTCGCTGGGTCACTGCCATCCGGTGCTGGTGAATGCGTTAAAAGAGCAGGGCGAAAAGCTTTGGCACCTCTCTAACGTATTTACCAACGAGCCAGCGCTCAAACTGGCTAAAACCCTTACCAAGCGCACCTTCGCCGATAAAGTCTTTTTATGCTCCTCCGGCGGCGAAGCTAACGAAGCCGCACTGAAGCTGGCCCGCCGCTGGGCGGTAGACCACCACGGCGAGCATAAAGATAAAATCATCTCGTTCTACCAGTCGTTCCATGGCCGCACCTTCTTTACCGTGAGCGTAGGCGGCCAGCCCAAGTACTCCCAAGGCTTTGGGCCGGTACCGGGCGGCATCCTGCATGCCAATTTCAACGACCTGGAGAGCGTGCGTAAGCTCGTAGGCGACGACACCTGCGCCATTATGGTTGAGCCGATGCAGGGCGAGGGCGGCATCGTGCCCGCGACCCAGGAATTCCTGCAGGGCCTGCGCGATCTGTGTGACGAGCACAACGCGCTGCTGATATTCGATGAAGTGCAAACCGGCGTTGGCCGCAGTGGCGAGCTCTACGCCTATAAAAACTTCGGCATCACGCCAGACATTCTCACCAGCGCTAAATCGCTGGGCGGCGGCTTCCCGATTGGTGCCACGCTAACCACCGATGCCATCGCCAAATCGCTGGCCATCGGCACCCACGGTTCTACCTATGGCGGCAACGCGTTGGCATCCGCGGTAGCGCTTGCTGCGGTCGAGTTCATTGATACGCCGGAGGTGCTGCAGGGTGTCAAACATCGCCACGACCTGTTCCGCGAGCACCTGGAGACCATCAACCGCAAGTACGGCGTCTTTAAAGAGATTCGTGGCATGGGCATGCTGATGGGGGCGCAGATGTCAGATGCCTTCGAAGGCCGTGCCAAGGATATTCTGCCGCTGGCCATTGAGGAGGGCGTAATGGCGCTGATTGCTGGCCCCAACGTGCTGCGCATGGCGCCCTCGCTGGTGATTCCCGAGGAAGATATCGCCGAAGGCATGGCGCGCCTTGAACGTGCCATCGAGCGACTTGTTGCCAGCGCATGAGCAGGCAGCAAGATAAAAAAGAGGGGGCGTTAAACATGTTGGTAATCCGTCCGGTCACGCTGACTGACCTTCCCGCCTTAGAGCAACTGGCAGAGCACGCGGTGCCAAGGCTTACCAACCTGCCAGCCAACCGCGAACGCCTTGAGGAGCGCATTGTGCGCTCCCAGGAAGCGTTCTCAAGCGATATCGAGTTCCCTGGCAACGAGCATTATATGTTCGTCCTGGCAGATGATAGCCGCAACGAGGTGCTGGGCACGGCGACGATTCGCGCCCAGGCGGGGGCTGCCGAAGCTTACTACACCTACCGCCAAGAGACGCTAATTCACGCCTCCCAGCAGCTCAATGTGCGCCGCGAGGTGCAAACGCTGGCGCTCTCTCATGAAGCGTCGGATGCCACGCTGCTCTGCGCGCTGTCGCTCAACCCGCGCTATAAAGGCACCAGTGCGGAGAGCCTGCTGCGCCGGGCGCGGCTGATGTTTATCGCCCAGTACACGGAGCGCTTCTCGCGGATTTTGGCGGTCGCCTTCCCCGGCTATTTGGATAGCCATAACGAATCACCTTTTTGGGAGAGCGTCGGACGCCACTTTTTTGCCCGCAGCTTCCAAGAGATGAACCACATTGCGGGGGTGCGCTCAAAAAGCTTTATTGCCGAAGTGATGCCGCAGTTCCCGCTCTACTTACCGCTGCTAACACCCCAGGCCCGCGCCGCCATTGGTCGTGAGCACCCGGCCCATGAAGAAGCGCTGGCCGAAATGCTCGCCGAAGGCTTCGTGCGTTCGCGGCACGTGGATATTTTCGATGCAGGTCCCATTGTCAAAGCTGAGCGTGAGCGCCTGGAAACGTTTCGTAATGCCGCTTGGCACCCGGTGCGTGTGCGCCCTGAGCACGCGCTTCCAGATGCTGAGCCGGCTATGATTGCCAATCAGACGCTGGGCGATTTCCGCTGTATTGTGGCGCGCTATGCGCTCTCGCCCACTGGGCAGCTGATGCTCACCCCGCAGCATGCAGCGCGTTTGGGGGTGGAAGAGGGCCGTGCAGTGCTGGCCGCACCGCTAACCCTGCCAAGCGCGGACGATGCGCTCGATGAAGGAGAGATGTAATGCGCATTCGACCCATTGCCCGTGATGATCTGGATGGGCTCCAGGCGCTTGCGCAGCAGGCAGGCGTGGGGTTTACCTCGCTGCCGGATAACCGCGAGTTTTTGGCCGGTAAAATCGAATCCGCTGCTCGCGCTTTTGAAGAGCGCACCCCGGTAGACGACCGTCTTTATTTCTTCGTTCTTGAAGATGAAACCAACGGCGAGCTGGCAGGCTGCTGCGCCATTGAGGGCCAAGTAGGGCGCGAAGTGCCGTTCTATAACTACCGGCTCGGCACGCTGGCGCACTCCTCTGTGCAGCTGGATCTACACCGCACCATCGACACGCTTTTTTTAAGCTCTGATCATACCGGCGACGCCGAGGTGTGTTCGCTTTTTTTGCGCCCAGAATATCGCGGCGAGGCCAACAAACACCTGCGCAACGGGGCGCTGCTCTCCAAGGCGCGCTGGCTGTTTATTGCTCAGTTCCGCGACCGCTTTCCGCAGAAAGTGCTGGCCGAAATGCGCGGCGTGTTTGATGAAAACAACATTAGCCCCTTTTGGGAAAGCCTGGGGAAACACTTCTTCCCCATGGACTTCAACGAAGCCGACCGCTTAACCGGCTTGGGCCAGAAGAGCTTTATCGGCGAGCTGATGCCCAAGTTCCCGATCTACACCACGTTTATGTCGGAAGAGGCGCGAGCGTGTATTGGCCAGGTACACCGGCACACCCGCCCTGCGCTTGAAATGCTCAAAAAAGAGGGGCTGCGCTGGGAAGGCTACATCGACATCTTCGATGGAGGCCCCACCGTAGAAGCCTATATTGATGACGTGCGTGCCATTCGCAACTCGCAGCTTTATCAAGTGGAAGTCTCACCCAACGCATCGCAAGAGAGCGTTAGCCGCTGGCTGGCGGCATCTACCCAGATGCTCAGCTTTACCGCTAGCTGGATAGGTCGCGCGCCCGCCGATGCCAGCACGATAGTGCTCACCCCCGAAGAAGCCGAACGGCTAGGAGTATCTAGCGGCGATACCGTTCGCCTACTAGAAACCTAACGCCCGGCTCGCTAACAAAACGACTCGACAGAACAGACACGCAGGCTCAGTGAAGGAGAGCACGATGCACACCCAGAACATGCACGCCCAGCAGCAGCAATTGATCAACGGTGCCTGGGTAGTCGGCGACGCCGACGCCTTGACCAAGCAAGACCCCGTGGCGGGAACGCTGCTATGGCAAGGCGCAGCGGCCTCTAGCCGCCAGGTAGGCGCGGCGGTTGACGCAGCGCGTGCGGCATTCCCCCGCTGGGCACGCACCTCCTTTGCTGAACGCCAAGCGCTGGTAGAACGGTTTGTGGACGTGCTCAAGGCGCGTCAGGAAGACCTAGCCATTGCCATTGCCTCTGAAACTGGCAAGCCGCTATGGGAAGCACGCACCGAAGCCGGCGCGATGGTGGGTAAAATCGCGCTCTCCATCAAGGCGTACCACGAGCGCACCGGGGAGCGCGAAAAAGAGGTCGGCAGCGCCAAAGCGGTACTGCGACACCGCCCCCACGGCGTAATGGCGGTGTTTGGCCCTTATAACTTCCCCGGCCACCTGCCCAATGGCCATATGGTGCCTGCCTTGTTGGCAGGTAACACCGTGGTATTCAAGCCTAGCGACCAAACCCCGCTTACGGCGGATTTAACCCTGCAGTGCTGGTTAGAAGCCGGGCTGCCAGCCGGGGTGATCAACCTCGTGCAGGGTGGTGTCGCGGTTGGGCAGGCGCTCTCTGCTCATCCTGGTATCGATGGCCTGCTGTTTACCGGCAGCGCCAAGGTAGGCGGGATGTTGCAGCAGCAGTTCGCCGGGCAGCTGGATAAAATCCTTGCGCTGGAGTTAGGCGGCAATAACCCGCTGGTGGTGAAAGATGTGGAAGATGAGCGTGCGGCGGTGCTGACGATTCTGCAGTCGGCGTTTCTCTCTGGCGGGCAGCGCTGCACTTGTGCTCGCCGCCTGATGGTGCCCCAGGGCGAGATGGGCGACCGTCTAATCGACGCGCTTTCCGATGCTATTACCAGGCTATATGTGGCGGGACAGTTCGATGAAGAGCCCGCGCCGTTCTATGGCGGCTTGGTAAGCGTTGCCGCAGCCGATGGCCTGCTCAAAGCACAAGACGAGCTAGAAGCCATGGGCGGCACGGTCATTAACCGCATGCAGCGCTTGAAAGACAACACCAGCCTGTTAAGCCCAGCCCTGATCGACGTAACCGGCCTTGAGGTGCCCGACGAGGAGCACTTCGGCCCGCTGCTGAAAATCCACCGTTACAGTGACTGGGATGAAGCCTTAACGCTGGCCAACGATACCCGCTACGGCCTCTCTGCGGGTTTAATTGGCGGCGAAAAAGCCGACTGGGACGACTTCCTGCTGCGTATTCGTGCAGGCATTGTGAATTGGAACCGCCAGACCACCGGTGCCTCAGGCGATGCGCCCTTCGGCGGCGTTGGCGACAGCGGCAACCACCGCCCCAGCGCCTACTACGCGGCGGATTACTGCGCCTACCCGGTCGCCTCCATGGAAGCCGAGAGCCTGGAAATGCTGGAAACCCTGCCGCCGGGAGTTAACCTATGAGCGTGAACAGCATTCGAGAAGTCAACTTCGACGGCTTGGTAGGGCTTACCCATAACTACTCGGGTCTTGCCCACGGCAACGTGGCCTCCATGAGCCACGGTGGTTTGGTGTCTAACCCCAAAGAGGGCGCACTGCAGGGGCTGGCGAAGATGAAGTCGCTGATGGACGCAGGCTACGCTCAGGGTGTGCTGCCTCCTCAGCAGCGCCCAGACTTGGGTGCGCTGCGAGACTTAGGCTTTAGCGGCAGCAATAGCGAGATCCTCGCTCAAGCCGCGAAGCAAGCGCCGCAGCTGCTGCGGGCGGTATGTTCAGCCTCCAGCATGTGGACCGCTAACGCAGGCACGATTACCCCCAGCGTCGATGCACCAGATGGTCGGGTGCACTTCACTCCGGCCAACCTGCAGTCCAGTTTCCACCGCTACCTGGAGCCGAAAACTACTGGCCGGGTGCTGCAGGCGATTTTCCGCGATGAGCAGCGCTTCGCCCATCACCCGGTGCTGCCTGCCACGCCCGCGTTTTCTGATGAAGGGGCGGCTAACCACACTCGCCTGTGCGGTGAGTACGGCGAGCCCGGCGTTCATCTCTTCGTGTATGGCCGTCAGGCGTTTGGCGACGTGCGTAGCGGCGAGCGCGAACCCAAGCGCTATCCCGCCCGGCAAACCCTGGAAGCCAGCCAGGCTGTGGCCCGCCAGCACGGGCTGAGCGAGGCGCAAACAGTGTTCGCCCAGCAGCACCCGGACGCCATCGATGCCGGGGTGTTCCACAACGATGTGATTGCCGTGGGTAACGGCCCGGTGCTGCTCTACCACGAAATGGCGTTTCTTGATGAAGAGCGCACGCTGAACGAGCTTCGCGCCAAGATTAGCACGCCGCTGATTCCTGTGCGGGTGCCGGTAGAAGCCGTGAGCATGGAAGACGCGGTGGCATCGTACCTGTTCAACTCTCAGCTGCTCTCCAACCCAGACGGCACTATGACCCTGGTGGTACCCAGCGAGTGCCAAGAGCGCGAAGCCGTTTGGAACACGATTCAGAACTTCATCCTGGCGGGCAATAACCCGATCTGTGAAGTCATCGTCAAAGACGTGAAGCAGAGCATGCGCAACGGCGGCGGCCCCGCCTGCCTGCGCCTGCGGGTGGTGCTAACGGAAGCCGAGCGCGCTGCGCTGACTGGCCGCGTACTGCTCAACGACGCGCTCTATGACGACCTCACCGCCTGGGTGAGCCGCCACTACCGCGACCGCCTCACCGGTGAAGACCTTGCTGACCCCCAGCTCGCCACAGAAGTGCTCACCGCGCTAGATGAGCTGACTCAGCTGCTGAAAATCGGCCCGGTATACCCGTTCCAACAGGGCTGAATCCTCCGCGCAACAGCTCACCATGAACCAATTTCATGGTGAGTTGAAATAATATCGCTTTTCATTCATGTACATGGTCTGGCATAAAGAACGCATCCTCTTCGATGAATGTGGCGTTAACGCCTGTTCATCGAAACATCACACATGGCATCAAGCGCTGAGCTTCACCGCAGCGCTTACGCCAGTCTCGATCAATAGGGTGCTTGTTCGCGATGAGCTACGACTTCACATTCGATATCAAGAGCGTCCGGTTCGACGAAAACTACCGTCCTGCCGAGAGCACGCGTGCCACGACTAATTTCGCTAACCTAGCGAGAGGGCAGCGCTGCCAAGAAAACCTGCGTAACGCGCTGACCATGATCAACAACCGTTTCAATACCCTGGCGCATTGGGATAACCCCAAGGCGGATCGTTACACCGTCGAGCTGGATATCATCACCGGCGAGCTGAACGTGGCGGCAGCGGGCGATGCCTTTCCTGCGATTGAGATGCTGCAGACGACCATCATCGACCAGCATCTCGACAAGCGCATCGAGGGCATGATGGGAAATAACTTCTCCTCCTACGTTCGCGACTACGATTTCAGCGTGTGGCTTTCGGAGCACAACAAAGGCCGGACGGAGTTTGGTATCCCCGAGGGGTTTGGCGATCTTCACGGCAAGTTGTTCAAGCGTTTCGTCGACTCTGAGGCGTATCGAGCCCTCTCACGCAAGGCTCCGGTGATCTGCCTCAGTGTTTCTAGCAACAAGGTGTATCGCCAAACGGAAAATCGTCATCCCGTATTGGGTGTCGAGTACGTGAACGACGCGTCCTCGTTGACGGATTTCTACTTTGCCAAAATGGGCCTGCAGGTGCGGTACTTCATGCCACCCCATAGCGTAGCGCCGCTGGCGTTCTACTTCTCCGGTGATTTGCTGGCCGACTACAGTGACCTCGAACTGATCAGCGCCATCAGCACAATGGAGACGTTTCAGAAGATTTACCGCCCCGAGATCTACAACGCCAATTCGGTGGCAGGCAAGGTCTACCAACCCCATTTGAAGCACCAGGACTACTCGCTAACCCGTATCGAGTACGACCGAGAAGAACGCAGCCAACTTGCCGTCGAGCAGGGTAAGTTCACCGAGCGGTATTTCATCGAGCCTTTCCGCCATGTGCTTGAGCGATGGTCAGCAGATTACGCCCTTTGATCAACCTTTTATCGAGAAAACCTATTGATGAAAACATTATTGCCCACATCGACGGCCGGTAGCCTACCCAAGCCCACCTGGTTGGCCCAGCCTGAGACGCTTTGGTCTCCCTGGAAACTGCAGGGTGATGAGCTGGCCGAAGGCAAGCGGGATGCACTGCGCGTGTGTTTACACGATCAGCGGCAGGCAGGCATCGATATCGTCAGCGACGGCGAGCAGACCCGCCAGCACTTTGTGACGACCTTCATCGAGCACCTCGGCGGCGTCGATTTCGAGCAGCGCAAGACCGTCAAAATACGCGATCGCTACGAGGCCAGCGTTCCTTCGGTGGTCGGCCCTGTGTCGCGGGAGAAGCCAGTGTTTGTTGATGACGCTAAATTCCTGCGTCAGCAAACCGACCAGCCCATTAAATGGGCGCTGCCGGGACCTATGACCATGGTCGATACGCTCTACGATGGCCATTACAAGAGCCGTGAAAAACTCGCCTGGGAATTTGCCAAAATTCTCAACCAGGAAGCTCGCGACCTAGCGGCGGCGGGGGTAGATATCATCCAGTTCGATGAGCCTGCCTTCAACGTCTTCTTCGATGAGGTGAACGACTGGGGTATCGCTGCTCTGGAAAAAGCCATCGAAGGGGTCGCCTGCGAGACCGGCGTGCATATCTGCTATGGCTACGGCATCAAAGCCAACACCGATTGGAAGAAGACCCTGGGCTCGGAGTGGCGTCAATACGAGGAAATCTTCCCCAAACTGCAGGCGTCGAACATCGACATCGTCTCGCTGGAGTGCCAGAACTCCCATGTGCCCATGGAGCTGATCGAACTGATTCGCGGCAAAAAGGTGATGGTTGGAGCCATCGACGTAGCCACCCACACGGTCGAAACCCCAGAGCAAGTCGCCGACACGCTGCGCAAGGCGCTTAAATTCGTCGATGCCGACAAGCTTTACCCTTGCACCAACTGCGGTATGACGCCCCTGCCGCGTAAAGTGGCACAAGGCAAGCTGAAGGCGTTGAGTGAAGGCGCTGCGATTGTGCGGCAGGAACTCACCCGGTAGTCCACTCGGCGAGCCCGGCAGCAGTTGTTCGGGCTTGTTTACCGCCCTCCTGTTGTCGGCGGCGTTACGTGGTCCGAGTTCGTAGGTTTGCCCTCCGGGGATGCACGGCTTGTTGTCGCCTTATCAACCAAGCGCTGTTTATACAGCCACCACACGTCAACACCAAATGAGTAGGCCAGCGTGATCAGTGCGCTGAGTGCAAGTAAGAAGGTGGCGAAAGAAGAAGTAAGTGGCGTTAAGGCCAGTAGCAGCGCGGCCACTTGCCAAACGCATACGGCCTTGCGGCGGAAACTGGCGAATAGTGGCTGACGAAGCCATGGTAGTGGCCCGCTAGCCGCGACAAACAAGTAACGCATCCCGCCTATGATGAGTACCCATGCGCCTAGTGTGGGCTCAAGGGTTAATAACCCCACGCAGAGCAGCATAATCAGCAGGGCATCTAGCTCCATATCAAAGCGGGCGCCAAAAGCAGAGTGACTTTGGGTGCGCCTAGCAATCCAGCCATCTACCCCGTCTAACGCCAGCGCGATCACCGCAATGGCCAACCACTGCCACAGCCCAGCAATAAAGGCATTGCCCACTAACCCACCTGCAACAACCGCCACCAGGGCGGCTCTCGCTAGCGTGACGCGGTTTGCCCAACCCAGCTGGCCGTGGGGCCAAAAAACCAGCGTTAATAGGCTTATACAAGCGTAGAAGCCATAGGCCACTGCCCAGTGCGCTGGGCTAGCCATCAATGCCGGTAGTCCACTGCCCACTATCAACAGCAGAATGCCGCCGAGCACTAATTCCGCGGCGCTGTATAGCCGTTTGGGCAGTGAGTAATAAGGGGCATTGAAGGAGAAACGCATGGCTACTCGCAGAGCGGCGCGTTTAGCCGCAGTGAAAAATAAATGATGCAACTGTTTTTCCATGTACCATTCTTGTATACGGTGGTAGAACTGTCCATATTAAGAATCAACGTTGTGAGCGGCTTTACCTTTTTAGGCCATCCTAATGCTTAACTAGCATTAATCGCTCCATTTTTTTTCTGCGCTAAGCTGTAGAAGAGTCATGCAACGGCGCGTTAGTTTTCAAAGCGCTGGGGTAAAGGATGGAATAAGCGCTTCAGTCATAAGGAAATGTTATGTCGGTGCCTGATACTGCTACCGCCTTTTGGGTTACTCGCGAAGCCTTTGGCGAGCTAAAGCATGAACCGTTAACGTCTCCAGGTGAGAGCGAGCTCCTCGTTCGTGCGCTTTACAGCGGCGTTAGCAGGGGCACGGAGTCCCTGGTATTTAACGCCCGTGTGCCTGAAAGCGAGTACGCGCGTATGCGTGCGCCTTTTCAAACCGGTGATTTCCCTACGCCTGTTAAGTATGGCTACTGCAGCGTAGGGCGCGTCGCGCAGGGTCCACAAGAACTGCTGAATAAAACGGTTTTTTGCCTTTACCCCCACCAAAACCACTACGTGGTACCCGCGGATGCGGTGTTGGTATTACCAGAGCAGGTGCCTGCTTACCGCGCGGTGTTAGCGGCCAATATGGAAACCGCGATTAACGGCGTTTGGGATGCAAATCCGATGCTCGGCGAGCGGGTTTGTGTGGTGGGGGCTGGGGTCGTTGGCGCTTTGGTCGCGTACCTGTGCGCGCAAATCCCTGGTGTCGATATGCGTTTAATCGATATTAATCCAGCCCGTGAGGCGCTTGCCGCTCAGTTAGGCGTGGCGTTTTGTACGCCTGAACATGCTCCTACGGATCAAGACTGTGTGATTCATGCCAGCGGCCATCCCGATGGTCTACGTCTAGGGCTTAGCTTAGTAGGCAACGAAGGACGTGTGATTGAAATGAGCTGGTTCGGCAAAGGGGATGTGGCGTTACCGCTGGGCGGTGCTTTTCACTCCCAGCGGCTAACGCTAAGAGCCAGCCAGGTTGGACAGCTGCCCGCTGTCTTACAGCCCCGCTGGGATTACCGCCGCCGCTTAACGCTGGCCTTAAGTTTACTCACCGATCAGCGGCTGGATGCGCTGATTAGCGGTGAAAGTGATTTCGCTGACTTTCCTGCCATCGCACCGCAGCTATTTGGCCCCGGCAGTACCGCACTTTGTCACCGTATTCGCTATCCATAGCCGTCTTTTGATACACGTTTTCTATTGATAACAGGAGCATCTATGTACCGTTTATGCGTTCGTGATCACTTTATGATCGCCCACAGCTTTAAAGGTGAGATTTTTGGCCCTGCCCAGCGCACCCATGGCGCCACGTATGTGGTGGATGTGGTGTTTCAGCGCCCGGAGCTTGATCAGGACGGGCTGGTGATCGATATCGGCCTCGCCAGCGAAACAGTCAAAGAGGTATTGGCGAACTATAACTTTCAAAATTTGGATGAGGTGAGCGAATTTAAGGGGCGCAACACCACCACAGAATTTATGGCTAAAGTGATTTTTGACCAGCTGGCCGCTGCGATTAGCACGGGCAAAATGGGCACTACCGCCCAGGGGCTAACCCACATGGAGATTAAACTGCACGAGTCTCATGTGGCTTGGGCAAGCTATGAAGGCGCGCTATGAGCCAACGTTTGGCGCTGATAGTCGCCGGTGAGCCGGGCCAGCTGACGGGTGGCTACATCTACGACGCGCAGATAGTCTCAGCGCTGCGTGGTCAAGGTTTTACTATTGATGTGATGGGATTGCCGGGCCGTTTCCCCGATGCGGATGACACAGCTTCCCAGGCGCTTGGCGCCGCGTTAGCGGCGCAGCCCAACGGCGCGAAGGTGATTATCGATGGTTTGGCGATGGGAGCATTGCCGGAGGTGGTGGGTAAACACGCCCATCGGCTGGAGATTACCGCACTACTGCACCACCCCTTAGGAGACGAACAGGGGCTTAGCCGCGAGGCTCAGCAGCGCTTTCACCTTAGTGAGTTAGCCGGTATAGCAAGCGTTGCTAGAGTGATTGTGACCAGCCAGTTTACTGCACGTCGCTTAGGTGAACTTGCCAAGCACTATGGGCAGCCCCTCAGCGCGCCCATTAGCGTGGTAGAGCCTGGCGTGGCGCCTGCGCCGATCAGCCCAGCGGCAGCGCCTGATGAGCCTATTCGACTGCTGTGTGTAGCAACCCTTACCCCACGCAAAGGGCAGGACATATTGGTAAAAGCACTGGCAGGTGTCAGTGCCGTTAATTGGCAATGCGACTGCTATGGCGGCGCCCGAGATGCGGAATTTACCCGCCGGGTACAGCAGCTTATTGATGAGAATGGGCTTGCAGGTCGTGTAGTGATCCATGGGGAGTGCGATCCGGCCAACTTGGAAGCAGCGTATCAGCGTGCCCACGCGTTGGTATTGCCCTCCTGGTATGAGGGCTACGGCATGGTCGTCACCGAAGCCCTGGCCCATGGTCTACCCGTGATTACCACCACCGGAGGCGCCCTAAAAGATACGCTGCCGGAAGGGGCGGGCTTAAGCGTTGCACCTGGCGATGTTGAAGCACTGCAAGAGGCGTTACACAATTTTTGCCAAGGTGCAGCACTTCGCACTGAGCTACGTGCCGGCGCTGCGAAAGCGCGAGGCAACGTAAATGATTGGCAAACCGCCGGGGCTATCTTTGCGGATGCGCTGCAGTGTCCGCCGTCGTTGTTGGCAGCGGGCAGCCAGTTTCAGGCGGACTGGCTAACGCTGCGCGAAAGTGTTGATGCCAATGCGCGCAGTCAGAAGCTTACCCAAGCAGCCGCTACTTGGCTTGCCAACGATGTAAATAATGCGTCCCCTGACCAAGAACACGCAGCCACCATTGCAGACTTAGGCTGTGGTCGGGGCAGTAATACGCAGTTTCTGGCGCCCCAGTTACCCAGTAAGCAGCACTGGATGCTGTTTGACCACGATGCTGACTTACTCAAGGAGGCACGCGAGCGAGCGGTAGCGCTGCGCGATGCCAAGGGGCAGCCTGTATCCATAGAGAGCTACTGCGTATCGCTCACCAGTTTTGAACACCCGGCCATTGCTAAGGCGCGTTTGGTGACGGCCTCTGCGCTGCTAGACCTTGTCTCCCGGGAGTGGATAGAAGCGCTGGTTAGCCAGTGTGTGACGCATCGCCAAGGCGTGCTCGTGGCGATGAGCGTCACTGGCGCATGGTGCTTTACCGATCCACAGCTAACCCCCATAGAGAACGACGAAGACCGCTGGGTGCTTGCCCTGTTCAATGCCCATCAGCAGCGCGATAAGGGGCTGGGTGCTGCCTTAGGTGGCGATGCCCATGGTGCGTTGGTTGATGCCTTTAAACAGCAGGGCTACCGGGTGAGTGAGGCGGACACGCCGTGGCAGCTTACGTCAAACGACCCCGTCGTGCGGCCGCTAATGCACGCGCTGATTGCCGGGTGGGCAGAAGCAGCCACCGAACAAGCACCTGAAGCAGCAGCACGCATCAGCCAATGGCGCGACAGTCGCCAACAGGCGGTTAATGAGGGCAGGGTGGGTGCTTGGGTTGGCCACCGCGATCTGCTGGCGCTGCCAGCGGATGGGGCATAGCCCATGAGGGTCAGGCGCACTTTACGCACCCCCTGGGTACAACGTGGGCTAATGAGCCTGGGGCTGCTGGTGGCCATTGTGCTTTGGGTAGAGCCTGGGGCGGTGATTGCCGAAGTACAGCGCTTTTCTTTTGGTTGGATGGCGCTGGCGCTGATAGTGAGCGTGGTGCAGGTCATGCTGAGCGCTTGGCGCTGGAAGTTTACGGCTGGGTTGGTGGGGGTGCCGCTGCGTTTTGGTTATGCCCTGCGTGAGTACTATCTGGCGCTACTGGTTAACCAGCTGCTGCCCGGTGGGGTGCTGGGAGATGCGGGGCGCGCCCATCGCCATGCAGGGCAAGCGGCTTCCAAAGGGAGCGCATGGCGCGCGGTCGTCATTGAGCGCGCGTCAGGTCAGGTCGCGGTTGCACTACTCACGTTACTCGCTCTGCTTTCATCGCCCCTATGGCACGCGGCATTGGGTACGCGGCGACTGCTGAGCATTGTGATTGGCGTAGCACTGTTGGTAGCAGCCGCCGTCGCTATTGCGGTATGGCTGCGGCGCACCTCGCGCATTGCATTGCCAGCGTGGAGTGTCGTTTTTGGGCAGGAAATATGCCGCAGTTTGCTCAAGCGGCAGGTATGGCCGTGGCAGCTTCTTTCGTCGTTAACCATCGTGTTTAGCTATGGGGTGGTGATGGTTTGTGCCGCTCGGGCGATTGGTGTTGAGCTCGCAGCGGTGGATATTCTAGCGCTGGCGCCGGTGCTGCTGCTGGCGATGCTGGTACCGCTTTCGATTGCTGGTTGGGGACTGCGTGAAGGGGCGGCGGCGGGCGTTTGGGTATTGGTTGGCCTGCCGTCAGCGCAAGGCGTTGCCGTTTCGCTGGCGTATGGCGTGCTTGTACTGCTCTCTAGCCTGCCTGGCATCTGGGTAGCACTTGCTAAACGGGCTAAGGCAACGCCAGCCTCTTCGCCGGCGTCCGCGACTTCTACGCCAACGGCGGCTTCAAACGCCTCCGCGGCGCCTGGGCAGTTGAACGTCAAACAGCGTGTCATCTCCACACCGGAACGTACGCATCGCCGGGCGCAGGGCGCTTTCCAAGGTATCAATAGGTGTCATTTGCAGGCCGGGCCTGCCGGAGCCAATCAGCAGCGGCGCCACCAGCAGGTGCAGACGCTCGACCGTGCCTGCTTCAATAAACTGCGAGACGGTGATGCCGCCCCCTTCAACCAACACCCGCGTAAGGCCGCGCTGCGCCAGCAGGGATATGACATCACGGGGGATGAACTGCCCGTGGTTATTAAGCGGCAGCACGCAGTGCTCGGCGTTGCTTGTGCCAGTGCTAACGTCCGGCCCGGTGATATGCAGCGTGGGCGCGGTATCCGTGGTGAACAGCAAATGCTCGGCGGGTACTCGGCCTCTTGGGTCAATGACCACCCGCACGGGGTGCTTGCCGGTGATATGGCGCACGGTGAGCTGGGGGTTATCAGCGGCTGCCGTTCCCGCGCCCACCACCACGGCGTCAGCCAATGCCCGCAGGCGGTGCAAGTGCACCAAACTCTCGAAGCCGTTGATGTAGTGGGAATGGCCGCTTTCCGTGGCAATTCGCCCATCAAGGCTTTGCCCCAGTTGAGCCATTACCCAGCACGATTGGGCTGCCAGCGGCGTGAGGCAGTCCAACAGGTCGCGGACGGTATCGGTCACCTCCGCTTGGCTTTGCCACCCACTTTGATTAAGCGTGATGTTAGCGCTAGAGGGCAGGCTATGGCGTATCGCCAACAACCACTGCCACGCGGTATCACTATCGATGCTGCCATTGGCATGGGCAGAGGGTTGACCACTGCTGGAATTGGGCATGACGCCTCCCTACAAACCGTATCACTTCATCATGCGGGGCCATATTGCCCAGCGCAAGCGAACTTTGCCCGTTATAAAAGGCAACCTGGAGGCCTACATGTATCACATTGAACGCGCCATTTTTGATATTCGTCGCGGTCTGCCGGTAGTGGTGAACACCAGTGAGCAGCGTCTGCTGGTGCAAGCGTTAGAAGGCAGTGCATCGGTTGACAGCTTGGCTGCATTATCGGGTTCGCGCCCAGCGTTGGTGCTAACACGCCACCGACTTGAGGCGATGGGAATGGCATTAACAGCGGATGCCGCCTGTTTACCACTACCCAAGCACGTTAGTGAAGCTGATCTGCACCGGTTGGCGCTCTCTCAGGAGAGCACGCCGCTAACCCCTGCGCTGTTGAGTGGGCTGAAGCCTGCAGGCGTCGGTGAGCGTGGGGCGGTGGCGTTAATGCGCCGTGCGCTATTAGTCCCCGCGGCGCTGAGTGCCGAGGTAAGCGCGTCAGCGGCTGCGCGTATCGATCAACAGTTGGCCAACGGTGAGCTGTTGGAGGTTAACGCCCGGGACGCAGAGAAGTGCTTGGCGGGCGCCCCGGGTATGTTGAAGCGTGTTAGTGAGGCGCGCATCCCTTTGGAAGACGCGGCGGAAAGCCGCTTTGTGCTATTTCGGGAGCCTGACGGCCTGCGTGAGCATGTAGCGGTGGTGATTGGTCAGCCTGAACGCCTTTCAGGCGCGGTGCCGATGCGTATGCACTCTGCTTGTTTAACCGGTGATCTGTTTGGCAGTTTGCGCTGTGACTGCGGCGAGCAGCTGCGTAACGCCGTGGTTGATATTCAATCCATGGGCGGCGGTGTGCTGCTTTACTTAGCCCAAGAGGGGCGGGGCATTGGCCTGGCAAACAAGCTACGCGCTTATACGCTACAAGATGGCGGCCTGGACACAGTAGACGCTGACCAGGTTCTCGGCTTTGGTGATGACGAACGCCAATACGCGGTGGCGGTGGATATGCTTAACGCGCTGGACATCAACAAAGTGCAGCTATTAACTAACAACCCATTGAAAATGGCCGCCCTACGTGAAGGCGGCATTGAGGTGGTCTCTCGCCAAGCGCTTTATGGCAGCGTGACCGACCATAACCACCGCTATTTAAGCGCTAAAGCCAATCGTGCAGGACACTTTCTGGATGATGTGCTTGAGGGTCATGGTCGGTAACGGTGTTAACGTTGAGCAGTCAGTGGTGGCAAGTGGGCGGTTTCGGCCACCACTTGTGCCAGCTGTGCCGCGTAATGCTTGACCAGTCGCTCACCCAGCTCAGCATTGGCACCGGTGGCATCACCTGCAACGCCCTGGGCACTTAAATCTTTCGCAAGCCAGGCAAAAGCGGCGCTCCCTTCCGGGCTAACAAGGGCGCCGGACTCAGGCATGGCCGGTGGGGCTGGTTGATAGCCATCCAGCGTCACCAGTGATGGGGCCAAATAGTGCATCATCGCGGTTTCCAGCAGCCCACCATGCAGGCCATAGCGAAGCTCTTCTGGGTCAATGGCATCTTCTAGGGCGGGTAGTCGCGTATACGTGGCTTTTACCACCCGCATCGCAAACTGCTTTCTCAGTGTCAGTGCGGCAAGATCCATCACGGCTTTATTGCCCCCGTGGCTATTGATCAGCACCAGTTTTTGTATGCCCGCGCGGGCAATGCTTGCGCCATAAGCCTCTAGCGTGGCGATGGCGAGGGGAGCGGGAAGGCTGAGTGTTCCTGCAAAACCGGCGTGTTCATCACTAGCGCCTACGGCCATAGCCGGTAGGCAGAGCACATCGACCCTTGGGTCGATCATATCCAGCATGGCAGCCTGTAACCCTTCCCCAATGATCAGGTCGGTGCCTAACGGCAGGTGGGTCCCGTGCTGCTCAATGGCGCCGAGGGTCATGATCGCTACCGGGCTACCATTGGCGATAGCCGCCAGCCGTGGGGCGGTGAGGGTTTGCCAGTGATAAATCATTCGTGTTGTGACTCGTGATAGGAGAGGTTATTAGGTGCGTTCAGCAAAGGGTGGTCGCTCCGGCAGGCGTATAGGTCGCCAGAAGCCAGCCCGTCGGCGCCACTGTTTAGCCACTGGGTGATCGCTTCAGGCGACTGCCATGATTCCCAGCGGAACTTGCGCTGCTCACCGGCGATAGCATTGAAACGGTAATCGCCCAGGCGAGCAAGCTGTTCCATACAGGCATGGCTGACCTCTAATACACCGGCGACAAACTCCACCGACAGGGCGGCGACCGGGTGGGTAAGCCCCATGAGCACCTCAGCCTCAAAGCCTTCAACGTCAATCTTAATAAAGCTAGGTTCGCCATACGTCGCAATCAGTTGATCCAGCGTGGTGACCTCTACCCTGAGCTTCTCTTCCCACGCGATTTGACGAAAACCAGGGTTGCGCGTGCTTACCTGGCTGCGCCACTCGGTGGCAAGCGTCGATAGGGTAGGGTTGCCAACACTAATAGCGATATCTGCAAAGCCAGGCTGTGGGCCTGCGGCTAACGGCAGCAGCGTGATCCCTGGCTGGTTAACCAACCGCTTAAACCATTTGGCCAGTGCAGGCTGCGGCTCTAGCGCCACAACATGAGCTCCCAGTGCATGAAACGCTGCGCTGCGGTCGCCTAAATGGGCGCCAATATCAAACGCTACCGTTCCCGGCTGAATAAAAGGGCGGTAGAGGCGCTGTAAGCTGCGCTGCCTGCCTGGGCGCCAGTAGATAAAAAGCGAGCGCGCCACACCACTGGCACTGCGTAGCTGTTGAAAAAAAGCAGAGGGCATTAGTAACGCTCCTTAGCCGAGGGGGAGGCTGCTTTAGCGGGCTGGAGACGGTGCTGGTAAAACGATTGACATGGCATCTCGCCAGGTAACTCGCTAGGCGGTGGTTTCAATATGCCCGTGTGCACAGGGCGTTGACCAAGTGATTGATGGCTGAGGGCGGTGAGAGCTACAAAATCTGCTAAGAGCGGCGGCTTGATAACGGTACTGGGGGTGCGGAGTAAACCCTTATGGCTCACCGCACTGCCCCAGGTAGCGCTGCTGGTGTATTTGACGATGGGTACTGCCGCGATGAGCCCCAACCAAGCGGGCGTTAGCCAGCCAAACGCCGAAGGCGAAAAAAGCACCAGCATGCCTGCCCAAGCAGCGCCACCAAGCGTCATCCAACCTGCATGGTGCCAGCACTCTTTCCAGCTTAACGAACGCTCGCCCCGATGCTGGGTCTGCCAGTCAATGGCCCGTCCTATCAAGACATTCATAATAAACAGGCTATGCCACGCCATCATTAGCGGGGCGATTAAGGCCGCAAACAGAATCTCTAGCAAGGTGCTGGTAATAAGCCGCAGGCGCCCACCAAACCTGTGAGGACATTGCCAGCAGGTGAGTAAAAGGCCTAATAGCTTGGGGGCTACCAGCATGGCCAGCGTGACCGAGAGTAGTCCAAGGGAGAGTGCCTGAGGCAAAGGGTAGTGAGGCTGAGACTCCACGGCTTGATACCCTACCAGGATGCTGGTGCATACCAGAAGGCCAAGCCATATCAGCGAAGAGAGGTAGGCAAATGCGCCAAAAAAGAAGTGCAAACGGCTAATGAAATGAAAGCCTGCGCCGTTAAGGAGCCGCAAATGCTGTAGGTTGCCTTGCAGCCAGCGGCGGTCGCGTTTGGCAAAGTCGAGTAGATTGCTGGGCATAGCCTCAAAGCTATTATGCGAGGCGC
The DNA here is from genome assembly GCA_002966495.1 of Halomonas sp. GFAJ-1. Classification (NCBI taxonomy): domain Bacteria; kingdom Pseudomonadati; phylum Pseudomonadota; class Gammaproteobacteria; order Oceanospirillales; family Halomonadaceae; genus Halomonas; species Halomonas sp. GFAJ-1. The sequence goes on from CP016490.1 coordinate 1,784,575, forward strand.
TAACGGCAGGGTCATGGCGTGATACGGCGGTGGTGGCCATTGTATCCAGCAGCACTTGCCAGCCGCCGCGCTTAAGCAGCGCTGCTTCTACAAAATCATGGCTGAGCAGCTCACCACCCAAAGGCGGCTTACCTGAAAGGGGGGGTAGCCCTGCGTGGGCCATAAAAGCACGGGTACGAATAATCGCGTTGTGGCCCCAATAGTTAGCGGCATCGCCCTGCCAAAAGCTCTGCCCGGCCGCCAGCATGGGGCTATAAAGCGCCGATGCCAATTGGCTAAAGCGACCGAAGAGGGTGCGCTGCCCCACCGGTATCGGTACGGTTTGAATCAGGCCCACTTTGGGCTGGCGCTGCATGCGATCAATAAGATGTAAAAGCGTGGCGCCGCTCATCAGACTGTCGGCATCCAGCACTACTAGATAGTCGTAACGACGGCCCCAGCGGCGGCAAAATTCGGCAATATTGCCGGCTTTGCGACCAAGGTTATTAGGGCGGCGGCGATAGTGAACCTCTAGTTGTCCGTCAAGTCGCTGCTGTAGGGTCGCCACGTGGTCAGCCTCTTCTCGCGCTAGAGACTTATCCTGGGTATCACTCAGAATAAATACTTCAACGTGATCACCTATTACCGCTGCTGAGCCGAGGCTGTTCGCCTGATGCAGCAGCGAACGGCAGGTGGCCTCTAAACCAGCAATAGTGGGAATGGGGGGCTCTGCATAGATCGGCATGACCAGCGCTGTCCGGCCTGTCAGCTGTTTTGCATCCGAGGGCAAGAAAGGAACGCGGCGCAGGCTCAGCGGATCAAGGCGCAGCATGCAAAGCACAAAGCCACAGACGGCACCCCAGAAAGCAAGGGCAACCCAGCTAAAGGTCAACACAAATAACGTGAGCATCGCTATTTGCCAGCCCAGGGGCAGGTGAGTCACCACCTGCACCATGGCAGCGCTGCCTGCAATACTGGTAGCGACGACGATGATCGCAAAAAAAGCGCGACGGCATCTTAGCCAAGGGAGAGAGAGCATGGCCTCGCGGTTTTCAGGCATCGGGGTGCCATACGTAGTTCCAGGTTTCGCTGATTGGCGCGTCGTTCAGCAGTAGCCGAAGCCGGATATCATGAGGCGTGCTGTCAGCGGGAATCCTGAAACGGGCGCGCCAGCCACCTTCGGGTAGGGGGGTTACCTGGGGGAGCAGTATTTCTCCAGAAAGCGAGCTGATATCAAGCTCAACCGGCTGGTCAGGGCTGATCTCTTCAAGAACGCCGCCGTGGAAGTCGACAATAAACTGGCGCTGGTTGGCAGAGGGGGAGTCCTCTTGCCCCGGTACCGCGGCGTTGCCATGGCGGGTGCGCATGACCTGTCCTAGCGCGTGCTCATCTGGTTGAGTGTTTAGCGTATAGGTGCGGTAGTGCAGGCGGCGCGACTCACCGGCGTTTAACGCATCTTCAGCTACCCAGTAAGCGACAATGTTGTCGTGGGTTTCATCAGGGGTGGGTATTTCCACCAGTTCTACATGACCTGCACCCCAATTTTCCAGGGGTTCCACCCACTGGCTCGGGCGGCGGTGGTAGTGGGCTTCTAAATCTAGATAGCGGCTGAAATCTCTTTCCCGCTGCATTAAGCCAAACCCTGAGGGGGCGTTATCTAAAAAAGTAGAAACGCGCACGGCTGATGGGTTATCCAGCGGTCGCCAGATCCACTCATCGGCGCCGGTGTGAATCAGCAGCCCATCGGAGTCGTGAACCTGAGGGCGAAAATCATCTGGCGGTTCGGGGTTGATGTCTCCAAAGGCAAACATACTGGTTAAGGGCGCAACGCCAAGCTTTTCTACATCTTCCCGCGCGAACAGCGTGGCTTCTATCTCAGCCTGGGTGTTTTCACCGGGTTGGATAACAAACCGGTAAGCGCCACTGAGCGAAGGGCTATCCATTAGCGCGAGCAGCGTAAACGCACTGCTTTCTTCGTTGGGTTTATAAAGCCAGAACTCGCGGAACGCCGGAAACTCTTCACCCTTGCTGGATACGGTATCAATCGCCAGCCCCCGGGTAGATAGGCCGTATGCCTGGTCACGGCCAATCAAGCGAAAGTAGCTGGCACCCAGAAAAACGGCGAATTCGTCGGCATAGTCGTCGCTGTTAATCGGATAGTGCAAACGAAACCCTGCGTGGCCGCTGCCGGTTAGATCCTCTTCAAGCAGGTGGCTAGCTTGGTGGTCGTAGTTAAAATCATCCGTTGAAAAGGGCAGCGGAGACACATCGCCACTATCGACAATGTTAATGTTCACAGGGGTTTGAAATAAAAACCCGCTATGGAAAAGTTGAACTGAGAAAGGGCTTTCATCCCGCCAGTACGCCCGATCAGGGTTAAAGCGAATTTGCCGATAGTCGTCATAGCTCAACTCCTTAAGCGCGCTGGGCAGCGATTCTTCAGGTGCTTGATAGGGCGCATCGGCGAGTGCTTGGGCGCGCTCGATAACGTGATTGAACACCTCGTCATCATTGGCGGTGGCAGGAAGAGCAATCAAGCAGCTTAACGACAGTATGCACCTTGCTGTAAAACGGCCACCCATGAGCGAGATCCTTTCGGTTATGTAAAAAGAGAGCCAGCAAAATCAGTATATGAAATATTTGAACGAAAACTATACGATTAGATAAATGAGTATATGTATTTTGCGGTTTTCTAGCGCCACCTACCAGGGTGACAGTTAAAATTGTAATAAGCTGCGTAGCGGTATTAGCAACATTCAACGCTACATTAACTTCGATGCCACGCCATGATATGTCGGCGGGGAAATGATTATTCACAGGCGGCAGAGGTGCCAATGCTTCGTTTTTTATTCACGGCTCTTACGCTTAACTGCCTGTTGGTAGTACCACTATGGTGGCGTTTTGGTGACATCGGCTCGCCACTGATTGCTTGGGAAGCATGGGTAGTCGCGGCAGGCATACAGCTCGTTCCGCCAGGCCTTGTTCGTCGCTGGCTCGTGGTTGTGGTTGTCGCTTGGCTGGCGTTGGTCATCGCCGCTAACCTTGGCGATGCCGCCACTCACACCGCTTTTGGCCGCTCGTTGAACCTCTACTTAGATTTACCCCTGGTGCGCTCTGTTTATCACCTGCTTGTCGGTAATGTAGGCCAACTAATGGCGGTTTTCCTGATGCTACTGGGGGGTATGCTGGTGCTGGGCACCCTATGGGGTCTTGTCTGGTTACTGCTACCCAAGCGCTACTTAACGCTAAAGCAGCCGCAGGGTACGGTGGTGGCGCTGCTGATGGGAGCGGCGCTGTTCTTCGCTGTACTCGAAGCAAATGGCCACCGACTAGTGCCGAATTCCGCTCTACCCGCTGTTAATACCACGCGCTTTCAGTGGGAGCAGGTCGTCGCCACCCACCAGGCACGGCAGGCATTTAACGAGCAGCTAGAGAGTTCACCCATTGAGGCTCAGCCGTTACCCGGTCTTGAGGGGCGAAATGTCCTTTTAACATTCATCGAGTCTTACGGTGTTTCGGCGATTGATAATCCCCGCTACAGCGAACAGATTTTGCAGACGCTCGCGGAGATGGAGGAGCGGCTGGCAGACCAAAACCTTCATGTTGTTTCAGGGCTGCTAGATGCGCCTATCCGTGGAGGGCAGTCGTGGCTCGCTCACGCCACTACGCTCAGCGGCCGCTGGATTGATAACCAGCTATGGTATCGGTTGATGCTAGAGAGCGGCCACTCAACGTTGGTTGATGATTTTCGTGCGACCGGGCAGCGCACGCTAACCGTGATGCCCGCCATTACGCTGGCATGGCCTGAAGGGGTGGCCTACGGTTTTGACGAGATTGCTGCGGCAAAGGATATTCCCTATGCGGGGCCTCCGCTGCATTGGGTGACCATGCCGGACCAATTTGTTCTGGACTACACCCAGCGCCATTTATTGGGCGATAGCCCGGTGTTTGCCCAGATAGCGCTGATCTCAAGCCATGCACCCTGGACGCCTATTCTTCCGGTGTTAGAAAACTGGTCGATGATAGGGGATGGGCAGATTTTTGCCCCCTGGGAGCATGCAGGTGATCCGCCCGACGTGATTTGGCGGGACATAGAGCGCATTCGTGACCATTATGCATGGTCGGTAGACTACTCTGTAAAAGTGACTGGGCGCTGGGCCGAGCGGGTGGTGGATGAAAATACGCTGCTGATAGCTCTGGGCGACCACCAAGCTGCACCGTTGATTACGGGAGACAATGCCAGTGCTGCGGTACCGGTGCATATTATTAGCGGCGACCCGGCGCTGTTAGCGCCGTTTCGTGAGCGAGGCTTTATTGAAGGCACCCTTCCAGCACTTGATAACAGTGAGCGCGTGGCCAAAATGAGCGACTTGCGCCACTGGTTGCAGGAAGACTTTGGCCCCTCGGCCTCGCAGACAAGGATGACACCATGATCCAGCCGGTAATTCTCAGCGGTGGAAGCGGTACGCGGCTGTGGCCGCTCTCACGGGAGCAGATGCCTAAACAGTTCCTGCGCTTAACTTCCTCGCAGAGCTTACTGCAACAAACGTTGGCGCGTTTAGAGGGCTTGGTAACGGCACCGCCTATTTTAATGGGCCACCATGCCCACCGATTTTTAATGGCCGAGCAACTTCGGGAAAGCGGCTATGCTGGCTCGCTGGTGCTAGAGCCTGAAGGGCGCAATACCGCGCCTGCTATTGCGTGTGCTGCGCTAATCGCCCGCCAAGGGGGAAGCGACTCATTACTGTTGGTGCTCCCTGCTGACCATGTCATCGGTGATCTGACAGCCTTTCATTCCAGCGTTAACGCCGCAGTGCCGCTTGCCGAGGCGGGGCATCTAGTAACGTTTGGCGTTGTGCCTACTTACCCGGAAACGGGCTATGGCTATATTGCTTGCGGCAGCCCGTTAGGCGGGGGACACCGGGTAGCGTCGTTTATTGAAAAGCCCAGTGCCGAGCGCGCGAAGGCGCTTTTAGCCCAAGGCAACACCTTATGGAATAGCGGCATGTTCTTATTGCGAGCGGGAAGCTACCTTGCCGAGCTAAAAGTCTTCCAGCCCGACATGTTAAGCTCCTGTGAGGCGGCGGTTTCTGAGTCTCATCGGGATCTGGATTTTTTACGTTTGGGAGAAGAGGCTTTTCGCCGCTGCCCGGCGGATTCGATTGACTACGCGGTCATGGAGCAGAGCCAACAGGCGGCAGTGGTGTCACTGGAGGCGAAGTGGAGTGACATTGGTAGCTTTGATGCGCTGTGGGCGGCTCAGCCTTCCGACGAGGCGGGCAACGTTGTGCAGGGCGACTGTGTGCTGCGCGATACCCATCGCTCACTGGTGATTGCCGAACACCGTTTAGTGGCAACCCTAGGCGTAGAAGATTTAGTGGTGGTTGAAACCCCAGACAGTGTGCTGGTTGCGCATCGTGAGTATGCCCAACAGGTGAAGCACTTGGTGGCAACGCTCACCGAGGCTGGGCGCAGTGAAGTGCATACAGCGGCACAGGTGCATCGCCCGTGGGGAAGCTTTCAAGCGATGGATAGCGGTGAGCGTTATCAGGTAAAGCATATAACGGTAAAGCCTGGTGGGCGGTTGTCGTTACAGCGTCATCATCACCGAGCCGAGCATTGGGTCGTAGTCAGTGGCACTGCGCAAGTCACTGTTAATGAACGAACCTTCTTAGTCAGTGAGAACCAGTCCACGTACATTCCTATTGGTGTGCCGCATCGATTGGAAAACCTGGGCAAGATCCCCTTAGAGCTTATCGAAGTGCAGTCGGGCAGCTACTTAGGCGAAGATGACATCGAGCGTTTGGACGACGTGTATGCCCGGCACAGCGATGAATAGAGTGACCTAACGTGTGGCGCTTTCTCTCTCACGTATTACCAGAGCCAGCTGCCAGGGCGTGCGGGTGGCTCGCCCTTGCGCACGCTCAGCCAGCCAAGCACGCAGCGAACGCCCAGCCAAATCACCAGTAACGGCCACAGCAAGGCGCCCACTACGGTCAGGCTCAAGGTGAACGTGACAATAAAGTAGAGGCTGCCGATCCAGAAGGTGCGAATAAGGTAGCGGTAGTGGGGCTGAAGCCATAGGGGGGCTTCTCGGCGGTATACATAGGCGATAATCACGCCAATCAGCAGCGTGATATTGGCGGTTACCAAACCCGCTAAATAGAGCGCATAAATAATTTGCGGTGGCCGCGTATCCTCTGTAGAGATATCACGCTGGGTCATAGCTTACCTCGTTCAATAGAGCCGGTAGTCGTTCGCGTTGGGGAGCCCTTGTTGCTCTTCGACCACCTTGCGGTAGCGCTTGTATTCCCACTGGTACTGGGCCGGCTCCAGGGCAATCGATGCTTCTACACTGGCGTTGACGCCGGTGGCAGAGGCGATGTCGTCGTCGCTATACACACGTTCATCGGCATCCAGAAAGTGTATTTCAAACCCCTTCCCCGGTATCCGTAACGCTACCCCAGTCACTACGCGAGCCTGGGTGCGGGCCACTAGTTTGGGTAGCAGGGTAGCGGTGTAGGCCTTGCGTCCAAAAAAAGGCGCAAAAACACCGCTGCCCCAGGCAGGCTCTTGGTCGGGAAGAATGCCAATGGCTTCGCTGCGTTTAAGTGCTTTGAGAAGCGCAGCGACTCCCCGGGGATTAGTAGGTACTAAGCTTGCGCCCATGCGTTCACGGCCATGGCGGGTAATGGACTCTAAATCAGCAATTTTGGGCGGTTCGTACATGGCGGTGAAGGGGAAGTGATTGGATAGCCAGAAGTTCAGCACTTCCCAGTTGCCAAAATGGGGGGCTAACACAATGACACCACGCCCTTCCGCCCGGGCACTGTCCAGTTTTTCACGGCCATGCACTGCGAGAATGCTCGCTTCTACCTTTTCCGGCGCTGCCATCCAGGCATGGCCTAGTTCCAGCATGGTGGCGGCAGAGTGTTTTAAACTCTGTTTGGCGAGTGCTTTGCGCTCGCTTGACGTGATGTCTGGGTAGACCACTTCCAGATTAATATCGGTTACCCGCCGCTCTCGCTTACTGAAGCGGTATACCTGAGGGCCGAGCAGAGCGGCGAAGCGCCATAGCTTCGCCAGCGACCAGTGAGAGAGTGATTTCCACAACCAAGCAATAGCGCTTGCCTGGGAGAAGCGCTTGCGTGTGGTGGGGGCTTTTTGGGTCATACCTTAAAGCAGCCAGCTGTCCACGTTAGACGGCGCGCGTTTTTCCTGAAGGCCCTTAAAGCCTTTTACACAGCGCACAATAAACCACACCGCCAGCGCTAGCAGCAGCGGGAAGCCCACCAGTACAAGGGTCAGGAGGGTGGCCACGCTGGCGTACAGTAGGCCGATCCAGAAAGTACGCACCTGATAGCGGTAGTGTTCATCCAGCCATGCTGGACCTTTGCCCCGATACACATAGGCAATGATCACACCGATAATCGAGGTGAACCCCACCACAAAGCTGGCTAAATAGAGGGCGTAGATCACCATAGCCATGGTGGTATCGGGCGGCGATGACGACTCTTTTTCTGGCTGCTCTGAGTGTGTTTCGTTACTAATTACTTCGCCCTCAATTGGCGCATCATTGGCGTTATCGCGCATGACCGATCCTTATCTACTATTCAATATAATCTGCTATGAACAAGCGTTCTAGAGCAACGTTTAAGCGCGCTATGATAGCGTGGTACGTAGAGCATCGCATTAATAGGCGCTAGTCTGCTGTTCGCGAGATGAAGGGCGACAAATTTCCAGCAAGTTGCCATCCGGGTCGCGCAGATAGATGGACTCAATAGGGCCGTTGGCGCCCTGTCGTGACACTGGGCCTAGCTCCACATCGATCGCTAACACATCCAGGTGATGTTTAAACTCATCCAGCGGCAGCTGGCAGCGTAAGCATAAATCGAGGCTGCCAGGTGTCGGTGTTGCTGACACAGGAGCAATATCTGTGTCCGTTTGGTGAAGCCGCAGGGCAGTATCACCGAGCATTAAATCTACCCGCTGGGCATCCCGGTAACGGACATCAAGGCCCAGTACGCGTGAGTAAAAATCGACTGCGCGACCCATATCGGTCACTGTCACCACAAGATGATCTAAACCTGTGAGCATGCCACCTTCCTTAATACAAACGTAAGACAAGAGAATACGATGATGCGACGTTGCCCGCTATGCAATGCGTCTGAACCCGCGCTTTATCACCAAGACCGCCGACGTGAATACTACCAGTGTGCCACGTGTGCGCTGGTGTTTGTCCCTCAAGAGCAGCATTTAACCGCAGCGGAAGAAAAAGCCGAGTATGACCAGCATCAGAATTCGCCGCATGATACGGGATATCGGCGCTTCTTAGGGCGTTTATTTGATCCAATGCTTGGCAAGCTTACCGACGGTGCGTCGGGACTGGATTTTGGCTCAGGCCCTGGCCCGACACTTTCAGTGATGTTTGAAGAGGCTGGGCATACCATGGCGGTTTACGATATTTACTACGCCCCTAATCAGGACGTGCTAAATCGCAGCTATGACTTTATTACCGCCACTGAAGTCGTCGAACATCTCGCGGCGCCCGGCGAGGTGCTTTCTCAGCTAGTCGCAAACCTTACGCCGGGCGGCTACCTTGGGCTGATGACCAAGCGTGTGACTAGCCAGGAAGCGTTTAGCCGCTGGCACTATATTAATGACCCTACCCACGTGAGCTTTTTTAGCGAAGTGACCTTTCGCTGGTGGGCCAACAAGCAGGGGTTGGCAGTGGAATTTCCTGGCAAAGACACCGCAATATTTACAAAACACTGATTTACATGACTGGGGTATGAAAAAGCGTTGACTTTGGTGCAACGAAAGCAATAATTGCGCGCCCGTTTTCTTGCCTGCCAGATGTGATAGGCGTGTAAACGGCTACACATTAACCATCTGGCAAGGTGAGGTACTCATGTCGCGGCAACTGCTGGCCATGGCGCTAGCGCCCTTATTAGGGCTGTTTATTCTTGGGATTGGTAACGGTTTTCTTGCCACCTTAATTACCGTGCGATTGGATGCTGCGGGTGAATCTGCCACGGTCATTGGGGTTGTCTCCTCGGCCTATTTCATCGGCCTCGCCCTGGGTGCGATGTTTAATGACCGCCTCCTGCTTCGCATTGGTCATATCCGCGCTTATGGCAGCTTTGCCTCTCTTGTGGCGGTTACCGTACTGCTACAAGGGCTGTTTTTTGATCCCTGGGCCTGGTTCGTGCTGCGCTTGATAGGCGGGTGGGCCACGGTGGGCGTGTACTTAGTGATTGAAAGCTGGTTGCTTACCTCGGGCGAGCAAAAAGTGCGTGGCCGCCTGCTGGCGCTGTATATGATTTCGCTCTACGCCGCGGGTGTGCTGGGCCAGCTGTTGCTGGGGGTGACGAGCGCTATGGGTGACACAGCGCCGTTTATGGTGATTGGCCTATTGGCTTCTTTATCGGTACTGCCCATGGCGATGATACCGCGCGTATCGCCGATTATAGAGCACGCAGAGCCGTTACCACCGCTCCGGCTGATTACGATGACACCCACCGGCGTGATGGGGAGCTTAGGCTCGGGGATGGTTGTCGCAGCGGCCTATACGCTGCTGCCGCTTTACCTACAGCGCAATGGCATGAGCCTTAACCAGGTAGGCCAAATGATGGCTGTGGTGATTTTAGGTGCCATGCTGTTGCAGTACCCGATTGGCCGCTGGTCGGACCGCCACGACCGCCAAATGGTGCTGATGGCTATCAGCGCTTTTTGCGTAGTGATTTCAGCGGCCATGCTGTGGCTACCACTTTCGACCCCACTGTTGGCGGTACTGCTGTTTTTGCTGGGCGGTGGTGTGTTTGCGCTTTACCCGGTGGCGGTTAGCCACGCGGCTGACCGTGCACCGGCGGGTGCGTTGGTGCGTATGAGCCAGGGCCTTTTGTTAATCAACTCCATTGGCGCGACGATCAGTCCGCTGATGATTTCTCCTGTAATGACCGCCATGGGCGATGCCGGGCTGTTTTGGGCGTTTGGCTCGCTTAGCTTGTTTTTCCTACTGTTTTTCAGTTGGCGGCGCAGTGTTCGCCCCGCGCCAGTGCCCGTGGCGCCTTTTACCGCCACGACGCCTATGTCCAATGCGGGGGCTGAGCTGGTGGTGACTGAGGAGTTAATGCTGGGTGCGCTTGAGCACGAGCATTTAGAAGACCTTTCTGACGTGGTGCCTGAAATCAATGTTGCGGAGCCGGTGGTGGGGCCACCCGCTGAGGATGAGTCCCATATTACTTACTACGATGACGTTGAGCAGGCAGGGGGCGTAAATAAATAGCGGATATTATTTGCCAAGGTGAGACCTTGGGCTAATGGCGTGATAAAAGTAGTGAAACTACTATCTCGTGTAGTGTTTTTGCTAATAGCTGATTATCACCGTCTTTGCCTGAGGTTTTGCCATGAATTATTATGCCGCGCCGGTACGCGATCTACGCTTTGTACTTGAAGAGATGCTCACGCACCGTTCGCTTGCGCTGCCGGGCTTTGAAGAAGCTTCCCCCGATCTTGTGGAAGCAGTGCTGGAAGAGGCGGCAAAACTGGCAGGTGACGTATGGGGGCCGCTCAATAGCATTGGCGACCAGCAGGGTGCTAAACGTCACGTAGATGGCACTGTTTCTACGCCAGAAGGCTTCGCTTCGGCCTATCAAGCCTATGTTGAGGGCGGTTGGAACGGTATTGGCGTTTCTGAAGCGTTAGGCGGCCAAAACCTGCCTGAAGTGGTGGCAAGCGCCGTCCAAGAAATGCTTCACGGGGCCAACATGGCGCTGGGCCTTTGCCCGATGCTTACGGCGGGCGCAATCGAAGCGTTAGCCCATCATGGCAGCGAAGCGCTAAAAACGACCTACCTTCCCAAGTTAGTAGAAGGTACCTGGACGGGTACCATGAACTTGACCGAGTCCCAGGCGGGGTCGGATCTCTCTAAAGTCCGCACTAAAGCCGTTCCAGAAGGCGACCACTACCGTATCAGCGGCCAAAAAATTTATATCACCTGGGGTGAGCACGACGCCGCTGAAAATATTATCCACCTAGTACTCGCGCGTAAGCCTGATGCACCGGAGGGTAATAAAGGCATCTCGCTCTTTTTGGTGCCTAAATTCCTAGTGAATGACGATGGCTCTCTGGGTGAGCAAAACGACGTTACCTGCGCGTCTATCGAGCACAAGCTGGGTATTCACGGCTCGCCTACCTGCACCCTCAGTTTCGGCGAAAAGGGCGGTGCTATCGGCTATTTGGTGGGCGAAGAGGGACGCGGGCTCAATCACATGTTCACCATGATGAACGAAGCGCGTCACAAAGTAGGTATTCAAGGTATTGGCGTGGCGGAGCGTGCTTGCCAGCACGCCTTCGCCTATGCCCAGGAGCGTACTCAAGGCCGCTCGCCCAAGTCTCGCGGCGGCAATGAGTGTGCAATTAGCGACCACTTAGATGTGCGTCGTATGCTGCTCTCTATGCGCGCTCGCACCGATGCCCTGCGTGCGTTGGCGCTTTACTGTGCCGGTCAGCTTGACCTTGCCCGTCATAGCGAAAGCGAAGCCGAGCGCCAATCCGCTCAGGCGTGTGCCGACGTACTAATCCCTATCGTAAAAAGTTTCTCGACCGACCAAGCTGTTGATATCGCCTCGATGGGTGTACAGGTGCATGGCGGCATGGGCTATGTGGAAGAAACCGGCGCTGCTCAGCTTCTGCGCGATGCGCGAATTGCGCCTATTTACGAAGGCACTAACGGTATTCAGGCGCTGGATTTAGCCGGACGTAAGCTGCAACGCGACAGCGGTGCCGCTCTTTCAGCGCTGATCAACGAAGTAAATCAAACCGCTGAAGCACTGCGTGGTGATCCTTCACTTGCGGCGCTGGGTAACGCGCTTGCTAGCGGTGCTGATGACCTGCATGCCGCTATGGTGAGCGTGCTTGAACAGGGTAGCGACCCAGAGAATGGCCCTGATGCCGTACAAGCCTATGCTACTCCCTTCCTGAACCTTGCTGGCCACGTGCTGTGTGCTTGGCAAATGGGCCAAGCAGCGCTGACAGCGACAAAAGCGATTGGCGATGGCAGTGACGAGCCGTTCTACACCGCCAAGCTGTGTAGCGCACACTTCGCCATTACCCAGTGGCTGCCGGTAGGCCTCGCCCAGCGCGCGATCATCGAGTCTGGCATGCAGTGCCTGAGCGACTTCGACCCAGCCGTATAGCGTTACTGGGCAGTCGCTGCTCCCACCATCTTAACCGCCGACCCTAACAGGTCGGCGGCTTACGTTAGCCAACAATAAAACGGCCGTTTAAAAGCGCGCCGGTGGGATGGTCGTGCCAATCGGGCGGCCGTTCAGTGGGAAAAACAAGTCAATAATGCTTAAAACCCCAAGGAGTATGTTATGCAGTTAAAGCACCGCCAGCACGGCGAAGAGCAGCCCTACTGGCCTGCAGGGCCCTTTAAAGTGCGCCTTCCGTTTATTCATTACCGCTGGGAAATGGCGGAGATGATTCAAGGGCTGATTATGTTCGTAGTCAGCCTGGCCATGATTCCGCTGTTGGAGCAGTACCTGGGTTTACCCTACGACGTTGCGTTAGCTTTTGTGGTGGTCTGTGGCGTTGGCTTTATGCTGCCAGCCCTGCTGGGTGTGCCTATGGTGCCTGGGTGGATTACCCCGGCGGTGCCGGTAGTGCTGGTCTATTTGGGGGATTTTGAACCTGGTCCCGAGGCGATCCAGGCGCTATTCGCACTGCAATTTCTCGTCTTCTTGATCTTCTTCATCCTAGGGGTAACCGGGTTAGGGCGTAAGCTGGTGCACTTGGTGCCTAACTCCCTTCAAGCCGGGATTATTATTGGTGCTGGTATTGCTGCCATTACTGGAGAAATACAGCAGGGCGGACGTTTGGCTGAAACCCCTGTTTCGCTCATTGCCGGTATGTTAATCGCGATCTTTATGCTGTTTTCTGTGGCCTTTAAGCGCTGGGTTGAAGATCACGCGATCATGCGGAAAATCGCTAACTACGGCATGGTGCCCGGGATGATCGCCGCTATCTTAATTGCCTGGGCGATTGGTGAGTATCCGCGCCCGACGATCGAATGGGGAATTACCCAGCCGAACTTCACCGAAATGTGGGGCTATCTGCCTTTTGTCGTGGGCTTCCCCAGCATTGATGTGTTTATGTTAGCCGTACCTACTGCGGTCATCGCTTACGTCATCGCGTTTGGTGACATTGTGGTGGGGCGCACGCTGATGTCCCGCGTCGACCATATACGCAGCGATGAAAAAATCGATTACAGCACCGACCGTATTCACCATGTCACGGCCATTCGTAATGGCATGCACGCCTTCTTCGCGCCTTACCCTGGGTTAGCGGGCCCTATCTGGACCGCAGTAACCGCTACCATGGCCGAGCGTTATAAAAATGGTCGCAATGCCATGGAGTCTATTTATAGCGGCGGTGGCACCTTCTGGATTACGGGCTTTATTGCGCTCTTTACGCTGCCGCTGGTCAGTATGTTTCAGCCGGTACTGCCTATCGCCCTTTCGCTGACCCTGCTGCTCACAGGCTATATTTGCTTGATGGTGGGAATTGAACAGACCAAAACTACCGCAGAGCGCGGCGTAGCGGGCACCATGGCGGTTGTGCTGGCGGTTTACGGTGCAGGCTGGGGGTTAGCCGCAGGCGTAGTGCTATACATGCTCGTGCAAAAGAAAAACCTGTTTGGGCGTGAGCCTGGGCCTGATAAAGAAACGGACGAGCAAGATCAACGCTAAATTATAAAAAACGTAGTACGTATTTAACTATTCATACAGAAGGTGATTTATGAACGTTTCCATTTTCGAGCAAGGCTTATCACCCACGGCTGCCAACCATGTGGCACTTTCCCCGCTGACGTTTATTGAGCGTTCAGCCTCTGTTTATCCCGATTTTCCGGCGGTGGTTCACGGTAGCACCCGCCGTACCTGGTCAGAAACCTGGACCCGCTGCCGCCAGCTGGCTTCCGCCCTTGAAAAGCGTGGTATTCAGCCCGGCCAAACGGTCGCGGCCATGCTGCCCAATATTCCGGCGATGTTTGAAGCACACTTCGGCGTGCCGCTTGCGGGCTGCGTGCTGAATACCCTGAATATTCGTCTCGATGCTGAAGCCATCAGCTACATGCTGAGCCACGGCGAAGCAAAAGCCATTCTGGTTGACCCTGAGTTTGCAGGCGTTATCAACGATGCCGTCGCCCTGCTAGATGAAAAACCGCTAATTATCGATGTGGCGGATGTGGAGTTTCTAGGCGAAACCCAAGGCATCGGCGAGATAGAGTATGAAGCGCTGCTTGCTGAAGGCGACCCTGAGTATGCCTACCAACTGCCTAGCGACGAGTGGCAGGCGATTTCGCTTAACTACACCTCCGGCACTACTGGTAAGCCAAAAGGGGTGGTGTATCACCACCGTGGCGCCTACTTAAATGCGGTCAGCAATATTTTAGAGTGGGCCATGCCTCACCATCCGGTCTACCTCTGGACACTGCCGATGTTCCACTGCAACGGCTGGTGTTTTCCTTGGACGATTGCTGCTAATGCCGGGGTTAGCGTGTGCCTGCGCAAAGTCGATCCAAAGCGCATCAACGACCTTATTGTGGATGAGAAGGTGACCCACTTTAGCGGCGCCCCGATTATCCTCAATGGTTTAGTGAACCTCGCCGCTGACCAGAAGCGCGAATTTGATCACCCTGTTAAGGTCACGACTGCGGGCGCTGCGCCGCCAGCCTCTGTGATTGCGGGGGTTGAGAAGCTTGGTATTGAAGTAACTCACGTTTATGGCCTGACCGAAGTGTACGGTCCGGTGACGGTATGTGCATGGCGTGAGGAGTGGAATGAACTCCCGCTGGAAGAGCGCGCTAAAATTAAGGCCCGCCAAGGCGTGCGTTACCACATGCTGGAAGCGCTCTGTGTGGCCGACCCTGTATCCATGGAGCCAGTCGCCAAAGATGGCCAGACTATCGGCGAAATTTTAATGCGCGGCAATAACGTCATGAAGGGCTATCTGAAAAACCCGGACGCCACCGCCAATGCGTTGGAAGGAGGCTGGTACCACACGGGGGATCTAGCGGTTTGGCATGCCGACGGTTACATCGAGATCAAGGACCGCTCTAAAGACATCATTATCTCCGGCGGTGAAAATATCTCTACCATCGAAGTGGAGGATGCCATCTACAGCCATCCCGCTGTGGAAGAAGCCGCTGTGGTCGCCAAGCCCGACGAAAAATGGGGCGAGACGCCCTGCGCCTTCGTCAAACTGAAAATCGGTTACGGAGAAGTGACCGAGGCCGATATCATCGCCCACTGCCGTGAGCATCTGGCGGGCTACAAAGTGCCGAAGACCGTCATCTTCAGCGAGCTGCCCAAGACTTCTACCGGCAAGATTCAGAAATTTGTCCTGCGTGAAGAAGCCAAGCAGCATTAATTAAAGGAACACAACCATGAACGAACAACACATTGGCGTAGTAGGCGCCGGTACCATGGGGCAAGGGATTGCCCAGGTAGTGGTGGCCAGTGGATTTACGGTGCGCCTTTACGATGTGGCCGACGAGCAGCTAACCCGTGCTCAAGCCGCCATCGATAAAGGGCTTGGTAAGCTGGTCGCTAAAGAAAAAATCAGTGAAGCCGACAAGCGTGATGCGCTGGCCAGGCTTTCCACCACCACGGCGCTTGAAGCACTGAGCGACTGCAGCATTATTATTGAAGCCGCGCCAGAACAGCCAGCGCTTAAGGAAAAGCTGTTTCGTGATCTTAGCCACTTAAGCCACGATGCCATCTTAGCTTCCAACACGTCGTCGCTTTCGCTGACCCGCTTGGCCGCGGTTTGCGAGCGCCCGGAGCGGGTGGTGGGCATGCACTTTTTTAACCCGGTGCCGGTGCTCAAGCTGGTGGAAGTGATTCGTGCCGAGCAGACCTCTGATGCCACCGTGGCGCGCATTGAGGCGCTCACCAAAGCGTTGGGTAAAACCGCCGTGCCGATTGGCGATGCGCCGGGCTTTGCGGTTAACCGCTTGCTGGTGCCGATGATTAACGAAGCTGCGTTTATCGTGCAAGAAGGGACTGCCACCCCTGAGGCCATTGATGAAGCGATGAAGCTAGGCGCCGCCCATCCCATGGGGCCACTGGCGTTAGCAGATCTGATTGGCTTGGATGTGTGCTTGGCGATTATGGAAGTTCTCCAAGAAGGCTTTGGCGACCCCAAATATCGCCCATGCCCACTGTTAAAGCGCATGGTCGATGCGGGCTATCTTGGCCGTAAAAGTGGCCGAGGCTTCCATATATACGAATAACATCGTCAACACCGCTAGGCTCGACAAAAGAAGTGATTGCCTACCAACCAAGCGTTCGCTAGGGTTGTTGGGTATTCACTTTCATGCGTAATAACAATTAAGGAGCCAGTATGAGCGACGCAGTCATTGAGAAAATTGATAACGACGGTGTGGTGCGCCTGACGATTAACCGTCCTAAGGCACTTAACGCGCTGAATAGCGAGGTGCTAAGCGCGTTGGAGTCACACCTTGTCGAGCTAGAGGCGCATCCTCATTTGCGCGCGGTGCTAATTACCGGCGCCGGTGAAAAGTCGTTTGTTGCTGGGGCGGATATCACCGAAATGCGCGATAAAACGCCCGAGGAAGCCCGCGCTTTCGCAAGCCAGGCGCTACGTACTATTAAGCGTTTAGAAACGTTGCCCGTGCCGGTGGTCGCGCTCGTAAATGGGTTTTGTCTTGGCGGCGGCTGCGAACTGGCATTGGCCTGCGACTGGGCAGTCGCCAGCGACAACGCCGTTTTCGGACAGCCAGAAGTATTGTTAGGCGTCATCCCCGGTTTCGGTGGTACCCAGCGCTTACCACGGCGTGTTGGACCTGCCATGGCCATTGACTTAGTAACCACGGGGCGCAAAATCGATGCTCAGGAAGCGCTGCGCATTGGATTAGTTAATCGGGTTCTGCCCCAGGCCGAGCTTGAGAGCTATGTGGAAGAGCTTACCAAACAGCTTAAAGGCAACGGCCCGCTGTCGGTGCGTGGCGCCAAGCAAGCCGTTCATGACGGGTTGGATCAGGATCTCGGTAGTGCGTTGGCGTTGGAAACCAGCTTATTCGCGCTCTGCTTTGCAGGCGAGGAGCAAAAAGAGGGCATGAGCGCATTTGTTGAGAAGCGCAAACCCAACTTTTAATCCTTAGTTTGTCAGGTTTGCTTAACGAAGGGGTGGCGGCAACGTCACCCCTTCTTTTATGTTCCCCGAGAAAATGCTTGAACGGCACCGCGGTGTTACTAAATCCTTCCTCATTAGCGGATTACCGAGCGGTGTAGCGCTCTGCCACCCTATGTTTCGATAAATCGTTTCGATAAATCCGCTACACTGGCGCAAATTTTAGATGGATATCCCCAATGGCGTTGAGTGCTACCCCCTATAAAGTTGATATCAACCTTACCGACCTTGACCGCAATGTGTATGAAACGCTGCGGTTTACCGTCGCCCGCCATCCGTCTGAAACTGAAGACCGGATGTGCGCGCGTCTGATTGCTTACATACTCTGGTACAGCGAGGCATTAGCCTTTGGGCGTGGGCTTTCCGATGTAGACGAGCCTGCCTTGTGGGAAAAGAGCCTAGATGGCCGAGTACTGCACTGGGTAGAAGTAGGGCTGCCGGATGCGGAGCGTCTTACCTGGTGTTCGCGCCGTGCTGAGCGGGTCTCACTCCTGGCGTACGGGCGGGTCGATATTTGGGAAAGCAAAGTATTACCTGCCGTGGCGGCACTGAAAAATGTCCATGTGGCCGGGCTGCCCCAAGAAGCCTTGTCCACCGTTGCAGCAGCTCTTCCCCGTGCTATTAACTGGGCCGTCATGATTAGTGACGGTTCGCTGTTTATTACTGATGAGAATGGCCAGCATGAGATTACCCCTCAATGGCTACTGCGCGACCGCTAGGTGTTTCGTTAGCGTGTAAGCAACTTTCTTCCCACGGGCAAAGCGCTGGCGCAGCACTGGGTAATCTATACGCCTACGCAGCTGGCGATATCGCTGGGGAGATGATGCCCAGGACATGCCTACACTGGCGCCTAACTTAAACGAGAGAGGGCGGTATGGCTAATAAATACCCACATACGCCGGATGGCCGCTATTTTGTAGCTAAAAATCGGTTATGGCGCTGTACCGACCCTCGCCTTAGCGAAGATGAAAAACGCACCCATATCAAGTCGCTAATGAAAGCCAGGCGAGCGGTGCGTAGTGCTCGACAGCAAAACGATGACACTACACTGCGCCAAGCCCGTGAGGGCGTGCAGGCGGCCAAAGAGGCACTTGGCGAGCTGGTGGCTAGATGGTGCACCTGATGAGGGCGGTTTTGCGCCGCATAACAGTTCCTACGCGGACTGGTGGGAAGAGCACGCCAGCGATTGAAACGCCTACTCTATGACCGGTGGCCTATCCTCACTACACTCAGTGAGTAAGGTTTATTCACCGAGTAGCACCGGAGTAGGAGTAGGCTCATATGGAAATGGTTTTTTTTAGCAGTTGGGAAAGTTTACTGCGGACGTTAATAGTGGGTGTGCTGGCTTACGCTGTGCTTGTGGCTTTTCTGCGTATCTCGGGAAACCGAACGCTGTCTAAAATGAATGCTTTCGACCTGATTGTGACCGTGGCGCTGGGTTCAACGTTAGCGACCGTGCTGCTGTCAAAAGACATTGCCTTAGCAGAAGGCGCACTAGCGCTTGCGTTACTTATTTCACTTCAGTTTGTCATTACATGGTTAAGCGTGCGATTTAGCTGGGTGAAACGGATGATAACAGGAGAGCCGTTAATGCTGCTGTACCGTGGAGAGTACTTAACGGCGGCTTTGCGTCAAGCACGGGTTACCAAAGAGGAAGTGCGCTCAGCGGTGCGAAGCAGTGGCGTTGGGCAACTTAGCGCCGTGGAAGCTGTGGTGTTGGAAACCGATGGCTCGCTAAGTGTGGTTAAGCGTGGTGAAGAGGGAGACGGCTCAAGCTTATCGGGCGTACGCGGGCCTCATTAGCCGAAGAATTGGGCTTGCCAGTTACCTCATTTACTTCCCGTGTGTGGTTAATCACAGCCAAGCACTGCCCTCCTTGGCAATGCTTTTTCTCCTATGTTTAGTCGTTGGCCTGGGGTTGGTTAAAATCGCTGGCATCGTGACGCTCAGGGAGCTGCTCGCCTGGCTCGCCCCAGGTACGGTTGACCATGCGGCCTCGTTGAACGGCAGGGCGCGCGTCAATTTCTTCAGTCCAGCGTATAACATGCTGATAAGTATGGGCCTCAAGAAACTCAGCGGCTTCGTAAACGCGGTTTTTCACCAGCGCCCCGTACCATGGGTAGATCGCCATGTCGGCAATCGTATACTCATCACCCGCCATAAAGCGGTTTTCCGCTAAATGCCGATCCAGTACGTCCAACTGACGCTTCACCTCCATGGTGTAGCGGTCAATGGGGTACTGGTACTTTTCCGGTGCGTAGGCATAAAAGTGACCAAAGCCGCCGCCTAACATCGGTGCACTGCCCATCTGCCAAAATAGCCACGAAAGGCACTCGGTGCGCTTGGCTGGGTCAGTGGGTAAGAAAGCATTAAATTTTTCCGCTAGGTAAAGCAGAATTGCCCCTGACTCAAATACCCGCTGAGGCGGGGTAACGCTGTGATCCATCAGCGCCGGAATTTTGGAGTTGGGGTTTACCTCGACAAAGCCGCTGCCAAACTGGTCGCCTTCACCAATTTGTATCAGGTACGCATCATACTCAGCCGCTGAAAAACCTTTTTCTAGCAGCTCTTCTAGCATCACCGTAACTTTTACGCCGTTTGGGGTCGCCAGCGAGTAGAGCTGCAGAGGGTGCTTGCCGACCGGCAACGGCTTATCGTGGGTGGCACCCGCTACAGGACGATTGATGTTGGCAAACTTACCACCGTTCCCAGGTTCCCACTTCCATACCCGGGGTGGTGTATAGGTCGTGTTATCGCTCATATTTTCCTCGCTCTTTACCAGGTGAATAAAAGGGCGGTACAGCAACTCATCCGAAGAAGTTGGGTCGTTCAGTCTTCATGGGGCCGTATAGCGCTGGTACAAGGTCTATATTTTTTAGCATGTTAACGAGTGGTTAGCTATCAAGGAGAAACACGATGCGTGTTATCGGCGTGCTGGGCGGTATGAGCTGGGAGTCAACGCAGAGTTATTACAAAGCAATCAATGAAGGCGTGAATCACGCGTTAGGCGGCTTTCACTCTGCTCCTATGGTGTTAGTGAGCGTGGACTTCGCTGAAATAGCAGCGTTACAGCGACAGGGCAATTGGCAGGCGGCAGGAGCGCTACTTACCCAGGCGGCAAAACGGATTGAGCTTGCCGGGGCCGAGGGCCTATTACTGGCAACCAACACTATGCATAAAGTCGCCCCTGAGATTGAAGCCGCTATTCATATCCCGTTGCTACATATTGCCGATGCGACTGGGGAAAAGTGTCAGCAAGATGGTGTCACGCGGGTCGGCTTGTTAGGGACTCGATTTACCATGGAACAAGAATTCTACAAGGCGCGCTTGAAAGGGCGCTTTGCCATTGATGTGCTCACACCCAAGGATGACGATCGCCAGGCTGTGCATGACATTATTTTCAAAGAGCTATGTCATGGCCAGTTTAATGAGTCATCTCGGCAGCGCTATTTGGATATTATTGCCTCATTACACCGGCAGGGAGCTCAAGCCGTTATTCTCGGCTGTACAGAAATAGCACTGCTTGTTGATCAGCGCCATACATCGGTGCCGCTTTACGATACTACCGCTTTGCATGCCAGCAAAGCGGTAGCCTGGGCGCTGGGTAATTAAATCAGGGTCAGCGTGACATCAATATTGCCGCGCGTGGCGTTAGAGTAAGGGCAGACGATGTGTGCCTTATCGACCAATGTTTGAGCTACGTCCTTCTCTAAACCAGGCAGGCTGATTTTAAGCTCGACTTCGATACCGAAACCCGTCGGAATGGCGCCAATGCCCACGCTGCCGTCGATCTGGGTATCTTCAGGGAGCTTAACTTTTTCCTGACCTGCCACGTGCTTGAGAGCGCCTAAAAAGCAAGCAGAGTAGCCTGCCGCAAACAGCTGCTCAGGATTGGTGCCTTGACCGCCAGCGCCACCCAGCTCTTTAGGCGTGCTGAGCTGAACGTCCAGCGCGCCATCAGAAGATTTAGCATGGCCTTCGCGGCCGCCAGTAGCATTCGCATGGGCGCGGTAAGCAATTGTTTCGATAGACATAGCGTATTTCCTATAGGTGATTGTTGTAAGTGGGTGGTATAGGTAGCCGCTTTAATTTAGTGCAGCTTTATTTTGCGCGCAAGCAAATTGGCCAAAAAGTAGGCACCTCAATACGGTGTCTAGTGGCTCATTGAAGCTTTTGTAGGCTTTCCCGCAGTTGGGCTAAATCCTCTTGAAGCTGGGTTAATGTGTCCACAGACTTTTCGCTAGCGTTGACGATACAGCTAGGAATATGGCGCGCCTGCTCACGTAGTGAACGGCCGTTTTGTGTCAAGAAAAGCTCAACAACTCGCTCATCTTGCTGGCTACGCTGACGAATAAGTAGCTGTTCGCTTTCAAGCCGTTTTAGCAGGGGCGTTAATGAGCCTGGGTCGGTTAGTAAACGCTTGCTTAGTGTCCCAACAGTAATGCCATCCTCTTGCCAGAGGACCAGCATGGCAAGGTATTGAGGGTAAGTAAGCCCTAACTCTTTGAGTAGGGGCTTATAAACTTTGGTCATCATCAGCGATGTTGAATAGAGTGCAAAGCAGAGCTGGTGGTCTAGCTCTAGTTCAGTACAAGGATCTGGCGCTGGCATGTCGACTCCGGGACAGAATGCATAACGCGTAATGTAGCGCGGGGGGCAGCGAGTAGCTATCCCTAGACGTTGGTCGTAAGTTGGCAGTTTTATTTTGACACCCACGGAGTAGCTAGCTAGCCTCTTAATGCCTTAAGAGTTACCGGTAACATTGGCGATCAAAATGGTAACCCCCTGAACTACTAACGCGTGTGCTCAAATGCTTTCAAACCTAATTCTCGGCGTTGTGATTTTTCTTAGCTCAATCTTCTTTTATCTGCAGATGACCGATTTGCCGGAGCGATCAGCGCTGTTCCCTCAATATGTTTTATGGGGAATGACTATTGTCGGTGGGTTGCTGGTTGTCCAGGCACTGCTAGAAGGGCGCAAGAAGGTGGCAGCAGAGGAGCTAAAGGCGCGCTGTGAAATGCGTGCTCAATTTAACGATACTTTGATTTTTCAAGTGGCGGTGCCTGGCACATTGCTGCTGATGGCCTACGGACTGTTGCTATCCGTAGGGTTTTATCCTGCGTCAGCTTTTTTGGTCTTCACCATTTATAGCTACCACGCCTATCGCATAGACGCCGCGAACCTTGATCGATCTTTGTGGATTCGAGCCATTGGTTTTGCGGCTGCGATCACCCTGTTTATGTATCTCATTTTTACACTGTTGCTGGGTCTCCCAGCACCCTCAGGCGCAATCTTTTAATCAACTATTGCGAACAAACCAATAAAAGAGTCATACCAACTCATCAACGCACGCCAAATAATCAAGGTGATGACAATGAAAACGAAACTAGCTTTGTTACTTAGTGCGCCGTTCTTGCTGGCAGCAACAAGTGCTGTCCAGGCACAGGACTATCCCACTAAAAACATCCAAATTATTGTTCCCTACAGCGCTGGCGGCGGCGGTGATACGGTGGCACGTATCGTCGCAGACCGTTTGGGTGAAGAACTCGGGCAGCAAATTAACGTTGTTAACCGTGAAGGTGCCGGTGGTGAGATCGGCATCGACGAGATTGCCCGTAGTGATGCCGACGGCTATACCCTAGGCGTATTCGGCTACCCGGATAACTTCGTCTTGGAACATACCCGAGATACCAGCTTTACGTTTGAAAGCTTTGATTACCTAGCGGCTTTTGATGATATGCCAATGGGGGTTTTTGCCTCGCCTAATAGCCAGTACAGTACGCTGGAAGCGTTAGTTAGCTATGGTCAGGAGCGTCCCGGCGAACTGATTATTGGTGAATCTGGCGCCCTTGGTTTGCTTCACGCGCTAGCCTTTGCTGAGCGTTCAGAGATGCAAATTACCCCTATCCGCTATTCCGGCGGCGGTGAGTTGATGAATGCGTTGCTAGGCAACCACATTGATTTGGCGTCGACGTCATCCATGAGCCACGACCCGATTGTAGGTTCAAACGGCAAGCCGATTGGTTTTGCAGCGGAAGAGCGTATGGAAATGTTTCCAGACGTACCGACATTCAAAGAGCAGGGGCTTGACTTGGTAATGGGCGTATCACGGGTATTAGTTGCGCCCACGGGGTTGCCTGACGATATTCGTGAGGCGCTTATCACGGCGTTGGATGCTATCAGTACCAACGAAGCAATGATGGCTAACTTCGAAAACGCTGCGATCCCTTACCGCTATTTAGACGACAGCGCGGTCAACGAAATGCTAGAGCAATCTAATAACGTGTTGATGCCGGTTATCGAAAATAACTTAGATCAAATTAACGGTAACTGATGCCGTCCCATGACCGGGGTTAAAAACCCCGGTTTCATTTCGCAAGGGTTTGTACGAAAAGTTGTCGAGTGTAGGCAGTTTTCGTACAAACCCTACCAATACCTGAGTAGCACCCATGGATATCGTATCAATCCTGCTCAATTTATTTACCCCTAGCGTTTTTTTGGTGGTGTTTGCTGGTGTGCTAGTCGGCATTGTTGTCGGCGCCATTCCAGGATTAAACGGTGCCATTGGCATTTCGTTGTTGTTACCGCTGACCTTTACGATGGAGCCACAAACCGGCTTGCTGCTGCTTGGTGGCATCTATATGGGTGGTATGTATGGCGGTTCAATTACCGCCATTTTGATTAACGTGCCAGGCGATGTTGTTGCCGCGCCCGTAGCGATGGAGGGGTATCCATTAACGCAGCAGGGGCGTGCCAAAGAGGCTCTTTATTACTCTATTTTTTCCAGCATGTTCGGTGGCTTTATCGGCGTGTTGGTGCTTATTTTATTTACGCCGCCGCTGGCCCGGTTTGCACTGCAATTTGGCCCCGCGGAAATGTTTTTTGTGTCGTTAAGTGGCCTGATTATTGTCGGCGCGCTGAGTGGTAGCGTGTTAAAGGCGGCCTTCGCTGTGCTGTTAGGATTATTCATAAGCACGGTGGGGGTGGATTTGATCACAGGGTCTGAGCGTTTCACCTTTGATAACATAGATTTGCGTTCAGGTATCTCTGTGGTGCCTGTCGTGCTGGGACTTTTTTGCTTTGCTGAGATGTTTTTGAATATTGGTAAAAAGCCCGGTGAGCAAGTCCAGTACCGCGATCAGACAATTTCACGAATGACAGTTGTTAAAGATATTTTGAAGCAACGGTTCCTGGTCTGGAAGTCTGGCTTGATCGGTACGGTAGTGGGGTTGCTGCCTGGTGTTGGCACAACGTTAGCGGTATTTATGTCTTACGGCGATGCCAAGCGGGTTTCACGGCGCAACATACCCTTTGAGCAAGGTAACCCTGATGGCATTATTGCCGCCGAAAGTGCCAATAATGCGACGGTTGGTAGTTCAATGGTTCCACTTCTAGCACTGGGTGTTCCAGGGAGCCCTACCAGCGCGATTATTGCCGGTGCCCTGGTTATTCACGGCATTGTGCTTGGTCCTAGCCTATTCGTTAGCCGCCCCGATATAGCATTCACATTTTTATATGGAATGCTGCTAACCGTGGTGGCAATGACGATCATTGGCGCAGTAGGGATTAAGTACTTTTCTTATATTTTAAAAATTAAAATGGAATACATCGTACCAACGGTGCTGGTATTTGCCTTGTTCGGGGCTTATAGCCTTCGAAACAGCTTGTTCGATGTGTTTATCGCCATTTTATTGGGTATCGTTGGCGCCATTTTCAAAAAGATTCATGTGCCCTTGGCACCGATTATCATCGGGGTGGTATTAGGTCCGTTGATTGAGACTAACTTGGCAAGAGCAATGCGTATTGCCAGCGCCCGCAATATGCCGCTATGGGAATATTTGATGGCGACGCCATTGTCCAAGGGCTTAGTCGCGCTGGTGGTTATTATGCTGATCGTTGTGATTCGCATGCGGCATAAAGAAAAAGTGGCGGCTAAAGGGGTCAAAAATGCATAACGCGGCCAAGCAGTGCAAAATTGTCGTTATGGGTGTGTCAGGTTGCGGTAAGAGCTTAATTGGTGCCCAGTTGGCAAGCGCTTTAGGCATTACTTTCTACGATGCCGATGATTTTCACAGTCAAAATAACGTTCAGAAAATGGCCCAGGGCATCCCTCTTAACGATGAAGATCGTGCTGGTTGGTTATCTGACTTGGCGCAGCTATTGTCAAGAGAAGCCGCGATGGTGCTCGCCTGCTCGGCCCTTAAACGCCGCTACCGTGAACTCTTGCGTCGTGACGAGCCAAACGTCGTGTTTATCTATCTTGAGGGTGACTTTGCGACCATTCGCAATCGTCTTGCAGGAAGGGAAGGTCACTACTTTAAGGGAGATGATATGCTCCGCTCGCAGTTTGCTCAGCTAGAACCGCCGAGGGAGGACGACGCTATTGCTGTCTCGATTGCCCAACCGCCAGAAACCGTGTTGGCGCAGTGTATCGCTGCGCTTAAAGTGTCTGACACGCACATGAGCTTTTAACATTGGTGTCATTTGAAGAAAAAACGCCCGACATTACAAGATATTGCTGATCGCGTTGACGCGACAAAAATGACCGTCAGTCGCTGCTTGCGGGACCCTGATACGGTATCAGAAGGGCTTCGCGAACGTATTTTTAGCGTTGCTGAACAGATTGGCTATATTCCCAATCGGGCACCAGACCTGCTTTCTCGGGCTACCAGCCACTCTATCGGCGTGTTGGTACCATCGCTTACCAACCAGGTATTTGCTGATGTCATTGTCGGTATCGAAGCGTACACCGAGCCTGCTGGTTATCACTTGATGCTCTCTCACTACGGTTACAGCCCTGAGCTTGAAGAGCGCAGTTTGGCCTCGCTGCTCTCTTATAATGTGGATGGCGTCATCTTGTCTGACCGCGATCACACGCCGCGTAGCCTGCGGATGTTGGAGACAGCCGGTATTCCTATTGTGGAAATTATGGATACCCGTCGCCCGCCACTGCATCAGGCGGTGGGCTACGATAACGTGCAGGCCGCTTACGATATGGTCAGTGAGATGATTCACCGTGGCAGGCGTCAGGTGATTTATCTGGCTGTGCGTCTGGATGAGCGGACACGCCAGCGCGAGCAAGGCTATCGCCAAGCTATGGAAGAGCAGGGGTTAACACCGGTAACGCTGCAAAGCAGCCAACGCTCTTCCTATAGTGTAGGGGCAGCATTGATGCAGGAAATTCAACGCAATTACCCCAATACCGATGGTGTTTTCTGCACAAACGACGACGTGGCGGTGGGGGCTTACTTCGAATGTTTACGCCATGGCGTCAAGGTGCCTCAACAGATGGCGATTGCTGGGTTTCATGGTCACGATGTTGGCCAAGCGATGACGCCGCGCCTTGCCAGCGTCATTACGCCTCGGCAAGCCATTGGTGAAGCCGCCGCGAAAACGCTGTTGTCGCGCATTCGCGGCGAATCACTTGAGCACCACGTGATGGATTTGGGGTATCGGATTGAAGTGGGTAACACGCTTTAGTCTCAGGGTCGCTAGCGGCGAGCTGGCAACCTCGATAGGCTCTTAATTAAAGAGCTGCCATATCGAGTGCGAGATTGTCATGAAAATTACCCAACTCAGCGTCTATCCGGTTAAATCGCTTAAGGGGATCGACGTTACTCAAAGTGATATTTATGCCCATGGCTTGGCTTGGGATCGGCGTTGGATGCTAGTGGATGCCCAGCAGCGTTTTGTTACCCAGCGCCAGTTACCTGCGCTTGCCACCATTTCGGTCGCGCTCACGTCTGAAGCGCTGGTGCTCTCCCATCCCAGTGTGGACCCAATTGCCATTTCCCTATCAGACCCAAAGGGTAATCTTCGATTAGTTAAGGTATGGGAAGATCACTGTAAAGCGCTGCCTGAAGGTGACGAGGTGTCCTGTTGGCTTGAGTCAGCTTTGGGCGAGCAGGCACGAGGAATCAGTATGGTGCGATTTGCAGCTGAGTTTACGCGTGCGGTTGAGGCGGATTTTTTAGCAGGCGGAGAAGCCCACACCTATTTTGCTGATGGTTACCCCTTTCTTATAACCACTACCGCTTCTTTAGACGCGCTAAATCAAGCGCTCATTGCCGGGGGGCAGGCCCCCATACCGATGAACCGCTTTCGTCCCAATATCGTTATTGAGTGTGCAGATGCTTGGGCTGAAGACCAGTGGGCAACGCTGTCTGCAGAGCAGGGCGGTTATGAGCTGACGTTACGCAAACCTTGCCAACGCTGTAAAATCACCACCGTTGACCAGCAAACGGCGGCGATACCTGAACCGGGCGAACCATTAAGAACCTTGCTTGCGTTAAACACGCAGCCTCACCTTAAGGGCGCATATTTTGGCCAGAATGCTACCTTAACCGCTGGACAAGGTAGCGTCATTTGTGTCGGGGATGAGGTGGTGCCAACGCACCGCGATGCTTAAACCGTAATAACCGGGTGGCAATCGCTGTGCCCAGTAAGGTAATTACCATACCCACCACTACCTGAAGGCTTAGCGTTTCATCCAATAGTAAATAGCCCCACATTAGCGCGCTGACCGGTACTAAAAAAGTGACGGTTGATGTGGCCGTAGCGCCTGCGCTGGCGAGTAAACCAAAATACAGTAGGAATGCCAGCGTAGTACTGAGGGCCGCTAACGCCAGCGCATTGCCCCACGCAAGGGGGCTCACTGGCTCGCTTGGCCATAGCAGCAGGCCGGGTATTAGCAGAACTAAGGCAGACATCGCACTGCTGCCCGCTGCAAGTACGCGACTGGGCAGATGCCCCAGGCGGGTCTTTGAATAGTTACTGGCAATGCCGTAACAAAAAGTCGCCCCTAACACCGCGACAATAAACCAGCCATCGCCACCCAGTGCAAAATCTAGTCGGTTAGCGGAAAGTACATACACCCCCAGCAGGGCCAGGGCTAACCCAACGTATTGCTGGCGCTGCACGGGGGTTGCAAAAAAAGCGGCACCTAACAGCGCGGTAAAAATCGGAGTCGTGGCGTTAAGAAGAGAGGTGAAGCCTGCTTCAAGGCGTGTGGTCGCTAGGGCCAGCAGTGAAAAAGGCAGCACATGGTTGATAATACCCAGCAGCAGTAGCGGTCCCTTATGCTGCCAAATCAGCCGCAGGTACTTCAGGCTCATTAGCAGCGGCACTAGCAACAGCGCCCCAACCCCCATACGCAGCAACACAAGCGGCACTGGCCCAAATTCTGGCACTGCTACCCGCATAAAAATAAACGAAAGCCCCCACAAAGAAGAGAGCAGCAGCAGGCGCATCGCATCAGCCGTTGACATGGCGTGTCCTTACGTCGATGACATTATTTATAGTGATTGTTATGGTACTCAAAAGTGTAGAGACAAAGTATCTGAAAGCGAACAGATCGCGCGTCTTATCAACAGTTTTCTTAGATTGACATCGTGTAATAATGTCAACCTGTGTATCGTTACTGTTTTAGCGTTGACCGTCATGTAACTAGTCTCTACTGTCTCGTTAAACAGTGCTTACGCATTTTTTACAATTTTGAGGAAAGGCCGTGGATCTCGCAACGCTGATTGGTTTGGTGGGGGCAGCTGTTCTGGTGGGTGCCGCTGTAATACTAGGCACGTCACCCGAAGTGTTTATGAACCCGACCGGGCTGCTGCTAGTTGTCGGAGGAAGCTTATTTGTCGTACTGGCAAAATTTAGTATCACGCAATTTAAATTTGCATTTAAAGCGGCGGCGAGGGCTTTTAAATTCCAGTTGCCTAATGTTCAGGAGAGCATTGAAGAGCTAGTAGAGTTGTCTAAGGTTGCTCGCCGAGAAGGCATGATTGCCCTAGAAAACAAAGAAGTAAATTCACCCTTTCTTGCAAAGGGTTTGCAAATGCTGGCGGATGGTTATAGCGCTGAGCTGATTAAAGAGATGATGGAAAAAGAGCGCCTATTGAGCCTGGAGCGTAACGAGGCAGGCGGACGCGTTTTTTCTGCGTTAGGCGAAGTATCGCCAGCGATGGGGATGATTGGCACGTTAGTCGGGCTAGTACAGATGTTGGCAAATATGGGAGACCCCTCCCTGATTGGCCCTGCAATGGCGGTTGCCCTACTGACCACGCTCTATGGGGCGATGATTGGCACCATGATTGCTAACCCTATTGCTGATAAGCTGTGGGTGAGAATGCAGCAAGAAGCTAAGATGCAGCAACTATGGATTGATGCGCTGCTGGCAATCAAAAGTGACAAAAACCCGCGCGTATTAGAGCAAATGTTAACAATTTACGTACCCCCTGAGCGCCGTGGTGCATCAAATGATGACGAAAAAAGCCCTGTAGGCGAGCGGACGTAAGCGATGGCTAAGAAGACTAACATACCAGCATGGATGGTGACCTATGCGGACTTAATGACACTGCTGCTGTGCTTTTTTGTACTTTTATTGTCGTTTGCAGAGATTGACGCTGAAAAATTTCGCCGAGTGGCAGATGAGCTGTCAAAAGCGTTTGGCGTACAGCGTGATGTAGAAGCCATGCAAATACCCATGGGAACCAGTGCGGTATTACAAAATTTCTCCCCCGCTACGCCAGACCGCACCTTTGTTGACGAGGTTCGTCAACGCACAACGCTTCAGCAGCCTCAACTAGAAACGATGCGTAGCCTTTTGGAGTCACAGAGACAGCAGCGCACCTTGCAAGTAGCAAGCGCACTTGAGGAGCTATTAAAAAAGTCGTCGCTAGAAGGCGTGACAGAAATTGAGGTTGATCAGTTCCGTGTGGTGATACGAGTGGCGGAGCAGGGCACGTTTGGTTCAGGTAATGCTGATGTAACGCCTGATTTTGTTAATTTACTTGTTGAATTAGCGTCTGTGCTAGCTACCGTAGACGGCACGGTGTCTGTTCACGGCCATACGGATAACGTGCCCATCCGCACCTCCCGTTTCCGCAGCAATTGGGATCTTTCCGCTATGCGTGCCGCGTCGGTGGCCAATGTTCTTGTTGCCACAGAAGAATTATTGCCTGAGCAACTGGTGATTCAAGGCTTTGCGGATACGAGACCGTTAGCTTCCAACTTAACCCCTGAAGGGCGAGGGGTAAATCGCCGTGTAGAAATGGTAATAGACCTTAGTGATCCTTTTGAAGAGCGGGGAGAGCGCTCTGTACGTGCATTGCAAAGCAGTATCGAAGAGACGACCGGCAGTTAGTGGGTGAATTCGGCATAGTTGATAGAATCGGCTACGCTGAAGGAGCTAGTGGGCGCAGTGTGTGCCTACTCATGCAATTAGCGAAACACCACAGGAAAGGAGAACAGGATGGATCGTAAAGCTAGTGCACATTGGGAAGGTGGCTTGAAGGATGGTCAAGGCACCGTATCCACCGAAAGTGGCGTTTTGGAAGCCACTAACTACTCTTTTAAAAAGCGCTTTGAAGACGAGCCAGGCACCAATCCAGAAGAGCTGATTGGCGCGGCCCATGCCAGTTGTTTTTCAATGGCGCTTTCTATGATTTTGGGTGAAAAAGGCTACACTGCAGAAGCAATTGATACCAATGCTAGGGTGACGCTTTCTCAAAGCACAGATGGCTTTGATATCTCTAAGATTCACTTGGAGGTAGAAGCTTCCGTTAGTGGTGCTGATGAAGCTGCATTTAAAGAAGCGGCAGAAATGGCTAAAGACAATTGCCCCGTTTCTAAAGTTCTAAATGCAGAAATCACAATGGAAGCCAAGCTTAAAAATTAATTTTCCGTTTTTATAACTTAAGTTATGGCGCCATATTAATTATGTGGCGCCATTTTTATTTTTTTTATCTAATAGAAGTTAATAATAACCATAAAAAAGGCCTTGGCAATTGCCAAGGCCTTTTAGAGGCTAACTAGGTGTTAGTCGTTATCGCGCTCATACTCTTCAGCTTCTTCAAGAGCATCTTGTGAAGCATTTACACGGATGACATATTCTTCATCATCATGATCTTTAGTAAGTTCAAGCGAATCCCAATCGATGGCGATGTCTTTTTCGCCCATACCGAGGAAGCCGCCAACACCCACTACGACTGCTTGAATTTGCCCATCTTCATTAATAATCAGGTCAGAGATGGTGCCGATATCATTGTCATCTTCCACAGTGCTTTTAACATCATTTCCGATTAATGAATCAGCGTGGAAGGTGCCTTCAGGTTGGCTGGTAAGATAGGTGGCTTCCATTGTTGTGGTTGCCATCTCTGTGTGCTCGTTGGCATTTACAGCTGTTGCTGCAAACATAAACGCCGGTACCATCAGAGTGCCTAGAAAAGCGGGTTTGATCATTTTCATTGCTCTTGCTCCTTGCGCTTGCGATAAGACATAACGAGAAGACGTCAATGTCTAAACAAATTAATAACGGTGCTAGTGAGTAGGTATTAGTGTTTCTCCTAAAATACCCATTGCGCAGTCTCTACTGACGCAGACTAGATCGCTATTACTCCTAATAGCCAAGTAGGCTAGTTCGTTAAATCAACGGGTGCAAACTACGGGGGGTAGCGTACCCTGCTCAGCGCTTCACTGCGCTGAGACACTTATTAAGGTAGACGCTGTGCTCACTTTTGCAAAGATAAAATTAATATTTTTTATTATTGCTAACAAGCCCGAATGATTTATAAGCATTTTTGAATGCCCACTGTTAGTAATACTCACGTTAACAAGGAGGAGAGAAACAGAAGAATGAATATAGAAGTGGCGCAGGGCTTAGGTGCGTGGCTCACGAGTGCATGAGCTGATGGATCGCGGTGATAGACAGTAGTGATAGGGCAGTAGTGATAGATAGGAGTGATGAATAGCCGTGATGAGTCGCCATGGGGCATGGCTGCGACAGTGTGCCGAATTGACCTAGCTCAAGCCAATGGGCATATTCATAGCCAAATGGCCCAGTTGGCAATGCCCAGGGCCTATAAAAAAGGAGAATCCATGACGACGATGGCGCGCTATCAGCCCTTGCATTGCATTAAGCAGTTAACGATTACTAGCCTTGCGCTGGGGGCATGGCTGTTAGCAAGCACCGCTGGTGCTAATGAGAAGGAGTCACCGAAGGGCCATTTTGCTTTGCCTGAAGAGGGCAATATGGTCGGAGAGGTGTACACGGTGACGGCTGGTAGTGAGGATACCCTGCTGGATATTGCCCGGTTGCATAATGTGGGCTACGAAGAAATTCGCATGGCCAATCCGGATGTAAGCATCTGGGTGCCCGGTGAAGGTACTGAAGTCACGATACCTGGCCAGTTTATTCTGCCGGATGAGCCGCGTACCGGTATTGTGATTAACGTAGCCGAGTTGCGGCTGTACTATTACCCAGAGGTAAGTAATGGCGAGACATCGCGGGTGGAGACCTATCCTATTGGGATCGGTCGCGATGCATACAATACGCCGTTAGGAATCACTAAAACCACCATGCGCCTTGAGAACCCGGCCTGGTATCCACCGGCCTCAATTCGACGTGAGGCCGCCGAGCGGGGCGATCCGCCGCCAGCGGTTGTGCCGCCAGGCCCAGATAACCCACTTGGCCAATACGCCATTTTGTTAGATATCCCTGGTTACCTCATCCATGGCACTAACCAGCCTGATGGTATTGGCATGCGTGCCAGCCGTGGCTGTATCCGTATGCACTCAGAAGACATTGAGTCGGTGTTCTGGCGTGTGCCCGTGGGCACACAGGTTAATATCATCGATGCACCCGTTAAGGTGGGCTGGGGCGCTGCTGGGGAAGCTTACGTGCAGGCGTTTACCGCCACCGATGAGCAAGCGTTTGGTATGGAAACGTTGCTCAACGTTGTCAGCTTAATTGAAGAGCATAATGGTGATGGTGCGCACGTTATCAACTACGAACAGGTGCGAGAGATATTAGAAAATGCCAATGGCCAGATCGTACCGCTAAGTTAAGTTATTCGTCAGCTGTGAGTGCTGGAACGAGTTCCAGCGCCACCGCCTGACGCACTAATTCTGCCAAGTTAGCGGCACCCATTGCTTTCATGGCGCGAAGCCGATACACCTCAACGGTTTTGCCGCTAATCTGCATGTGTTCAGCAATTTCTTTGCTGGTCATTCCTTCTGCTACATGGGCCACGATACGCTGCTCTTTGGGGCGCAGTGACTGATAGCGTGCCTGTAGTAAACGCTGCTGCTGAAAAACACGACGCTGCGCATAAGCGCTGCCAAGAGCCTGCTGCACAACATCAATCAGCTGCTGATGGTTAAAGGGCTTTTCGATAAAGTCAAAAGCACCATTTTTCAGTGCAGCGACTGCCATGGGTACATCGCCGTGCCCTGTCATCATAATCACCGGCAGGGCGGCGTGATGGTCTACCAGTTGCTGCTGAACCTGAAGACCGCTCATTCCTGGCATCCGTACATCCAGCAGCACAGCGCCGAATTCGCTGTACTCAGCGGCTAAAAACGCCTCGCCGTCGGCAAAGGCATACGTCGCTAACCCCACGGATTCTAATAGCCATACCAGGGAGTCCCGCAGTGCTTGGTCATCATCAACCACGGCGATAACCGTAGAGGGTGAGGTAAGCGGTGGGGGGGGGGATGTGGCCGATCTAGTATCGTGGCGGTGCATGGTTGTTTCCTTAAGCAAACGTAAGTTAAGGTGCAGCTAACGCCTAGCGTTCATTATGAGCTGGGGTTTCGGCGCGTAAGGTAACATCAAAGCATGCGCCGCCAAGCGGTTCTGCCGAACGCAAGGCAAGTGCGCCTCCCATACTCTCCATTAATGATCGGCTAATGGCCAACCCCATTCCTAGCCCCTCATCGCGAGTGGTGAAAAAAGCATCGAAGATCGCGTGGCGATGTTCAGGTGCGATGCCTGACCCTTGATCTTCCACGCTAAGCGTAACCTGACGACTGCCGCTCATATAAGCACGAATAACCACGTGCTCAGCACTATGCTGTTCGCGGCTAGCCGTCAGCGCATTGAGTAGTAAGTTAACAATGACTTGCTCCAGGGCAATGGGGTCAGCGTAAATGCGCGGCAGCTCAGGGGGGAGGCATGGGGACAGCTTTATCGCCCCCTGCTGGTATTGCCAATCACATAGCTGGCAGGCGGCTATTACCACATCCTCGAGGACGATAGGGCGAACGCGATGGCTGCGCTTACGCACAAAACTGCGCATGTGACGAAGCCGCTGTGCGAGACGCTGCACCTGCTCATCAATACGCGACAACGGGAGCAGTAATTCTTTAGCAGGCAGTTCAGGGGTTTGCTGGGACTTAAAAAGCGCTCCGCTAGTGTAATTAGCAATGGCGCCAAGGGGCTGGTTTATTTCGTGGGCAATGTTGGAGGCCAGCTCTCCAGCCGCTGCTAAACGGTTAGCGTGAGCAATTTGCTCCTGATGGCGCCGGGCTTGGGCTTCGGCGGCCTTGCGAACGCTAATGTCGCGGTTGATAAGCGCAAAGTGCCCGGGTTCTGCTCCTCGGCTACGGTGGGCAAGCACCACGCTTAATACGGGAACAGAGTTGCTTGCACCCCGCATTTCCAGTTCGCCGCTCCAAGAGCCGTAGCGTTCCACTGCGGGGAAAACGACCTCTTTAAGTAACGCAAGAGAGTCCGCCTGATAAAGCTGCTGGAGTGCGACCTGCATAGCGTCTTTAGGTAGCCTAAAACAGCGGCGGGCGGCTTCATTGGCACCAAAGATGTGCTGATTGGGGCCTAAAAACAGCACGTAGTCGGTGGTGGATTCTACCACCTGGGCTAAGCGTTCCCGCGTGGCCTCAGCATGAATTCGTCGTCCAACATCCCGTGATACACATAAAATATCGATCAATTCACCCGTAACGCTATCGCGGCGGGTGCGGCTGGTGGTTTCAAACCAGACGTAGTGGCCCGCCTTGGCGCGAAACCGGTACGTCTGCTGATAAAAACCGTCGTGGTAGTACACCTGGGGAGATTTGCTAAGCAGGTCGTCTAAATCGGCAGGGTGGAAAAGTTGGTATGCAGAAACGCCGATAAGCTCGTCGGGCTCATAACCTAATAAATCCCGCGCCGCTTGGGAAGCGTATAGGAACGTGCCATCACGGGCATGGCGAGAGATCAGATCGGTGGTGCTCTCTGCTAGCCACTGGTAGTGGCACTTCTCCTCTTCCAACGCCGCATTGCGTGCTTCTAGTGCTGCAATTTTACTGTGCAGCGCGGCCTCGTCTTTATTAGTCTGGTGCATTATTTAATGTGCCGGGTCAAGCACGCCACCCAGCGAGGCGTTACGCCTGAACCAGCCCGCGATGCTGGCACGGGGTTGCTGGGTGGGCAGCACTTCATGGGGTATAGATTCGGATAAAAAGCAGGCGAAGGTACCCGCCTCAGGTACCACGCGCGCCACCTCTTGAGTGGGATCGTCAGGGTGATAAATGACCATTTCACCGCCGCCATCGCTGGGCCAGTCAGGGTTTAAGTAGCCGACGGTAGAAATGATACGGTTAGCGCGTCCCTTAAAACTATCCAAATGGCGCTGATAAAATGCGCCAGGCGGATAGTGGGCAAAGTGCGCTTCATACTCAAATAAGCCGAGAAACAGCGCCTGATTGAGCGACTGCTGCAGCTCTCCCATGGCGTTAAGGTAGAGGCGCTGAGCTTCACTTTCACGATCCAGCCAATGAATGGCATCGCCCCGGACATCTTTACGAAGGTGGTGGTGCTGGCCACGACCAATGCCTGCTTCATTAAGCGCATCGTGCTCGGCCATGTGCAGCAGCTCGCGATACAAGGCTTGGCAAAGCGCTGAGTCAATGACCTTAGTACCGACGTACCAGCCTTGTTCGACCAGTGCTTCGACTAAGGCATTGTGTGCCGCAGGTGCAAAAACGGGCGGGGTTTGCAGGTCAGATGCGATCATTTTGGGTTTCTCATGCCAGGGTGGCGGGCTGACGTGTGCGGGCGGCTTCTTCTTTCAGGAAAGTGTCGTAACGCGCCGACGGGGCGCTGGTGGAGGTTAATGGGCATACCAAACCCCTCGGCCAATAGCTCCACCAGCATCATCGCTGAAAGCCCCCAAATCACATGACCATCAACATGGTAGCTGGGCACATAGTGGGTAATGCCATCTACCGTAATGACGTCGGTATGGGTACGCTTATCATCTAGAAAGTGGCTTAGCGGTACTTCAAAAATAGCGTCTAGCTCGGACGGGTCAGCCACCAAGGGCAAGTCCGGTGGAATAATGCCCACCCAGGGCGTCACGCGAATGCCGTGGAGCGAAATAACGTCTGATAGGCGCCCCAGGGGTTGCACCAGCCCTGGCGCTAACGCAATCTCTTCCATGGCCTCCCGTAGGGCAGTGGCGTAAAGGTCGGTATCGCCCGCTTCGCGTTTGCCACCCGGAAATGCCACTTGGCCGCTGTGGGTGTTTAGGTGGCTTGCCCGGCGGGTAAAGAGTAGCGTTGGGGCTGGACGCTCAACAATAGGCAGTAATACAGCCGCCTCTGGTAGCTTAACGTGGTCTAACCGTTGAGGCGTGTGCTGTTGCAGCTGTTTGCGTAGAGTCTCTAACATAGGGGTTCCATTTGCTTTGTTCCCTTTTACCCAGCCGCGGTGATCAACGTCAAGCATGTTGACGCCTATTCCCACAGCCCAGAGAAAACGCGATGAACTTTTGTAGTCAGTGTGGAGAAAAAGTCCGTTTTGCTGTTCCCGAAGGAGACGACCGCTCTCGTTACCTATGCGATGCTTGCGGCACCATCCACTACCAAAATCCGCGCATTGTGGCGGGTACGCTGCCCATCAGTGGCTCAAAAGTGCTGCTGTGTAAACGAGCGATAGCCCCGCGCAAAGGGTACTGGACATTACCGGCTGGCTACATGGAGAACGCTGAAACCACCCAGCAGGCCGCTATGCGGGAAACCTGGGAAGAAGCCTTCGCTGAGGTTGACCTAGGCGAGCTATACACGCTCATCGACCTGCCGCATATCAATCAAGTGTATATGATTTTTCTCGCCGACTTGCTAGGGGGCTTCAGTGCAGGCCCGGAGAGCTTGGAAGTAGCCCTATTTGAAGAGCATGAAATCCCGTGGGACGCGCTGGCATTTCCCACCATAGAGCGTACATTGCAGCACTACTATGCAGATCGCAAAAGCGTGGCAGATCGCAAAAGCGTGGCAGATCGCAAAAGCGTGGCAGATCGTAAAAACGCGGCTGACCATACAGCCGGTGTAGCCCGTCAACGCGCCGACTATCCGCTGCATAGTAGTACGATTATGCCTGAAGACCGCGAGCGCTATTTCGGCAGCGCCTAAGCGCTTTAAAAATCGGCAAGTTGCCAAACGTCATAGGCCACTTCTTCATAAGGATGAGCGAGCTTTAGTGCAGTAATGGCCGCTTTAATCAGCTCATCCTCGCACACCAGCTCGATTTTATACTCTTCCACGGTTTCAAGCGCCCCTACCTGCCCCATATGCGGGTTTGCGCCTTTCAGCGGGCGGAACTGCCCAGTGCCCCGGGTTTGAAAGCAGCAGGCTTCATAATCGCCTATCCGGCCTGCGCCGGTTTCAAACACGGCTTCTTTCACATTTTCGGCATTTTCAACGGGAACAAAAAACGCAAGCTTGTACATACCCATACGCCTCTTAGTTGTTTGAATCAACGTGCCCAAAAGCAGTATCAATGATAGGCGCTTAGCGGCCAAGACGTTGGTAGATTTCGTTAGCCGAAACCTAAAAGGGTGCCTGCTCAAGATGCTTTGGGCTAAGGTAAGGGAGTGCAGGCTTGACAAGTTGTTTGTCCATACAATTGGACGAAGTACAAGTCTGGCATACATACATGAATGTAACTATAATGCCACTCCTTCTGAATGGCATACGTGTTGCGCCATCCTACGCTGACACCTAGAGGCAACCCCATGCGACTGGCACACTGGGCAGTCAATGCCCCTTTTCGTCCCCTGCTGTTAGCAGTGCTTACGTCTTCCTTGATGCTGCCTGCTCACGCAGCAGACCTAGTGACTATTACGCGTGATGCGCTCAACAATAATGCGACATTGGCTTCGGCACGCGCTGATTTTTCCAGTGTGGAAGCGTCACGAGATGTGGTGCGCGGTGGTTTACTGCCGCAGGTAAATGCCTCAGGTAACGTGGTCCATAACCGCCAGTATGAAAGCCAAAACTCGGCAAGAGCCGGTGCTGTTACTGATCCAACCACCCCAGGTGCAGGCGTCAGCGATGACAACTTCAATACGGCATCGCTTTCGCTAGAAGCTTCACAGGCACTGTTTAATGCGGTCACCCGTCATGAAGTAAGCCAAGCTGAGCGTCAAATCGACCAGCAGGTGTACTTGTTGGCGGCCACCGAGCAACAATTGTTGATTGATGTGGCGGGTGCCTACTTTGACATTCTGCGTGCTCATGAGGTTTTAGAGGCGCGCTTGGCGCAGGAACGTGCGATTGGCCGCCAGTTAGAGCAGGCCAGCGAGCAGTTTGAGGTAGGGCTGATTGCAATTACTGAAGTGGAAGAAGCGCGGGCAAGTTTTGACCAGTCCCGGGCCGACCGTATTGCCGCTGAGAGTAATCTGCAGGTGGCATTTGAAGTGCTTGAACAGCTCACTGGACGCCGCTATGCCAATATCGATGCGTTAGGTGATATGCCCGTGGTCTTGCCCTCCCCAAGCAGCCGCGATTACTGGGTGGAGCAAGCTATTGAGCGTAATCCGCAAGTATTGGCCCAGCGGGCAGGTATCGAGCTTTCTAGAGTTGGCGTAGAGATTGCTCGGGCAGGCCGTCTTCCCAGCGTTCAGGCGTTTGCGAACTATCGGTATGCTGAAAGTGATAGCGACCTTGCCAGTGGTCATGACTCATCCAGCCAATTGGGGGTCTCGGCTAACTTGCCTATTTATACGGGCGGCAGCACGAGCGCCAGTATTCGCCAGGGCACCTTCCAGCTTGAGCGCAGCCAGTACGACTTTGAGTCTCAGCGCCGCGCTACGATTCAGCAGGTACGCTCGCTGTATACCCAAGTCAGCAATAACGTCGAGACGGTGGAGGCACGCCAGCAGGCGATTGTTTCTACCCGCAGCGCATTAGAAGCCACCCGGGCGGGCTACGAAGTCGGCACGCGTAACATCGTCGACGTGTTAAACGCCGAACAAAATCTCTATAACGCCATCGCCAACTTTGCAGAGGCCCGCTACGACTACGTGGTGAACCTCCTTTCTCTACGACAGCAGGCAGGGTTGCTAGATGTTGCCGCGATTGAAGAGGTAAATGCCTGGCTGACCGGTGATCCCGTGAGTTTTACCCTTCCTGAAAGCGGTGACGCTTACCAGGGTGCGCTGGATATTGGCGCTCCGCCCACGCCCGACGCCTAGCGACAGCAATGCCCGCAATGATTACCACGCTTGTGATACCCACTTAGTATTAGAAGTATCTACTTAGCGCCAGATTGAATGAGCGCTGTGTTGCTATCCGTCAATGTTCAAAAAAAGATGAATGGGAATTCGACGTATGAAGAAAATGATTCACTCAGGTAGAGCGAGTCTAGTGACGCTGATAGCTGCACTGGCGCTGGCAGCCTGCGGGCAAGAGCAGCCGCAACAGCAGCAGGCGCAGCAGGAAGCGCCTGCTCATGCGGTGGAAGTCGCCGAAGTAGCTCGGCAGGATATACCGCTGAATAAGTCTTACCCGTCACTGCTGCGTAGCGATAGTGAAGTAACGCTCGTCGCGCGGGTAAGCGGCTTTCTGGAAGAGCGCCATTTTGAGCCTGGGCAGTTAGTCGAGCAGGGCGATCGGCTCTATACCATCGAGCCGGACCTTTATCAGGCTACGGTTAATCAGCGCGATGCTGACCTACAGAGCGCCCGCGCTGAGCTAGCCCGCGCCCAGCGCGATGCCCAGCGTTTTGAACAGCTATTGAGCCAAAACTCAGTGAGCCGCCAGCAGTATGATCAAGCCTTAGCGGATCAACGGGTTGCCCAGGCGCGGGTTGCTCAAGCGGAAGCCGCACTCACCAGCGCCAATCTTGATTTAGGCTATGCCAACGTCACCGCCCCGGTATCGGGAATGATCAGCTTAAGCCAAATCAACGTCGGCAACCTAGTGAACCCCGGAACAGAGCTTGCCACCATCACGCCGCTAGACCCCCTTGAAGTGCGTTTCCAACTGCCCCAGCGAGATGCATTTGAACTACGCCGACAGCTTGGAGAGGAGAGTGAGGCTTCTGATATCACCGCCCGCCTGACAGTGCCTGGGCTAAGCGGTGGCAGTGGTTCTGAGCTTGAAGGGCAATTGAACTACCTTGGCTCACGGGTAGATGGTGGCACCAGTACGGTTCAGGCCTCGGCTAGCTTTGCTAACCCTGACGGTGCCGTTCTGCCTGGGCAGTTTGTGCGAGTACGCCTTGAAGGTCTAAAGCGCTTTAACGTGATTGCTGTGCCGGAAATTGCCGTGACCCAGGGGCTGATGGGGCCGCGTGTGTTTGTGCTGGATGAAGAGAGCAAAGCCCGTGAGCGTACCGTTCAGCTCGGCGACGTAGCAGGCCCTTGGCAGATAATTGTAGATGGCCTTGAAGAGGGTGAGCG
The DNA here is from genome assembly GCA_002966495.1 of Halomonas sp. GFAJ-1. Lineage (NCBI taxonomy): Bacteria > Pseudomonadati > Pseudomonadota > Gammaproteobacteria > Oceanospirillales > Halomonadaceae > Halomonas > Halomonas sp. GFAJ-1. The sequence continues at coordinate 1,825,236 of CP016490.1, forward strand.
CGTCATTGTTG